>NZ_JAVREO010000003.1:0-545010 GCF_031845445.1 Streptomyces chisholmiae | reverse complement strand
CGGCAACTGCTCTACCCGGTGATGAAACATGTCCAGGGTCGGCCACTCACCCCCACACCCAGCCAGCCACTCGAGCTGTGGGAGATCACCCGCTGGGGAAGCAACCTGTGCCGGGCACTGACGACCGCACATCACACGGGCATCGTGCACAGGGACCTGAAGCCGGCGAACGTCCTTGTCGACGAGGAGGGGCGGGCGGTGGTCCTGGACTTCGGGATCGCGCGCTTCCTGGGTGAGACGGCGGAGTTGACACGGCTGACCCATACGGGTGCCACGTTGGGGACGCCCGCTTACATGTCGCCGGAACAGGCGGAGGGTGCTGCGGATGTCGATCAGCGATCCGACCTGTACTCGCTCGGTTGTCTGCTGTACGAGCTGCTGACGGGGTATCCGCCGTTCGTCAACGGGCGGGCCCACGTCGTGCTGCGCATGCATATCGAGAGCCTGCCCGTTCCACCCAGCGCTCTGCGACCGGGGCTGCCGGCCGGCTGGGACGCGCTCGTCCTCGGTCTGTTGGCCAAGCGCCCGGCCGACCGGCCGGCCAGTGCGAGGGCCGTCCGGGAGCGTCTGGCCGCGTTGCCGACCGAGTCGGTGCCCGGGGCAGCGTTCTCGGGTACCGGCCCGGTCACGCGGGGGCCGGCCCCGCCCAGGTTCACACAGCCGATGCCGAGCCGCCCGGTTCCGCCAGCGAGGGGGCCAGGGCGTCGGACGGTGGTGAAGGCGGCGGTGGCCGGGATCGTCATGGTGTTGCCGGGGTCGTTGGTGGCGAACGGCTATGTGTTGTTTGCGCCGTACCCGTGGGAGGAGTTCCTGATCGCGTTGGCCGTGTCCGGTGTGCTGGTGGGGCTGTGGAACCGGTCATGGCCGTCGATGCCCAGCGGGCGGGTCTGGCTGGCGGCCTTCGTCGCCTTCGTGCTCGCCTTCGAGTGTGGGAGCCTGCTCACCGCGCTGTCAGAGCAATCCGGGGGAGCCGGCTCGCCGCGCGATCTCATGATCGTGGTGCTGACGTCGGGATTCGTCTCACTCGTGTTGCGCGCCGTCATCGCGCCACGCAAGCGCTATCCGTTTCCTTTCAAGGGGTTGGACGTCGCGACCTGGCTCAGCCACGGCCTGGCGGGTGGCCTGGTGTGTGGCATTCACCCCTATGTGGTCTTTATGTGGGAGCGAAACCACGGCGGCCTGAGCAACGCGCTGATCTCCCTGACGGTCGCTGCCGTTCTCGTCGGCCACGCGGTGGCCTCCTCGCGGCTGATCCGCTGGTGGTCCCCGACCGGCCGAGCCCGTTAGCAGGCGTGACGCCGAGCCGACGTGGCCGGCTGGACCAGGCACCGGTCCACCACCCCCACCGCGCCCTACACCGCCCGCCCCTCCGGCGTCATCCACGACGCGCGGACCGACACAGCGCCCCCGAGGAGGCACTGACCCACCAGTCTGCAGAGGCACTGCGCGCCGGCGACCATGCCGAAGGGGCGCGCTTCGAACGGTTCGTGGCGGCTGACGTCCCGTGGGGGGCGCGTTACGCGTGCCCGAGTCGGAAGCCGACGCCGCGCACGGTGATGATCCAGTCGCTCGACCCCAACTTGTTGCGCAGGCCGCTCACATGCGTGTCGACGGTGCGGCGCGACCAGGAGCCGTCCCACACCTTCTGCATCAGCTGTTTGCGGGGGATGACCGTGTCGGGGTGCGAGGCGAGCAGGTACAGGAGGTCGAACTCCTTGCGCGTCAGGTCGACTTCGACCCCGTTGACGGTCACCTGGCGGGTGGTCGCGTCCACCTTGAGCGCCCCCCGGCAGATGACGGGCTCGGTGGCTGGTACGCTGCGGGCGCGCCGCATCACCGCGTCGATGCGGGCGATCAGTTCGCGCAGTCCGTACGGCTGGACCAGGTAGTCGTCAGCACCCGCTTGGAGGCCGAGTACACAGTCGAGTTCGCTGCCCCGTTCGGTCACGGCGATCACCGGGACGTCGCTCACGGAACGGATGCCCCGGCAGACCGCCAGTCCGTCGAAGTCGGGGAGCTCCAGCCTGAGCAGGACGACGTCCACTTCGGTGCAGGCGCGCACGGCTTCGCAGCCGGTGCCGACCCGGGTGACGGCGTGGCCGTTGTGCCGTAAACCGTGGGTCAGTTCCTCGGCGGCGGTTTGGTCGCTCTCGACGACTAAAATGTGCCAGGTCGCGTGTTCCGTCCGCCAGTTCCACGGCGGGAGTTCGTCGGGATGAGTATGGGTCGTCTCTGTCGTTGCCGTGTCCATCAGTTCATGCCTCACAGACAGTCCCCGTCCCTGCCCGTCGAGCCGCCGGGTGGGCGGCGTCATCGAAGGGGCCGAAAATGGTGAGAAGTGTGCTCAGCCGCTGTCACCGGGAAGAGATGCGCCCCGACAGCTCGTGCGAAGCGAGTGCGTGACAGATGTGTTGTGACGAAGTGCCGCTTCCGGTCTGCCCTCGCACGTGCGCTTCTTGTCCCGTTTCGTCGTGCTTCCACACGTGTGCCTGTTGGTCTGCGGTGGCCCCCGTCGCCGTGGCGGCCAACGGGGTGTCCGTCGAGTGCGCGAGTCGGCGTTGGCCGCGCACGTCCAGCCGTGAACCGGGCTGGTCACAACTTTCATAGTGCAATGTATATTGCAATCGATGCAAGGGTCGTGGCAATGCCCCCACTGGGATGTTACGTCACGGCACGGGAAGGGAGAAGTCTCCGTTGGGGCGAGGGCTGGTTGAGAAGCGCGAGGCCATCATCCGTGGCGCGCGTACGGTGTTCGGTGGCGATGGTTACACGCGTGCCAGTATCGGTGCGATCGCGAACGCGGCGGGGGTGTCCACCCGAACCATCTACAACCACTTCCCCGGCGGCAAGGCGGAACTCTTCCGTCTGGTCGTCCAGGAGGGGTCGAAGGAGATCCTCCGGGTCCAACTCGACATCGTCGACCGCTGGCTGCACAAGGTGACCGACCTGGAGCTCGACCTCATCGACTTCGGCAAGGCGTGGGTCGCCCCCCTGGACACCTTCGCCTCGCACTTCGCCCTGGTGCGTCAACTGCGGGCGGAGATCGAGCATCTCCCGCCGGGTCTCCTGCGGGCCTGGGAGGAAGTCGGCCCGCGGCGGGTGCAGTCCGCGCTGGCCGACCGTTTCCAGGAGTTGGCGGACGAGGGGCGGCTGGTCATGGACGATCCGCGGCAGGCCGCGATCCACTTCACGTACCTCGTCTCGGGCGAGATCAGGGACCGCACCTACGACGGCGCGCTGCCGCTGGCCGCCGACGTCACCAACCGCCTGGTGACGGTGGGCGTCCAGACCTTCCTGCGCGGCTACCTGCCGCGCTGACCCTTTCGGCCCCGCCGCCGGCGGGCCGTCGTACGCCGGGGTCCCGGCTCCCGGCGCCGGTCGTGCTGCCCGGACCGCGTCGCCCGCCGCCCGTTCGTGCCCGCTTCGCGGTGCGCGGCGGTGCCGGGCGGTGCGCGCGGGCGACCGCTTCCGCCGACGCGTCGCGCCGGCGCCCCGGCGTGCCGGCTTCCCACGCGTCCCGGGTACCGCTGCGTGTCGCGGCGCGCCCTCCCCGGCCGGTCGGCCGACCCCCCTTTCTGACACTCCCTTGACCATAAGTTGACGCGGCGCTGTGCCACCGCGGGTTTGACCGCGACTTCCCCGAGCCGGTTCATCGCGCGCAACGGGAACCTCGCCGACTCCTGACTCGGCGTGCCTTGCCGCCTCACGGCCGGTACCCGGAAGCTGTTGGGCATCCCGTGGGGGGAGCGCGCGGCGGTGCCGAACGCCGCGTACGGCCCGCACGGCGGGTGGGGGATCACCGGCAGGCGCCGCGGGCGACACCATGCCCGGCGTCACCGCGATCCCGTCCACCCCCACCGCCCGACCGCACGCCATTCCGCACCCCTCGACACGTGCCCGTCCAGCTCTCTCCGACAGCCGGCCCGTCGGCCGGTTCTGAAAGGAGTCTCCGCGCATGCACAGCACGCTGATCGTCGCCCGCCTGGCGCCAGGGGCCAGTCAGGAGCAGGTCGCCGAGCTCTTCGGCTCCTTCGACGCGACGGACATGCCCCACCGCATGGGCACCCGCCGTCGCCAGCTCTTCTCGTTCCGCGGACTGTACTTCCACCTCCAGGACTTCGACTCGGACGACGGCACGGCCCGGATAGAGGACGCCAAGGCCGACGAGCGGTTCGTCCGCATCAGCGAGGACCTCAAGCCGCACATCGCGGCCTACGACCCGGCGACGTGGCGCTCCCCGGCGGACGCCGTGGCGGACCGCTTCTACCGTTGGGAGGCCCGGGCGTGACCGGGCGGCGGGTGGCCATCACCGGCATCGGCGTGCTGGCCCCCGGCGGCGTGGGCACCAAGGAGTTCTGGAACCTGCTGGCCGAGGGCATCACCGCCACCCGGACCATCAGCCTCTTCGACGCCTCCGCCTTCCGTTCGCGGGTGGCCGCCGAGGTCGACTTCGACCCGGAGGCGCACGGGCTGAGCCCGCAGGAGATCCGGCGCATGGACCGCGCCGCCCAGTTCGCCGTGGTGGCCGCTCGCGCCGCGGTCGGCGACTCCGGGCTCGATCTCGACTCGGTCGACAGCCACCGGGTCGGCGTCACCGTCGGCAGCGCGGTCGGCGCGACCATGGGGCTCGACCAGGAGTACCGGGTCGTGAGCGACGGCGGGCAGTTGGAGCTGGTCGACCACCGCTACGCCGTGCCGCACCTCTACGACTACCTGGTGCCCAGCTCGTTCTCCGCCGAAGTGGCGTGGGCCGTCGGCGCCGAGGGGCCCAACACGGTGATCTCCACCGGGTGCACCTCCGGCATCGACTCGGTCGGGTACGCCGCCGAGCTGATCAGGGAGGGCAGCGCCGACATCATGGTCGCCGGCTCGTCCGACGCCCCGATCTCGCCCATCACGGTCGCCTGCTTCGACGCCATCAAGGCCACCACGCCACGCAACGACGAGCCGGAGACCGCCTCCCGGCCGTTCGACCGCTCGCGCAACGGCTTCGTGCTCGGCGAGGGCGCCGCGGTGTTCGTCCTGGAGGAGCTCGACCGTGCCCGTCGTCGCGGCGCGCACATCTACGGCGAACTCGCCGGGTACGCCACCCGCAGCAACGCGTACCACATGACCGGTCTGCGGCCCGACGGCCGCGAGATGGCGGAGGCCATCCGGGTCGCGCTCGACGAGGCGCGGCTGAACCCGCGCGACGTCGACTACGTCAACGCGCACGGTTCCGGCACCAAGCAGAACGACCGCCACGAGACGAACGCGTTCAAGCGGAGTCTGGGCGACCACGCCTACCGGACGCCCATCAGCTCCATCAAGTCCATGGTGGGGCACTCGCTCGGCGCGATCGGCTCGATCGAGATCGCGGCCTCCCTGCTGGCCATGGAGCACCACGTGGTGCCGCCCACCGCGAACCTGCACGATCCCGACCCCGAGTGCGACCTCGACTACACCCCCCTGGTCGCCCGGGACCAGCCCGTCGACGTGGTGCTCAGCGTCGGCAGCGGCTTCGGCGGCTTCCAGAGCGCCGTGGTGCTGGCCCGGCCGGACCGGGAGGGAGCATGACGGCGGTGATGGTGACGGGTCTCGGCGTCGCCGCTCCCAGCGGCCTCGGACGGCGCGACCACTGGGCGTCCGTCACGTCGGGCCGCAACGCGATCGCGCCCATCAGCCGGTTCGACGCCAGCCCGTACCCGGCGCGGCTCGCGGGGCAGATCGCGGACTTCGACGCGGCGCGTGCGCTGCCCAACCGGTTGCTCCCGCAGACCGACCGGGTGACCCAGCTCTCCCTCGCGGCGGCGGACTGGGCGCTGGCCGATGCCGGGCTGCGCACGGACGAGCGGCCCGCCTACGACCTGGGCGTCATGACCGCGAGTTCGGCCGGCGGCTTCGAGTTCGGACAGAACGAGCTGCGCAAACTGTGGAGCAAGGGCGGCAAGCACGTCAGTGCCTACCAGTCCTTCGCCTGGTTCTACGCCGTCAACACCGGCCAGATCGCCATCAGGCACGGTCTGCGCGGCCCGAGTGGCGTGGTCGTCAGCGACCACGCCGGCGGACTGGACGCCCTCGCCCAGGCCAGGCGGCAGATTCGCAAGGGCACTCCGGTGATCGTCTCGGGCGCGGTGGACGCGCTGTTGTGCCCGTGGGGCTGGGTCGCCCAGCTGGCCGGCGGTCGGCTGTCCACGAGCAGCCGGCCGGACCAGGCGTACCTGCCGTTCGACGC
The DNA here is from genome assembly GCF_031845445.1 of Streptomyces chisholmiae. Taxonomy (NCBI): domain Bacteria; kingdom Bacillati; phylum Actinomycetota; class Actinomycetes; order Kitasatosporales; family Streptomycetaceae; genus Streptomyces; species Streptomyces chisholmiae. The sequence goes on along the minus strand of NZ_JAVREO010000003.1, from coordinate 538,796 downwards.
CCGGGCGCGCGGTCATGTGCCGGGCGAGGGGGGCGCGATCCTGGTGCTTGAGGACGCGGACCAGGCGCGGCGCCGCGGTGCCCGATGCTACGGCGAACTGGCGGGCTACGGGGCGACGTTCGACCCCAGGCCCGGCAGTGACCGGGCGCCGGGGCTCGGGCGGGCGATCGAGCTGGCCCTCGACGACGCCTCGGTGTCGCCGGGGGACGTCGATGTCGTGTTCGCCGACGCGGCGGGGCTGCCGGAGCTGGACCGCGTCGAGGCCGAGGCCGTGGGCGGCGTCTTCGGCCGGGGCGGTGTGCCGGTCACGGCGCCCAAGACGATGACCGGCCGGCTCGGGGCCGGCGGCGCGCCGCTCGACGTGGCCACCGCCCTGCTCGCCATGGCCGAGAACGTGATCCCGCCCACCGTGCACGTCACCGCCGACCCCGGATACGACCTGGACCTGGTCGTCTCCCCGCGGCCCGCCGAGCCGCGCACCGCCGTGGTGCTGGCGCGTGGCCAGGGCGGCTTCAACTCGGCCGTGGTGCTGCGGGCCGGCCCCGAGCCGGCTGCCGGTCCGTGAGGCCGGCGACCGCTCCGTCCCGCCGCACCCGGCGCCCCCGGGGCCGCCTGGCCGCGGGGCACAGCGGTGGATTCCGCCTTCCAGTGAAAGGACACGACATGGCCACGGAGACCTTCACTCTCGACGATGTCCGCCGCATCCTGCGCGAGGGGGCGGGCAGCGACGAGTCGGTCGACCTCGACGGCGACATCCTCGACCAGGGCTTGGCGGCGCTCGGTTACGACTCCCTGGCGCTGATGGAGACCGCCTCCCTCATCGAGCGCGAGTACCAGGTGGCGCTGGGCGAGGAGGTCCTCGATATCGAGGTCGTCACGCCGCGCGTGCTCATCGACGCGGTCAACGCCGGACTCGACGGCTGACCTCCCCGCACGCCCCCGCACGCCCCCGGAGCTTCCCGGACGACGCGGCCTGCCCGTGCCACCGGCAGGTCCGGTCCGCCGCCCTCCGATCCCACCGATCCCACCGCTGACACCGATCCCACCGCGGAGAGTGATGTCCCATGCCGCACGAGTCCGCCCGGCAGGACGAGCGAGCGCAGGTCAACGAGCGAGAGGAAGAGCACGTGCCCAAGCCGACGGCCCTGGTCACCGGTGCCACCAGCGGGATAGGCCTGGCCACCGCGCGGTTGCTGGCGACGCGGGGACACCGCGTGTTCATCGGGGCGCGCACCAAGGAGAACGTCGCCGCGACCGTGGAGGAGCTGCGCGCCGAAGGGCTCGACGTCGAGGGCCAGGCCGTGGACGTCACGGCGGACAGCGACGTCGCCGCGTTCGTGCGGGCCGCCGTGGAGCGTTACGGCACCATCGACGTCCTGGTGAACAACGCCGGCCGCAGCGGTGGCGGGGTCACCGCCGACGTCAGCGACGAGTTGTGGCACGCGGTGATCGACACCAACCTCAACAGCGTCTTCCGGGTCACCCGCGCGGTGCTCAACGCGGGCGGCATGCGCCACAAGAGCCGCGGCCGCATCGTCAACATCGCCTCGACCGCGGGCAAGCAGGGCGTGGTCCTCGGTGCGCCGTACTCGGCCTCCAAACACGGCGTGGTCGGCTTCACCAAGGCCGTGGGCAACGAGCTGGCGAGCACCGGCATCACGGTCAACGCCGTCTGCCCCGGCTATGTGGAGACGCCGATGGCGCAACGCGTGCGGCAGGGCTACGCCGCCGCCTACGACACGACCGAGGACGCCATCCTGGAGAAGTTCCAGGCCAAGATCCCGCTGGGCCGCTACTCGACGCCCGAGGAGGTGGCCGGGCTGGTGGGCTACCTGGTGTCGGACGCCGCCGCGTCCATCACCTCCCAGGCGCTCAACGTCTGCGGTGGCCTGGGGAACTTCTGAGGCCGCCGCCCCGGGCACCGCACCCGACGTCACGCCCCCGGCGCACCGCCGGACGGCACCCCCACCAGCGCCGCGGGCGGTCCTTCGCCGACCGGCCCGCGCTCCGCACCTTTCCGGAGGAGAGCACCATGCCGCAGCCGTCGTCCCGTGAGACGGAGCACGAGATCGAGGTCTCCGCCCCGGCCGAGGCCGTCTACGAACTGATCGCCGACGTGCGCAACTGGCCGCGCGTCTTTCCCCCCACCATCTATGTGGACCGCCTGGAGCACGACGACCGCCAGGAGCGCATCCGCATCTGGGCCACCGCGGGCGGCGAGCCCAAGAACTGGACGTCGCGCCGGACCCTGGACCGGGCGGCGCTGCGCGTCGACTTCCGTCAGGAGGTCTCCACGCCCCCGGTGGCCGCCATGGGCGGCGCCTGGGTGATCGAGGCGCGGGGCGGCTCGGGCTCGCGGGTCAGGCTGCTGCACGACTACCGGGCGATCGACGACGACCCCGAGGGGCTGGCCTGGATCGACGAGGCGGTGGACCGCAACTCGCGGTCGGAGCTGGCGGCGTTGAAGACGAACGTCGAACGGGCCGCGGCTGCCTCGGAGCGGACGTTCTCGTTCGAGGACAGCGTCTCGGTTGCGGGTTCGGCCAGGGACGTCTACGACTTCCTCAACGAGGCGGACCGGTGGCCCGAGCGGCTGCCCCACGTGTCCTCCGTGCGGCTCACCGAGGACTCGCCCGGCCTCCAGACCCTGGAGATGGACACGCGCGCCAGGGACGGCAGCACGCACACCACCGTGTCGCACCGGGTGTGCCTTCCGCACAGCCGGATCGCCTACAAGCAGGTCACGCTGCCCAAGCTGCTCGCGCTGCACACCGGGTACTGGGAGGTGCGCCCCGCGGGGGCGACGCCGGGCGACGGGCCGCTGACCGTCACGTCGCAGCACACCGTGGTGCTGGAGACCGCCAACATCGCCGCCGTGCTCGGGGAGGACGCCACCGTCGAGGATGCCCGCGCCTACGTGCACGGCGCCCTGAGCGCCAACAGCCGGGCCACCCTCGGCCACGCCAAGGCCTACGCCGAGCAGCTGCACCAGCCCCATGGCGCCGAACGCTGACCGGCCGGCCGGGGCCCCTCCGGCCGTCCCGTCGCCGCCGGTCCGCGCGGCGGACGCGGACACCGACGTCGTCGTGGTCGGCGGGGGCCCGGTGGGGCTGCTGCTCGCGGGGGAGTTACGGCGGTGCGGCGCGGAGGTCACCGTCCTCGAACAACGGGCGGCCCCGCGCGAGGAGTCCCGGGCCACCACGCTCCACGCCCGCACGATGGAGATCCTCGCCAGCCGCGGCCTGGCGTCGTTCCTGGACGGCGCCGCCGCCGACACGGCGGCGGGCACCGGGGCGGGCGGAGAGGACGCGTTCCGCACGCTGCCCCGCCTGGGCCACGGCCACTTCGGGGGCATCCGGCTGGACCTCTCCCTGCCGGGGCCGTACTCGGGCCAGTGGAAACTGCCGCAGCCGCGCACCGAGGCGCTGCTCAGGCGCTGGGCGCTGGCCCTGGGTGCCCGGCTGCTCGCCGGGCACACGCTGCGGCGGCTGACCGACCACGGTGACGCGGTGACCGCGGAGGCCGATGGCCCCGCGGGCGCGCTGCGGCTGCGGGCGCACTACCTGGTGGGCTGCGACGGCGAGGACAGCACGGTGCGGCGCCTGGTCGGCATCCCCTTCGAGGGGACGCCCACCCGGCGCGAGCTGCTGGCCGCCGACGTCGCTGGGCTCGCCATCCGGGACCGGCGGTTCGAGGTGGGGCCGCACGGGCTGGCCGTCGCCGCGGGGAACGGTGCCGGGCCGACCCGCGTCATGGTCCACGCCTTCGACCGGCCGGTGCGGCGACGCGGGGGCGTGGCACCGGACTTCGCGGAGGTCGCGGACGTCTGGCGGCGGGTGACGGGCGAGGACATCACGGCCGGGACCCCGGTGTGGACCCACGCGTTCGGCGACGCGTGCCGGCAGGCCGCCACGTACCGGAAGGGCAGGGTGCTGTTGGCCGGGGATGCCGCGCACCAGCAACTCCCGGTCGGGGGGCAGGCGTTGAACCTGGGGCTGCACGACGCCGTGAACCTCGGCTGGAAGCTCGCCCGCACGGTCATCGGTCCCGCCCCCGACGCCCTGCTGGACAGCTACCACGAGGAGCGGCACGCGGCGGGCCGCCGGACGCAGGACAGCGTCAGGACCCAGATGCTGCTGCTGCTCGGCGGCCCGCGAGCCGAGGCGCCGCGTGCGGTGCTGTCCGAGTTGATCGCCCGCGAGCCCGGCGCCCGGCGTCATTTCGCCCGCCTGGTCTCCGGCCTCGACGTCCGGTACGGGGACGACCCGGACGCGGCGGCGCGCGACCCGTGGGTGGGTGCCGCGTTCCCGCACCTGCCGTTGACGCTGGCGGACGGCACCGGGGTGACGGGCGCGCCGCTGCGCGCCGGCCGTGGCACGCTGCTGCTCCTCGCCGGAGCCGGAGCCGGAGGTCGTGCTGGCGGGGGTGTCGGGGCGTGCGGCTGGGCGGAGCGCGCCGGCCCGTGGGCGGATCGCGTGGACGTGGTCACCGCGCGGCCGGGCCCGGCGGCGGCGCCGGGCGTGGCGGAGGCGGCGGCCTTCCTGATCCGCCCGGACGGCCACGTCGCCTGGGCCGGCGACGCCCCCTCGACGGCGCTGGCCGACGCGCTGCTCCGGTGGTTCGGCACGCCGGCGGCGGCACCGGGCGGCACCCGCCCGGCTTCCTCCGAGGAGTTCCTGTGACAGACACGACGCACGGGACGCGGGCGGACACCGCGCCCGCCACGCCCTCGTCCGCCACCGCCCCCCGGGCTGGCCGCAGGCCGATGAAGGGCGTCATCCTCGCCGGCGGGCACGGCACGCGGCTGTACCCGATCACCCTCGGCGTCTCCAAGCAGATGCTGTCGGTCCACGACAAGCCGTTGATCTACTACCCGCTCTCCACGCTGCTGCTGGCCGGCGTCACGGACATCCAGATCATCTCCTCGCCCGAGGACGTCGGCAGCTTCCGCAGGCTGCTCGGCGACGGGTCCGACCTGGGCATCTCCCTGAGCTATGCGGAGCAGGACAAACCGCGCGGCGTGGCGGACGCGTTCCGTGTCGCGGCCCGCCACATCGGGAACGACCCGGTGGCCCTGATCCTCGGCGACAACCTCTTCCACGGCGCCGGCTTCAGCACGATGCTGCACGACCACGCCCGTGACATCGACGGCTGCGTCCTCTTCGGCTACCCGGTGCGCGAACCGGAGCGCTACGGGGTCGCCACCACCGACGGGCGCGGCCGGCTGCTCGGCCTGGAGGAGAAGCCCTCGGCGCCACGGTCCGACCTGGCGGTCACCGGGCTGTACTTCTACGACAACGAGGTGCTCGACATCGCCCGGGACCTGGCACCCTCCGAGCGCGGTGAGCTGGAGATCACCGACGTCAACCGCGTCTACCTCGCCCGGGGGAAGGCGCGCCTGGTCGAACTGGGGCGCGGCTTCGTCTGGTTGGACACCGGGACGCACGACGCGCTGACCGCCGCCGCGCAGTACGTGCAGCTGATGGAACGGCGCCAGAACATCCGCATCGCCTGCGTCGAGGAGATCGCCTGGCGGATGGGCCTCATCAGTGAGGAGGACTGCTACCGGCTCGGCCGCAGACTCGAGAAATCCCCCTACGGCCAGTACCTGATGTCCGTCGTGCGCCACAGCAGGCGCGCCGACGGCCTGGAGTGACCCCACGCCCCCACGCCGGTCCCGACAGGCGGCGGACGCGCCGCCGGGGCGGCCCTCCGCGTGCCACCGAGCCACCCGACGAAGGACGTGACCATGCCCCAGCTGTCCCTGAACGACGGCCTCCTGCACGTGTTCAACATCTTCGACACCGACAGCCCGGAGAACCAGGAGACGATTCTCGACGCGATGCGGGACATCGTCGACAACGCCGACTATCCCGGCTGGGTCTCCTCGACCGTGCACGCGGGGCTCGGCCGGCCCGGCACGGCCAACATCGTGCAGTGGCGCGACCGGGCCGCGCTGGAGGCGCGTTACGCCGGCCAGAAGTTCCAGCGGCGCACGGTGCCGGAGTTCCAGCGGCTGGCCACCGAGTTCTGGCTGATCCAGACCGAGGTCGTCTTCTCCCAGCAGCACCCGGACGCACGCCCGCCGGTGCGGTTCTCCCCCGACCGCGACGACTTCACGGTGCTGATGGTCCTGAAGTCGCGGCCGGAGGACCAGAAGGAACTCGTCGACGTGCTCGCCCGGCCCGACGCCTGGACGGCGACCCGCCCCGGCTACCGTTCGCACACCCTGCTGCGCGGCCTGAACGGCCCCTACCTGGTCAACTACGCCCAGTGGGACAGCAGGGAGGACTACGAGGCCTTCCACACCTTCCCCGAGGACGAGCGCCCCCTGCCGGTGCGGCGCGGGCGGGAACGGGCGCGGGCGCTGGCGGTGAGCCGGTGGGCCAACACGTTCCGGGCCGTGCACTCCCGGTCGGCGGGCGTCGCCGGCTGACCGGCCGGGGGCGATCCGCCGGCGCGCCGCCCGGACCGTCCCTCCCGGCCTCCCCCCGCAGCACCCGGCGCATCACCGGAAGGAGACGCATGCGCTATCTCTTCACCACTGTCCCGGGCAGCTCCCATGTGCTGCCCCTTGTCCCGCTGGCCCACGCGGCGCTCGCCGCCGGCCACGAAGTGGCGGTCGCCACCAGTGGCGCGGGGCTGTCCTCCGCCGTCTCCGCGGGACTCACCGCCATCGCCACGGACGACGGCCGGTCGGCCCGGCCCTACGAGGAGATGGCCCGGGTCATGCACGAGACCGACCGGGGCAGCCGGCAGAGCGACGCCGAGTTGGTGGACTACTTCGGCGCGACGTTCGCCGAGGTCGGCTCCGCCATGCTGCCCGGGCTGCTCGAAGCGGCCGGCGACTGGCGGGCCGACGCGGTGCTCTATCCGCCCCCGCATCCCGCCGGGCTGCTCGCCGCGCGCGCCCTCGGCGTCCCGGCCGTCCTGCACAACCTGGGAATCCGCCGGCCCACGTTCGGGCCGGCGCTGGCGAAGCTGGAGCCGCTCGCCCGGCGGCTCGGGGTGTCCGGCCCGCGGGAGGCCGACCTCCAGATCGACCTCAGCGCGCCCTCGCTCGCCAACCACGTGCAGGGCCCGCCGCAGGAGAACACGATCCCGCACACCCTGAGCATGCACCCCTCGCCCTACAACGGCGCCGGCCCCCTGCCGGCCTGGGCGCTGCGGCGCCCGGGCGACGGGACGCGCCGGGTCGTGGTCACGCTGGGCTCCCTGCCCGCCAGCTACGGGCGGGGCGAACTGCTGCGGGACATCATCCTGGGCACCGCGGGCCTCGGGGTCGAACTGATCGTCGCCACCGGTGATGTCGAACTGCCCGCGTTGCCGCGGCCGTTGCCCGGCCACGCGCGGCTCGTTGGCTGGGTGCCGCTGCGTCCCCTGCTGGCCACGAGCGACGTGCTGATCCATCACGGCGGCCTCAGCAGCATGTACACGGCGTTCGTGGCGGGCGTGCCGCAGTGTCTGATCCCGGCGCCCGGCGTGGGGGGTGGGCCCAACGCCCGGATCGTCTCCGGGCGCGGCGCGGGGCTCGGCCTGGCGATGGACGAGGTCACCCCGGAGGCCGTCCGGTCCACGCTGCGTGACCTGCTGGACCGGCCAGACTACGGGCGGGCCAGCGCGGACGTGGCGGCCGAGATCGCCGCCATGCCGCCGCCGGCCGAGGTGATCGGCCGGCTCGACCGGTTCGTCGCCGGGGCGGGATCGACCGCGCCGTCGGCGCCGCCGCCCGCCGGGACGTCGCCGGAAACCGCCGGCGGGCGGAGCGGGCGATGAGGGTCCTCGTCACCGGCGGCGCCGGTTTCATCGGCTCGCACTACGTCCGTTCGCTGGTGGCCGGCGAGTACACCGGTGGCGCGCCCGTCGCGGTCACCGTGCTCGACGCCCTGACGTACGCCGGACGTCGCGACAACCTCCCGGCGGACGGGCTCGACTTCGTGCACGGCGACGTCTGCGACCTGCCGCTGCTGCTCGAACTGTGCCCCGGCCACGACGCGGTGGTGCACTTCGCGGCCGAGTCCCACGTGGACCGGTCGGTGGTCTCCGGCGCGGAGTTCGCCCGCAGCAACGTGCAGGGCACCCAGGCCGTCCTGGAGGCCTCGCTGCGCAGCGGCGTGCCCCGCGTGGTCCACGTCTCCACCGACGAGGTGTACGGCTCCATCGAGCACGGCGCGTGGACGGAGGAGTACCCGCTGCTCCCCAACTCCCCCTACGCCGCCTCGAAGGCGGGGTCCGACCTGCTGGCGCGCGCGTACTGGCGGACCCACGGGCTGAACGTGTCGGTGACGCGGTGCAGCAACAACTACGGCCCCTACCAGCACGCCGAGAAGCTGATCCCACGGTTCATCACGCGGCTGCTGCGGGGCGCCACGGTGCCGTTGTACGGCAGCGGTCGCAACGTGCGTGAGTGGCTGCACGTGGCGGACCACTGTCGCGCCGTGCACCAGGTGCTCATGGGCGGGCGGGCCGGGGAGGTCTACCACGTCGGGGGAGGCGAGGAGCGGACCAACCTCGAGGTCGCCCAGCGTCTCGTGGCGTTGTGCGGGGCCGACCCCGGGCTCATCCGGCACGTGACCGACCGGAAGGGCCACGACCTGCGGTACGCGCTTGACGACGGGCGGATCCGGCGGGAGTTGGGCTACGCGCCGCGCGTCGCCTTCGAGGACGGGCTGCGCTCCACCGTCGACTGGTACCGCGAACACCCCGGGTGGTGGGCGGCCTCCGCAGGCGTGCCCGACTCCCCTCCGCGGCCCGTCACGACCCCCGGCTCCCCCACCAGCCAGCTGCCCTGAACCCCGGTACCCGCGCGCGCCGACCGTGCCGCCGGGGCCGACACCGGAAGGAAGGACTTTCGATGGACACGGACGTCATCATCGTCGGAGCCGGCCCCACCGGCCTGATGCTCGCCGGCGAACTCCGCCTGGGCGGGGCCGAGGTGGTCGTCATCGACCGCCTCGCCGAGCCGACCGGCCAGTCCCGCGGTCTGGGCTTCACCGCCCGGGCGGTGGAGGTGTTCGACCAGCGCGGTCTGCTGCCGCGCTTCGGGACCCTGGAGACCAGCCCGTTCGGCCACTTCGGCGGCATCCAGTTCGACTACACGGTCCTGCCGGACGCGCACTTCGGGGCCCGCGGCATCCCCCAGTCGCAGACGGAGGACGTGCTGGCGGGATGGGCCGACGAACTGGGCGCCGACCTCCGCCGCGGCTGGGAGTTCCGGGCGCTGGCCGAGGAGGAGGACCGGGTCGTGATCGACGTCGGCACCCCGGAGGGCGACCGGCGGCTGAGCGCGTCCTACCTCGTCGGGTGCGACGGCGGCCACAGCCCGGTGCGGAAGGCCGCGGGCATCGACTTCCCCGGCACTCCCGCGACCCGGGACATGTATCTCGCGGACATCCGCGGACGCGACCTGGCGCCGCGGTTCCTCGGCGAGCGGAAGCCGGAAGGCATGGTGATGGCGGCGCCCCTGGGCGAGGGAGTGCACCGGATCATCGTGTGCCCGCACGGCACCGAGCCCCGCGAGCGCGGCCAGGCGATCCCGTACCGCGAGGTGGCCGACGCCTGGCTGCGGATCACCGGGGAGGACATCAGCGACCTGACCCCGGGCTGGGTCAGCTCGTTCACCGACGCGACCGGGCTCGCCGCCCGGTACCGGCGCGGACGGGTGCTCCTGGCGGGCGACGCGGCCCACATCCACCTCCCGGCCGGCGGGCAGGGCCTGAGCTTCGGCGTCCAGGACGCGGCGAACCTCGGCTGGAAGCTCGCCGCCGACATCCGCGGCTGGGCGCCGCCCGGCCTGCTCGACACCTACCACACGGAACGGCACGCGGCGGGCGTGCGGCTGCTGCTCCACACGCGACTCCAGGGGCAGTCCTTCCTCGGTGGCGACGAGGCGGAGCCGCTGCGCGCGGTGCTGACGGAACTGCTCGCGCACGAGGACGTGCGCCGGCACCTGGCCGGCTCCGTCAGCCATCTCGACCTGCGGTACGACGTGGGCCCCGGCGAGCACCCGCTGCTGGGCCGCAGGCTGCCGCCGCGTGAGGTGCGTACCGAGAACGGCACCGTGACCACCGCGGAACTCCTGCGTGGCGGGCAGGGCGTGCTGCTCGACCTCTCCGGCGGTCGGGGCGCGGACTCCGCCGCGCTGGCCGCGGCCGGCGAGCGCTGGAAGAGCCGGGTGGTGACGGCGCACGGCCGGCTGCCCGACCCCACCGTGGACCCGGGGCTGGCCGGAGCCGGTGCCCTGCTGGCGCGGCCGGACGGCCACGTCGTGTGGACGGCCGCGGACGACGCCCCGCTCCGGGAGGCGCTGGAACGGTGGTTCGGCCCGGCGCCCGCCGACGGCTGAACCGGCCAGGACGCCGCACCGCGCCCCCCGCGGACCGCATTCCACAGACCGCAGACCGCAGACCGCATCGCGCATTCCACCTTCCGCATCCCACGAGCAGTGCCTCGCCCGAGCGCACTGGCGCACCGACCAGGGAGTGACGACGACATGACGACCCGGGTGTGGAGCTACCTCCACGAGTACGAGCAGGAGAAGGACGACATCCTCTCCGCCGTCGAACAGGTTTTCTCTTCAGGCCAGTTAGTGCTCGGCGAGAGCGTGCGCGGCTTCGAGGCGGAGTTCGCCGCCTACCACGGACTGCCGCACTGCGCAGGCGTCGACAACGGCACCAACGCCCTCAAGCTCGGCCTCCAGGCGCTCGGCGTCGGTCCGGGCGACGAGGTGATCACGGTCTCCAACACGGCCGCGCCCACCGTGGTCGCCATCGCCGGCACCGGGGCCACCCCCGTGTTCGTCGACGTCAGAGAGGAGGACTTCCTCATCGACCCCGGGCAGGTGGAGGCCGCCGTCACGCCGCGCACCAAGGCGCTGCTGCCGGTCCACCTGTACGGGCAGTGCGTCGACATGGCGCCGCTGCGCGCGGTGGCCGAGCGGCACGGCCTCGCGATCCTGGAGGACTGCGCCCAGGCGCACGGCGCCCGGCAGCACGGGAAGCTGGCGGGCACGATGGGCGACGCGGCCGCGTTCTCCTTCTACCCCACCAAGGTACTCGGTGCCTACGGCGACGGCGGGGCGGTGGTCACGGCGTCCGCCGACACGGACGAGGCCATGCGGCAGCTGCGCTACTACGGCATGGCCAAGGTGTACTACGTGGTGCGCTCTCCCGGCCACAACGCGCGCCTCGACGAGGTGCAGGCCGAGATCCTGCGGCGCAAGCTGCGCAGGCTCGACGCCTACATCGCGGCGCGCAACGCCGTCGCGCGCCGCTACGAGGAGGGGCTCGGCGACCTCACGGGGCCCGGCGGACTGCTGCTGCCCGCCACCAACCCGGGGAACACCCACGTCTACTACGTCTACGTGGTCCGCCACCCGCTGCGCGACAAGATCATCGAGGCGCTGAAGCGCCACGACATCGCGCTGAACATCAGCTACCCGTGGCCAGTGCACACCATGAGCGGCTTCCGGCACCTGGGCCACCGGGAGGGCGACCTGCCCACGACCGAGCGCCTGGCCCGGGAGATCTTCTCGCTGCCGATGTACCCCTCCCTGTCCCGGGCGACGCAGGACAGGACGATCGAGGCCCTGCGCGAGGTGCTGGCCGCGCTGTGAGGACCACTCGTGCCGCCCCCTGCGCCACCACCGTGACCACCCGACGCGACGCGACCAGACCGAGCGAGGACGTTATGGAGATACGCGCACTCGACATCGCCGGGGCGTACGAGTTCACCCCGCCGGTGTTCACCGACGAGCGAGGACTGTTCACCTCGCCCTACCGCGAGGAGGCGTTCCACCGGGCGCTCGGCCGCCCTCTCTTCCCGGTCCGGCAGGTCAGCCACAACCTGTCGGCGAACGGCGTGCTGCGCGGCGTCCACTACACCGCGACGCCGCCCGGCTGTGCCAAGTACGTGTGCTGCCAGCACGGCACGGTGCGCGACTTCCTGGTGGACCTGCGCGTGGGTTCCCCCACGTTCGGCCGGTACGAGGTCACCGAACTGGGCGGCGGGACGGGGCGCGCGCTGTACGTGCCGGTGGGCGTGGGACACGCGTTCCTCTCGACCGCCGAGGTGTCCCTGGTCACCTACCTGCTCTCCGCCGAGTACCAGCCAGCGAACGAGCTGGCCCTCGACCCGCTGGACCCGGCCATCGGCCTGCCCGTACCCGTGACGGAGCCGGCCCACCCGCCGGTGCGGTCGCGGCGCGACCGCGAGGCGCCGTCACTCGACGAGGCGGCGGATCGCGGCCTCCTGCCCGCCTACGCGGACTGCCTGGCCGCGGAGGGCCTGCTGTGACGCCGGCCCGCCTGGCGCGGGGCGGCACCGGCCCGGCGGCCCCCGTGCCACGGCTGGTGCCGCGGGCCGACGCCTCGCTCCCCCAACGGCTCGCCGCGTCCGCGGCCCGCACCTTCCCCGACGACCAAGGCGACCCGGGCGGCGTGCTCCGGTGGCTCGCGGAGCGGGCCGCGGCGCACGCGTTCACGGTGCGCAGGACCCCGCTCGACGCACTGGACGGATGGTCGTTCTCGCCCGAGGCCGGTGACCTGGTGCACCACACGGGCGGGTTCTTCCAGATCACCGGCCTCGCCGCGGAGGTCGGCGAGGGGGCGGTGCGGCGCTGGGAACAGCCCGTCATCCGGCAGCCGGAGACGGGCATTCTCGGGCTGCTCGTCAAGGAGTTCGACGGTGTCCCGCACTTCCTCCTCCAGGCCAAGATGGAGCCGGGCAACCGCAACCTGGTGCAACTCTCCCCGACCGTCCAGGCCACCCGCAGCAACTACGCACGCCTGCACCGCGGCTCACCCGTCCGGTACCTGGAGTACTTCACCGGCCAGGCGCCGGGCCTGGTGCACACCGATGTGCTCCAGTCGGAACACGGCTCCTGGTTCCACGGCAAGCGCAACCGCAACATGCTCGTGGAGACCGGTGACGACGTGCCGGCGCACGACGACTTCCGCTGGCTGACCCTCGGCCAGATCGGTCAGCTGCTGCGTTCGGACAACGTCGTCAACATGGACACGCGCACCGTGCTCGCCTCGCTCCCGGTCCCCCACACGGTCGAGCCCGCCCTGCACAGCGACGCGGAGCTGCTCTCCTGGCTCTCGTCGGAACGCACGCGGCGCGCACTGTCGGCGCGGCGCGTCCCGCTGTCCGAGGTCGCCGGCTGGCGGCGCGGCGACGGCGTGATCGCCCGGCCGGACGGCCACTACTTCCGCGTGGTCGGCGTGTCCGTCTCGGCCGGCAGCCGGGAGGTGTCCGGCTGGTCGCAGCCCATGCTGGAGCCGACCGGCACCGGGGTGGTGGCCTTCCTCCTGCGGCACGTCGAGGGCGTGCCGCACCTGCTGGTCCGGGCCCGCGTCGAGGCGGGGTTCCGCGACGTCGTCGAGCTGGGCCCGACCGTGCAGGCGACCCCGCGCAACTGGGAGCGGCTGCCCCTGGCCGAGCAGCCCCCGTACCTGGCCGCCGTGCGCCGGGCGCCCCGGCGGCGCGTCCGCTATCGCGCCGTGCACTCCGAGGAGGGCGGCCGTTTCCTCAACGCCGAGAGCCACTACCTCTTCGTGGCGGCGGACGAGTCGCAGTGGCGGCGGCGCCCGCCCGACGACTTCCGGTGGGTCACCCCGGCGCAACTGTCCCTGCTGGCCGCACGGGGGATGCAGGTGAACGTCCAGGCCCGGACGCTGCTCGCCTGCCTGCGCAGCGGAGCGGTCCCGCTCGACCCCGCCTGACGCGGCACCAGCGGCCGAGCAGCACGAGACACCCAGAAGGAGAACGGAATGAACGCTTTCCAGGACAAGGCGGCGCTGGTGACGGGCGCCAGCCGCGGTCTCGGGCGCGCCATCGCGCTGCGCCTGGGCCGTGGCGGCGCGCTGGTCGCCGTGCACTACGCGCGCGACGCGGACGGTGCCCGCCGGACTGTCGAGACGATCGAGAAGGAGGGCGGGACCGCCTTCGCCGTACGCGCCGAGCTCGGCGTGCCGCAGGGGGTGAGCTCCCTGTTCACGGACGTGACGAAGAGGCTGCGCGAGCGGACCGGCGAACCGGGGCTCGACATCCTCGTCAACAACGCCGGAGTGAAGGTGGCCGGGGCGCCCGAGGAGGCCACGGCCGAGGACTTCGACCGGCTGATCGCGGTCAACGCGAGGGCGCCGTTCCTCGCCACCGTCCACGCGTTGACGACGCTGCGCGACGGCGGCCGGGTCATCAACATCTCCTCCGGGCTCACGCGGCTGCGCGACCCCGCCTCGCTGGTCTACGCGATGAGCAAGGGCGCCCTGGAACAGCTGACGCGGCATCTGGCCCCCGCCCTCGGGGCGCGTGGCATCACGATCAACACGGTGCTGCCCGGAGCGACCCGCACCGGGCAGCCGTTCTGGGACGACCCGGATCTCGCCGCCCAGATCACCGCGATGTCACCGCTGCGGCGGGCCGGCGAGCCCGAGGACGTCGCCGACGTGGTGGCCTTCCTCGCCTCGGAGCAGGGCCGGTGGGTCACCGGCTCGGCCATCGACGCCTCCGGCGGCGCGCTGGCGGGCTGAGCCCCCGCACCGCCGCCGGCCCGTCCCCTCATCCCGCCACCTCCTCACTCCCAGGAGCGCATCATGCCGACCTCACCGAGCCACGCCCCCGGTACCGTCGCGGACGCCGAGCCCGCCGCCGACGACTCCCTCCTCGCCCATGTGGCCGCCCTGCGCGCCGAGGTGGCGGCCCTGCGCGACCGGGCGGACGTGGCGGCGCTGTGCGACCGCTACGTCGGGTACCTCGACCACGGCCGGGACCGAGACGACTGGTTCGGCGCCGTCTTCACCGAGGACGCCCGCCTGACCTTCCCGTTCGGCGCGTACGAGGGTTTCGCCGGACTGGCCGCGTTCCAGAGCATGGCGCGCACCACGTTCGAGCGCACGCACCACATCGGCGGCACGAACGAGATCGTGGTCGACGGCGACCGTGCCCGGGTGCGGGGCGTCGTGCTCGCGGTGCACCTGCGCCGGGGCGACGAACCCGACAGCCACTTCCAGATCGGTGGCCACTTCCGCGCCGAAGCCGTGCGCACCCCGGCCGGCTGGCGCCTGTCCGGCTTCTTCTTCGACCTCGTCTGGCGTGCCGGTGAGCCGCCCCGCCCCAAGGACACCGCGGCCACCGGCTGAGCCTCGCGCCGCCCTGACCAGGGGACTTAACCAAGATCTGACCTACACCGGACACAGATCTGCAACCACCGGACAGAGATCTGCAACCGCGTTTCTTGATCAACGTCGGTCGGTGGGAAAGGCTGTTCGCAAGCGTTCCCCGAAAGCGAGAGGGAGACCGGATCCGGCCGGTGCCGTTCCCCGCCCGGGGGCTCTGACCGCGACAGCAGCCGACCCAAGGGGCTCGTGCGGCGGACGGCGGCGGCATCGCCGTCCGTCGCGAGCATCGCCCCACAGGCATACCCAAGCCCTGGCCCAGGGAGGCACCACATGAGACTTCACCGCAGCCGCGGCGTCCCTCTGCTCGTCGCTGTTTCGCTTCTCGTCCTGAGTGGTTGTGGAGGCGACGGCCCGGCGAGCGAGGCGGCGGGCAGCGGGGAGCCGGTCACCGGCGGAACGCTCGTCTACGCGGTCAACTCCGCGCCCGAGACGCTCGATCCGCACGTCAGCACGCAGGACGCCGCGGGGCTGTACGCCCGGCCGGTCCTGGACTCGCTCGTCGTCATGGACGAGGAGGGCGAGTTCCACCCGTGGCTCGCCACGTCCTGGGACATATCCGAGGACGGGACCGTCTACCGCTTCACCCTCCGCGAGGACGTGACGTTCAGCGACGGCACCCCGTTGGACGCCGAGGCCGTGCGCGCCAACCTGGACCGGATCGTCGCGCCGGAGACCATGTCGGCGATGGCGGCGAGCTTCGTCGAGCCCTACGCGGCCACGACCGTCACCGGCCCCCACACCTTCGACATCGAACTGTCCGAGCCGCACGCGCCGCTGCTGGCGGCCCTCTCGTCGGCGTACTTCGGCATCCAGTCGCCGCGGTCGCTCGAACGGGGCACCGAGGAGATCGCCCGCGAGATCATCGGCTCCGGGCCGTATGTGATCGAGGAGTTCTCCCCGAGCACCGGCATCACCTACCAGCGCAACGAGGACTACGCCTGGCAGCCGGCGACCGCGGGGCTCGAGGGCGCGCCGTACCTGGAGCGGCTGGAGTTCCGCGTCATGGCGGAGGACTCCGTCCGGTTCGGCGCGCTGACCAGCCGGCAGGTGGACGCCATCGGCAACCTTCCGCCGAGCGGCGTGCGCCAGGCCGAGAGCGTCGACGGGCTGTGGCTGACGGAGCTGCAGGCCCCCGGCGGCCCCTACGCCTACTTCCCCAACACCGAGGAGGGCGTGTTCACCGACCGGCGTGTCCGGCAGGCATTCCGCGACGGCATCGACTTCAGGGCACTGGTCGAACAGCTCTTCTTCGGGGCCTTCGCGCCCGCCTGGGGGCCGCTCTCGCCGACCACTCCCGGCTACGACGCCAGCCTCGAGGAGGCGTGGGGCCATGACCCGGAGGGCGCCGCCGCGCTCCTGGACGAGGCCGGGTGGCACCAGAGGGACGGGGAGGGCTACCGGGTCAGGGACGGCCAACGCCTCACCGTCGTCTGGCCGTTCGTCTCCTCGGGGGCCGGAGAGCTCGGCGACGTCCTGGCCGTGCAGGTGCAGGCGGAGGCCGCCGAGCTCGGTTTCGAGGTCGTCTTCGACACCGGTACCCAGGGCGAACTCGTGGAGAAGTACAACCGGGGCGACTACGACCTGATGGACGTCAGCTGGGCCCGCAACGACCCCGACGCGCTGCGCAACCTCTTCGCGACCTCAAGCATCCCCACCCCCGACCATTTCGCGCACAACGCGGCCCGGGTGTCGGACCCGCAGGTCGACGAGTGGCTCGACCAGGCCCTGGCGACCACCGACCCGCGGGAACGCGCCGCCCTCTACGGCGAGGTCCAGCAGCGGCTCACGGAGGAGGCGGCCGTGTTCCCCGTGCACGTCAGCACGAACGTGGTCGCCGGACACGACCACGTGCGGGACGTGCGCTGGGACCCGCAGGGCTACCCGCTCTTCCACGAGGCGTGGGTGGCCTCGTGACCACTCCCACCCTCCCACCCGTCGGCGACATCCCCGGCACCCCGACGGGCGGCCGACCGGCGGCCCGACGCGCGGGCGGCGGATGGGCGCGCGCGGTGCTGCTGCGGCTGGGCACCTCCGTGCTCCTGCTGTGGAGCGCCGTCACCGTGTCCTTCGGCCTGCTCCACCTGACGCCCGGCAGCGTGGAGGACTCCCTGATCGGCATGGAGAGCGTCAGCCCCGAGGTGCGGGCCGAGATCGTCGCGGCCTACGGCCTGGACCGGTCCCTGATCGAACAGTACGGCTCCTACCTGGGCAGGCTCCTGCGAGGCGACCTCGGCCACTCCTACCAGATCCACGAGTCGGTCGCCTCCGCCATCGGTTCCCGGCTGGGCGCCTCGCTGTCCCTCGCGGTCGCCTCCATGGCGCTCGCGCTGGTGGTCGCCCTGTCGCTCGCGGTGCTGACGGCCCGCAGGGCGCGCTGGCTGCGTTCCCTGTCCTCCGGCGTCGAACTGCTCGGCGTCTCGGTGCCGGCGTTCTGGGTCGGCATCCTGCTGCTGACCGTCTTCTCCTTCGAACTGGGATGGTTCCCCGCCTTCGGCGGAGAGGGACTCACCGGCCTGGTGCTCCCGGCCGTCGCCGTGGCGGTCTCGATGACCGCCCTGCTCTCCCAAGTGCTGCGCGAGGGACTTGAACTGGCGCTCGACCAGCCGTTCGTCCTGACGGCCAGGTCGCGCGGGATGTCGGAACTCGGCGTACGGCTGCGCCACGCGCTGCGGCACGCCCTCCTCCCGGTCGTCACGCTGGCCGGGTGGATGTTCGGCGCGCTGATCAGCAGCCTGGTGGTGATCGAGCAGGTCTTCAACCGCGACGGTGTCGGCCGGCTCGTCCTCAACGCGGTCGCCGCCAAGGACATGCCGATCGTGACCGGCGTCGTCCTGCTCACCGCGGCCGTCTACATCGGGATCAACGTGCTGCTCGACGTGGTGTACCCGCTCATCGACCCGCGGCTGCGGGGCACCGCGTGAGGCCCGGCGCCGCACCGCCGCGGCCCAGGGGAGCACGACGCGTCCGCGGCACGCCCGGACTGTGGGCCGCCTGCCTCTTCCTCGGGCTGATCATCCTCGCGGGGATCGCCCCCGAACTGCTGGCCCCGGCGTCCCCCACGGAGACGGACGTGCTGCGCGCCCTGCGGCCGCCCAGCGCCGAGCACCTCCTGGGCACCGACGCCAACGGGCGTGACGTGCTCAGCCGCATCATCCACGGCGCGAGGCCCTCGCTGCTCGCGGGGCTGGGCGCCACCGCGCTCGCGGTGGTCGGCGGCACCGCGCTCGGGCTGCTCGCCGCCCTCGGCGGGCGGGTCCTGGACGAGATCGTCATGCGCCTGGTCGACGTGGTGCTGTCCCTGCCCGGCATGCTGCTCGCCCTGCTGGTGCTGAGCGTCACCGGTCCTGGCGTCGGGGGAACACTGCTGGCCATCGCCGCCTTCAGCATCCCGATCTACGCACGGCTCATGCGCGTCCAGACGATGGTGATCAAACGCTCCGAGTACGTGGCGGCCGCCACCTCGCTCGGACTGGGCCGCCCGCACATCATCGTCCGCCACATCCTCCCCAACGCCTTCGCGCCACTCGTGGTGCTGGCGACCATCGGGGTCGGGGCCGCGCTGGTGGCGGCCTCCTCCCTCAGCTTCCTCGGCTTCGGCCCGCAGCCACCCGACCCGGAGTGGGGCGCGATGCTCAGCGACGGGCGTGACTACTTCGCGCTGGCCTGGTGGATCGCGGTCTTCCCCGGCGCCGCGATCAGCCTGACCGTGCTGTCGATCACCGTCGTCGGCCGCCGGCTCCAGGGGCGTGCCGAGGCGAGCGCCGCCCCCAGGCCGCGCGGCGCGGGCCACGCGGGCCTGACGGCCGCCCCCGGCCCCCGCTCCCGCTCCCGCCACGACGAACGCGGAGGTAACCGCCCATGACCGCCGCCCGCCCCGAACCCCTGGTGGACGTCGCGGACCTGACCGTGTCGTTCGGAGCCACCGACGTGGTCAGCGGTGTGTCGCTGTCCGTCGGCGCCGGGGAGTGTCTGGCCATCGTCGGCGAGTCCGGCTCGGGCAAGAGCGTGACCGCGCGCAGCCTCATCGGGCTCGCCGGCCCCGGCGCCAGGGTGACCGCCACCTCGCTGCGCGTCGAGGGCAACGACGTCCGCGCCCTGGGCGACCGGCAGTGGCGGGCGATCCGCGGCGCGCGCGTCGGCCTCGTTCTCCAGGACGCCCTGGTGTCCCTCGACCCGCTGCGCCCGGTCGGCCAGGAGATAGCGGAAGCCCTGCGCCTGCACCGGGCCGTGCCCCGCGGCCGGGAGCCCGAGCGCGTCGTCGAACTGCTGCGTCTGGTCGGCGTACCGGAACCCGAGGAACGCGCCGCGCAGTACCCCCACCAGCTGTCGGGCGGGCTGCGGCAGCGTGCCCTCATCGCCTCGGCCATCGGCTGCGAACCGCCCCTGCTCATCGCCGACGAGCCGACCACCGCGCTGGACGTCACGGTGCAGGCGCAGGTGCTGCGGCTGCTCGCGGAACGGAAGCGCGCGGGCACCGGGTTGCTGCTGATCAGCCACGACCTCGCGGTGGTGGGTCAACTCGCCGACCGCATCATGGTCATGCGCGCGGGGGTGGCGGTCGAGACGGGCGAGGCAGCGCGGATACTGACGGCGCCCGCGCACCCCTACACCCGCGAGCTGCTCGCGGCGGTGCCGGGCACCCGGGCCGACCCGCCGCGCACGGCCGTCAAGCCCCCGCCCGATCGGCCGGTGCACGGCGCGGGAGAGCGCCGGACGCCACCGCCCGCGGTGATCGAGGCGCGGGGCCTGGTCAAGACGTTCGGCGCCCGGCGCCCGGTGGACGACGTGTCGTTCACCCTGTGCGAGGGGGAGATCCTGGGGCTGGTCGGGGAGTCGGGATCGGGAAAGACCACCCTCGCCCGGCTGGTTCTCGGTCAGCTGACGCCGGACGCGGGGGAGATCCGGGTCTCCGGCCAGGCGTGGACCGAGATGGGTGGCCGGGAGCGCCGGACGGTCAGGACCGCGGTGCAGATGGTGTACCAGGACCCGCTCAGCTCCTTCGACCCGCGTTTCAGCGTGTGGCAGGTGCTCAGGGAGGCGCTGCGCGCCGGAGGCGTGCCGCGCGCGGCGTGCCCGGCCCGGGCGGCGGACCTGCTGGAACGCGTCGGTCTCGACCCCGGGTTGCTGCCGCGGCGCCCTCTTCGGCTCTCCGGCGGGCAGCGGCAACGCGTCGCCATCGCCCGCGCGTTGGCCACCGAACCGCGGGTCATCGTGTGCGACGAGCCGGTCTCCGCGCTCGACGTCACCGTGCAGGCCGGCATCCTCGACCTCCTCGCGGAGCTGCGGGCCGAGGGCGGCGTGTCGATGCTCTTCATCTCGCACGACCTCGGGGTGATCCGTGAGGTGAGCGACAGGGTGATGGTGCTCGACGGCGGGCGGGTGGTGGAGAGCGGGACCACGGCGCGGGTCTTCGCCGAGCCGCGGGCCGACTACACCCGTGCGCTCCTGGCCGCGATCCCGCGCCTGCCCACGACGGCCGGCCCCTCGCTTACCACCGCCGCGGAGGGTCGCGGCGCCTGAACCACCGGCCCGTCGTCCCCAGTCGGGCCGCCCGCGGGACCACCGGCTCGCCGGCCAGGTTCCCACGACCCACGGAAGGACTCATGACCAGACCCGAGCCCGCAGCCCAGGACTCCGTCGGTACCCTCTCCCCCGGGGGAGCGAGGCACTACGCGACCCCCGTCGACTACGAGCGTTACGGCCACTACGGTCCCGGCCGGCTCCCGTCCGGGAGGTCGGGCTGGCAGCGCCCCGACTACACCTTCAGGAACCGTGTCACGGCCGACGGTTCCAGCGGCTACCGGGCGGAACCCGACCGCTACCACCTCTACATCGCCCGGGGGTGCGGATGGGCGCAGCGCACCGCCATCGTGCGGGCGCTCATGGGGCTCGAGGACGTCGTCTCGCTCTCCTGCGTGGACGACGAACGCGACGCACGGGGCTGGGCGTTCCGCGAGAAGCGCGGCCACGATCCGGTGAACGGCTTCACCCTGCTGCTTGAGGCGTACGAGGCAACGGAACCCGGGTTCGCCGGGCACATCTCCACGCCGGTGCTCTGGGACCGCGCGACGAGGCGGATCGTCAGCAACGACTTCGCCCTCATCACCCTCGACCTGGCGACGGAGTTCGGCGCGTGGGCCACCTCGCCGGTCGACCTGTACCCGGTGGCGCTGCGCCCCGAGATCGACGAGCTGAACGCGTTCATCTACGACCACGTCAACGACGGCGTGTACCGGGTGGGCGGTGCGGTGACCCAGCGCGAGTACGACGAGCTGCGGGGTGGGGTGGCCGGCGCGCTGCGCGGTCTGGACGAGCGACTGGCCGACCGGCGCTACCTGTTCGGCGACAGCGTCACGGAGTCGGACATCCGGCTGTGGCCGACGCTCGCGCGTTTCGACCTCGCCTACAACCGGATCGCCCGGGTGGTGCGCGGCGGCCTGCCGGCGTTCCCGAACCTGTGGGGGTACGCGCGCGACCTCTACGGTGTGCCCGCCTTCCGGGACACCACCGAGTTCGACACCTATCCCCTGGCCGTCGACGAGCCGCCGGACGCCCGCTGGGGCGAGGGCATCGAGCGGATCGCGATCGACGGGGTGGAACCGGACTGGAGCGTCCCGCACGGCAGACAGACGCTGGGAGCACCCGGGTCATGACACGCGCGAACCCCCGGGGCCGAGGAGGCCCCGGGGGGATGACGCCGTCCCCTCCCCCGACACACCCCACCGGGCCGCGCCGTGTCGAGCGGTGCCGCCCGGTGCGACGGGGACTGTCGCGGTCAGCGACGTTCGGCCGAGACCAGCCACGCCGGGGCGAGCAGCCGCCCCTGGTCGTCGGTCCCCACGAAGTCACCGAGCCAGTCGTCCGCCTCCTGGTAGCCGAGGGCGGTGGCACCCCGCTCCACGTGGTCGCGGGTGAGGGCCGTCTGGTAGGTGACCGCGCGCAGTTCCGTGAGGTCCCAGCCGTCGGCGAGCACCCGCCGCAGCTCCGCCTCGCCGATGTAGTGCACGGCGCTGCCCGGGTTCCGCACCGCGTCGGAGAAACAGATCAGGTGCAGCCGGGCGCCCGGCCGGGAGACCCGGTGCAGCGAGTCGATGTATCCCTGCCGCTGGTCGTCCCCGAGACAGTGGTAGAGCGCGCTGTCGACCACGGTGTCGAACCGGCGGTCGAAGCCGGTCAGCCGCGTGGCGTCGGCGACCGTGAACTCCACCGTGAGCCCGAGGGCGGCGGCGCGTTCCCTGGCCCGCTCGACGACGGTGCCGGACGCGTCGAAGCCGGTGACCTCGTACCCCCGGCCGGCGAGGAAGAGGCTGTTGTCGGCGGTGCCGCAACCGGCGTCGAGCACCGAGCCGGTGATCCGGCCGGCGTCCGCCAGCTCGACGAGCACCGGCTGCGGGCCACCGATGTCCCAGGGCGGTCTCGGGTCGCCCGTCGCCGTGCCGAGTGGCGATTCACCGCGGTACAGGGCTTCGAACCGCTCGACGGTGGGAGTGAAGTCGACGGGGTCGGACGTTGCTGTCACACGGACCTCCCAGGGGTCTGCGTGGTGCGTCACGGAGGGACGGCGGGGGGCGGTGGGGCCCGGACGTCAGCTCGCGGCCTCCTTGGCGAGGCGGACCTGCTTGAGCGCCTCCGCCCACGGGATCAGGTCGTCCAGCAGGTCGTTGAGGGACTGCTCCTGGAACGGGCCCGGGGTGATGGTGCCGGGCAGTGTCGGGTCGGTGATCTCGAAGTCGGTGAAGGCGTTCAGCGCGACCTGCGTGCTGACCGTGGCGACCTTCAGCTCGGCCAGGACGGTCCGCAGGTGCTCCACCGCGCGGGTGCCGCCGGTCACGCCGTGGCTGACGAAACCCGCGGCCTTGTGGAACCACTCCTGGTAGAGGTAGTCGAGCGCGTTCTTCAGAGCGCCGGGGAAGGAGTGGTTGTA
The DNA here is from genome assembly GCF_031845445.1 of Streptomyces chisholmiae. Classification (NCBI taxonomy): domain Bacteria; kingdom Bacillati; phylum Actinomycetota; class Actinomycetes; order Kitasatosporales; family Streptomycetaceae; genus Streptomyces; species Streptomyces chisholmiae. Next base: position 515,690 of record NZ_JAVREO010000003.1, on the reverse strand, counting down.
CTCGGGCGTGACGAAGATGTACGCGTCGTACGAGGCGACCGCCCGCGCCCAGCGCTTGCTGTGCTCGTGCTCGTACCGCCCGAAGGCCGGCGAGACCGGCTCGTCGAGCACCGGCAGCTCGAAGTCGGCGATGTCGAGCAGTTCGACAGAGGCCTTGCCCGACTTCACCTCCGGGTGCCGCTGCGCGACCTCCAGCGTCCACTCCGCGGTGATCGCGGTGCGGCGCCGGGGCCGGGTGCTCCCAACGATCACGGCTATACGGGTCATAGTGAGCAACTCCTCGGAGCGAGGGGACAGTTGAGTGACCGTCAGACGCGTGGTCCGGTTGACTGTCACGACGTGGGTAAAGTACAACAGGTACGGCAACAGTTACAACGTCGATTGTGGCCGAGTCGTTTTCCCCCGCCCCGGCGCCGCCTCCTCGTGCGCGGTCGCCGCCGGACACGCCAGGACCGCCACTTCCCTCACCGTGACCCATTTCCCCCCATTCCCACGAATTGTGTTGTCGCGCACTCGCGGAGCGGAGAACTCATGGGCAGCATCCAGATCGAGGAGATCTACCGGCGCGCGGACGTCTACGACGCCGTCTACAAGGGCCGGGGCAAGGACTACGCCGCCGAGGCCAGGCTGGTCACCGAGCACATCCGACGGCTGAAGCCGGAGGCGCGCAGTCTGCTCGACGTGGCCTGCGGCACCGGCTCGCATCTCGTCCACCTGGTGGACCACTTCGACACCGTGACCGGCCTCGACCGCGCCGCGGACATGGTCGAGACCGCGGCCCGGCGCGTGCCCGGCGTCGCGCTCCACCAGGGCGACATGCGCGACTTCCGGTTGCCGACCCGGTTCGACGCCGTGACCTGCCTGTTCAGCTCCGTCGGCTATCTGCCCGACCAGCAGGCGCTGACCGCCACCCTCGCCACCTTCGCCCGGCACACCACGCCCGGCGGCGTCGTCGTCATCGAGCCCTGGTGGTCCCCGGCGAACTTCCTGGACGGGCACGTCAGCGGCGCCACGGTGCACGAGGACGGCCGCACCATCGCGCGGGTCTCCCGCACCGTCCGTGAGGGCGGCAGCAGCCGCATGGACGTCCACTACACGGTCGCCGACCCGAAGGCCGGCATCGCGCACTTCACGGACACCCATGTGATGGCTCTCTTCACCCACGCCGAGTACGAACGCGCCTTCCAGCAGGCGGGGTTCAGCGTCAGCTTCGTGCCGTACGAGCACGTGGGCCCCGGCCTGTTCGTCGGGGTGCTCGACGGCGGGGCGACCGGCCGGGCCCAGGGCTCGCCCGCATGACCGACGTGCACGGGCAGCGGGTCGTCATCACCGGCGCCGGCCGCGGCATCGGGGCGGCGCTGGCCGAGCGGTTCGCCGCCGAGGGCGCGCTCGTCGGGGTCAACGACCGGCACCCCGACCGCGCGGCCGAGGTCGCGGCACGCGTCGGCGGCGTACCCGTGCCGGGCGACGCCGCCGCGCTCCCCCTCGACGAGGCGCGGCGCGCGCTCGGCGGCGACATCGACGTCTACTGCGCCAACGCGGGCGTCGTCCACGACGGGGGACCTGAACTGCCCGACGAGCAGTGGCAGGCCGCCTGGGACCACAACGTCCTGGCCCACGTCAGGGCGGCCAGGCAGCTGCTGCCCGGCTGGCTGGCCCGCGGCCGGGGGCGTTTCGTCTCCACCGTCTCCGCCGCTGGACTCCTCACCATGGTCGGCGCCGCCCCGTACGCGGTCTCCAAGCACGCCGCGCTGGCGTTCGCCGAATGGCTCGCGGTGACGTACCGCCACCGCGGGGTGCGGGTGCACGCCATCTGCCCGCGCGGAGTCCTGACGCCCCTGCACCAGGCGCTCGGCAACGCCACCGCCGTGCCGCTCACTTCGACGGCCATCGGCCCGGAGCAGGTCGCCGACAGCCTCTTCGCGGGGATGGCCGAGGACCGGTTCCTGATCCTGCCGCACCCCGAGGTCGCCGACCACGCCCGGGCCCGGCTCGCCGACCACGACCGCTGGCTCACCGACATCAACGCGCTGCGCCGCCGCGGCACCGAGGAGGAGACCGGTTCGTCCACCGACCCCGTCACCAACCACGACGCGTCCCGCTGACGGGGATTCAGCCCGACCTGTCCTCCCGGTGCGGCCGCGGCCCGGCGGCGCCAACCGGGGGGGGCACGTCGCCCAGCCGGTCGCGGGGCGGCCGGGAGCACGCGAACGCTGTCGCGCTCGGCCAGCGGGCGGAGGCGGCCGTCGGCGGTGGTGCCGACAGGGGCGGTGGAGCCGGGGCGGGCGTGGTGTGGGGAGGGGTGGGTGGGTCAGGTGTGGTGGGGGGTGAAGAGCATGACCCAGTGGTCGTTCTCGGGGTCGTGGAGCATCTCGCTGTCGAAGGTGAGCGGGCCTCTTGTCGGGTGGTGAACGTGCTTCATCGCGGAACTCCACGTCCCGATCTCCCCCTTCCGCCAGTGGCGGTCGAACTCGGGGTCGCTGGACAAGAGTTCGCGGAACAGGGAGCGGAGGTACGCGTCCTCCGGGTAGTGGCTGAGTGCTTTGCGGAGTTCGGCGGTGGCCACCCGGGCCAGTTGTTCGGCGCCTTCGGGTCCGAGGACTTTGTCGAGTCCGGTCGCGGTGAAGGCCTGGTAGGCGATGTTGCGGCCGTAGGGCCCGTCGTCGAAGAGGGGCCCGAAGAGGTCCGCGGCGGCGGTGTTGAAGGCGAGCATGTCGAGCCGGCCGTCGTGGATGGTGACCGGCATGACGTCGTTCAGGCCGTCGAGGAGCTGCTGGAGGCCGGGACGGATCTGGGTGGCGGGTGCTCGTGGCGGCGGGGGGCGCTCGCCGGCGAGGCGGAACAGGTGGTCGCGTTCGGCGTTCGAGAGCTGGAACGCCCGGGCCAGTGCGGTGAGGATCTCCCGCGACGGCCGGGCGGCGCGGCCCTGTTCGAGGCGGGTGTAGTACTCGACCGAGATGCCCGCGATGTCGGCGAGTTCCTGACGTCGCAGGCCCGGCACCCGCCGGTGGGACAGGGCGGAGACCCCGGGCCGCTGCCGGGGCGGCATCTGGGAACGGCGGTGACGTAGGTACTCGCCCAGACCTGACCGCTCGTCTCCCCGCATGACCCCATTGTCCCTCCCCCCGGGGCGGGCTCCGGTCCGGGTGGGTGGCCCTGTGGGTACCAGGTTCGAGGCGATCTCCCTGACCGTCGGAGGCCGCGTCAGGGTCGGTGGTGACGAGAGAGCGCGGACGTCGCCCCAGGGCGACGCCACCGCCAGCACCCACCCGACCCCGGCCCCGGCCGGCCCAGGAGGCTCCCCGATGACCACAGCCAACCGAACCCTCATCATGACCGGCGCCACCCGGGGGATCGGACTGGAAGCCGCGCGGGACGTCCTCAGACGCCGCCCCGACACCCATCTGGTCGTTCTCGGGCGGGCCTCCTCCGCCGCCGAGACCCTGCCGGGCCTGCGGGAGATCTCCCCACACGTCTCCCACGTCGACATCGACCTGGCCAGCAGGGCCAGCATCGCCACCGCCGGCGCGCGCCTGGAAGACCTCCTCGACTCCGGCGCCCTGCCCCCGCTCTGGGGCCTGGTCTTCAACGCGGGTGTGCACCTGTCCAACGCGTTGGAGGCCACCGTCGACGGGTACGAGCGGACCTTCGCCGTCAACGTGATGGCCACCCACCAGCTCCTGCGGCAACTCCACCCGCACCTCCAGGCACCCGCCCGCATTGTCGTCACCGTCAGCGACGCCCACTTCGGCGACCTCCGACACACCGGAGGGACGATGCCCTCGCCCAGGTGGGCCATCCCGGAGATCTCCCGCCCCGGGGCGTTCGACCGTTCCGGGAACGTCCGGGCCGGGCGTCGTGCCTACGTCACCAGCAAACTCGGCGGCATCTACCTGGTCCACGAGTGGTCCCGCCGCCTGCCCGAAGGCGTCGACATCATCGCCTACAACCCCAGCCTGGTGGTCGGGACCGGGCTCGCCCGTGAGACCGGCGGCGCGTTCCCCTTCCTGATGCGGAGAATCGTCCCGGTCCTCGCGGCCACCCCCCTGGTGGACACCCCCGTCCCCGCGGGCAGGAAACTCGCCGACGCCCTCCTCGGCGCCACCCCAGCCCCGACCGGCGCCTACGTCCACCGGTCCAAAGCCATGCCGTCGTCCACCGAGTCCTACCACCCCGACCGCGAACAAGCCCTCTGGAACTGGCTGGAACAACTCCCCCGGGAGGAGACCCCAAGGACAACCGACTGAGGAGAACGAGCAGGGGCCCGGTGTTCCCCCTCCCCCACCGGCCCCCGCCCGTGGCCGACCGGCCCCGGCGGGCCGGGGCCACGCCGAACGCTGCCGGTCCACGTCACCGCGGCCAGGGACGACGGGCGGCTCGTCCGCACGCCCCTCCCTCCGGACACCGGCGGCGAAGCCTCGATTCCAGGCGGGTAGTACCACGGTAGGGGCACCGGGATCACCCTGTCGGGCCGTGGTTGGGGTACCAGCGGGTCTGTGTCCACTCCTCCTTCTTGCTGAACCCGTAGACGACGGCGGGTGTGACCCGGTGGACCCGGGAGTGGATACCGTCGTAGTTCCGGAGGACGGCCTCCCCGTCACGGCCGTGTACCCGGAACGGCCAGCCGGCGGTGTACTTGGCGACGAACTCGCCGGCGACCTGTTGGACGGTCTCGCGGTCGTTGACCGGATGGGCCGGACCCTCGACGGCGAGGTCGAGTCCCTCTTCCAAGTCGTCACTGCCCGTGGTCAGGACGCACCACTGGTTGTGCCGGAGGTTGCGGTGTTTGACGCTCGTGGAGCCGACCGCGAAGAAGAGGGACTCGTGCCACCACACCGCCAGGAGCGGGGTGGCATGCGGGCGACCGTCAGGGCGCACGGTGGACAACCAGTACAGCGGGGCGGAGACCAGGCGAGCATGAGCGCGTGCCCAGGAGGCGGGGCGTGCCCGCGGCGGAGCCGGGGTGACGAACTCCCCGACCGGTGGCCGGACGATCCGGTGGGCCGCCCGATTGTTCGGGTGCGTTGTCATGAGGTCCTTCGATCGTGGCGTGCAGCTCGCCGAGGACGTGACAGGCATCCAGGGCGTGAGTGGACCCTGGCCCGCGTGCTCGCCCGCCAACCGCCGACGACGCGAAGCGGTACACCAAACCACCCGGGAGTGGGGGCCAACCCGCGCGCAACCACCACTGATCCTCCACTCCTGATCCCCCGGCCACGTCCTGACGGCCCCCTCCCCCGGACCGCGAACCCCGAAGCCCCGGAGGGGCGTTGACCCGGGCGAACCCCTGTGGCGGCAGCGCGCCCGTCGCGGCGCCCCGAGGGGGCCCGGCCTCGAACGACACCGGACCGGGCGGCGACACCGGCCTCGGGAGTGGACGATCAGCTCCACCGGCCGGTTCGGGCGGTGCAGCGCCGAACATCCTGCGGATGACCGCCCATCCCAGCGCGGCGGCCCTGGCGCAGGATGCCCGCGACCGGCGGCCTGGTGCGCGAGTTGACGGGCCCGGTGGCAGCCCAGCCCGCAAGGCGCGAGCCGGACGGTGCCCCCGGTCGTCACACCGCGGCCCGGAGCCGTTCCCGGATCCGGTCGACCGGATCAGCGACCACCGCGGCTCCCGTCGCCGCGGCGACGGCGGCGAACTCGGCGAGCCGAGCGCGAAGCCGACCACTGACAACCTCACCGGCCCCGTCCAGGACCCGGCCGATCTCCCCACACGCCTCCTCCACCTCCCGCGCCTCCAACAACGTGAGCGCGAGCCGCGAGCGGTACAACGCCGCGTTCCGCGCGTGGCCAGCCCCCGCGGCGGAGACCGCGTTCCGCAGGAACGGGACCGCCCGGGCCGGCTGGCCGTCGCGGCGGTGCCAGGCGGCGGTGGCGTAGTCGATCTCCACCTGGCCCGTGGACCCGGCCCACACCGGTACGTCCTCCTGATCGCGGTCAGCGCGGGCGTGGTAGTACACCGCGCGGCTGAGCGCCCGACGGGCCACGGCCTGGTCTCCGGCGCGCGTGGCCGCGCCGGCCTCCCGCAGAGCGATGACGCGATGGACGGCGGGGCCGGCTCCGGCGGCGCGCGCCAACTCCCCCGCGCGCTCGACGGCCGACCGGGCCTCCCAGACCCGGCCGGACCGCATCGCGACCAGCGCGTGACCGCCCAGCGCGCGGACCTGGAGGAGCGGGTGCCCGGTGAGCTGGGTGGTGGTGACGGCCTCCAACGACGCGACGCGGGCCGCCGCGCCGGAGGTGTCGTAGTCGTAGACGCACCACGCCCGGTGGCACGCGAGTTCGGCGAGTGCCGCCTCCAGGTCCCGGATGACCGATGGTGGCAACGAGGCCGCGTCGAGGGCCTGGGTGAGGTACCGGCCGAGCGCGGCGGCGCGCGCCTGGGCCGGGACCCCGCCACGCTGGTCGGCCATCCGGTAGAGAGCGGCCAACTCGTCACGGACACCGGCGACATCGACCGCCCCGCCGACCCGGCCGGCGCTGTCCGACAGCACCCCCGGGCCCCCACCGGGCCCGCCACGGACCACGTCCTGGCGCCCGGTGTCCCCGCCGCCACGGGACCGCGACGTACGCCGGTGTGGCGGCACGACGAAACCGAGTTCCTCCAACGGCGCCCCGAGGACGACCTCAAGGAGCTGCTGCTGAGCGGGCTGGGGCAGGGGCGGCGGGTCCCCGGTCTCCCACCGGCTGAGCTGCCGGACCGTCAGGGACGCCCGCACACCTAACCGAGCGGCCTCCCGCCGGAACTCGGCGACGAACGTCTCCTGGGTGTATCCGGCCGTCCGACGTGCCCCGGCCAACACCCGCGAACCCACCACCACGCATCCCCTCTCCTCCACCGTCGCACCTCACGCTAGCCAGGCCCACCCGCCGCCGGGACGAGAATCCCGATCCCGGAAAGTCCGGCCAGAAGTCCGGTGGAACCACGAGGCCGGCGGTCGGCCGCGCGGTGCACTGGTGCGGACGGTCGTCGGACGGACGAGAGGGAACCGCGGTGAGACGACAAGAGGACGGAGCCGGGTGCGTGTCGGGGCTGCGGCCCCCGGACCGGCGACCGGGGCGGGACGTCGAGGTCGACGAGCGGGACGAGGCCGCCCACGGCACCCGCGCCGGCCTCCGAACGGACCCGCGAACAGGACGCCGCGTGGACGAACCCCAACCGGCCGCGCTCAACCTCTGGTGCCCCACCTGCTCGACCCACCACGCCGAGTGCGACGGACACCGGCGCGCCGCTCCCGTCGTGCCGGCGTCGCTGGCCTGGGTCGATCTGGATCGGCTGACACCCGCGCAGTGGGCGGGCACGGCGTGCGTGCGCTGTGGTGGGGCGTTCGCGCCACGCGGGATGACGCACCGCTGGCTGGGCGAGGTCATCACCGCCACCGGGCTGCGACGGGTGCTGTACGACCACGCGCACCACACCCCCCAGCACGGCTGCTGACCGTGACACGGCCGAGGCAGCGCGGGAGCGGGCGACCGGAACGAGAGAGCGCCGGGACGAGAGAGCAGGGGGCGACCGTGTGGGTCGCGGGGAAGGCGCTGGTGAGCGGCACCGTGCCCGGGGTCGCGGCCAGGGCGTGGCCGCCGCTCGGGGACCGCCGCCGGCGGGCGGACCGTGCGGACGACGTACAGGTGGCGGTGCCCGACGAGCGGCGGACGGCGGGCCGCTCATGACCGGCGCTGGCCGCAATCTCGGGATCGGCCACGAGCACCATCCGCTCCTGCACACCCTGGTACGCGACGCCGAGACAGGGCTGATCGGGGTGCTGTGCGGCATAACCCGGCACCCGGCGACAGTGGAGCCGGGCACCCGGATCACCGTCCGCAGGGCCTGGATCAAACCGCCCGGAAGCAGCCGGGAGATCCCCGTCTCGACGGACCGTCTGGAGCCCGCCGCCGCACCACCCGGCCGCCGGGAGGGCGCCGGCGCCTGAGACCGCGCCCCGTCTCGTTGCACACCCCTCCCCCGCGGGCGGGTTGTCGGTGGTTCGGCGGGCGCCTCGGGCGGTGGTGTCGTGGCTATCCTGGCCGCCATGACTGGTCGTGCCGGGCGTCCGCTGTTGTTCCTCGATGTCGACGGGCCACTGATCCCGTTCGGCGCGCCGCCCGGGAGCTACCCGACGTTCCACGAGAGTTCCGGGCCCGTGGCGGTGGCCGGGAATCCGCTGCTGGCCAGGCTCGACCCGGCCCACGGGCCCCGACTGGCCGCACTGGGCTGCGAGTTGGTGTGGGCGACGAGTTGGCTGGCCGAGGCCAACGCGTGCGTCGCCCCGCTGCTCGGCCTGCCGCCCCTGACGGTGGTCGAGTGGCCGGAGGCGTCCGAGCAGGACGAGCGGGACGAGCGGGACGGGCTGCACTGGAAGACCCGCGCCCTGGTCGGCTGGGCCGCCGGGCGGGCGTTCGTCTGGGTCGACGACGAGATCACCGCGGCCGACCGGGCCTGGGTGGCCACCCACCATCCGGGGCCGGCGCTCCTCCACCGAGTCGCCGCCCGCCTCGGCCTGACCAGCGACGACTACACGCGGATCAGCGCGTGGCTTCGGAAGCGCCCCGGGGCGGCGGGGTGGGGCGGCGCTGGTCAGCACGCCTTGTCGTAGCGCGTGACCACCGGTCAGCCACCGGACCTCCCTCAGGAAAACAGCCCGGGACCTCGACGCGCACGCGGCCGCGCGTAACCGCCGTCGCCGACGCGCGCGACCGAGCCGCGGAGGAACGCGCGCACCGCTCACCCGAGGCCGCCTCCCGCAATTCGCCCCAAACGCCTCCCCGACGCCCGGGCACCGAAGGAAAAACCGGGCACCGGTGCCACACAATTTGGCGGAATACGCGGAAGGGTGGGGTGTACCGACACGGATCAGCCGCCCCAACTTCCCCTCTACCGCCTCTTGTTCATCTGCTGTACCCACGCTAGTCTCTCTGATCACGCCAACAGGGGATCACCACTGTCCTGACTTGTTGTTCCAGCAGTCAGCACGCTTATCAGCACAAAAGGTGAGGTGAATAGTGAGCCAGACCACGGTGCCATCGGCCCAGCCCTTTGAATTCGGTCTCGACTACATTCGGGTCCATTTCGGCAACAACACGGCGCTCGCCACCCAGCAGATGACCCACAATCTGTACCGGGACAATCCGGAGCCGCTCATCGACCACATTCTCCGGGCGCTGGAGCTGACCGGGCGTGAGTCGGTCCTGGACCTCGGTTGCGGTAACGGATTCATCCTGCGTGACGTCGTCAGCCGCATGCGCGCCGGGGGCCGGACGATCGCCATGGACATCGCCCCCTCCATGCTGGAGTTGGCGAAGCGGAACGTGACGGTCTCCTGGGCTCCGCTGGAATTCGTCGAGGGGCAGGCGGAGGACCTCTCCCGCTACGCCGACGGCGAGTTCGACCGCGTCATGGCCAACTACATCTTCCACTACATCAAGGACCCCGACCTGGTCTGCGGGGAGATAGCCCGGGTGACCAGCGACACCGGACGTGCGCTGATCACCATCGAGGCCCGGGGCTCCATGCCCGAAATGTACGAACTGCACTTCGCCTCCATGGAGAAGGCCGGGTTCCCCGCCGACTTCATCGAGCGGCTGCCGCGCGGGCGGCGCGGGAAGATGGTCCTGGACAACGCGGAGGAGACGCTTGTCAAGCACTTCTCCTCGGTGGAGGAGCGTCCCTACCCGGATACGCTCCGTTTCGAGACCCCCGAACCCTTCATGCAGTTCTACGCCACCGGCCACAAGTACTGCGGGGCCAAGGCGATGGCGGGCGACGACTTCCCGGAGAGCATATTCGACCGCCTCCACGAGGAAGTGGAGACCGTGGTCAAGCAGCGCATCTCCGACGTCGGCTACTTCGAGGTCAGCAAGCGGAATTCCGTCTTTGTCTGCAGGTAACGGAGCGCGGGGGAAGTGAGTCAGATGGCGGATGGCGACCGGAAGACGCTGCGCCTTGCCCTCTTCGGGAAGCCGGGTGCGGGTAAGTCGACCACGGCCGGAATCCTGGAGAAGGCGCTCCGGGAGGCCGGGCAGCGGGTCGCGGTGGTCAGGATCGCCGCGCCGCTCTACGACGTGCAGGAGTTTTTCCACGCACGCGCCGGGGCGCCGTTGCGGAAGGGGCAGCAGGACGGCGCGCTGCTGAACTTCCTGGGCTCGCATTTCCGGCGCACCGCCAGCGGTTTCCTGCTGGAGGACTTCGCGGAGCGATGTGCCCTGACCGCGTTCGGCGGCGTGGATGTGATCCTCTGTGACGATGCCCGGCCGGCGGATCTCGGTGGCCTGGCGGAGCAGGGATTCCATCTGGTGCGGATCTCCGCCCCGGACGCGGTCCGCCGCCAGCGGAAGGCGGGCCGCGGGGACGCCACCGCGGGGCAGGACGACCATCCCACGGAGCTGGGTGTCGACGGCGCGGTGGCGGACACCGAGCTGGACAACTCCGGCACCCTGGGCGAACTGGAGTCCTCCGTCACCGCGTTCGTCGCCGCGTTGAAGGACCCGGGATTCGTCGGAGCGGACCGGGCGGGGCCGGACGAGCGCGCCCTCGCGGTGCGGGCGCTGGTGCGGCACGCGGAGCGGACCATCACCCCCCGCTATGTGGAGGGGCGTCACCAGATCGGTGCGGTGGTGCTGTCCGGGGACGGCCGGCTGTTCACCGGCGTGCACCTGGAGGCGATGGTCGGCCGGGCGTCGATCTGTGCCGAGGCGGTGGCGCTCGGCCAGGCGTGCCTGGCGGGGGCCACCGACCTGCGGGCGGTGGTGGCGGTGCGGCACCCCAAGCCTTCGGAGGACCACGACGAGGTGCGGCTGGTGCCGCCGTGCGGGCTGTGCCGCGAACTGCTGCTCGACTACGGGGCGGAGATCGAGGTGGTCGTCGACTCCGGCGGCACGCCGGTCCTCAGGCCGCTGGCCGGTCTCCTCCCGCACAAGTACCGCGGCACCAAGTGGGCGGTACCCGCCGGATCGTCCGCCGGCTGACCCGCCGTCCCCCGGTGCGGCAGTCACCCCCCTGACCAGGTTTGACGCGAAGAACGATTGAGGGAATGGGTACCTTCCAGGATTTCCTTGCGGCTGAGTTCCCCGGTGCGCGGGTCAGCGAGCTCAGCGGTTCCAACAACACGGTGTTCCACGTCGAGTCCGACGACGGGCCGATGGTGGTCAAGCACGTCACCGACACGGACATCCCGCTGTCCTACCTGGCGGACGCCAACGCGCGGCTGGCGGAGTTCATGCCCGTGCAGCGGGTCTTCCGGGTGTGTGAGACCGAGCGGGGCGATCCGTTCGACGCGGTGTTCTCCGAGTACCTCGAGGGTGAGAACCTCGCCACGCTGCTGGAGCGGCCCGATGCCGGGCCCACCACCGAGGAGTTGGTTGACCACCTCTGCCGGTTCGTGCTCGCCTGTCGCGAACTGCCCCGTCTGCACGACGGGTTCGGGCTGTACAAGCGGGAGGCGCCCGTCCTGGGGAGCCACCCGGACTTCGTCCTGCACTACGCGCGCCGGTACTGGGGGCGGGCCCGACCCTTCTACGAGGGCACGCCGGTGGGGCGGGCGGTGGACGCGTGGCTGGACGAGGGCCTGGCCGCGGCCCTGCGGCGACACCCCGTGCCGTACACCGTCGTCTCCATCGACTCCAACCTGAAGAACTTCCTGGTCACCCCGGACGGCCGGATCGTGGTGCTCAACGTGCCGATCGCGGGGCACTCGACCCCCGCCCACGCCGTGGGGGCGATCAGCACCCACCTGCGGGGCCGGGAGCCGCACCAGCCGTTCCTCCGGGCGGCGGCGGAGCGGCTCTGCCCGCAGGACGCCGACCTGGTCCCGCACTTCGAGCTGTGGGGTCTGCTCGGCATCCTGTCCTTCTACGCGGTGCGGCACCCGGATCAGCGGCACAGCTGGCGGAACTGGGGTTCGCCGGTGTTGCTGGACGAGGACTTCCGCGGCCTGGTGGAGGGGCAGATCCTGGGCTCGGCACGGTCGTGATCCTCACCGGCGCCGCCATCACCCGGGCCGTGGAGCGCGGCGAGATCGTCATCGATCCGTTCGAGCCCGCGCAGGTCAACCCGAACAGCTACAACTACCGCCTGGGGTCGGAGATCTTCCGGGTGACGCCCCGGGAGGACCCGCGGGCCGGGGTGCGGCAGGAACAGCTGGAGCCGACCGGCGGGCGGTACCTGCTGCGCAGGAACCAGCTCTACCTGGGGCACACGGCGGAACGGATCGGCAGCACCCGCTATGTGACCTCCCTCATCGGCCGCAGCTCCATCGGCCGTCTCGGCCTCTTCGTGCAGCTCTCCGCGGACCTCGGCCACCGGGGCGCCGTGCACCGCTGGACCCTGGAACTCCTGCCCGTGCTGGACATCTACCTCTATCCCGGTCAGATCCTCGGCCAGGTGTCGTTCTGGGCGACCACGGGGGAGGCGCTGCCGTACCGGGGCTGGTACGGCAGGCACGACGTGCCGATGCCGTCGAAGCTGCTGCCGTCGGAACTGCACAGACACGCCGACCGGGACGTCACGGTGCCGCGTGCCCGCGACGCAGAAACGTGAGAGTGGACCGTGATCCTCAGCGGGCGTGAAATCCAGAAGCGGATCGAATCGGCTGACATCACCTGCACGCCGTTCGACCCCGACCTCATCAACCCCAACAGCATCGACCTCACGCTGGGCGAGTCGCTGTTGCGCTACCGCGACGACGTCATCGACCCCCGGGTGGAGCCCGAGGTCACGGAGATCACCATCCCGCCGGACGGGCTGGTGCTGGACGCGATGAGCTTCTCGCTGGGGGCGTCTCGGGAGATCGTCGGCAGCACCGAGTTCGTGCCCATGGTGCACGCCAAGTCGAGTACGGCGCGGGCCGGGCTGTTCGTCCATGTCACCGCCGACCTCATCGACATCGGCTCGGTCGGGACCGTGACGTTCCAGCTGTTCGCGACCCTGCCGCTGAGGGTGTTCCCGGGCATGCGCATCGGCCAGATGACCTTCTGGAAGCCGCAGGGTGAGATCGAGCTGTACTCCGGCAAGTACCAGGGGTCCAAGGGGCCACGGAAGTCCGAGATCTACCGAGACCGGTACTGGGAGACCTGGGAGGGACTGCCCTCGTGACAACCGCAGACGGTGCCGCGGCGAGCCCCGGACGGGCCGCGGACGACGGGGCGGTGAGCGAGCGGGTCACCGCCGCGGTGGCCGCCGACCCGGGCGGGCCGGCCGTGGACCTCGTCGGCCCGCCGTCGGCGGTGGCCGAGTTCCGCGCGCTGGCCGAGCCGTTCGTCGAGGTGCGGACCCCGTGGGACGGCGGGCCGCCGCGCCCCACCGTCCACGTGGTGACCGACGCGCCGCGCGGCGACGGCTGGCGCCGGGTCGCCTACGCCTCGGCCTACGAGCCGGACCGCGTGGTGTGGCTGGACGACGCCCGGCGCGGCGTCGCGGTGGTCGGTGAACCCTCCGCCTGGCGGGCGCAGCAGGTGCTGCGGTCGGTGCGCCACCTGCTGCGCTGGCAGGCGTACGCGCGGGGGGACCTGCTGCTGCACGGCGGCATGGTCGCCCTGGACGGCCGTGGCCTGGTGGTGATCGGCGGGAAGAAGTCGGGGAAGACCTCCACGCTGCTGAGCGCCCTGGTGCACGCCGGCGCGGACTTCGTCTCCAACGACGACGTCACCCTCACCGAGGGGCCCGGCGGTCGGCTGGTCGGGTACGGCTTCCCCCGGACCGTCAACATCCGCACGGACGTGCTGCTGGCCCTGGCCGGTTCCTCGCCCCGGATCGGCGACCTGCTGGCGGAGGCGGGGCACCCGACCAACGGCTTCGCCGGGCGGCATCGCACGGCGGAGGCGCTGCGGACCGAGTCCGGGGCCGAGCTGCCCGGGTCGCTCTGGGTCCGTGCCACGGAGCTGGCGCGGGCGACCGGCTGCCGTCTGCTGCCCCGGTTCCCGGTCGGCGCGGTGGTGCTGCCCGGTTTCGACGCGGCGGTGGACGGGCCCCGGCTGGGCGGGCTCGCCCCGGGGGACGCGGGGCCCCGGCTGGCCGAGCACGTGGAGCGGGAGGGGACCAAGTACGACCCGTTCCTGCGCGCGTGGTTCCCGGTCACGGACGAGGCGCGCCGCGCCCGGCTGACCGGGCTGCTGACGGCGGCGGTGCCGTTCGGGGAGCTGCGTCAGTCCATGGTCGCGCTGCCCGAGGCGACGCGGCTGGTGGGCGGCTGGCTGGCGGGGCGGGGCCGGTGACGGGCGGGGCGGTGACCACCGTCTCCGCGCTCGTCACCGACCCGTCGGGCGGGGTACTGCTGGTCCGCGCACCGGACGGCGGGCGCTGGGCGCTGCCCTCCGGTCCGGTTCTTCCGGGCGCGGCACCGCGGGAGTCCTGTGTCCGGTGTGTGACGGCGGCGACCGGGCTGGTGCCGAAGCTGGGGGCGCCGCTGGTGACGGGGTGGTACGGGGACGGGCGGGCGGGGGCCCGCGCGACCCGGCTGGTCTTCGACGGCGGCCGGATCAGCGCGTCCGCCGTGCCCCGGGTGCGGGGACTGCGCGCGGTGCCGCCGGAGGTCCGCTTCGTGCCGCCGGCGGAGTTGCCCTCGGTGGCGGGGGCCGCCGAGGCGTCCGTGGCGGAGGCGGCGCTGGCGGCTCGCGCCGGGGGCCGTACCGCCTATCTGGAGGACGGTCGTCCGCCGCGGGTCCTGGAGCTGATGACCACGTACGGCATCGTGCCCTGGGTGCACAGCGGTTCGGCGTGGGTGTGGCACCCGGAACCGGTGCCCACCGAGGTGCCGATCCGCCAGTCCTGGGTCTGGGTGTTCGCGCCCGACGGCCGGGTGGTCCTCTACGTCGACACCGCCGGGCACATCGGGCTGCCCGGTGGGACGTTGGAGCCGTTCGAGCATCGTGACCCGGTGGCGGCCGCGGTGCGGGAGGTGCGGGAGGAGACGCAGATCTCCATCACGCCGCCCCGGTATCTGGGGTATCTGCTGGACCATCCACCGGGCGGGGGCCCGGTGGCACGGGTGCGGATGGCGGCGGCCATCACGGCGGTGGGCCCGGTGGCGCCCGACCCGGCCACCGGGACCGTGCACCGGAGGCTGCTGGTGCCGCCGCAGCTGATCGCCGAGGTGTGTGGCTGGGGCCCGGGGGCGGACGCGCAGACGGCGGCGGCGATCCGGGCGGGCCGGGCCCTGGGGGTGGCGGAGCCCGACCCGGAGGCCCCGGTGACGGAGCTGCCCGCCGGGGGCGTGTCCGGTCAGCCGGCGTCGATCTGACGCTGGATCAACGTCCAGAGGGTGCCGGCGCTGGTGAACGCCTCCTCGGTGATGTCCTCGTCGGGGAGGGACACGTCGAAGAGGTCCTCCACGTCGACCAGGAGCGCGACGGTGGACATGGAGTCCAGACCCAGGGCGGTCAGGGAGGCGTCCGGCAGGATCTCCCGGTCGTCCGGCAGCATCGGGAGATGGGCGCGCAGGACCTTCTCGAAGTCGGCGGGCCAGGTCGTTCCGGGCATGATCGTTCGACTCTCCGTTCGTGGGCCGGTGCTCCCGCGGGGAGCCGGGCGGGGTGGGGCGGCTCAGGCCAGTCGGGCCGTGCGGTCGAGGAGGCTGAGCGCGCCGTTGGCGGTGAGCAGCCGGTCGTCGGCGTAGTTGAGGCTGGCGGACCGCAGGTCGCGGAAGTGTCGCTCCAGCGGGATGGCCGCGTCGGTGCGGTAGGCGCTGAACAGCCCGCACAGTTGCACCAGTTTGTGCACGGCGGCGAAGGTGTGCTCGGCGGCGGCGACCTTGAGGGTGTTGAGGTGTACCTGGGTCGAGGGTCCGCCGACGCTGGTCCCCGCCGCGCGGTGGTCGTCCACCTCCTGGCGGACCCGGTGGAGGTAGGCGCTGACCAGTTCGAGGTCCATGCGGACCCGGGCGAGGCGTTCCCGTACCAGGTCGGAGCTGGGGTCCAGGCCGCGAGGCCGGTTGCGGGAGCGGATCAGGTCCAGAACGCCGCGCAGCGCGCTGTGGGCGGTGCCCAGCCAGCAGGCGGCCCAGGCGAGGTGGCCCACGGGGGCCATGGACTCCATCGCGACGTGCCGGAAGTTCCCCGGCTCTCCCACGACGTTGCCGGGGGGCACCCGGCCGCTGAGCTTCAGTCCGCCGCTGGAGGTGCCGCGCATGCCGAGGGTGTGCCAGCCTTCCTGGGGGACGATGTCGAGCTGGTCCCGGTCGGCGTACACGAGGGAGACCTCCCGGTCGGCGGCCTCCTCGGCGGAGCGCATGGTGATCAGGAAGCCGTCCGCCTGCGCGCCGCCGGTGACGATGGGCGCGTCGCGGTCCAGCAGCAGTGACCCCTCGGCGGCGCGCAGCGGCGCCCCGCCGGTGAGGAGGTGGCCGCCCTTGCCCGGTTCGGTGGTGACGGAGGCCAGGTACAGCTCGCCCCGGGCGACGCGCGGCAGCACGTGGTCCTTCAGCTCCGGTGCGGCGTGCCGGACCAGGCTGTCCACCTGCTGGCAGTGCATGGCCCAGATCATGCCGGTGGAGAGGCAGGCGCCGGCGAGCCGCTGGGCGAGGTCGGTGAGGTCGGCCAGGCCGCCGCCCAGGCCGCCGTAGTCGGCCGGCACCAGGAGACCGAGGAGCCCGTTCTCGCGCAGGAGGTTCAGGTTGTCCTCGGGGAAGGCCGCGGCGCGGTCCACCTCGGCGGCCCGGTCCCGCAGCGTCGGCAGCATGCCGTCCACGAGGGTGGCGGCGTCATCCAGCGGCATCGGGTCCGCTCCTTCCGTCCGGGTGGCCGAGGCCGCTGACGGCGCTCGGTGGAGGTGTCGCGGGGGTGTGGGCGGTCCGGACCAGGCTCAGCCGGGTCACGTCCACGGGTTCGCCGCCGCGGACGACCACCTCGGCGGCGGCTGGGTGGCTGAGGAAGCCCAGCAGGGACGCGGTGAGTCCGTAGGCGCCCACGTTGGGGATGATGAGCACGTCGCCGGGCCGGGGTGGGACGTCGGTGGTCAGGTCCCGGGAGAGGACGTCGGCCGGGGTGCAGAGCGGTCCGGCCAGCACGGCGCGGGTGGCGTCCGCCGGCTCGGCTCCGGGCGGCGGCGGGGCGGGGGTCAGGGGCTCGGCCTGTACCGACACCGGGCGGATCCGGCCGAGGGCGGAGAGCCCGCCCAGATGGTGCACGCCGGTGTCCGCGACGACGTAGGTGCGGCCGTGGCTGGTCTTGACGTCGGTGACGGTGCACAGCAGGTGACCGCTGCTCCCGGTCAGGTACCGGCCGGACTCGAAGGCGATCTCCGGCGCGCCCTCGCGCCAGCCCGGCAGGGCCGTGTCCAGCGCGCTGGTCACCGCGGCCCCGAGGGCCGGGTAGCGGGCCGGCGGCCCGGGGCGGGCGTAGGGCGCGGCGAAGCCGCCGCCGAGGTCCACGGTCCGCAGTTCGACGCCGGCGGTGTCGCGGAGCCGCGCGGCCTGCGCCACGCTGTGGGTCATCTCGGCGATCAGGCTGGCCTCGTCGCGTGCGTTGCTGAGCGGGAAGAAGTGCGCGCCGGTCAGCTCGGCGCCGGGCCGGGGGGCGAAGTCGTCGCGGGTGGCGAGGAACTGTCCGGTCGTGATGCCGAAGGGCGAGGGGGTGCCGGACATCCGGACCCCGGTGGCGCCCTGCGCGCCTTCGGCGTGGACGCGGACCAGGCAGGAGGCCGTGATGCCGCGGGCGGCGGCGAGGTCGGCGATCCGGCGGTAGTCGACGGCCGATTCCACGGAGAACCGCCGGACGCCGGCGGCCAGCGCCGCGTCCACCTCGGCGGCCGTCTTCCCGGGGCCGGTGTACAGGCAGGAGTCGCCGGCGAACCCGGCTTCCAGGGCCGCGGCGAGTTCGCCGGGCGAGCTGATCTCCGCGCGGCAGCCGCGCCCGCGCAGCGTGCGGGCGATCCAGGGATGCGGGTTGGCCTTGAAGGAGTAGTAGAGCGTGCTGGGCCGCGGCAGGCAGGCGAACAGCCGGTCGGCGGCCGCCGACACCTCGTCGAGGTCGTAGACGTACAGCGGGCTGCCGTAGGCGGCCAGCAGCTCCCGGAACTCGGCCGCGCTCATCGCGTGGTCTCCGCCAGCTGCTGGGCGAGCCGGGCCCGGTCGGTCTTTCCGTTGCCGGTGAGCGGGAGTTCGGGGAGGACGCGGCTGACGGCGGGGACCTTGGTCGGGCCGATCAGCGCGACCAGCTCGCCCGTTACCTCCTCGGGTCGGCGGCTGGTGACCAGGCAGAGCACCGCGCCCCGGCCCTGGGCCGGTGGCAGGACGGCCGCCGCGGTGACCCCCTCGACCAGCAGGGCCGCGGCCTCGATCTCCTGGGCCGACGTGCGGGTGTCCCGCAGCTTGAAGATCTGGTCGCGCCGCCCGTGGAAGTAGAGGTAGCCGTCCGCGTCCAGGGACCCGAAGTCGCCGGTCCACAGCTGGCGTTCACCGGTACGGGGATCGGTTCGGAAGCGCTGCGCCTGCTGCTCGGGGCTGCGCCAGTAGCCCGCCATGACGTGTGGGCCGACGACGACGATCTCCCCGGTCTCGCCGGGGGGTTCCGGCCGGCCGTCCGGGCCGGCGATCCACACCGTGGTGCCGGTGAGGGGCCGTCCGACGGAGCCGGGCCGCACCAGGTCGCCGTCCCGTTCCAGCACCGAGACGCGCTTGCACTCGGTGATGCCGAACATCAGGTGGACGCCGGAGCCGGGGAAGGCGGCGCGCAGCCGCGCGGCCAGGGACGCCGGCAGGTGCTCGCCCGTGTTGGTGAAGGTGCGTACGGCGGGCGGCCTGTCGGTGCGGGCGGCCAGCTGGACCAGCATCGTCGCCAGGGACGGCACCAGCGGCATCACGGTCGCCCCGCTTGCGTGGAGGTCGGCGAGCAGGGTGACCCGCAGCGTCGGGTCGGCGAGGACGAGTTCGGAACCCGTCAGCGCGCTGAGGAACACCTGGTAGAGGCCGTAGTCGAAGGAGAGCGGCAGGCGGCAGTAGACGACGTCGCCGGGCCGCTGGTCCAGTCGTTCGGCGATGGCGCGGACGGCGAAGACGATCTGCCGGTGGGGGCAGATCACGGCCTTGGGCCGCGCGGTGCTGCCCGACGTGTAGATGAACAGGGCGGGGTCGTCACCGGCCGCCGGGCGGTCGCCGTCGGCCGCGGCCGGGCCGTCCTCGCCTCCGGCGGGATCCGTCGGCTCTTCGGTATCCGGGGCATCCGGGGCATCCGGGGTTGCCGCGCAGAGTGCGCTCAGCTCCTCGGCGTCCGCGACGACCACCGTGGGTTCGGCGTCCTGGAGGATCGCCGCGCGCTGGTGGCCGCTGGCGTCCGGGGCGACCGGCAGGAACACGGCGCCGACGCGGGAGCACCCGTAGAGGAGGGCCACGGTCTGCCGCAGCGGCAGCGCGGGGACGGCCACCCGGTCGCCGTGGCGCACTCCCCGGGCGCTGAGCGCGCGCGCCGCCCCGCGCGAACTCCGCGCCAGATCCGTGTACGTCCAGGCTCCCCCGGTATCCCGCAACGCCCGAGCCGAAGGCCACCGCAGCGCGGCGTAATCCAGGAGGTCATGTACGGATTGGAAATCATTTGGCAACGCGGGCGGCGACGAATCCAAGAGCACGTACACCTCGTATAGCGCCATATGCGCACGCTGGCGCCCGGACAATTTTCCGGCACTCTAGAGCTGTTCCTACCCACCGTCAAGAGTCGTGCGGGAAATCAGAGTTACCGCGGAGAGGTCTCCGCAGTGGAGCACTGCCCAGCACGTACACAGCCAAGGAATCTTGTTACGTAAGGCACCAAGTCACCCGAATCGGTCGACAATCGAACTCCGGGTAACGAACCGCTTCTGGGTCAACTTCTGCCGCACCGAAGGCTCTTGCGCCGCGATGTGGGACGTGCTGCAATGAGCAGCCATCTGTGGGCCCAAAGAGTGACCGAGTCCGCCCAGTACGGCTGATGCCGCCTGCGCTCGGAGCATCACGTCGGGAGAGTCGCATGAACCATTCCCTCTCGGAGTCCGGCCGCGTCTGGCGCGCCCTGGAGCTCCTCTCCGTCAGCGACCCGGGTGATTCGACATTCGCGGAGGCCGCGGACCTCCTCAAACAGGGCGCAGACCCCGATAATCTCCTCTCCCAGGCAGTAAGGCACGGCTTGGTCCCCGCCGTCGCCGATCTGCTCGCGCAAAGCGGAATTACACAATCCGTGTCCTCTCGGATGCGGCTCTTTCTGTTGAATTGCCACTATGCGAACAGGAAGAAGAACGAGCTCGCCACGCGGGAGGCGACCGTGCTTCACGGCGCGCTCGCCGAGGCGGGAGTCCGGGCCGCCTTCACCAAGGGCGTCGTGGGGCATCTGTCGCTGTACGGCGGACGCGGCACCCGCGTGTTCAACGACATTGACATGATGGCCGAGGGCGACGCCGAGACGATTGCCAAGGTCCTGGACGGACAGGGTTACGCCAAGAACAAGCGTTACGACCCGGGGCTGCACCAACTCGTGGACCTGCCGCGCCGGGACCAGGTCATGTACCGGCTATCTCCCGACCACCTACCGCACTTCATGCGGGTGCTCGACGGTGAATGCGTACCGTTCCTGATGGTGGACGTGGCGTTCAGTCTGACCTGGCACGCCAGCCCCTGGCAGATTCCCACCGAGGACGCGCTGCGCGAGCTGGTGGAGGTCCCCGTCCCCGAGGTCGGGACGAGCCTGCCGACGCTGCATCCGGTCTACGAGTTCCTCTTCGCCGCCTTCCACCTGTTCCGGGAGGCGTGGGTGGAGCGAACGATCCTGAAGAGCGATGTCCGGCTCACCCAGTTCGCCGACCTCCTGCGCGTGTGGCGGCGGCACGCCTCCGGGCACCGCGACGCGGTCGTCGACCGCGTCGCGGCCCACGGCCTCCAGCTGCCCCTGGTCTGGGCGTGCGCGCACACGGACACGCTCTTCGGCAGCGACCTGGTGGGTGAGCTGGGGCTGGACGGCTACCGGGACCAGGACTGGCTGCGCACGGCGCGCGGCACCGACGGGTCGTGCCGCTACTGGAGCGGGGACATCAGGCGGCGCCTCGCCGACCCGGCGCCCCCGGAGCTGACCACCGGCGCACCGCCCGCCCTCCCCGGCGGCCTCGCGGTCTTCCGCCAGTCGTAGCGCACGGCGTCCCGACACCACCTCATGGACCAGCCACCCCCCAGCACCGCGGCGGCGGCGAGGGCGCCCGCCCCGCGCTCCGCCGCCCCGGTGACCGGCGCCAGCGGCCGGATCCGCTGTGCCGCCTTCGACCTCGACGGCACCCTGCTAGACCACGCCGGGAAGTTCCTGCCCCAACTGCCCGCGGCCCTCGGCCGGCTGCGCCGCCTCGGCGTGCGCCCCCTCCTGGTCACCGGGCGGTCCCTGGCCACCCTGCGTCCGCTGGCCGCCGCGCCCGTCCTCGCCGAGCTGGAGGACGACCTGCTGCTGAGCGACGGCAACGTGTGGTTCCACCGCTCCCGCGGCAGCTGCCACACGCTGCGGAGTCTGCCGTGGGCGACGCTCGACGCCCTGGCCCGGCATGACGCCACCGACCTGGTCGCCGAGGTCGACCGCGAGCTGATCGCCAGCAGCCGCCGGGCCGCCACCGCCTTCGCCCTCGCCTACCGCGTGCCCCGCTCGCACATCGCCGTCCGGCCCGCCGCCCTGCGAACCCCCGAGGGAGGCGGCGACGAAGCG
Organism: Streptomyces chisholmiae; assembly: GCF_031845445.1. NCBI lineage: Bacteria > Bacillati > Actinomycetota > Actinomycetes > Kitasatosporales > Streptomycetaceae > Streptomyces > Streptomyces chisholmiae. Next base: position 494,054 of record NZ_JAVREO010000003.1, on the reverse strand, counting down.
GCCCGGCGACCGGACCGGGTGCTCGACGCGGTCACCGTCTTCGGCGCGGACCTGCGGGCCCTCCCCGCCGGCGCCCTGCCCCCGCACGAGCCGCACCTCATCCGCGCCCTCGACGGCCAGGTCCTGCGCCCGCACGGCAGCTGCAAGGCGTCCGCCCTGGAACGCTACCTGGACCAGCGCGGCCTCACCCTGCGCGCGACCGCCGCCTTCGGAGACGCCTACAACGACGGCTGCCTGCTCGCCTCGTCCGCCCTCGGCGTGGCCGTCCGCCACGCCGACGAGGTGGCCGTCCGCCACAGCGACCTCCAACTGGACCAGTCGCTCGACGAGTTCCTGCTCACCTTCGACCCCGCCCTCGCGGTCGCGCCACCGCGCCAGACGGCCCCACGCCAGCACGGGACCGCCTGCGTCGGCGGCCACGCGCACCCCGGATCGGACTCGCCATGACCCAGACGCCCGCCCCGCCCCAGGTGGCGCCCCTCTCCTACGGCCAGGAGCGGCTGCTCTGGCTGCACGAACTCAACCCGGCGGACATCTCCTACCACCTTCCGCTGGTGCTCCACTTCCACCGGGGACTGGCCCCTGACACCCTCGAAACGGCCCTGGCCGCCCTGATCCGCCGGCACCCCGGCCTCGGCACCCGCTACGTGCGGACCGGCTCGGGGGAAACCGTGCCCAGCCCGGCGCCGGACTTCACCGTGCCGTTGGAATGGGCCACCGAGACGCCCGACCGGGGCTGGCGGGACCACCTGGCCGAGGTCAGCGCACCGCCGTTCGACCTGCTGCGCAGGCCCGGCATCCGGGCCCGCGCCGTGCGCCGCGCCGACGGCGGCACGGTGCTGCTGCTCATCACCCACCACATCGCCGCCGACGGCGGCTCCCTGCGCATCCTGGCCGAGGACCTGACCGCGCTCTGCACCACCGCGCCCGACGGCGCGACACACCTCCCCGTCGACACCTCCCGCCCCTACCCCGACTTCGCCCGGCGGGAACGGGAGGCCCTGGACCCGGCCACCCTCGGCGCACGGCTGGCGTACTGGCGGGAACGGCTGGCCGGTGCCGAGCCCGTACGCCTCCCCGGCGGCCCGGACGGCGGGGAGGCGTCCGACGGCGTCGAGCACGAGTTCCGGCTCTCCGCCGAGACCACCACGGCGCTGCGACGCCTCGCCCTGCGGCAGCGCGCACCGCTGACCGCCGTACTCGGCGCGGCCTTCCAGGTCTGGCTCGCCCGCCACACCGGGCAGCGGGACATCACCATCGGCGTCGGCCTGGACCGCCGGCCCGCCCGCGACTTCGCGCGCACCGTCGGCTTCTTCGTGGAGAACACCGCGCTGCGCGCCACCGTCACCGCGACCGCCTCGTTCCGCGACCTGGTGGGCGGCGCGGGTCGCGACCTGCGCGCCGCCGTCGAACAGGCCGTGCCCTTCCGGCAGATCGTCGCGGAGGTACGGCACACCGGCGCCGGCGACCTGGTCAACGCCTTCTTCGTGCACCACGGCACCCGCCCCTCGCTCGTGTGGACCAGCGAGAACGGCGAGGCCACCCGGCTGTGGACGCCCAGCGGGGGCGCCCGCTTCGACATCGAGCTCAACACGCTGGTCTGCGACGGAGAACTGCGCGGCGGCATCCGCTTCCGGGCGGGGGTGCTCGATCCGGGCGCCCGGGAGGCGTTCGTCGCCCGGTTCGCACGGCTGCTGCGGGCCGCCGTCGACGACCCGGCCACGCCCGTGACGGCACTGCCGCTCTCCACTCCGGAGGAGGACGCCGCGCGGCTCGCCGTCGGTGTCGGTCGGCGGCCTCCCGCCGCCGCGCACCGCCTGGTGGTGGACGTTCTGGGCGACCAGGTGACCCGCTCCCCCGACCTCCCGGCCCTCGTCTGCGGCGGCCGCCGACTGACCTTCGGCGAGCTGGGCGGCCGGGTGGCGCGCCTCGCGCGCCTGCTCACCGCTCGGGGGGTCGGCCCGGAGAGCCTCGTCGGCGTGCTCGCCGAGGAGCCGGAGACCCAGATCACCGCGCTCCTCGCCATCCTGACGGCGGGCGGCGTCTTCGTGCCGCTGGACGTCCAGCACCCGCCGGCCCGCACCGCCGCGACCGTGCGCAACGCGGGGGTCGGCCTGCTGCTGACCGGGCCCGAGGACGCGGCCCGCTCCCTCCCCGGGGACGTGCCGCGGATCGCCCTGGGCGACCCCGGCACCGAGGCCGAACTCGCCGCCCTGCCGGCCGACTGGCCCGACGACTCCGACCGCGCCGCCCCGCTGCGCCCCAGCCACGCGGCCTACGTCATCCACACCTCCGGTTCCACGGGGGAGCCCAAGGGCGTCTGTGTGGAGCACCGCCAGCTCTCGGCGCTCCTCGCCGACCTCGGCCAGCGCCTCTACGCCCCGCTCCCCGGCTCCGGTCGGCGCCCCCGGGTGGCGATGACCGCCGCCGTCTCCTTCGACGTGTCGTGGCAGGGCCTGCTCGCCCTGGTCAGCGGCTGCGAGGTGCACGCGGCGAGCACCGAGATCCGGCGGGACGTGATCGCCTACGCCGACTATCTGCGCTCGCACCGGGTGGACCTCATGGATGTCACCCCCACGCACCTGGCGTTGCTCGTCGACGCGGGCCTGATCGACGCGCCGGAGGAGGCGCCGCGCGTCATCACCGTCGCCGGTGAGGCCCTGCCCCGCCAGCTGTGGGACGCCCTGGCGGCCAGCGAGGCGACTACCGCGCACAACTACTACGGGCCCACCGAGGCCACCGTGTACGCCACCGCCGCCCCCGTCGCCGCGGGCCGCGAACCGGCCATCGGCGGCCCGCTGGGCGGCACCGACGTCTACGTCCTGGACGAGCGGCTGCGCCCGGTGCCCCCCGGGGTGCGCGGCGAGATCTTCCTCGCCGGCGACCAGATCGCCCGCGGCTACCTGCACCGGCCCAGGCTGACCGCGGAACGCTTCGTGCCCTGCCCGTTCGGGCCGCCCGGCAGCCGGATGTACCGCACCGGGGACCAGGGCCGCTGGGACGCCGCCGGCCGACTCGTCTTCGAGGGACGCGGCGACGGCCAGGTCAAGCTGCGCGGCTTCCGGATCGAGCTGGGGGAGATCGAGGCGGTCCTCACCCGCCATCCCGCGGTGGCCCGCGCGGCGGTCCTGGTCGTGGACGGACGGGCCGGACCGCAGCTGGCGGCGTGCCTGACCACCCGCGCCGAGGTGGACTCCGCGTCGCTGCGCGAGTACGCCACCCGCCACCTGCCCTCCTACATGGTGCCCGTGACCTATCTGCGCCTCGCGGACCTCCCCCGCAACACCAGCGGCAAGCTGGACCAGCGTGCCCTGCGGGCCCTCGCGGAGGCGGCGGCCACCGGCCCCCGGGCCCGCGGCGGTGCTCGGCCCGCCGCCGCGGCGGGGCGCGAGGAGACGCTCTGCCGGATCGTCGCCGAGGTCCTCGGGACCGACGGCGTCGGCCCGGACGACAGCTTCTTCGCCCTGGGCGGCCACTCGCTGCTCGTCCCCCGGCTCCAGGCGCGGGTGCGTGCCGAGCTGGGCACCGACGCGGCCTTCCGTGACTTCTTCGACTGCCCCACGCCACGCGAGCTGGCCGCCCGGCTCGCCGAGCACGGTGCCCGCAAACCGCCCCTGGTGCCCACCGTGCCCGGCGCGCGGCCGCCCCTCTCGCCGGCCCAGCAGCGGCTGTGGTTCATCGCCCGGAGCGACGGTCCGAGCCCCACCTACAACATCCCCGTCGCCACCCGGCTCACCGGGCCGCTGGACGTCCCGGCGCTGCGCGCCGCGCTGCGGCACCTCGTCGAACACCACCCGACGCTGCGCACCGTCCACCCGGACGCGGACGGCGTGCCCTACCAGCGGATCCTCAGCCCCGCCGACGGCGCGCCCTTCTTCGAGCTGCGGGAGACCGCCGCCGCCGAGCTGTCCGACGCGGTGACCGAGGCGGCCGCCCATCCCTTCGACCCGACCACCGAGACGCCGCTGCGGGTCACGCTCTTCCGGACCGGGCCCGAGGAGCACGTGCTGCTCCTGCTGCTGCACCACATCGCCGCCGACGGCTGGTCGGTGCGGCCGCTGCTGCGCGATCTGGGCACCTGCTACCAGGCGGCCGTGGCCGGCGCGGCGCCCCGGCTGCCGTTCCTGCCGCTCAGCTACACCGACTACGCGTACTGGCAGCGCTCGTGGCTGGGGGACCCCGCCGATCCGCGGAGCACCTGGAGCGACAGCCGCGCCGTCTGGAAGCGGGCCCTGGACGGGATGCCCGTGGAACTGGCCCTGCCCTACGACCGGCCCCGACCGGAGGAGCCGGGCGGTGCCACCGCCGGGGTGGTGGACTTCGTGCTGCCCGCGGACCTGCACGAACGGCTGGCGGCGCTCGCCGTCGAGCGACAGGCCGGGCTGACGGTGGTGTTGCAGGCGGGCGTGGGGGCGTTGCTGTACCAGTGCGGGGCGGGCGAGGACGTGCCGCTCGGCGGCGTGGTGTCCGGCCGGGCCGACGAAGCGCTGGAGGACCTGGTCGGCTTCTTCGTCAACACCCTGGTCCTCCGCCTCGACCTGAGCGGCCAGCCCAGCTTCCGCCAGCTCCTCGACCGCACCCGGGAGACCGCCCTGGCCGCCTACGACCACCAGGACCTCCCCTTCGAAGGCGTCGTCGAGGCCGTCAACCCCCCGCGCTCGCTCCACCGCCACCCGCTCTTCCAGACCCTGGTCGTGCTGCAGCCCGGGGGTTCTCCACGGCTGCCCGGCCTGCACGCGGAGCCCTACCAGGTGGCGGGCGGCGGGGCCAAGTTCGACCTGGCGTTCACCTTCCGGGAGCGGCGCGACGCGGACGGGCGGCGCGGCGACCTCCACGGGCGGCTGGAGTACCAGCGCGACCTCTTCGACCACGCCACCGCGGAGCGCCTGGTGGCGGGCGTGCGGCGGCTCCTCACCCAGGGGGTCGACGCACCCGACGTGCCGCTGCGGGCGGAGCCTCCCGTCGCGGGGCTGCGGGCCGCGCCGCTGGTCCCGGCACCGCCTCGGATCACCGCGCGGGCGGCGTCCCGTCCAGCGGCCGGGGCCCCCGCCCCGGAGCCGGGCGCCGCGCCCGGGAGCGGCGGCTCGCCCACGCCCAGGACCGAGGCGATGTGCGGCCTCTTCGCGGAACTCCTCGGCGCCGACCAGGTGGCCGCGTCGGACGACTTCTTCGCGCTCGGCGGCCACTCGCTGCTGATCCCCCGCCTGCTGGCCCGCGTGCGGTCCGTGCTCGGCGCCGACCTCGCGGTCCGTGACGTCTTCCGCAGCCCGACGCCGGCCGGCCTCGCGGCGCGCCTGACGGAGGCCACCGACCGCAGGCCCGACCTCACCCGGCACCGCCGCCCCGCCCGGCCGCCGCTCTCCCCGGCCCAACAGCGGCTGTGGTTCCTCACCCGGCTGCCGGGCCAGCGCGCCGCGTACAACATTCCCTTCGTCACCAGCCTGCGGGGCCCCCTGGACACCACCGCCCTGCGGCGCGCGTGCGGTGACCTCGCCGCGCGCCACGAACCGCTGCGCGCCGTCGTCGGCGAGCACCGGGGCGTGCCGTACCAGCGGGTGCTCGGCGGGGCCGCCGCCGAACCGCCCTACGCCGAGCGGGAGACCACCCCCGACGAACTCGAACGGGCGCTGCGGGAGGCCGCCGCCCATCCCTTCGACCCGGCCACCGAGACGCCGCTGCGGGTCACCCTCTTCCGTACCGGGCCGGAGGAGCACGTGCTGCTCCTGCTGCTGCACCACATCGCCGCCGACGGCTGGTCCATGGAGGTGCTGGCGCGTGACCTCGCCACCGCCTACCGGGCCCGCTCCGCCGGCGACGCGCCGCGCTGGGCTCCGCTGCCGGCGACCTACACCGACTACGCCGTCTGGCAGCACGCCCTGCTCGGCACCCCGGCCGAACCCACCGAACGAGCCGTCCGCCAGCGGGCGTTCTGGGGGGAGACGCTCGCCGGGCTGCCCGCCGAGACCGCCCTGCCGCACGACCGGCCGAGGCCCCGTCGCCCCAGCGGGCGCGCCGGTGCGGTGGACTTCGCCGTCCCGGCCGAGACGCACCGTGCGCTGACCGCGCTGGCGACCGAGCGGTACGCCGGGCTGACGATGGTGTTGCAGGCGGGCGTGGGGGCGCTGCTGTACCAGTGCGGGGCGGGCGAGGACGTGCCGCTCGGCGGCGTGGTGTCCGGCCGGGCCGACGAAGCGCTGGAGGACCTGGTCGGCTTCTTCGTCAACACCCTGGTCCTCCGCCTCGACCTGAGCGGCCAGCCCAGCTTCCGCCAGCTCCTCGACCGCACCCGCGACACCGCCCTGGCCGCCTACGACCACCAGGACCTCCCCTTCGAAGGCGTCGTCGAGGCCGTCAACCCCCCACGGGCCGTCGGCCGCCATCCGCTGTTCCAGGCGATGGTGCTGCTGCGGCCGGACGCCAGGACCTGCGTGCGTCTGCCCGGGCTGGTCTGCGCCCCCGGGGCGACGGACACCGCGGCCGCCAAGTTCGACCTGACGTTCTCCTTCGCCGAACGTCTCGACGCGGCGGGCGCCCCCGCCGGACTCGGCGGCCAACTGGAGTACAGCACGGACCTGTTCGACGAACCCACGGTCCGTGGGCTCGCCGACGCCCTGGTGGGGCTGCTCGCCGAGGTGTGCCACGCCCCCGACCGGCCGCTCGCCCCGGGGCGTTCCGCCGCCCTGGCCTCCTCCCGAGTCACCGCCTCGACCCCGCCGCCCGCCGAGCCCGGCGCCCCCTGGGCCCCCGGGCCGGACGACGGGGCCGGCACCGATCCCGCGGCGCTGCGGATGAGCGGCCTCTTCACCGAGCTGCTGGGGCCGCGGGCGGACGGCGTGGGCCGGGACTTCTTCGCCGCCGGCGGCAACTCCCTGCTGGCGGTCCGGCTACTCAGCGCCGTCCGCGCCGAGTTCGGCCGCGATCTGACCGTCAGCGACGTCTTCGAGCGGCCGACCCCAGCCGGACTCGCGGCACGGCTCGCCGACCGCCAGGACACGGCGGCCGGCCCGCGCCGCCCCCCGCTGCGGCCGGGCGCCGCCGCCGGGCGCGCCCCGGTCCTGGCCCCCGTGCAGCAGGGCCTCTGGTTCATCCAGCAGCTCACCGGGGGCGGCGCCGCCTACAACGTCCCACTGGCCCTCCGGCTGCCCGGCCCGCTGGACGAGGAGGCGCTGCGCCGGGCGCTTGACGACGTGCGGATCCGGCATGACGCGCTCCGCCTCCGGTACGCGGAGGAGGACGGTCTCCCCGCGCCCCGCCTGGTGCCGCCCGCATCCCTTCCGGACCCGCTGCCGGTGCGGGCGGCCCGCGAGGCGGACCTTCCGGACCTGCTGCGCGCCGAGGCCGGCCACGGCTTCGACCTCCAGGCGGAGCTGCCGATCCGGGCCCTGCTGCTGCGGCTGGACAGCGGAGAGCACCTGCTGTCCCTGGTCGTCCACCATCTCTCCATGGACGCCTGGTCGTTGGGGCTGCTGCGGCGTGATCTGGCCACCGCCTACCTGAGCCGTCTGGCGGGCTCGGCGCCCGACTGGCCACCGGCCCCGCCGGGCTACGGCGACTACGCGGTCTGGCACCAGGAGCTGCTGGGCACCCCCGAGGCGCCCACCCCGTTCGCCCGGTCCCAGGAGGAGTTCTGGCGGGCGACGCTCGCCGGCCTGCCCGCGGAACTGCCGCTCCCCCTCGACCGGCCGCGCCCCCGTACCGGGGAACTCACCGAGAGCTCCGTCAGCGTGCACTGGGGTCCGGACGTGCTCGCCCGGCTGGACGCGCTGGCGGCGGCGGCCAGGACCTCCCGGCTGACCCTGGCGGAGGCGCTGGTCGCGACGCTGCTCTCCCAGGTCACCGGGGCGCACGACATCCCGCTGGGCACGCCGGTGACCGGCCGCACCGACCAGGCGCTGTTCGAGGTGGTGGGGCATCTGGTGAACACCGTGGTGGTGCGGGTGGACACCGCTGGCCAGCCCAGTCTGCGGGCCCTCACCGCCCGCGTCCGGGATGCCGCGCTGGCCGCCTACGACCACCAGGACCTGCCCTTCGACCGGCTGGTGACCGCGCTGCGGCCAGCCCGCCGCACCAACCGCAACCCCCTCTTCCAGACGCTCGTCACCTGGCCGGGGACGGACCCCGGACCGGGCACGTCCCCGGGCCCCGCGCCCCAGGAGGCCGACCCCGCCGCCCCCGGCTCCGTCTCCGGCTCGGGCTCGGGCTCGGGTCGGGCTGACGGTCCGTCCCGGGACGGCGCGGCGGTCGCCGCCGCGCTGCGGTCGGCGCGCCCCGAACCCACCCCGCTCGGCGCGGCCAAGTGCGACCTCACCTTCGAGTTCACCCTCGTGGGCGGCGACCCGGCCGCCGCCCCCGGGCTGCGCTGCCGCATCGGCTACGCGGACCAGCTGTTCCACCGGGAGACGGCGCTCGCCCTCTCCGAACGGCTCGGGACCCTGCTGGAGCGGTCCGTGACGGAGCCCGACCGTCCCCTGCCCGAGATCGACCCCGGAGCGCCCCAGTGACCCACGCAGTGGAGATCGAGGAACTGACCCGCGTCTACCCGCGCAAGGGACAGCCCGACCTGACCGCGCTCAGCGCGCTGTCCCTGAGCGTCCCCCAGGGCGAGGTGCACAGCCTGCTCGGCCCCAACGGGGCGGGAAAGACCACGCTCTGCCGGATCCTGTCCACCGTGCTGCTGCCCTCCAGCGGCAGCGCGCGGGTGCTCGGGCACGACGTGGTGCGCGACACCGCCGCGGTGAAGCGCTCGATCGGCGTGGTCTTCGGCGGTGATCGCGGCCTGTACAACCGGCTGACCGCGCGGCAGAACCTCGAGTTCTGGGCGTCGCTCTACGGGCTGCGCCGCGCCGCGCGGCGCCAGCGGGCCGACGAACTCCTGGCGCGGGTGGGCCTGTCGGGCCGCGCCGACCAGCCGGTGCAGTCGTACTCCCGCGGCATGAAGCAGCGGCTGCACCTGGCGCGGGGGCTCGTCGCCGATCCGGGGGTGCTGATCCTCGACGAGCCGACGGTCGGCATGGACCCGCTGGCCGCCCGCGACTTCCGCGCCCTGGTACGGGAACAACGCGCGCGCGGCCGCACCATCCTGATGACCACCCACGACATGGCGGAGGCCGCCGACCTCAGCGACCGGGTGTCCTTCGTCGACAACGGCCGCCTCACGCTCACCGAGAGCCCGGAGACCGTGGGCCGCCTCGTCTCGGAACGCGAACGGGTCGAGGTCCAGGAGGCCCTGCCGGCGGAACTGGGCGCGCGGCTGGCGGAGGTCCCGGGCGTCGTCAGCGTCACCGGCCCCGGGGAGCGCCCCGCCCGCGTCGAGACCGCCGGCACCGAGGCGACCCGGCAGGTCATGGGTCTGCTGCTCGCCGCCGGCATCACCGACCTGGCCAAGAGCCGCCCCTCGCTGGAGGAGACCTACCTCCACCTGCTGGGCAGCCGGGGCATGGACGTGGGCCGGTGACCGGGCGCCCACGGGAGACCGAACCCGGCCGGTACGTCGGGTTGCACGCCCTCGGCGCGGGCCTCCGCTTCCAGCTCCTCGCGCTGCGCGGGCAGGCCGACACGTACTTCTCGCTGCTCTCGGCGCCCTTCTACACGCTGATCTTCCTCTCCGTCATGGAGTACAGCGGACGCACCGACCTCAACGGGCACGCCGTCATCGCCCCGATGCTGATCACCGTGTGGACGGCCGCCCTGATGTTCTCCGGGGAGATGATCAGCGAGGACCGGGAGAACCGGCGCATCGAGTCCCTGGTGGCGACCACCGCCTCCTTCCCCCTGCTGGTCGTCGGGCGGCTGACCGCCTGCATGCTGCTGGCGGTCCCGTCCTTCGTGGCGTCCTACCTCGTCGCCGGGGGCCTCTTCGGGTACTGGTTGACGATCGGGCATCCCGTCCTCTTCGCCGTGGCGCTGCTGCTGACGATGTTCGGCACGGCCGGCGCCGCCACCGCCCTCTCGGCGCTCTTCGTGCTGGCCCCCAGCGCCCGCATCGTGCAGAACACCCTCTCGTTCCCGATGTTCCTGCTCGGCGGCGTCCTCGTGCCGGTCTCCTTCTTCCCCGCCTGGCTGGAGGCCCTCAGCCGGGTGGTCTACCTGTCCTGGGCCTCGGACCTGCTGCGCGCCGCCGTCGGGCCGGAGGCGGTCGAGCACGGCGCCGCGCGTGCCGCCATGGTGTTCCTGCTCGGCGGCGTGACCCTCGCCTTCGGCCTGGTCTTCATCCACCGCTTCCTGCGCCGGGCCCGGGCGGTCGGCGCCCTGTCCCTCGACTGAACCCCGCCGACAAGGGAGCGCCATGACACCAGCAGACGCGATCCGGGCCTTCCGGCAGGGCACCGTGGTAGCCGCCGCCGACCTGCGCGCGTTCTACACCTGGCGCACCTGGCTCGGCGGCTGGCTCGTCCGGGTGCTCTGCCAGGTGGTCTTCTACAGCCTGCTGGCCTCGCTGGTCGGCGACGAGGAGTACATCACCTACGTCATCCTCGGCGCGGCGCTGATGATCGGAGTCACCGAGGCCATGCTGACCTCCGCCTCCACGACCTGGGACCGCTACCTCGGTACCCCGCCACTGCTCGCCGCCGCGCCCTCGCGGCCCGGGTTCTACTTCGTCGGCCGCAGCGTCCAGTGGCCCGTCTCGGGGGTGGCGAGCACCAGCATCGCGCTCTTCACGCTCTCCCCGTTCTTCGGTGTCTCCTGGTCCCTCTGGCAGATACCGGTGGGCCTGCTGCTGGTCGCCGTCACCACCTTCGCCACCTACGGCATGGCCCTGGTCGTCGGCGCCGTGGCGCTGACCGTGCCGGGGGCCCGGAACGTGCTGAGCAGCGTGACGGTGATGGCGATCACCGCCTTCTGCGGGGTGCTCACCCCGGTGGACTTCTGGCCCGCCGCCGTGCGGGTCATCGCCCAGGCCGTCCCGGTCACCCACGGTCTCGAAGCGCTGCGCCAGTTGGAGGGCGGCGGCGCGGCGGTCGCCGGGAGCGCGGGGCTGGCGGCGCTGACCGGGCTCTGCTGGACGGCCCTGGCGCTGCTGGCGTTCCACGTCCTCTTCGCCCGCGCCCGCCGGGGCAGCGCCCTGCTCACCTGACACCAGCCCGACGAGAACCATCCGACCCTTGGAGGGGAGAGGATCCATGACCACCGTGCCCGCCGGACGCGCCGCGGGGAACGAGCCGATCGAAATCTTCGGCTGCCGCGTGGACCCGGAGCAGGTCGAGGCGGCGCTGACCCGCCACCCGGCGGTCACCGAGGCCGTGGTCACCGCCCGACGGCACGCCTCCGGGCAGCAGGAACTCGTCGCCCATGTGGCCGTGCCCGGCGGCGCCACCACCGCGGAGCAGCTGCGGCACCACGCGACGGCGCTGCTGCCCGAGCACATGGTGCCGCGCACCGTCGTGGTGCTGCCCGCCCTGCCCCGCACCGCCGACGGGCGGCTCGACCCGGGGGCGCCGGCGGACGGGCCGTCCCGGTCGTCAGGGCCGCGCGGCCCCCTGGAGCTGGCGCTGTGCGAACTCTTCGGCAGCCTGCTGGAGACCGGCACCGTCGCCCCCGATGACGACTTCTTCGAGCTGGGCGGCCACTCGATGCTGGCCGTGCGGCTGGCCAGCCGGGCCCGCGCCGTGCTGGGCCGGCAGTTCGCGGTGCGCGACGTCTTCGACGCGCCCACCCCACGCCTCCTCGCCGAGCTGCTGGCCGCCGGCGACCCGTCGTCCCACACCGAGCCCTGCCTCGCGCTGCGCGCCGGGGACGGTGGGCCCCCGCTGTTCTGCGTGCACCCGGTGCTCGGGCTGAGCTGGAGCTACGCGGCGCTGCTGCCGCACCTGGACCAGCGGGTGCCGGTGCACGGCCTCCAGGCCACCGGGCTCCCCACCGGCGCCCAGGCCCCCGGCACGTTGGACGCCGTCGCCGACGCCTATGTGCGGCTGATCCGCGAGGTGCGGCCCGACGGGCCCTACCACCTGGCCGGCTGGTCCCTCGGCGGGGTGCTCGCCCACGCGGCGGCGGTGCGCCTGCGGCAGCAGGGGGAACGGGTCGCCACCCTGGCGCTGATCGACGCCTACCCCCTGACCCGGCGCCCGGGCGAGGAGGCGGAGGCGACGCGGCGCCGGGTCCTGGCCGCGATCCTGGCCAGCGTCGGCCACCCGGAGGAGGAGGCCACCGTCCTCGGCGGGACCACGGCGGTCGACGCGGCCGTGCGGGACCGGCTCGGGCTCGACGAGGCACCCGGACTCGTCGAGACGGCGTGCCACGTCGCGGAGTTGGCCCACGACCACACCCCCGGCCGGTTCGACGGCGAACTGCTGTTCTTCGAAGCGGATGAGGACCGCCCCGAGGCGCCGCGCCCCGACCTGTGGGGCGCCCACACCACCGACCGGGTCCGCCTCCAGCGGGTCCCCGGCGACCACTTCGCCATGATGCGCTCCCCGGCGACCGACGCGATCGGCGCCGCCCTCACCGCCCATCTCCGGGCCACCGGCCGCATCACCTGACCACCACCCTCGTCCCACCGGACCGCAACGTGACGCGGCGGGTCGTCCCGGCCTCAGAGTGTGTGGCGGGAGCAAAGATAGGGGGTGGATCGGGGTTTCCGCACACGGTCACCGGCCCTGGGCTCGGGGCACTTCTCACCGCCTGTGAGAGTTCCCTTTCCCGCGCGACGTAGAGCCGCGGAGTGGGCGCCGGAAAGCGGAGGATGTGGACGCCGCCATCGCGGGGTTCGACCTGGCGGGCGTGCCGCTGCCGACCCTCTCCGTGTGGTTCGCGATGATCGTCGAGTTCGTCGGCGGCGTTTCGCTGCGTCGGCTCCGTGGGGAACGAGGCTCGGCGTGCTCGCCTCGGGTTCCTCCCGCCGGCGGTCAGCTCGCCGGGCTGCGGTCGGCCAGCAGTTCCTCGGTCACCGTGCGCAGCCGGTCGGCGTCCTCCGGGCGGAATGTCTTGAGGCCGAGCCCGATCTCCTTGAGCTTCTTCCAGGCGCTGATCGGCTGGTCCGGCGGATTGTCGATCAGCTTGATGATCGGCTGAATGCCCTTCTCCACAGGAGTGGCGGCGACCCGCTTGGCGAAGCTGACCAGCGGTCGGACTCCCTTTTTGTAGTCCCCGGAGAAGCTGGTGGCCACGAAAACCGGGTTGTACAGCAGGTACCTGACCTTGCTGTCGGCGTGTGCACGGGCAAATCCGACGCCGAGCAGGTCGTTGGTCCTGCTGCCCTGCATCAAGGCCTTCATACCCTTGTAGCCGTCGGCGAGTTGGAGGTCGCCCCAGTGCACCTGGCCGGCCGTCGTGCCAGGACCGCAGATGTTCAGCACCACCGGCCGCTCCGCCCGCTCCAGTTGGGGGCGGAGTCCCTCGCCCAGCACGTAACGGCTCAGGTAGTAGAGCGCGAAGGTGTGCTCGTTGCCCTCGGCGGTGACCACCCGCTCGGCCCGGTAATGCTGGGCGGCGAGAACCAGGGCGTCAACGACCGGGAAAAGAGAGCCGATTCGCTCGACCGCGCGTCGCTGCTCGCTCACCAGACTCAGGTCGACTCGGATGAAGTGGGCGCGCTCACCGGCCCCCTGCTGTTGGGCGTACGCCAGGATTTCGGCTCCCTTTTCCTGACTCCTGCCGAGAACGACAACGGCGTTACCTGTCCGGACATAATGCCGCGCCAAGGCCTGTCCCATGCCGTCGGTCCCACCCGAGACAACAATATTCCTCACGCTACTAACAACTCCCTGGGGCGCCCGGCCAACATGCCGGGTCGGCAGAATAACTGGAGAGTTCTCTCCCCATCTTCCGATGGTGCGCGCGCGCCCAGCCAACCGCAAGATCGCACATGACTGTGCGTTACGCACGCGCATGTAACTAACGAGTCAGGCGCGTCGACACCGGTCCGGTCGTCACGAACATCACGTCTCGATCCACCGCTTCGCGCCCATTTCAGACGGCGAGAAGCACGCCGAGTTCACCAACTACCAGACGAGTTGGGCGCAGATGAGCCAATCTGCCACACGGCGTTCACCCGGGCCTCAGGGGCGAGTAAGGGTAATTCCTCCCTGACAGGCACTCCGGTGTGACTAGAGAATTCCGGGGCGAGACCGTAGCGTCGTCGAGGCTTGGGGGAGAAGGCATGACACCACTGACCGCACACGCAGATGATCTACGAAGAATGATGTTGACCCTTCACCATTCCGGTAACGGAATCGGGGCCGTCGTGGGAGATGGCCAAGGAGCTGTACATCACGGTCTCCACCGTCGGGCAGCATCTAACCAGGGCCTACCGCAAGCTCAACGTGCGCCGCCGCACGGAGCTGGCGGCGATCCTGGCGCGGGTCGGGGCGATCGTCACGGCTGACCGCTGACGGCTGGCCGGCGGCGCTACTCGGGCAAACGCTCGTCGTAGTGCCGCCGGCTCACCCTGATGGTGTCCAGGTGGGTGTCGGCCCATCGGCCGAGCTCAAGCGCGGGGCCGAGGAGGGCCGAGCCGACCTCGGTGAGGGAGTACTCGACGCGGGGCGGCACGGCGGCGTAGGCGGTCCTGGCGATCAGGCCCTCGCGCTCCAGCCGGCGCAGGGTGAGGGTGAGCATGCGTTGGGAGATGCCGCTGGCGGCCCGCTGCAGTTCGCCGAACCGCAATCGGCGGTCGCGGAGTTGACCGATGATGATGAGGCTCCACCGGTCGCCGAGGATGGTGAGGGTCTCGTGGATCTCGCGACAGTGGTCGAGGTCCGGAGGCTGCTCTCCGGGCGGCGGGTGCTCCGGGTCCAGGACGCTCGGGACGGGCCCGGTCTCTTGAGTCATCCTCGCCTCTGCGGTCGTCACGGACGTGGCGGTCACCTCGGGTAGCCATCCTACCCACCGTTCGGCGTCAACGTGGGTTTGCGCGAGTCCAGTTGAGGGCCCGTAGGTAAGGCGGCGGGGACGGTCAGGGCGCGACGCGGAAGGCCAGCAGGACGAAGCCCCTGTCACTCGGGTAGAACGGCCAGTAGCCGAACTGGACGTAGAGGGTGCCGTCGGCGACGACCACTCCCCCACCGTTGCCGGAGATCGGTCCGCCACGACCGACCGGCCCGTTGACACCGGGGAAGTCCCTGAGGGTGTCGTACTCCCAGGCGGGCGGCCGGAGAAGATCGCCGAGCAGACGCGCGGCGCGATCCCGCACCGTCCACCCCGGCCCCGAGGGCTTCCGCCGGTCGGCGGCCGGCAGCGCCCGCACCATGCGCCGTGGTGCGGCCGGTTCGCTGCCAGCGGGGACGGGCGTCGCGGGGCGGTCCCCGCCGGGGCCGTTCCACGCCGTCCGCGGTCGCGGCGTCCATGACAGCAGGCAGCCCGCCAGCCACCCGGCGGCCCGGGTTCGGCTGGACCAGCTATTCGCGGCCGGGGGTCGGCGGTGGTCAGCTCCGTTCCATCACGGTGACCGGGCTGATCTGGGCCGTGTGGCACTATCCGCTGGCCTTCGTCCGCTATGTGGAGTTCGGCAACGTCGGCGCCGGGCTCCTGGTCTGGACGGTCTCGTTCCTGCTCCAGGAGATGCTGCTGGCCTGGCTGTTCATCCGCAGCGGCAGCATATGGACGGCGGCGCTGGCGCACGCGGGCAACAACATGGTGCTGTCACTGCTGCTCGCCGTTCTGATGGAGGACCCGGACGGCGGCGACGGGCTCGGCGCGACCACGCTGACCTGGCTGCCGATCATCCCCATGGCGCTGCTCTGTGGCTGGCTGCTGTGGCGCGGCGCGTTCCGGGACGCGGCGAGAAAGTCCCCCCGCCGCCACGCCCGTGAGGGGTTCGGCGGCGAGGGGTGCGGGCCGGCCGGCCGCCGCGGACGATCGGGCCCACCGGGGCCCCGGTGAACCCCGCGTCGGGGAAGCCGGCGTCATCGCCGAAGCCCGCCCCGGCGAAGACGGCACCGCTGCCGGATGGCGCCCCGTTGAAGGAGACGCTCTCGGGGGATCACTCCGCTCGCGCGGAGAGGACTCTGTCTGACCTGCGACGTTAGAGGGGATTCGCGGTTTCTTTACCGCAGAACCGCCGGGGTGGTTGGCGGCCGAACGGGCGCGGGGAGGGTGACGGCATGGGGCATCCCAGAGCTCGGATGGCCCGCTGAGGTCCGCTCCGCCGTCGCCTGGTTTCGCCGCATCCGCGGCGGTGGCCGCGATGGCACGGGAAGTGGGGTCCGAGGGTGGGGGTCGTGCGGCGGTGGAGGTGTTCGAGGTCATGTGCCAGCGGCCGATGCGGCCAGCGGTCGCTGCCTGGTAGACGTCGGGGCGCCTGAAGGAAAGCGCGGCCACGTCGTGCGCCGCGCCCGGGCGGGTTCGCCTCCTCTCGGGAAGGGCTTGGCTATCCCAGGAAGCTCAGCCGCACCTGCCGTCGCGGGTTGTCCACGTTGGTGTCCGCCAACCCTTGCTGATACGACCGTCACGTTACCTGGTCACGCCCCCAATGATCGATCATCGGACGAGCTTCGCATGAAGGGAGAGGCTGGCCTAGACACAGTGTGGACTCAAAACATCCGTGGGTAACCGCGTGACCATCGACCCGCGAAGGAGGCCGTGTACGAGCGCGCGAACCACCGGTTTGTCCCCCGCCTCTCCCCCGGCTCGGCGAGGGGGCGGGAAGGCAGCGCGGGCCGCTTGCGGCGCTCTCCCGTCCCAGCGGTGCCGCTTGCCGCAGTCTGGACAGGCCAAACCAGTCAGGCCGAGCCCGCTCTGCTGGGCGGCCCACCAACATGGCCAATTCCACGACGAGATCAACATCTGGGACCAAAGGAGCGGAGACTGCTTGCCTATCCGGGACGCGGGGCACTGTTGATCTCACGCCAGCCGCCGCCCCTCATCCCCCGGCCCCAGCCTTCGATGAAGGTACCGCCCGCAGCGAACTTTCACGGCGGACCCACTTCCAGAAAGAGTCGAACTCCCTTCCGGACACGAAGGTGCCCAATACAGACTGAACCTGGACACTGCCCGGCTGCACCTGGGCGGGCTGCGCGGCGGCGTTCGGGGGCTCTGTCCAAGTTCGGTGAGGTAGTCAGACGCGACTGGCCGCCAGGTCATTGAGGACGGCGTTGACGGTGGACCAGCACAGGTCGGCTGTGTCGAAGTCCGCGCTGTGCTTGGCTCGCTTCTCGGCAAGCGGGTGAACCAGATTGCGGTAGGTTCGCAAAAGTTCCGAAGCCATTTTCGCGTCTTGGTCGATCCATCCATTCACGTGGGCGTGCTGAACAAGGTCCTGCATGCCAGCCGCGCGCAACGGCTTGGAAAGCGGCGTGCTGGCGGGCCTGACTTCGGCTGCATGTACCAGCACGCCCTCGAGGAGACTACCTAGCATAATAACGGCTGAGGTGTAAGCGCCGTGTTCCTGACAGGTATGCGCTTCGTCCAAACGTAGCTGGACGGCGCGGGCCAAGTCGGGATCCGCGACGATGTCGGTGATGGTGACCTTGAGCTCGACGCGCTGCGGCCGGGGTGGGTGGTCGGGGTCGTATTCAACGAGGTTAGGCCGCCCATTCCGGTATTCGACGCGTAGACCTTCGAGGGCCAGGACCTCCTGAAGCCGCTCGATGACAGGTGTGTATTCACTGACTTGTTGCTGGTACTCACGCCGGTCGGCCAGACGCAGTACGACACGTTCGATGTCCCCCGCATCGTCTTCCTTACGCTCACGCAGGAGTTCCAGAAGCCATGGGTGTCGTGGGCTGCCGTCGTGATCGGGAACATCTTCCCAGCCGGCTCGACGGAGGAAAGGCGCCAACTCCCAGCCACCGCGACGTTTCATGCCGGCCTCATCTCCGCTGATCATGGCAGCCAGTTCTTCGAGAGTACTTTCGTCGAAATCTTCCATGTCAGACTGCCTCGCTGTCGTCATCCAGTTCACCGTCATAGGGGTCCGCTTCTTCCTCTTCGGGCTCGGCTACAGCCAGACCGACTGGCGCCCACACCACTCGAGGTTCCGTGTCATCCGCGGATGTGTCTGACGTGGTGGTACCCGGGTAGATACCCAGGTCGGTCAAGCGTTTCCACAGTGGGGCCAGGGCATCCTCCGGCGAGAGAGCAAAGGCGCTGCTACGTACGCGCCAAAAGGTCCAGCCTGCGCGGCGCAGTTCTCGTTCCCGCTCCGCATCGTCGTGGATCTGTTGCCTCGTGGAGTGGTGTGGACTTCCGTCACACTCGACGGCGAGACGTCCATGGCCCCCAGTGACGACGAGGTCGATACGCTTGCCGTTGACTTCCCATTGCGGCACTACGTCGTAGCCACGTTCCTTGATGCGCAAGTAAACGCGCTGCTCAAAGAGCGAGTCGAAGGGGGCGCATAGCCGGTCTGGGGTGACGTTGGCGGGCTGACGAGCGTGCGTGTAGGGCGGGGGCGGGTTTTGCATGTAGGTGAGCAGGGAGCGGCGCAGGTCTTTGCTGCTCAGTTGGTCGACGGTCATCGAGTGGAAGAGCCACATCTGGTCGCGGGCTCGGCTCGCTGCGACATTGAAGCGCCGTTCATGGCTGCGCCCAGTTGCAGCGATGACGTTGGCGCCATCGACGACCATGGAGAGCAGGATGACGTCGCGTTGATCGCCTTGAAATTCTTCAGGAGTACCGACCAGGATGTTGTGGCGCTCGCGGGCGGGCATGTCGATGCGCAGGTCGACGAGGTCTTGTACGAGCCGGGTCTGTGCGCCTTGGCGCAGGATGATGACGCCTAGGGTGCGGTCGGCATAGGCCGGGTCTTGGGTGAGGCGGCAAAGCTGGTCAACGACTACTTCTGCTTCGGGGCGGTTGATCAGTTTGTCTCTGCGTCCTTCACAGTGGCCTTCTGGCACGTGGACGACCTTAAGCGGGGGAAGACGGTCCGAGCCATGCTGACGCAGCAGGATGAGCTCGTTCTCTGGGTAGAACTGCATGGAGGACCACTTGATGATCTCGGGCATACAACGAAAGTGTTCGGTGAGACGGACCACTTCGGTGAAGCGCGAGGAAAGCAGCTCGTACAGGTTGGATTTGGGGTCGAAGCCCTCGCGCTGCCAGGGTTCCAGTGCATCCATGCGTTCGTCGAAGATTTGAGTGATCCGGTCGTGTTTGCTGCCGGTGTAGTAGGGCGCGCACTGGCGATCATCCCCAACGACGATGATCCGCGGGGCGAGCCACAACAGCAGGAGGCCGTTCAAACCGACCTGGCTAGCTTCGTCGACGATCACAACATCGAAGGAGTCTGGTTCCGGGCTGATCGTCTCAGCTACCTGCCTGAGTGGCATGATCCATGCGGGGACCGCGCCCTGAGCTGTCTGCATGGCTGAGCGCGCGTGTCGTTGATGGCGTTTTCCGTAGTCCGTTGTCCCTTGGCCGGCATTGGCTATGGCGCTGGCGTAAGCGGCCAGGGCTTGTTTGTGTTTCGTTGTCATGCGGCTCACGCAGTGCAGGGCCGCACGGTCGCACACGAGGCCCTCTACCAGGTCGTGGAGCCTGCCTTCGATCTGTGCCAGCTCCCCCTCGAGCTGCTCCTCACGGCCGGGGAGGAGAACGGTGTCGAGGAAGTCCTGTGCTTGCCGCCAAGCCCACGCGTGGGGGAAAGCAGCGAATCGGTCACGCCAGTGCCCTGCGAGGGGGTCGGAGGCGAAGACCTGCGCCAACTCAGCGTGGGCTTCGCTCAGGCGCCGGAACAGCTTCCCTGTCTCTCGACGGTCCGCTTCCCTCTGGTACGCCTGCGTCAGTGCTTGCACTGCGTTGGCATAGGCCTGGGCGTCGCGGGCAGTTACGGCATCAGCTGCCTGGCGAAGCTCCTGAACGCCTTGAGAATGTGGCTGAGGAAGGCTGGTGAGAAGCTCATTGAGCTGGCGGTTTGCTGCTTTGACCCGTAGCAAATTCCGGGCCTGTGCGGCGGCTCGGCGGATGTTCTGCCACTGATCAATTGTGGTGACAGATACTGGGATGCCGCTGGTAAGCAGCCTCGTGTGGACTTGGCGGATTGCCGCGACGCAGCAGTCGACGGCCTGCAGCAAGGAAGCCCTGTCCAGGAGTTCGGAGAACGCCAGCTCCGGTGTGTCCTTCTCGACATCCCATCCGACCCCTGCCCAGCGGCTACGCAAAGTGCGGACATGGGAGCGCATCTCCAGATGGCGCACCACCGCCGTAACCTGCTCTCGGTTGGCGGGTGCTGCACCTTCGACTCTGCATTGTTCCAATAGGACCCGGGCTTGTTTGAGAACAGCTGGCCGGGGCCATCGTTTATTCAGTTGCCCGTTACCCAAGAGGTACTTTTCAACGTCTCGACTGCTTACCAGTAGTTCTCTTTCTTCGCCTTCGGAAAGCTGGGGCACTTCCACATTCAGAAAGGAGGCGGTCGCGATCTCATGTTGGGTCTGTTGGGCTCGCTGTGAGGCGTTGCGGATGCTGTCCCACATCTGTTGCGAACGTCGTGCGATGCCGTCCTCAAGCGCGCGAGTGGGCCAGTTCTTCTCTTGCCACGCTGCAGGCTCTGCGGACAGCCCCACAGTCTGAAGGGCCTGCTGGGCTTGCTCCAGTAGACCTTCCGTCACCGCAAGCTCCACGTCACCCTGGTCGGCCAGGGTCTGGGCTAGTGGCGTTAGGGGCTCCGATCCGAGGGCTTTGTTAGCTGCCTCTACGTCCCTGATGCGGCCTGAGACGTCTTCGGGGTCGGGCAAGGTGGCTGGATCGGGGCAGTACTGGATGTGCGCATCGAGGATTTCTGGGCCATGGTGGGTCACCAGCAGCCATAGCCGCTGAGCCTCTTCAGTATCCAAAGGTGGCAGCTGTCCTGGCTGAGCAGGCAGCGGCGGCAGCCACCGGTAATCAGCGTTGCCCCGCTCGACTGCTTGCACAATCTCATCGAGGCGGCCTCGGTATCCCGGGGCGATCTCGGGGTGCTCGTACCACTCGACTTCCCGTACCGCTCTCAGGCGTTCTCGCAGCTTGGCCCGTTCAGCCACAAGTTGGTGCCGCTGAGACTGCTGGGTCTCGATGCGCTGCTGAAGCCGCTCAGGGTTCGTGGTCGCGCTCAGGTGGGCCAGAGCTCCGAGAGACTGGCGCAGATCGGAGCTGCCGCCCTGCCACTGATCGCGCTGGAGCACGCACATGCTGCGCAGGTTGGGGGGCAGCTGGTCGATCAGTACCTTAAGAGCCTGTCCCTTCTCACTGGTGACCAAGACTCTCTTGCCATCCGCGAGAAGCGCCGCGATGAGATTGCTAATCGTGTGAGTCTTTCCGGTGCCTGGCGGGCCTTGGACCACCACGCTCGTGTCGTGCTGCAGTCTGTCCAGCACGTCCAGCTGGGCGGCATTGGTGAGCATGGGGAACAACGGTTCCGGACCCAGAGCCGGAGAGACGGGACCCTTGCTGCTCCCCCAGGCGGTGCGTTGCTCAGGTTCGAGGTCGTACAGCAGCTGCGCCAGTCCCAGGGGTGCCTGCGCTCCGGGACGCTTCAAGACCCGCGCGATACTTTCGAAGAAGCCAAGCACCGAGCGCTGACCATGTTCGCGCAGGATGAGCGCCGGTGCATGATGCAGTGACCGTACCTGCGGGTCGGCGGTGAGGTCAGGGTGCCCGCTACCGGAGTCGAACGAAACCGATCGCTCGACACCGAAGGCACGCTGGGCCCATGAGCGCACAGCCTCTGACGCCCGGTCTGACAAGGGATGGAAGGCGGCTTCCTCCACTTCAGAGCGTACGACCCCCAGCAGTTCCGAGGTGTAGCCATCTGATTCGCTAAGAAACTCGGTATCCTCCAAGCGACCTGACTGACCTGGCACCAAAGACACCGTGACGTTGACCGAATTCGGATCAACCGTAAGGGTGACAGGAACCGTCACAATGTGCCTGCGCACCCGAGCCGAAGCTCGCCCGGCCCCTACTTGCAGGAGGCCTACTGCCAGGACGGTTTCGAAGGAGTCACCGTCCTGCTGGATCTTCTTGGCAATCCGATACAGCTGCTGGTGCAGATGGCGGTGTGTCGCAGCAGCCAGCTCTTCCTGCGCCCACCGCTTCCATCGGCCGGCCCAGCCCTCGTAGGCCTTGCGCACGTCCGAGCTGCCAATGTCCAAAGCCAGCGGCCCCTCGGCCTCGTCAGCGAAGGTCTCTGTCCGTTCACTGACCATCGCCGTGTCGTCAAGCAGTTCGGGAGGCTCCGCGGCGGCGGTCGCAGCGGCCTCGACTGATACGCGTCCCTGCAGAATCGCTGGCAACCGGGGCGCGTCCAGGGGAGGACGGTGCTTCACCACCATGATGCGGGGGTCAGTGTCACTCGCGCGCCGGACGAGTCCTTCTGGCACATCTGCAAGCCACACCATTTCGGGGTATTTGCCGCAGTTTCTGACAGGCCGGTAGGCGCCTCGCACCAGCTCCTGAAGACAGTCGACCAACACGCGAGTGTCACGGACAGCCTTGGGATCGCTGCCATCGCGTACTGTCGGGCGTACCATCACATCCCCCAAACGCCCGCCACCGTGGCAAGCCTTCCAGAGTCCATGAGCACTGCAAGTTAGGCAATGCAGCAGACCTCGGCCACGACGTTTTCCAGACAAGCAGCGGATCACTGCTCAACCCGATCGGCCACGCCTGAGGTAGCAGAGCGAGCGCTACTAGCAGGAGCACCGCCGGCACGAACGCGAGAGGAGCTCCCCCCGACCCGGCGGGGCCACCTCTTCTCTGGCTCGGAGCCTGTACCCACATCCGTCCGCAGTTTCAGCACCGGCAAGTTCTCATATTTCGCCTGTATCTGCATCCCCGGGGCATACCTGACCAATCGCACCGCCCTGGCCTCGATCGTGTGCACTGCGAGGGCCAGGTCCACGATCGCGTCGTCCTCGTCCGGCAGCCGCGCATGCCCCGGGTTGTCAAAGAGCACTTCGACCTTCACCCGTCCCAGGCTCACCCGGTCCAGGCCGACCTCCGACGGCGGCCGCCCAGGAGTCCGCGGCACAGGCACATGTCGAGGCCGAGCAGGCGGCTGTCGAGGCGGCGGACGCCGAGACCTCCCAGTCGTCGGCCCACCCGACGATGTGTCCCCCAGCGGATGCGGCGGCGGCCAGCACATCGCTCCGCTGACGCTCCGGCGAGGTGGTGGCCGCCTTCGTCCGCGACAGCCGCCGCATTCCCAACAGGCACCTGCCGCACCCGTCATACGGCCGCTCGATCGCTCCCAGGTCTGTGTCGTGCATAGCCTCTCCGCTCCGGTCGCACCGGGTACGGAGAATCGGCGACATCACCCTGGGGAAGGCCTTGGCTACCCCAGGAAGCTCAGCCGCACCTGCCGTCGCGGGTTGTCCACGTTGGTGTCCGCCAACCTCCGCTAAGGCGACCGCAACGGTACCAGCGGCTTCGACACCGTGCGGCAAGTGCGCCGCCACAACAGCCGTCGCGTCGGTATACGTTGGGGAGGCGTCGCTCGAACCACTCGTGATACCGAGCAGCCGGGCCGAAGCCGCTGCCGACGACTGCCGGCCAGGCGGGAGGCCCAGCGCGAGCCAGTGGCCGTCGTAGGTGGTGACCTCCCCGCCAAGGATCACCAGCAGATCGTCGACGGCAAGCTTGGCCCAAGGGCGTACGCCTCGGCAGTGTTGTGCTCGGTGGTCGCGAGGAAGTCCAGGCCAACGGGAGACGGCGAGGGCCAGCGCCCGGGGATCGGCTCGCCGGAACCAGGCGACGACGCGGGGCGTGGCGCGCGGCGGGGCATCGACCAGCGCGCTCGGGGGAGGTCGGCGTGTGCGTCGATCCACTCCTGGTTGGCCCGGTGGATCCAGGCCTCCAACGACTCGTCCGGGGGCGCGGCCCCGGGCCAGTCGCTGCCCTTCGAGGTCGTGTCCGAGGCGGCCGGAGAAGATCGCCGAGCAGGCGCACGGCGCGATCCCGCACCGTCCGCCCCGGCCCCGAGGGATTCCGCCGGTCGGCGGCTGGCAGCGCCCGCAACCTGCGCCGTGGTGCGGCCGGTCCGCTGCCAGCAGGGACGGGCGTCGCGGGGCGGTCCCCGCCGGGGCCGTTCCACGCCGTCCACGGTCGGGGCGTCCATGACGGCAGGCAGCCTGCCAGCCACCCGGCGGCCCGGGTCAGCCGAACAACGGGCCCGCCGAACGGACCGACCGAACGGGCCCACTGGACGGGCGTCTCGCTTCGTGTGCCCTCACGGCGGGCCGAGCGCGCGTTCACCAGGTGTGACGATGCCGCTCTCATAGGCGAAGATCACGGCCTGGGTGCGGTTGCGGGCGCCGAGCTTGGCCAGGACGTTGCTGACATGCGTCTTGACGGTCTCCATGCCGACGGTGAGGTGGTCGGCGATCTGCGGGTTGGAGAGGCCGGAGGCCATCAGCCGCAGAATGTCCGTCTCACGACCGGTGAGCGGCACCGGAAGCCGGGGGCGGCCAGCTGGGATAGTGCGGGCGCGGACCAGTCCGCGTACGGCGTCGGGGAAGAGGAGGGTGTCGCCGGCGGCGACCAGCCGGACGGCCTGCGCGATCTGCCGAACCGGTGCGCGTTTGAGCAGGAAGCCGTCCGCGCCGGCGCGCAGCGCGTCATAGACGTAGTCGTCGCTTTCGAAGGTGGTGATGACGATGATCTTCGGCGGGTCGTCGGCGGCGCGCAGCCGGCGGGTGGCCTCGATGCCGTCCATGCGGGGCATCCGGACATCCATCAGGACGACATCCGGGCGCAGCCGCTCGACGAGCGGCAGCGACTCGGCGCCGTCCGCCGCCTCGCCGACCACGGTCAGGTCGGGCTGGGCGGACAGCAGGGCGTGCAGCCCGGTGCGGGTCAGCTCGTCGTCCTCGACGAGCAGCAGGGTCAGCGGCTCGCCGGTCATGACACGGACCGCAGCGGGATGCGCGCGGCAAGCCGCCAGCGCTTCGTGTCGGCGTCGCGACCGGCGGTGAACTCGCCGCGCAGCAGCCTGACTCGCTCGTCCAAGCCGGTGAGCCCGCGCCCGCCACGTGGCCTCGGGGTGCGGGGGATGCGCTGCTCGGGCAGCGGATTGGTCAGCTCGATGGCGAGCCAGTCATCGGCGGTGGCGACCCGCAGGGTGACGGGCGCGTGGCGGGCGTGGCGCAGGGCGTTGGTCAGGCCCTCCTGCACGATGCGGTAGGCCTCGCGGGAGACGGCGGCGGGCAGCCGGGCGAGATCGCCCTCCGCGTGGGCGTCTATGTCGGTGCCGGTGTGGCGCAGGCGGTGCAGGAGCGGCGCGAGATCGGCGAGGGTGTGCCTGGGGGTGGTGGGGGCACGGCCCTCCCGCAGCACACCGAGGACATGGTCAAGATCGTCCAGGGCGCCGCGGCTGGACTCCTCTATGGCGGTGAGCGCCCGCCGGGCCGCCGCCGGATCGGTCTCCAGCAGCTGACCGGCCACGGCCGCCTGGACGGTGGCCGCGGTGAGGGTGTGGCCGACGGAGTCGTGCAGCTCGCGGGCCAGCAGGTTGCGCTGCTCCAACTCGCGTACCTGCGTTTCGAGGGCGGCGAACCGTTCGTCCGGATCGTGGCCCAGCAGCGCGGGGGCCGCGCGGCGCAGCAGCCGGGTGGCCGCGGCGCTCGACAGCGCGCCCAGCAGGAGGGCCACGGCGGAGACGGGCGGTGCCCACGCCCCGGCGGGCCCGGCGGCTATGTGGACGGACAGGTTGAAGAACGTGATGTCGTCCCCGCCGCCTATCCAGACACCGGTGAACACCAGGGCGCTGCTGACACAGACCAGGGTGCCGGCGAGCAGCGCCCAGCCGGTCACCTGGTGCAGAACGAGCCAGCCCGTCGTGCGCGTCCCGGCTGACCAGGCGGAGCCGGGCCGGGGCGGCGGCGCGGGGAGGCCGGTGTCCAACAGGCGGTTGGCCAGCCGGATATGCCAGCGCCGGACGGCGGGCAGGGCACCGGCGGCCACGGTCAGCAGCGCCAGCAGCACGACGAAGGCGGCCCAGCGGGTGGCCGTCGCCCACTCGCCCGGGGCGAGGGCGGCCACCAGCGCGACGGCCACGGCCGGGAGGCTGAGCGCCGCCCCCGCCATGGCCAGGGCCCAGCCCCGGTAGGTGTCGGCCCGCCGGAGCGGGCGCAGGAGAATCCACACACCGCGCAGTATCGCAGTGGGGTCTGACAACTCCCTCCCCCAGCGGGGCATTTCCGCCTCCCCCGATCGGGGGAGGAAATTTCCCTCCTGGCCGTGATGTGCCGGTGGGGACCGTTCGGCGAGAGTTCCGGCATGCTCGAACTGATCGATATCGGAAAGGTCTATCGGGACGGCAGACACGCCGTTTCCGGAATGACACTGCGGCTGGGCCCAGGAGTGCTGGGACTGCTCGGACCCAACGGCGCCGGCAAGTCCTCGCTGATGCGGATCTGCGCCACCGTCACCCGGCCCAGCAGCGGTTCCCTGCTGTTCGACGGCGCGGACGCCGTCGCCGAGCCGGAGCCGTTGCGACGCGCGCTCGGTTATCTGCCGCAGGATTTCGGCGTCCATCCGCAGCTGAACGCCTGGGAGTTCCTCTCCTATCTGGCCGCGGCGAAAGGGCTTTCGGCCCGTTCGGCGCGGGCGCGTATCGGGGAACTCCTGGAGACGGTAAATCTGACCGGCGCCGCCCGGCGGCCGCTGGGCGGCTATTCCGGCGGAATGCTGCGGCGGGTCGGCATCGCGCAGAGTCTGCTCGCCGATCCCCGGGTGCTGGTGGTGGACGAGCCGACCGCCGGGCTCGACCCCGAGGAGCGGGTGCGGTTCCGCAATCTGCTGAGCGATCTGGCGGCCGACCGGACGGTGTTGCTCTCCACTCATATCGTGTCCGATATCGAGTCGGTGGCCTCGGAAATCGCCGTGATGGTCGGCGGGCGGCTGGTGCGGCGGGGCTCGCCCACCGAGTTGCTGCGCGAAGTGTCGGGCCGGGTGTGGGAGTTGACGATCGCACCCGAGCAGGTGCCGATGGTCAGGGCCCGGCACGTGGTGAGCCGGACGCTCCGCACGGACACCGGGGTGCGGCTGCGGGTGCTGGCCGACGGGACGCCGTCCTTCGACGCGCGGCCGGTCGAGCCGGGCCTTGAGGATGTCTATCTGGCCGTCGTCGGCTCGACAGGCACGCCCGGGGAGCTGCCGTGAGGGGGGCGTTGGGCCGGCTGGCCATCGCTGACTTCCTGGACCGGATGCGACGGCCCGCTTACGCGGTGACGCTGGCCGGGGCCGTCGCACTCGGCTATCTGGCGGTGCCGTCGACCGACAGCCGCTGGGTGATCATGCAACTGGGCGAGTACCGGGGCCTCTACAACAGCCACTACGTCGGGATGGCCACGGCACTGGCCGGGACGCTCTGGCTGACGTTCGGCGGCTTCTACGTGGCGCGCAACGGCGTGGCCAGGGACGAGTCCTCGGGCGTGGGTCAGCTGCTGGCGGCGACGCCGCTGAGCCGGTGGCGCTATCTGGCGTCGAAGTTCCTGAGCAATGTGCTGCTGCTCGGTTCCATGGCCGTCGTCCTGGCGGGCACCGCCGTCGTCATGCAGCTGGCGCGCGCGGAGGATCGGTCGCTCGAACCAGTGCCACTGCTGCTGCCGTTCCTGGTGCTGACGCTGCCGATGGTGGTGGTGACCGCGGCGGCGGCCGTGCTGTTCGAGACGACGCCGGTGCTGCGCACGGGCCTGGGCAACGGCATCTGGTTCTTCGTCTGGCTGGCGCTGGTGCTGGGCGGCCAGAGCCCGTCGGCGCCGCTGGGCGGGACCGGGGTGCACGAGGTCGCGGCCTCGATGGGTGACGATCTGGCGCGGCAGGGAGTGTCGCTGTCCGGTGGGGACTTCAGCCTGGGCCTCACCATGGTGGAGGAACCGCTGCGGACCTTTGTCTGGGACGGCTTCACGCCGGACGGCTGGTTCCTCGCCGGACGGCTGGCGGTGCCGCTGCTCGCGCTGCCGCTGGCCCTGTTGCCCGCGCTGTGGTTCCACCGTTTCGATCCGGCCAGGTCGGGGCGGGCACCGTCGCGCACCGCGCCGAGGGCCACCGCCGTGGCATCGCTCATGCCCGAGCCGCCGCGGGGCCCGGCGGCCCCCGCCGGGCCGCCGCGTACCCCCGCGGCCTTCGGCCGGCCGCTGCCTCGGCTGTTCGTCGGGGAGTCGCGGTTGCTGGCGCATGGCCCGCCGTGGTGGTGGGCCGGCGTCGCGGTGGTCTCGCTTGCCGCGCTGCTCGCCCCGCTCGACTCGGTCAGCCGCATCGTGCTGCCGCTCGCCTGGCTGTGGCCGCTGCTGGTGTGGTCGCGGCTGGGGGCGCAGCACCACGAGCACGGCGTCGCCGTGCTGTTGGACGCCTGCCCCTCCGTTGTGCGACGGACCTTGGCGGAGTGGTGCGCCGGCCTCGCCCTGACGGCGGCGACCGGGCTGACCGCGCTGGTCCGGCTGTTGGTGGCGGGCGACGGGGCCGGAGCCGCCGCCTGGGTCGGCGGGGTGCTGTTCGTGCCGTCCCTGGCACTGGCGCTTGGCACCCTCAGCCGCACCCGTCGCGCGTTCCAGGCCGTCTATCTGCCGGTCTGGTACATGACGGCCAACGGTCTGCCGTTGCTCGACTTCATGGGCGCGGTACGGGACCACGGGCAACCGGCCGGGCCGCATCCGGCCGTCTTCGCGGGGATCGGCCTGCTGCTGCTCGCCATCGTGCTGCTCACCGGTGCCGCCCGACAGGGCACGGAGAAAGGTTTCCGCCGATGAACGCCGTTCCGCTGCTTGACACGGCCGCCCCGTCCGACAGCGCCAGGCGCAGGGGGCTGGTGGCCTTCTTCGCCATCGCCTTCGGCGGCGCCTGGCTGTGGGTGCTGGGCGCCAACGCCCTGGGTCAGTCCCTGGTCAATCCGCTGGTGCAGCTGCCGTTCGCCTTCATGCCCGCGCTGGGCGCGATCGTGGCGCGGCGCTGGGTGACCCGCGAGGGCTTCGCGGACGCGGGGCTCGGGCTCCGACTGCGCGGCGCCTGGCCCTACTATGTCGCGGCCTGGCTGGGCCCGTTGGCGATCACGGCCGGTGCGGCGGGCACGGCCGTACTGCTGGGGTTGTGGGACGGTGATCTCGCCCCGTTGCGCGACGCCCTGCCGGGCGTCCCCTGGTGGCTGACGGTCCTGCTGCTGGTGAGTGTGATGCCGCTGTTGGCGCCGGTCTACTGGGGCGAGGAGTTCGGCTGGACCAGCTATCTGCGGCCGCGCGTCGGCGGTGGTCAGCTCCGTTCCATCACGGTGACCGGGCTGATCTGGGCCGTGTGGCACTATCCGCTGGCCTTCGTCGGCTATGTGGAGTTCGGCAACGTCGGCGCCGGGCTCCTGGTCTGGACGGTCTCGTTCCTGCTCCAGGAGATGCTGCTGGCCTGGCTGTTCATCCGCAGCGGCAGCATATGGACGGCGGCGCTGGCGCACGCGGGCAACAACATGGTGCTGTCACTGCTGCTCGCCGTTCTGATGGAGGACCCGGACGGCGGCGACAGGCTCGGCGCGACCACGCTGACCTGGCTGCCGATCATCCCCATGGCGCTGCTCTGTGGCTGGCTGCTGTGGCGCGGCGCGTTCCGGGACGCGGCGAGAAAGTCCCCCCGCCGCCATGCCCGTGAGGGGTTCGGCGGCGAGGGGTGCGGGCCGGCCGGCCGCCGCGGACGATCGGGCCCACCGGGGCCCCGGTGAACCCCGTGTCGGGGAAGTCGGCGTCTTCGCCGAAGCCCGCCCCGGCGAAGACGGCACCGCTGCCGGATGGCGCCCCGTTGAAGGAGGCCCCTCGGGGGGTCACCTCCGCTCGCGCGGAGAGGACATCGGATCCGTGAGCCTTCGGACGTCGTGGACGGGACCATTGACCTCTACACCGAGCTGCCTGTCTGCGACAGTTGCAACGACGTCATCAACCAGTTCAGGAACGAGTTCCCGAACATCACCATCAACATCACCGACGGGTAAGCACTGATGGAACCAGATCGTCAACCGCCCCAGACCGACGCCTGTCCCGCTCCGATCCCCCGTAGTCCAGCCAACCGAGCGGTCGGCAAGCACGACTTGGCCACCCTGCGGGACGCGCTCGACGCCGGCGCCGATGTGGAGGAGGCGCAGTTCGGTACCTCGCTGCTCTACGACGCTGTCGATGTCGAAGGCGACGGATCCCTCCAGCGAGGCACCCCGCTGCACGTCGACATGACCGCTTTCCTGCTCGCCCGCGGAGCTGACCCGACCCGACGTTCCACCTCGACTGGTCTCACCGCCGAAGAAGGGGCGAGGATCCTCGGACACTGGCTGGCCACGGAACTGTTCGAAGCCTGGAAACGGGAACGCAACCGCTGAACCGGCCCCCGCCTGGCGACTCGTCCGCGTCACGCCGTCGGCGCGGCGCGGGCCCCGTCAACACCCCACTCCCAAGACCGAAGAGCATTCATGGACCCCGACGCCTCTCCCCGACGCGCCTAGCCACCCAACCACTACTTCTGGAGCCCGGCGCACCGCGCGATCGCACTCGAGGATCTGCCAGCCCTGCGAGAAGCGCTCGACGCCGGCGCTGACATACGCGAGGAACACCTCGGCCTGTCCCTGCTCCACCACGCCGTCGACATCGAAACCGACAGCACCGCGCACAGCCAAGGCCACCACACGCCGACGCGATCGCACTCCTGCTGGCCCGAGGAGCGGACCCGACTCGCCGATCGGCGCAGGGCACCGGTGCGGCGACAGCCAGCACATCGCTCCGCTGACGCGCCGGCGAGGTGGTGGCTGCCTTCATCCGCGACAGCCGCCGCACCCCAGCAGACACCTGCCGCACCCGTCATACGGTCGCTCGATCGCTCCCAGGTCCGTGTCGTGCGTAGCCTCGCCGCTCCGGTCGCACAGGGTACGGAGAATCGGCGACATCACCCTGGGAAAGGCCTTGGCTACCCCAGGAAGCTCAACCGCACCTGACGGTTGACATTGGAGATGTTGGTGTCGACGAGGCAGACCGACTGCCAGGTGCCGAGGGCGAGTTGGCCGCGCACCACGGGGAGGGTGGCGTGCGGTGGGACGAGGGCGGGCAGGACGTGGTCGCGGCCGTGGCCTGGGGTGCCGTGGCGGTGGTGCCAGCGGTCGTCGGCCGGCAGCAGGTCACGGAGGGCGGCCAGCAGGTCGTCGTCGCTGCCGGCGCCGGTCTCGATGAGGGCGATGCCGGTGGTGGCGTGCGGGGTGAACACGTTGAGCAGGCCGTCCCGGCCGGCGGCGACCTCGCGGAGGTAGCCGGCGCACTCCGCGGTGAGGTCGTGAACGACCTCGCGGGAGCCGGTGGTGAGGTCGAGGACCCGGGTGCTGAAGGAGTCGGTCATGGGGTCCATGGTCGGCCACCGGCCCGGGGCGCCGCGGGGCCGGGGCGGCGTGTCGCCGCCGCGGGTCAGCGGCGGCCCGCGAGGCTGGAGTCGCGGACGATCAACTCCGGGTCGAGGACGATGCGTTGGTGCCGGTGCCGGGCGGCGTCCTCGCCGGTCTCCTCCAGCAGAAGTTCGGCGGCCTGCTGCCCCATCCGGACGGCCGGCTGCCGCACCGAGGTGAGCGGCACCGCCGCCGCCGCGGCGAACTCGATGTCGTCGTAGCCGACCAGCGCCATCTCCTCGGGCACCCGGACACCGGCGGCGAAGAGGGCCTGGAGGACCCCGAGGGCGAGCAGGTCGTTGGCGCAGAAGACGGCGGTGGGGCGGGGCGACAGGCCGAGCAGTCGGGCGCCGGCGTCGCGCCCGGAGGCGACGTCGAGGCGGTCGGCCTCGATGTGCCGGAGCGCGGTGTCGGGCAGGCCGGCCTCGGCGAGGGCGGCCCTGGCGCCCTCCTCGCGGTCCCGGCACTGCTTGAGGGACATCGGCCCGCTGACGTAGGCGACGGTAGGGTGCCCCTGGTCGATCAGGTGCCGCACGGCGAGGCTGCCGCCGCGCACGTCGTCCACGGAGACCGAGCAGCCCTCGGCGCTGGGCAGCACCCGGTCGACGAAGACGAACGGGATGCCGTGCCGGCGGAACTCGGCGAGGTTGCGTCCCGACATGTCGGCCGGCGTCAACAGCACGCCGCGGACGCGCTGTTCGGCGAAGAGCGACAGGTAGTCGGACTCCTCGGCCGGGCTCTGCGCGCTGTTGCAGTGCATCACGCCCAACTTCTCGGCGCGGGCGACGCGTTCGGCGCCGGAGGCGACGTCGACGAAGAACGGGTTGGCCAGGTCGAGGACGAGCAGGGCGATGATCCGGCTCTGGCCGGCGCGGAGTTGACGGGCGGACTCGCTGCGGACGTACCCCAGGCGCACGATCGTGGACTGGACCCGTTCCCTGGTCTCCTCGGCGACCATGTGGGGCCGGTTGATGACGTTGGAGACGGTCCCGACGGAGACGCCGGCGGCCTTGGCCACTTCCTTGATCCCCACCGTGTGCGCCATATGCGTGTTCCGTTCGTCTCGTGGCCCGCCGTGCCTCGCGGGCCATCGTATGCACCCGGAGCGTGCGTGCGCGCCCGGCGGCGGGCCGCACCGTCGGGTGGTGGCGCGCCCCGGCGGGTCAGGCGAGGTGGAAGACCTCGGTGAGGGGCTTCATCGCCTCGTCGGGCCGCTCCCCTTCGAGCGCCTCGAAGAGCGGGCCCATCTCGGCCTGCCAGCGGGCGTTGACCTCGGTGGCGGCCATGTCGCGCTGGGCGGCCTCGAAGTCCTCGGTCTCCAGGTAGCCGACGAGGAGGCCGTCGTCGCGCAGGAAGAGGGAGTAGTTGTGCCAGCCGGTGGCGGAGAGCGCGTCGCACATCTCGGGCCAGACGTTGGCGTGCCGGCGCCGGTACTCCTCGATACGGTCGGCGCGGACCTTCAGCAGGAAGCAGACGCGCTGCACGGGCTCAACCCCTTTATGAAAGGTTTCATGGAGGTGGGGGCAAGCTAGCCACCACCGGCGCGCGGCGTCAAGCGCGCCGGGTACCTGCGACCACGCGCCGGTTTACCCCCGGCCGGGGGTGGCGAAAGGTGAGTTGATCAGGCCACTCCCTTGACAGCGCTTGGCGCGGGCTCTTAGCGTCGAGCCACTGTGAAACGTTTCATCAGCCAGTCTCCGGACCTTCCTCGCGCTACGGGAGCACTGATCGCATGACCCCCTCATCCGCCGTCAAGGCGGCCCTGTCCGCCCAGGCCATCGAGACACCCTCGTGGGCCTACGGCAACTCCGGCACGCGCTTCAAGGTGTTCGCCCAGCAGGGCGTGCCGCGCACCCCCCAGGAGAAGCTGGACGACGCGGCGCGCGTGCACGAGCACACCGGGGTGGCCCCCACGGTGGCACTGCACATCCCGTGGGACCGGGTCGACGACTACGCCGCGCTGGCCGAGCACGCGCGGGCGCGGGGCCTGAAGCTGGGCACCATCAACTCCAACGTCTTCCAGGACGACGACTACAAGCTGGGCAGCGTCACCCACCCGGACCCCGCGGTCCGCCGGAAGGCGCTGGGGCACCTGCTGGAGTGCGTCGACATCATGGACGCCACCGGGTCCAGGGACCTGAAGCTGTGGTTCTCGGACGGGACCAACTACCCCGGCCAGGACGACATCCGCAGCCGCCAGGACCGGCTGTCCGAGGCGCTGGCCGCGGTCTACGAGCGGCTGGGCGACGAGCAGCGGATCCTGCTGGAGTACAAGTTCTTCGAGCCCGCGTTCTACATGACGGACGTGCCGGACTGGGGCACCGCCTACGCGCACTGCCTGAAGCTGGGCCCCAAGGCGCAGGTGGTGGTGGACACCGGGCACCACGCCCCGGGCACCAACATCGAGTTCATCGTGGCGACGCTGCTGCGCGAGGGGAAGCTGGGGGGCTTCGACTTCAACTCCCGCTTCTACGCGGACGACGACCTGATGGTGGGCGCGGCCGACCCGTTCCAGCTGTTCCGCATCATGTACGAGGTGGTGCGCGGCGGCGGGTTCAGCCCGGACGTGGCGTTCATGCTGGACCAGTGCCACAACATCGAGCCGAAGATCCCGGCGATCATCCGCTCGGTCATGAACGTCCAGGAGGCGACGGCCAAGGCGCTGCTGGTGGACGCCGAGGCGCTGGCCAAGGCGCAGCGGGAGGGCGACGTGCTGGGCGCCAACGAGGCGCTGATGGACGCCTACCACACGGATGTGCGCCCGCTGCTGGCGGAGTGGCGCGAGGAGTCGGGTCTTGACCCGAACCCGATGGCGGCGTACCGGCGTTCGGGCTGGGCGGAGCGGATCGTGGCGGAACGACAGGGCGGCCAGCAGGCCGGTTGGGGAGCGTGACGGGAATGAGTGCCAGGCCGACGACGGAGCGGGAGCGGCACCCGGAGGTGGCGGCGCTGCTGGAGCGTTCGCACCGGTTGGGCGCCGACCCGAGGAACACCAACTACGCGGGCGGCAACACCTCGGCCAAGGGCACCGAGACGGACCCGGTGACCGGTGGCCCGGTGGAGCTGATGTGGGTGAAGGGCTCGGGCGGTGACCTGGGCACCCTGCGGGAGGAGGGCCTGGCGGCGCTGCGGCTGGATCGGCTGCGGGCGCTGGTCGGGGTCTACCCGGGGGTGGAGCGCGAGGACGAGATGGTCGCCGCGTTCGACTTCTGCCTGCACGGGAAGGGCGGCGCGGCGCCGTCGATCGACACGGCGATGCACGGCCTGGTCGAGGCGGCGCACGTGGACCACCTGCACCCGGACTCCGGGATCGCGCTGGCCTGCGCCGCCGACGGTGAGGCGCTGACCAGGGAGTGCTTCGGGGAGACCGTGGTGTGGGTGCCGTGGCGGCGGCCCGGTTTCCAGCTGGGTCTTGACATCGCCGAGGTGCGGCGGGCCAACCCGCGGGCGATCGGCTGTGTGCTGGGCGGCCACGGGATCACCGCGTGGGGCGAGACCAGCGAGGAGTGCGAGCGGAACTCGCTGCACATCATCCGCACCGCCGAGGCGTTCCTGGCCGAGCGGGGCGCGGCGGAGCCGTTCGGCCCGAAGCTGCCGGGCTACGGCGCGCTGCCGGAGGCGGAGCGCCGGGAGCGGGCGGCGGCGCTGGCGCCGTACGTGCGGGGGCTGGCCTCCCGGGACCGGGCGCAGGTGGGGCACTTCACGGACACCCCCGAGGTGCTGGACTTCCTGGCGCGGGCCGAGCACCCGCGGCTGGCGGCGCTGGGCACCTCCTGCCCGGACCACTTCCTGCGCACCAAGGTGGCGCCGCTGGTGGTGGACCTGCCGGCGGACGCCCCGCTGGAGACGGTGGTGGCGCGGCTGGGTGAGCTGCACACGGCGTACCGGGAGGAGTACCGGGCGTACTACGAGCGGCACGCGGGGCCGGACTCGCCGGCGATGCGGGGCGCCGACCCGGCGATCGTGCTGGTGCCCGGGGTGGGCATGTTCTCGTTCGGCAAGGACAAGCAGACGGCGCGGGTCGCGGGCGAGTTCTACGTGAACGCGATCAACGTGATGCGGGGGGCGGAGGCGGTCTCCTCCTACGCGCCGATCGAGGAGTCGGAGAAGTTCCGCATCGAGTACTGGGAGCTGGAGGAGGCCAAGCTGCGGCGGATGCCGGCGCCCAAGCCGCTGGCGGCCCGGGTGGCGCTGGTGACCGGCGGTGGCTCCGGCATCGGGCGGGCCACCGCGCTGCGGCTGGCCGCCGAGGGTGCCTGTGTGGTGGTGGCCGACCGGGACGAGGCGGCCGCCGCGGCCGTGGCCAAGGAGCTGGGCGGCCCGGACCGGGCGGTGCCGGTGGTCGTGGACGTCACCTCGGAGGAGCAGGTGACGGCGGCGGTGCGGGCGGCGGCGCTGGCCTTCGGCGGGGTCGACCTGGTGGTGAACAACGCCGGGATCTCGATCTCCAAGCCGCTGCTGGAGACCTCGGTCGGGGACTGGGACCTGCAGCACGACATCATGGCGCGCGGCTCGTTCCTGGTGTCGCGGGAGGCGGCGCGGGTGATGATCGAGCAGGGCATCGGGGGCGACATCGTCTACGTGTCGTCCAAGAACGGCGTGTTCGCCGGCCCGAACAACATCGCCTACGGCGCGACCAAGGCGGACCAGGCGCACCAGGTGCGGCTGCTGGCGGCCGAGTTGGGCGAGCACGGCATCCGGGTCAACGGGATCAACCCGGACGGCGTGGTGCGCGGTTCGGGGATCTTCGCCGGCGGCTGGGGTGCCAAGCGGGCCGCGGTGTACGGGGTGGAGGAGGAGAAGCTGGGCGAGTTCTACGCGCAGCGGACCCTGCTGAAGCGTGAGGTGCTGCCGGAGCACGTGGCGGCGGCGGTGTTCGCGTTGACCGGTGGGGATCTCAGCCACACCACGGGGCTGCACATCCCGGTGGACGCCGGGGTGGCCGCCGCGTTCCTGCGCTGAGGTCGTCCGCCCGCCGGTGGGTCCCGGGTTCGGGGCCCACCGGCGGCGTGTGCCGGGGGGTGGTGGCCGCCCTGTCCGAGTGTCGTTTTCCGTGTGTCGGCGCTTCGCGTGTCGCGACTGTTTTCGAGGTGTGTTGTGTCTGCTTCCCCGACGACCGGGTCCGCCTCGGCGGGTGGTCCGCCGTTCGCCGCCGTCGATCTGGGCGCGTCCAGTGGGCGGGTGATGCTGGGTGAGGTGTGGGAGGCGGCGGACGGCGCGCCGCGGCTGCGGCTGACGGAGGTGCACCGGTTCGCCAACCGGCCGGTGCGGGTGGCCGGCACCCTGCACTGGGACGTACTGGCTTTGTACCAGGGCGTGTTGGACGGGCTGCGGGAGGCGGGGCGGCGGTCCGGGGGGCGGCTGGCCGGGGTCGGGATCGACTCCTGGGCGGTGGACTACGGGCTGCTGGACGCCTCGGGCGCGCTGCTGGGGAACCCGGTGCACTACCGGGACGAGCGGACCGCCGGGATGGCCGAGCGGGTGGCGGAGGTGCTGGGGCCGGCGGAGCTGTACGGGCACACCGGGCTGCAGTACCTGCCGTTCAACACGGTCTACCAGCTGGTCGCGGCGCAGGGCTCGCCGCAGTTGGCCGCCGCGCGGCGGCTGCTGCTGATCCCGGACCTGATCTCGTACTGGCTGACCGGGGTGGCCGGCACGGAGCTGACCAACGCCTCGACCACCCAGCTGATCGATCCGCGCACCGGGGACTGGGCGCCGGGGGTGGCCGGGCCGCTGGGCGTGGACCTGGGGTTGTTCCCGCCGCTGCGGCGGCCGGGCGACCCGGCCGGCGAGCTGCTGCCGGAGGTGCTGCGGGCGTGCGGGCTGCGTGGCCCGGTGCCGGTGACGGCGGTGGGGTCGCACGACACGGCCTCGGCGGTGGTCGGGGTGCCGGCCCAGGACGAGCGGTTCGCGTACATCGCGACCGGCACCTGGTCGCTGGCGGGGCTGGAGCTGGACCGGCCGGTGGTGACGGAGGAGAGCCGGCGCGCCAACTTCACCAACGAGCTGGGCGTGGACGGCACGGTCCGTTATCTGCGGAACATCATGGGCCTGTGGCTGTTGCAGGAGTGCCTGCGGGAGTGGGCGGACGGCGGGGTGGAGCCGGAGCTGGGGCCGCTGTTGGCGGCGGCCGAGCGGGTGCCGGGGCCGCGGTCGGTGGTGGACGCGGGGGCGGCGGAGTTCATCGCGCCGGGCGGCATGCCGGAGCGGATCGCGGCGGCCTGCCGGCGCACCGGGCAGCCGGTGCCGAACGGCCGGGCGGAGCTGGTGCGTTGTGTGCTGGACTCGCTGGCGCTGGCGCACCGGGCCGCGGTGGCGGACGCGACGCGGCTGGCGGGCACCGAGGTGTCCGTGGTGCACGTGGTGGGGGGTGGGGCGCACAACGCGCCGCTGTGCCAGCTGACGGCGGACGCCTGTGGGCTGCCGGTGGTGGCGGGGCCGACGGAGGCCGCGTCGCTGGGCAACGTGTTGGTGCAGGCGCGCGCCGCGGGTCGGGTGCGCGGCGGGCTGCCGGAGCTACGCTCGCTGCTGCGGGCGTCCGAGTCGCCGCGCCGGTTCACCCCTCGGGGGGACCGGGCGGCCTGGGATCGGGCGGCCCGTCGGGTCGCCGACGGCGGAAGGGACTGATGTGCGCGTCGCGCTCTTTGTCACCTGTGTGAACGACACCCTGTTCCCGCGTACCGGGCAGGCGGTGGTGGCGCTGCTGGAGCGGCTGGGGGTGCGGGTGGAGTTCCCCGAGGCCCAGTCGTGTTGCGGGCAGCCGCAGTTCAACACGGGGTACCGGCGGGAGACCGAGCCGCTGGTGCGCCGGTACGGCCGGGCGTTCGACGGCTATGACTACGTGGTGACGCCGTCCGGCTCGTGCGCGGCGATGGTGCGGGACAACTACCCGCGGATCGGGGCCAGGGCGCGGGCCGAGGGCCGGGGCGGGGAGCTGGCCGCGGTGGCCGGGGCGGTGGTGCCCAGGACGCTGGAGCTGACGGAGTTCCTGGTCGACGTGTTGGGGGTGACCGACGTGGGTGCCTACTACCCGCACGCGGTCACCTACCACCCGACCTGCCACGGGCTGCGGATGCTGGGCCTGGGCGAGCGGCCCAGGCGGCTGCTGGAGGCGGTGCGCGGGCTGCGGCTGGTGGAGCTGCCGGGCGCCGATGAGTGCTGCGGCTTCGGTGGGACGTTCGCGATGAAGAACGCGGCGGTGTCGGCGGTGATGGGCGCGGACAAGGCGCGGCACATCATGGGGACGGGCGCGGACGCGGTGTGCACGGTGGACAACTCCTGCCAGACGCACATCGGCGGCACGCTGTCCCGGCTGGGTTCGACGGTGCGGCCGGTGCACCTGGCGGAGATCCTGGCCAGCACGGAGGAGACGCAGTGGTGAGGCGAGCCGGCGACGAGCGGAGGGCACCGCGATGAGTGGGACGTATCTGGGCATGCCGGCGTTCCCCCGGGCCGC
Organism: Streptomyces chisholmiae; assembly: GCF_031845445.1. Taxonomy (NCBI): domain Bacteria; kingdom Bacillati; phylum Actinomycetota; class Actinomycetes; order Kitasatosporales; family Streptomycetaceae; genus Streptomyces; species Streptomyces chisholmiae. The sequence continues at coordinate 455,349 of NZ_JAVREO010000003.1, read as the reverse complement.
CGAGGCGGCCACCAGGAACGAGCAGCTACGGGCGAACCTGACGCACGCCACCCGCACCATCCGCGACAAGCGGGCGGCGGCGGTGGCCGAGCTGCCGGACTGGCAGCGGCTGCGGGCGGCCGGGGCGGCGATCAAGGACCGGACGCTGCGGCACCTGGACGGCTATCTGGAGCGGTTGGAGGAGGCGGTCACGGCCGCCGGCGGGCAGGTGCACTGGGCGGTCGACGCCGAGCAGGCCAACCGGATCGTGACCGAGCTGGTGCTGGCGACCGGGGAGCGCGAGGTCGTCAAGGTCAAGTCGATGGCCACCCAGGAGCTGGGCCTGAACGCGGCGCTGGAGCGCGCCGGGGTGCGGGCCTACGAGACGGACCTGGCGGAGCTGATCGTGCAGCTGGGCGACGACCTGCCGTCGCACATCCTGGTGCCGGCGATCCACCGGAACCGGCGGGAGATCCGGGACATCTTCCGGGAGAAGATGGGCGACTGGGGCCGGGCGGCGCCGGAGGGGCTGAGCGACCGGCCGGCGGACCTGGCGGAGGCGGCCCGGCTGCACCTGCGGCAGAAGTTCCTGGACGCCAAGGTCGGGATCTCCGGGGCGAACTTCATGGTGGCGGAGACCGGCACCATGGTGGTGGTGGAGTCCGAGGGCAACGGCCGGATGTGCCTGACGCTGCCGGAGACGCTGATCTCGGTGGTGGGCATCGAGAAGGTGGTGCCGACCTGGCAGGACCTGGAGGTGTTCCTCCAGCTGCTGCCGCGGTCCTCGACGGCGGAGCGGATGAACCCGTACACCTCGATGTGGACGGGCACCACGGACGGCGACGGGCCCGAGACGTTCCACCTGGTGCTGGTGGACAACGGGCGCACCGACACGCTGGCCGACGAGGTGGGCCGGCAGGCGTTGCGCTGCATCCGCTGTTCGGCCTGCCTGAACGTGTGCCCGGTGTACGAGCGGGCCGGCGGGCACGCCTACGGCTCGGCCTATCCGGGGCCGATCGGGGCCATCCTCACGCCGCAACTGCGGGGCGTGGACAGTCCGTTGGACGCGTCGCTGCCGTACGCCTCGTCGCTGTGCGGGGCGTGCTACGAGGTGTGCCCGGTGGCGATCGACATCCCCGAGGTGCTGGTGCACCTGCGGGAGCGGGTGGTGCAGGGCGGCGAGGTGACCGTCGGCGGCACCCGCACCCGGATCAGGCCGGCGCGCGGGCACGCCGCGGAGCGGGCCGCGATGCGGGCGGCCCGCTGGACGCTGGACCATCCGGGCGTGCTGCGCGCCGGGCAGCGGGCGGCCGGCCGGCTGCGGCGGCTGACGCCCCGGCGGCTGCCGGGCCCGGGCCGTGCCTGGTCCCAGACGCGGGACCTGCCGCCGCTGCCGGCGGAGCCGTTCCGCGAGTGGTGGCGAAGGACCCGGGGCGACGACGGTCAGGAGGCGGGTCGGTGAACGCGCGCGAGGTGGTGCTGGGCCGGGTGCGGCGGGCGTTGGCGGACGTGCCGCGCGAGGAGACGCCGGACCAGGTGCCGGTGGAGCGGACGTATCTGGAGAGTCACCGGCCGGCCGACGCGACGGAGCTGCTGGCGGAGAACCTGGCCGACTACCGGGCGCTGGTGCACCGGGCGACGGCGGCCGAGCTGCCGGCGCTGCTGGCCCGGCTGCTGGCGGAGCGGGGCGCGGCCTCGGTGCTGGTGCCGGCCGGGCTGCCGGCCGGCTGGCTGGCCGCGGTGCCGGAGTCGGTGCGCCGGGTGCCGGACGCGACGGCCGACACCGCGCACCGGCTGGACGCGGTGGACAGCGTGGTGACCGGCTGCGCGGTGGCCATCGCGGAGACCGGGACGCTCGTCCTGGACGGCGGCCCCGACCAGGGGCGGCGGCGGATCACCCTGGTCCCCGACCACCACGTGTGCGTGGTGCGGGTGCCGGAACAGGTGGTGGACTCGGTGCCGTTGGGGCTGCGCCGGCTGAGCCCCGAGCGGCCCATGACGTGGATCTCCGGCCCGTCGGCGACCAGCGACATCGAGCTGGACCGGGTGGAGGGGGTGCACGGGCCGCGCCGGCTGGACGTGGTGCTGCTCGGGCCCTGAGACCGGTCCGGGGCTTCTCCGACGGCGGAGCGGTACGGGCGGCCGGCCCGGGCGGGCTACGGCCGGGGGCCTACGTCGTTCGGCGGCGCCGGGCTCGTTCCCCGGACCGTTCCGGCGGGCGCGGGCCGGTGCGTACCGTCGCGGCATGGACGCGACACACGGGACGAGTCCCGACGGCACGCTGGACGAGGCGCTGCTGCGGCTGCACCGCTCCGGGCCCGAGTTCCAGGGCTGGCTCTCCAACCACGGGCCGATGGCGGTGGAGGCGCTGGTCCGGCACGGGCAGGCCGAACGGGTGCACCGCTGGCTCGACCGCTACCAGGGGCGGCTGGTCGAACGGCCGACGCCCAGGAGCCGGATCACCGCGGAGAACTGGCGGGAGCGGCTCGGCGACGCGCGCCATCTGGCGGACTGGTCCCGGTACTTCACCGAGCGGCTCGCGGAGCGGCCCTGGCGCGCGGTGCTCGCCGAGTGGTGGCCGCGGCTGCTGCCGGGCATCGCGGCGGGCGCGACGCACCCGGTGATCCGGGTCGGGCACGCGGTGCGGGTCCTGTTGACCGACGGGGAGTCGGCGCCCCGGTTGGCCGAGCTGGCCGAGGGGCTCGGCTACTGGGCCGCCCGGCACCAGCCGCTGCCGGCCGGGATCGAGCCGGTGGCCGCCGAGCCCGCGCCGGCCGCGGCGCTGCGCGCGGTGGCGCCGGTGCCGGACCGCTCGCTCGGCATCAACCACCGGCTGGGGCAGTTGACCACGCTGCCGGACTGGGGGGCGACCCTGCCGCCCGAGCCGGCGGCGGTCCGGGCCCGGCTGGCCGGGCTGGTGCGGGCGGCGGCCGGCCACTACGTGGCGCACGCGCCCGCCGGGCCGGTGATGCTGGTGCACGCGGTGACCGCGCCCAACGCGGTGCTGCGCACGCTGCCGGCGCTCCCCGAGCGGCTGTGGCGGCCGAGCGCGGCGGCGGCGTGGGCGGCGAGCGCCGCCGTGGTCGCCGCGTACGCGCCGGGGGGCGCGGGGGCGGCGCCGGCCGACGATGAGCCGGCCGCGCCGGCGCCCGACGAGGTCTTCGCGCGGGCCGCCGAGCACGGCGACGAGCACGCCATCAAGCTGGCCGACACCGTCGCCGACCTGCTGGCGGCCAGCCCCGACGACCCGCTGCCGGGCCGGGCGGTGCTCCGGGCGGTGACGCTGATCGAGCCCGACTGACCACCGGCCGCCGGCCGCCCGCGACCGGCCGGCTGCCCGCCGCAGGGGGGAGCCGCTGCCGGGCCGGGGCGTCGGGGGCGCGCCGGCCCGGGAGCGGACCACGCGCGGGAGCGGCGCGGCGTCGCCCGGGCCCCGGCCCCGGACGGTTCAGCCGCCCGGCCGGTCGCCCTCCGGTGGCACGCCGCCGGCCGCCGCCGCGCGGGCCGCCATCGCCCGCAGGGTGGCGCGCAGCTCGGGCGGGTCGAGCACGGTGAAGGGGAGGTCCAGGCTGAGGAGGAAGGCGGCGAGTTCGGGGAGGGAGGGACCGCCGGTCTCCAGCGTCCCGTCGTCGTGGAGCAGCCCGGCGGCGGGCGGCAGCAGTTCGGCCAGCCGTGCCAGCGGGGCGTGCAGGCGCACCCGGGCGGGGTGCCGCCAGGCGCGCGAGCCGGCCCCGCGCACCACCTCGGTGACGGCGTCCTCCGGGGGACGACGCGGGGTGAACCGGGGTCCGTTCGGCGTCCGCGGCCGGACCCGGTCGACGCGGAAGGTCCGCCAGTCGGCGCGGGCGGTGTCGAAGGCGAGCAGGTACCAGCGGTGTCCGGTGTGGACCAGCCGGTGTAGTTCGACGGTGCGGGTGTGGTGCGCCCCCTCGTGGTCGCGGTAGTCGAAGCGGAGGCCCTCGTGGTCGCGGATCGCCGCGGCGATGGCGGTCAGGGTGCCGGGGGCGACGGTGGGGCCGCGGCCGGTGACCGAGAGCGTGGCGGTGTCCAGGGCCTCGATCCGGCGGGCGAGCTGGGGCGGCAGCGTCCGCCGGAGCTTGGCGAGCGCGCGCGGTGCCGTCTCCTCGATGCCGGCGACCGTCCCGTTGGCGGCGGCGTGCAGGCTGACCGCCACGGCGACCGCCTCGTCGTCGTCGAGGAGCAGCGGCGGCACGGCCGTGCCGGCGCCGAGCCGGTAGCCGCCGGCCGTGCCGGAGGAGGAGTGGATCCGGTAGCCGAGGGTGCGCAGCCGCTCGATGTCGTTGCGGATGGTCCTGGTGGTCACCGACAGGCGGCCGGCGAGTTCGGGGCCCGACCACTCGGGGCGGGCCTGGAGCAGGGACAGCAGGCGGAGCAGCCGCACCGAGGTTTCCCACATCCCCGAAGTCTCGCAGCCTCGCGGAAAGCCACGTTCCGCGAGGGGTCCTAGCTTTTGACCGGGACGGACCGCGCCGACCGGAGCGCGGCGGACGAGAGGGCGTGCGGGGCATGCTGCGAGGGTTCACCACGATCAGCTACTGGGCGGACGACGTGCCGGCGGCCCGCGCCTGGTACACCGAACTGCTGGGCGTGGAGCCGTACTTCGAGCGTTCGGGGGCGGACGGGCGGCTCGCCTACGTGGAGTTCCGGGTCGGGGCCCGGCAGGACGAGCTGGGCCTCATCGACCGCGGCTACGCGCCGCGGGGCGCGGCGAACGGCCCCGGCGGGGTCGTCATGTACTGGCACGTGGACGACGTGCGGGCGGCCCTGGAGCGGGTGGTGTCCCTGGGCGCCACGCCCTACCAGGAGCTGGTCGAGCGCGAGGCGGGGTTCGTCACCGCGTCGGTGGTCGACCCCTTCGGCAACGTGCTCGGCCTCATGTACAGCCCCCACCACCTCGCGCTGGCGGCGGGGGCCGCGTGAGGGCGCCGCCGGCCGGCGGCGTCGGTCAGCCGGCCGGTGGCGCGTCGGGGGCCGTGGGCTGGGCCGGGTCGAAGGCCCGGTAGGCGCGGTCGTCGAAGAGTACGAACCGCAGCTCGGTGAAGGCCCCGCTGGCCGCCGCCGCGCGGCTGGCGGCGAGCGCGATCCGGGCGGCGTCGGCCAGCGGCCAGCGGTAGACGCCGGTGGAGATCGCGGGCAATGCCACGGTGCGGGCGCCGAGTTCGGCGGCGATCCGGAGCGACTCGCGGTAGCAGGAGGCGAGCAGCGCCGAGCGGTCCTCGGTGGTGGAGTGGACCGGGCCGACCGTGTGGATGACCCAGCGGGCCGGCAGCCGGCCGGCGGTGGTGGCGACGGCCTGGCCGGTGGGCAGCCCGCCGCCGAGGTGGGCGGCGCGCAGCTCGCGGCAGGCGGCGAGGATCTCCGGGCCGCCCCGGCGGTGGATCGCGCCGTCCACTCCCCCGCCGCCCAGCAGGCTGGAGTTGGCGGCGTTGACCACCGCGTCGACGTGCTGTTCGGTGATGTCGCCCCGCACCCGGGTGATGACCGTCATCGCCCCATCATGGCAGTCGGGCGTCCCGCCCGGACCGGCCGTCGTGGGCCGGTCCGGGCGGGACGCCCGTCAGGAGGCCACCGCCAGGGCGGTCCTGCCCGGGAGGCTGCTGGCGACCGCCTCGGCGGGTGCGGCGGGTCGGGACACCGTCCACGCTGAGCCGGATCGAGAACGGCCGACGGCGCCGCAACGCCTCGGGCCACCTTCTTGCCCCTTTGGCAACTGTTCGTGCGATCGGCGCATGACCAGCCCTACGGTGCGGAGATGACCCCAGCGCACCAGCACCCTCCCCAGCAGGGCAAAAGCCCCCACCACCGCGACCACGGCCTGGGCGGCCACCCGGAACACGACGACGCCGGCCAGGCGGAGATCCTCGACCTCGATGCCGAGGTGCTCGCCGAACACCTCGCCTCCCTCACCGCCTGGCTGCCGCTGCGGAACGCCCCGGGCCGGATCGTGGACCTGGGCTGCGGCACGGGGGCGGGCACCTTCGCGCTCCTCGACCGCTTCCCCGAGGCGCGCGTCACCGCCGTCGACACCTCGGCCGGACACCTGCGGCTGCTGCGCGAGAAGGCCCGCGCCCGCGGTGTCGAGGAGCGGGTGCGGACCGTGCGGGCCGACCTCGACACCCACCCCTGGCCCGCGTTGGGCACCCCGGACCTGGTGTGGGCGTCGGCCTCGATGCACCACCTGGCCCACCCCGACCGTGCCCTGGCCGCCGTCCACGAACTGCTCGCGCCCGGCGGCCTGTTCGCCGTCGTCGAGCTCGCGGGCTTCCCCCGCTTCCTGCCGCCGGACGCGCCCGGGGGCCGGCCGGGGCTCGAAGAGCGCGCCCACGCCGCGACGGACCGCTTCCACGCCGAACACGTCCCGCACCGCGGCGCCGACTGGGGCCCGATGCTCACCGCGGCCGGGTTCGCCGTCGAGGGCGAGCGCACCCTCACCGTGCGCGTCGAGGGTGACCGCGACCCGGCGATCGCTCGCTACGCCCACGGCAGCCTGCGGCGGATCCGTGGCGTGGCGGCACCCGCGCTCAGCCCGGAGGACCTCGCCGCACTCGACGCGCTTCTCGACCCCGACGGCCCGCACAGCGTCCTGCGCCGCGCGGACCTCGCCGTACGCACCGAGCGCAGCGTCTGGGCCGCCCGCCGCGCCTGAGGCCGGGCCGCGTCGGCGAGCCGGCGACGGGGCGGCACCGGGGAGAGCGGCCGGCGGTCAGGCGGCGCCGGTCGCCCACCGCAGGCCCCCGAGCAGGTGAGCGCGGAAGGCCGGGTCGGCGAAGGACTCCTCAGTGTGGCCGAGGGCGGTGTAGAAGGAGCGTCCGCCGGCCAGCTCGTGGCACCACACCAGCGGGTGGTCCGCGCCCATCCGGCCGCCCTCGTAGCTGGTCTCGTCGGCGCTGGCCAGCACCCGGACCCGGGGGCGCGGGTTGGTGGTGAAGTCGTACCACTCGTCGGTGAAGTCCCAGCGCGCCGGGAGGTGGGCGGTGGCCGGGTGCTGGTGGTCCTCGACGACGACGACGCCGGGCTGGAGCGCCGGGTGGCCGTCGAAGACCGCGCCGACCACGTGCTCGCCGAACCAGGGCCAGTCGTACTCGGTGGTGGAGGCGCCGTGCACTCCGACGAAGCCGCCGCCGGCGGCGAGGAACTCACGGAGCGTCCGGCGGCCGTCGTCGGTGAGCACCTCGCCGCTGGTGGAGAGGAAGACGACGGCCCGGGCGCCGGGCAGCGCGGCGGCGAGCTCGTCGGGGTCCTCGGTGGCCAGCGCGGTGAAGCCGGCCTCGGCGGCCAGCTCCTGGCAGGCGGCGACGCCGGTCGGGATCGACTCATGCCGGAACCCGGTGGTGCGGCTGTACACGATGATCCGCTCAACACTCATGTCGCCATCGTAGAAGGCGCTTACCACCCGGTCCGCCCGGTGCTCGGGGATCGGGACTGGTCTGCCCGGGAGCGCCATGATCGCCCGTTATCGGGGCACAGGAGTACGAGTGGGCCCTGGTCCGGGGGCTCTTGGCCCGATGCCTCTTCCCTTCGGCACCTGTGGGGCCCATGATCTTGGGCGACCCCCCAGTGAGGAGTACCGATGCCCCGTGAACATGTTGCCCGGGTCTTCCGACAGCAGGCGGGGGCCTGCGGTCGGCTCGGCTCCCCGCTCTACGCCGCGCTGCTGGAGCGGGCCGCACGGGACATCGAGTTGGGCGGGCCGTGTGCCGACACGGTCACCGACTACCACGCGGTGGCCGTGGACGACGCGCTGCCGCTGCGTTTCCTCGGCGGCGCGCACGCGCTGGCGCTGAGCGGGCGGGCGCCGGAGCTGGCCGCGCACCTGCCCAGCGCCGGCGGCGCGCTGACGCCCGACCGGCCGGACGCGGCCTGGCCGGCGCTGCGGGCGGTGATCACCGAGGAGCGGGACTGGATCCGCCGGTGGCTGACCAGGCCGCCGCAGACCAACGAGGTGGGCCGGTCCAACCTGCTGGTCGCGGCGCTGCTGCACACCGTCCCTACGCCGCAGCTGCCGGTGCGGCTCTTCGAACTGGGCTCCAGCGGCGGGCTGAACCTGCGGGCCGAGCAGTTCCGCTACGAGGCGGACCGGTACGCCTGGGGGCCGCTGGACTCGGCGGTGCGGCTGACCGACAGCTGGGCGCCCGAGGTGCCGCGCTGGCTGCGCGCCGGCGCCACCCGGCACCAGGCGCTGCGCGTCGTGGAGCGGCGCGGCTGCGACCCGGCGCCGATCGACCCGCTGTCGGCCGAGGGGTCGCTGGCGCTGCGCGCCTACGTCTGGCCGGACCAGCGGGAGCGGATGGCCCGGCTGGAGGGCGCGCTGCGGATAGCGGCCAAGGTGCCGGCGACGGTGCAGACCGCGGGGGCCGCCGAGTTCCTCTCCACGGTGGACGTGGAGCCGGGCACGCTGACGGTGGTCTGGCACTCGGTGATGCGCCAGTACGTGCCGGCCGACGAGTGGGTGGCGGTGGAGGCCGAGCTGGCCCGGCTCGCGGCCTCGGCGACGCCGGACGCGGGCTTCGCGCACCTGGCGTTCGAGCCGGGGCGGACCGACGACGGCGCGGCGTTCTGGCTGTCGGCCCGGGTGGGCACCGGCCCGGAGCGGCTGCTGGCCAGCGCTCACCCACATGGCCTGCCGGCCGATGGCCGGGTGGCGGCGCGGGGCGCACGATGAGCACATGACACACACGATGGAACGGGACGAGTGGCGGGCCTTCCTGGCCCACGGCACCAGAACCGGCAAGCTGTCCACGGTGCGCGCGAACGGCGGTCCGCATGTCGCGCCGGTGTGGTTCGTGCTGGACGGGGACGACGTGGTGCTGACCACGGGTCGGGAGACGGTGAAGGGGCACAACCTGGCACGGGACGGGCGGGTCGCCTTCTGTGTGGACCTCCAGGAGCCGCCGTTCGCCTTCGTGCTGGTCCAGGGGCGCGCCGAACTCTCGGACGACCCGGACGAGTTGCTCGCCTGGGCGACCCGGATCGGGGCACGCTACATGGGGCAGGAGCGGGGCGCGGAGTTCGGTCAGCGGAACGCCGTGCCGGGTGAGGTGCTGGTGCGGGTCCGGCCGGAGCACGTGGTGGCGCAGGCGGACCTGACCGGCTGACCCGCCGCCCGGCACGTCCACGGGGATCGCCCGACCAGGACCTACGCTCGGGGCATGGCTCCCGCGCGATTCAAGGATCTGGCGCTCGACGCCGTCGATCACCTGGCCCTCGCCGACTGGTGGTGTGCCGCCCTGGGCTACCAGCGCCGGCACCAGGAGGGGAACGGGCACTGGCCGGCGGACTGGCCGGTGCCGATCCACGACCCGCTGGGCGAGGGCCCGCTGATCTGGATCAACCCGGTGCCGGAGGCCAAGGCGGGCAAGAACCGGATGCATCTCGACGTCTGGGGCGACACCGCTGAGCTGCTGGCCCTGGGCGCCACCCTGTTGCGGCGCAGCGGCGGCGCCACCGAGTCCTGGGACGTGCTGGCCGATCCGGAGGGCAACGAGTTCTGCGTCTTCCCGCCGGAGCCGCCGCCGGTGGTGCGTACCTCGGTCCGGTGATCCCCCGCCCCGCCCGGCCGGCCGCCGCCGGGCGCGTGACACCATCGTCCGGCGCGTGGCCGAGCGGGACACGACCGGGAGCAGTGGGAGGCGGGAGCGGTGACAGCGTTGATCGACACCGTGGCATGGGTGCACCTTGAGGACGCGAAGATCCTGGGTGCGCGTTCGAAGGGGAAAGACGTTTTCTATATTCCGGGCGGCAAGCGTGCCCCCGGGGAGAGCGATCTGGAGACCCTGACGCGGGAGGTCCGCGAGGAGCTGACCGTGGAGATCGACCCGGCGACGGCGCGGCACGTGGGCACCTACACGGCGGCGGCGCACGGGCATCCGGCGGGCACCCTGGTCCGGATGGCCTGCTACACCGCCGACTACCGGGGCACCCTGACGGCCAGCAGCGAGATCGAGGAGATCGCCTGGTTGGCGCTGGCCGACCGGGAGCGCACCGCCCCGGTGGACCACGCGGTCTTCGACGACCTGGCGCGCGCGGGCCGGCTGCGCTGAGGCACCCCGCCCCCGGTCGGGCAAAAGACCCTCCCGCGCGGCGGAAATGGGGGGCGGCGGCCCGGCGGGGCCGGTTATCTTCGCCAAGTGGACGATCCTGACGGTTACTTCGGTGCGGCGGTCGCCGCGGGTTATGACGAGGCGTCGGCCGCGGAGTTCCAGCCCGAGACGCTGACCCCGACGGTGGAGCTGCTGGCCGGGCTGGCCGGCGGCGGGCGGGTGCTGGAGCTGGGGGTGGGCACCGGGCGGGTCGCGCTGCCGCTGGTGGCGCGCGGGGTGCCGGTGGCCGGCATCGACCTGTCGCGGGCGATGGTCGCCCGGCTCCGGGCCAAGCCGGGCGGCGCGGCGGTGGACGTCACCATCGGGGACTTCGCGACGGTCCGGGCCGGGAGCGACTTCACCCTCGCCTACCTGGTCTTCAACACGATCATGAACCTGACCACCCAGGAGGCGCAGGTCGACTGCTTCCGCACGGTGGCCGCCCAGCTGGCACCCGGGGGGCGGTTCCTCGTCGAGGTGATGGTTCCCGATCTGCGGCGGCTCCCGCCCGGGCAGACGGCGGTGCCGTTCCGGACCGGGCCGGGGCGGTGGGCGTACGACCACTACGACGTGGCGACCCAGCGGATGAGTTCGAACTACCTGGACGTGGCCGCCGGGCAGTCCGCGTTCCGCTCGATCCCGTTCCGGTACGTGTGGCCGGCGGAGCTGGACCTGATGGCCCGGCTGGCCGGGCTGCGGCTGGCGGACCGCTGGGCGGGCTGGCGGCGGGAGCCGTTCACCCACGAGAGCACCCGGCACGTCTCGGTCTGGGAGAAGCCGGCCTGACCACCGGGCCACGACCGGCCCGGCCCGGGCGCGAGTACCATGAGGGCCGGTTGGCGAAGGGCGGCGAGGTGGCCGGGGCACGGATCGACGGGCGGGTCGAGCGGGGGAACCAGTCCCGCCGGCTGGTGCTCGGGCGGACGATGGAGATCGCCTCGGTGGAGGGGCTCGACGGGCTCTCGATCGGCCGGATCGCCACCGAGCTGGGGCTGAGCAAGAGTGGCGTCTTCGCCCTCTTCGGCTCCAAGGAGGAGTTGCAGCTGGCCACCGTCCGCGCGGCCCGGGCGGTCTTCGTCCAGCGGATCGCGCGGCCGGCCGAGGAGGCGCCGCCCGGGCTGGGCCGGGTGTGGCGGGTCTGCGCCGGCTATCTCTCCTACTCGCGGGAGCGGGTCTTCCCCGGCGGCTGCTTCTTCACCACGGTGGCCGCCGAGTTCAGCTCGCGCACCGGGCCGGTGCGGGACGCGGTGGCGGGGGCCCGGGAGGAGTGGATCGGCTATGTGCGCGGGGTGCTGGCCGGCGCGCAGGCGGCGGGCGAGCTGGCGCCGGACTGCGAAGTACCGCAGCTGGCCTTCGAGTTGGTGGCGCTGTTGGAGATGGCCAACGGAGACTCGGTGCTGCACCGGGACCACGGGGGCTACCGGCGGGCGGCCCGGGCCATCCACGCCCGGCTGACCGCGGCCGCCGGCGCCGGCCCGGTCACCCTGCCCGCGCTGGGCCCGGAGTTCGCCTGACCACGTGCCGGCCCGGGGCGGCGGCCCGCCCTCCCGGGGCGGGCCGGGCGCGGGTCAGTGGGCCGGCTGGGTGGACCGCTGGTCGACGTCGCCGCCGACCAGGGCGAAGGCGGTGACGGCCGCGACCACCTCCGGGTCGGCGAGGATCCGGTTGTGGCCCAGGCCGCGGGTGAGCAGCCCGTCGGCGCGGCCGGCGAAGGTGGCCAGCAGCAGCCGCGCCTGATCCACATTGACCACCCGGTCCTCCTCGTCGTGCACCACCATCAGCGGCAGGGTGAGCCGCTCGGGCCGGTGGGTGGCGGAGAGGGTGCGCAGCGCGTCCGGCACGTCGGGCAGGACACGGCGCTCCAGCCGGCTCCGCAGCGCGCGCCTGGCCCGGGTGCCCAGCCGGAGCAGGGCGCAGAAGTCGTTCAGGACGCGCTCGAACTCGGCGGGCGCCGCGATGGTGACCAGCCGGTCGGCGAGCCGCCGGCCGTCCGCGCCGGCCTCGGCCAGCGTGTAGCTGGCGGCCAGGCCGCCGAGCGAGTGGCCGACGACGGCCTGGAACGGCCCGTGGTCGTGGGCCAACCGCTCGATGACGGCCCGGAGTTCGAGCAGGTCGGTGCCGGTGCCGGCGGATTCGCCGTGGCCCGGCGCGTCGAAGGCGAGCACCGACTCGCCGCGGGCGAGCAGCGCCTCGACCAGCGGGGCGAACCGGGCGGCCCGGAACCGCCAGCCGTGCACCAGCAGCACCGGGCGGGGCCCGGTGCCCCAGCGGTAGACGGCCACCTCGGTGCCGGCCACCGCCAGCCGGCCGGCCGTGGCCTTGGCCATGGTCGACCGCTCGGCCGGCCGCACCGGGAGCCGGCTGGTGGCGCGCCGGAAGACGGCGAACGCGGCGCGCCCGGCGAGGCCGGGGGCGAGGTGCGCGGTGGTGTTGAGTGTCGCGCTGATCAGCGCGGGCCCTGGCCGCATGGTGTGGTCTCCCGAGAACGGTGGTGGGGTCTGCCGGCGATGCTCGACGGCGAGATTTTAGCACGACCGTTCGCACAGTTTTATGGTCGGACCACCGCCCGCCGGTCAGCCGGCGGGCGGTGGTCAGGGGGTCAACTCGGCGGCCGGCGTGCCGTCCTGAGACACCGAACGGTCGGCCCCCGCCCCGTTCCTCCTACCGCGCCGCGCCGGCTCGGCGTGGGAGGAGTCGGCGTGGGAGGAGTCGGCGGGCGCGGTGTCGGGGTGCGTCGACTCCCGGCGCACCAGGGCCGCGTACCGGCCGCCGAGGGCCAGCAGCTCCGCGTGGGTGCCGCGCTCGGCGATCCGGCCGGCGTCCAGCAGCACGATCTGGTCGGCGTCCCTGACGGTGGAGAGCCGGTGCGCGATGGTGATCACCGTGCGGCCGGCGGCCAGCGCGTCGACGGCCCGCTGCACGGCCAGCTCGGTGCGGGTGTCCAGCGCGCTGGTCGCCTCGTCGAGCACCAGCACCGGCGGGTCCCGCAGGATGGTGCGGGCCAGCGCGAGGCGCTGCTTCTCGCCCCCGGAGAAGCGGTAGCCGCGCTCCCCCACCACGGTCTCGTAGCCGTCGGGCAGCGCCGCGATGTGCTCGTGGATCTGCGCGGCGCGGGCGGCGTCCTCCAACTCCCGCTGGGTGGCGTCCGGTTTGGCGAAGCGCAGGTTCTCGGCGATCGAGGCGTGGAAGAGGTAGGTCTCCTGGGAGACCACGCCCACCGAGGCGGCCAGCGAGGCGAAGTCGAGGTCCCGCACGTCCACCCCGTCGACGGTGACCCGGCCCTCGGTCACGTCGTAGAGCCGCGGCACCAGGTACCCCAGGGTGGACTTGCCGGCCCCGGTGGCCCCGACCACCGCCAGCGAGCTGCCGGCCGGGACGGTCAACTCAATCCCGTCCAGGGTGGGTTGGGCAGCCGGGTCGTACCGGAAGGAGACCCGGTCGAAGACCACCTCGCCCCGGGCGCGCCCCAGCCGCACCGGGTCGGGCCGCTCCGTGATGTCCACCGGCAGGTCCAGGTACTCGAAGACGCGCTGGAAGAGGGCGAGCGAGGCCTGGATGTCGACGCCGGTGGAGAGCAGCGAGGTGGCCGGCCGCAGCAGCCCCTGCTGGAGGCCGACGAAGGCGACCAGGGTGCCGATCGACGGCGGGGAGCCGCCCAGCTGCGCGAGCGCGCCGGCCGACCAGTAGAGCAGCGGCGGGATGGCGCCCATGATCATGCCGATGGTGGCCATCCGCCAGCGGCCGGCCATGCTGGCCCGCACCTCCAGCGCGACCAGCTTCTCCGACTCGTCGGCGAACCGCCCGGTGAGCGTCTCGGCCCGGCCCATGGTGCGGCCCAGCAGGATGCCGCTGACCGACAGGGACTCGGTGACCAGCGCCGCCATCTGCGCCATCTGGCGCTGCCGCTGGGCGGTGATCCGCTTCCGCTCGCGGCCCACCCGGCGGGCGATCCAGACGAAGAACGGCAGCAGCGCCACGGAGATCAGGGTCAGCCGCCAGTCCAGCGCCAGCATGGCGACCAGGGTCGCGGTCACCGCGGTGACGTTGGAGACCAGCGAGGTGGCCGTGGAGGTGACGGTGGCCTGCATGCCGCCGATGTCGCCGGCGATCCGGGACTGCACCTCCCCGGTGCGGGTGCGGGTGAAGAAGGCCAGCGGCATCAGCTGGAGCTTGGCGTAGACGGCGGTCCGCAGGTCGTGCATGACGCGCTGGCCGACGGTGGTGGAGATCAGCGTCTGGAGGACCCCGAAGACGCTGCTGACCACGGTCGCGGCGACCATGCCGAGGGCCAGCAGGGTGAGCAGTCCGGTGTCGCGCCCGGGCAGCGCCACGTCGATGATCTCGCGCAGCAGGAACGGGGAGGCGACGGCGACCAGCGAGGAGGCGGCGACCAGCAGGCCCACCACGCCGAGCCGCCCCCGGTAGGGCCGGAAGAGACGGAGGATGCGACGGATCTCGTGCGGCTGCCCCGGCTCGGCGGTGGCCGGCTGGGGAGCGTGGGGTTCGTGGTGGGGCATGGCTCCTTCGGTGGTGCGGCGGGTTTCGGTGGTTCGGTGGGCCAGGGATCGCTTCGGCGGGGTGGCGGATTCCGGTGGTCCGGGTGGTCCGCTGGTGCGGGTGGGTGTGACGACCCTCCAGCGTACGACCGGGCGACGGACCGGCGCGGGGTATGGCGGGGATCGGGCGGCCCGCTGGTCGAAAGGCGGTCTCCGTGTTACCAAGAGCCATGCCCACAAGCGCGCGCTACGACGTGGTGATCGTGGGCGGTGGCCACAACGGGCTGGTCGCCGCCGCCTATCTGGCCCAGGCCGGCCGCCGGGTGGTGGTGCTGGAGCGGCTGGCCGACACCGGCGGCGCCGCCGTCTCCTCGACGCCGTTCCCCGGGGTGGCCGCCCGGCTGTCGCGGTTCGCCTACCTGGTCAGCCTGCTGCCCCAGCACATCGTGCGGGACCTGGGGCTACGGCTGGAGCTGCGGCGGCGGTCCGTCGCCTCCTACACCCCGACCGTGCGCCGGGGCGCGCCGACCGGCCTGCTGGTCGGGGACGGCGAGAGCCGGGTGCGGGAGTCCTTCGCCCGGCTCACCGGGGACGACCGGGAGTACACGGCCTGGCGCGACTTCTACGCCGGCACCACGCGGCTGGCCGGCCGGGTCTTCCCGACGCTGACCGAGCCGCTGCCCAGCCGTGCCGAGCTGCGGGCCAGGGTCGGGGACGACGCCCTGTGGTCGGCGGTCTTCGAGCGTCCGCTGGGCGAGACGATCGAGGCGACCTTCACCGACGACCTGGTCCGCGGCGTGGTCCTCACCGACGCGCTGATCGGCACCTTCGCGGACGCGCACGACCGCTCGCTGCTACAGAACCGCTGCTTCCTCTACCACGTGATCGGGCAGGGCACCGGGGACTGGGACGTGCCGGTGGGCGGCATGGGCGCGGTGACCCGGGCGCTCGCCGACGCGGCGCGGGCGGCCGGCGCCGAGCTCGCCACCGGGCACGAGGTCACCGGCCTGGCGACGGACGGCCGCGCGGCCGAGGTGGCCTACCGGGCCGGCGAGGAGGAGGGGGTGCTGGGCGCCGGGACGGTGCTGGTCAACGCCTCGCCCACGGAGCTGGCCCGGCTGCTGGACGAGCCGGCCCCGACACCGCCCGAGGGCGCGCAGTTCAAGGTGAACATGCTGCTCAAGCGGCTGCCGAGGCTGCGTGACCCGGCGGTCGACCCGCGGGAGGCGTTCGCCGGCACCTTCCATGTGGCGGAGGGCTACGCCGAGTTGACCACCGCCTACCGGGAGGCGGCGGCGGGCCGGCTGCCGGCGGCACCGCCGAGCGAGGTGTACTGCCACTCGCTGACCGATCCGACGATCCTCTCCCCCGAGCTGGCCGCCGCCGGCTACCAGACGCTGACTCTGTTCGGGCTGCACACCCCGGCGCGGCTCTTCGCGGGCGACACGGAGCACCAGCGCCGGACCCGGGAGAAGCTGCTCACGGACACCCTGGCGACGCTGGACCGGCAGCTGGCGGAGCCGATCGCCGACTGCCTGGCGCTGGACGCGGCGGGCCGGCCGTGCCTGGAGGCGAAGACCCCGCTGGACCTGGAGCGTGAGCTGCGGCTGCCCGGCGGTCACATCTTCCACGGCGACCTGGCCTTCCCCTACCGTGACCCGGCGGCCGACCCGGCCGACCCGGCCGCCCGCTGGGGCGTGGCCACCGGCCACCGGAACGTGCTGCTGTGCGGCGCGGGCGCGGTCCGCGGCGGCGGAGTCAGCGGCGTCGGCGGCCACAACGCGGCGATGGCGGTGCTGGGGCGGTAGCGGACGCGGGCTGGTGGGCGCGGCGGGGGCGGACGACCGGGGGGACGGCCGGCCGTCCCCCCGGGACGGTGCCCTGGGCGGCACCGTCCCGGGGGGCCGCTGACCTCCCGGGCGGACGGCGCGTTACTTGACGGCCCCCGCGGTCAGGCCGGCGATGACCTGGCGTTGCAGCACGAGGAACAGCGCGATGGGGACCAGCATGATGATGGTGGCTCCGGCCATCGCCCCGGTGATGTTGAAGCCGAACTGCGACTTGAAGCCCGCCAGGGCCAGTTGGACGTTCTGGTTGTCCTGCGTCGCGATCAGCAGGTTCGCGAAGAAGAACTCGTTCCAGATCTTGACGAACGCCACGACGGACACGGTGGCGACGGCTGGTCGGGCGAGGGGCAGGATGATGCGCCGCAGCGTGGTGAAGTATCCGGCGCCGTCGATGAGGGCGGCCTCCTCGACCTCCGGGGGGAGGGACAGCAGGAAGGAACGCAGCACGATGAAGGAGAACGGGAACTCCAGCGCCGTGTAGAGGATCACCATCCCGATGCGGGAGTCGAACATGCCCAGCTCGCGCACGACGAAGAACACCGGGGTGGCGAGCCCGACCAGGGGGACGGCCAGCGCCAGGGAGAACATGGCGACCAGGAAGTGCTTGCCGAAGAACGAGTAGCGGGCGAGTGGATAGGCGGCCAGGAAAGCCACGGAGACCGCGCCGACCGTGCCGCCGACGGCGTACAGCAGGGTGTTGAACACGTAGGTGTGCAGCCGGATCTCGGTGAACACGTCGAGGTAACCCTGGAGGGTCACCGGTGCGGGGAGGACCCCCTCGCCGGAGTAGATCTGTGGGCCGGTCTTGATGGAGGACAGCATCACCCACGCCGTGGGCAGCAGCGACAGCAGCGTGACCAGGGCGAGGAAGCCGTAGATGAGCACCAGGGCCCGTGGGCGTGGCAGGGTGCGCCGCCGGCCGCTGCGCCGGGGGTGGACGGGCGCCGCCCCGGCGTCGGTCGGGGCCTTGGTGGACGGGGTGGCGGTCACAGGGCTCGCTCTCCGATCCGGAAGACGCGTCGCACCGTGACGATGAGCGTGGCGCCCAGGAGCAGGATCACGGAGCCGACGGCGTTGGCGTATCCCCACTGTCCGTGGAGGTAGGAGCGGTAGGCGTACAGAGCGAGGGTGGTGGTGGCGTCGTTCGGGCCACCGGCGGTCAGGATGTAGACGAGGTCGAACATGCCGATGTCGACCAGGAGCCGCACCAGGATGACGGTGCCGATGATGTTGCGCAGCAGCGGAAGCACGATGAACAGCTGCCGCTGGACCAGGCTCGCGCCGTCCGCCTCGGCGGCCTCCAGCAGCTCGGCGGGGATGGCGGCCACCTCCGCCATGACGGCCACCACGACGAATCCGATGATGAAGACGAAGGTGCCGGCCACGGCCCAGCGCGCGGTCCCGCTGTCGAACAGCCAGTCGCGGGTGCCGCCCGTGACGGGGCCGAGCAGGTTGTTCAGCAGTCCGTAGGACGGGTTGTAGAACATCGAGAAGACCAGCGCGTACGCGGCCCCGGAGATCACGAACGGGATGAAGATCACCGTGCGGAAGACCGTCCAGCCGGGCATCCGCAGGGCGAGGGTCATGCCGACGGCCACGCCGAGCGGCACCTGGATGAGCATGGACGCGGCGCAGTAGAAGAGCGTGTTGCGGACGGACTTCCAGAACACCGGGTCGGAGAGCAGCCGGTCGTAGTTGTCCCAGCCGGTGAACGCGAAGTCCACTCCGTCCCAGCGGGCGAACGTCGTGACGGCCAGCACGCCGAGCGGCACCAGGAAGAACAGGGCGAACAGGACGAGGGCGGGCAGGATCGAGAGGGCGACGGGGCCCCGCATGGCGGGGGGAACGCGGGCCTCGGCGGACCGCTGGAGCGTCCGCCGCCGTTCCTGGCGGGTGGTTCGCACGGCGCTATCCCCCCACCGCGGAGTCCGCGGCCAGGCGGGAGAGGAAGGCGGCCGTGTCGATCTCGCCGTTGACGTAGGCGGGCCACAGGTTCTTCCACGCGGCGTCGATACCGCCCGGTGCGTGGACGCGGGCGTGCGGGTAGGTCAGGGCGACCTCGGGCAGTCGGCCGACCAGGCCCGAGCTGAGCGGTTCGAGCTCCGCCGCCGCCAGGGTGGCCGCGGGAACCGTGACGGGTGGGTTGGAGCCCGTCGACCTGGCCTGTTCGACGACCTCGTCCGTCGAGGACATGAACCGAACGAACGCCTCCACCGCCTCCAGCCTGGTCGGGTCGGCCGTGCCGGACACCCAGCCAGCGCCGGAGACGACGATCAGCCCCTGTTCCGACGCCCCCCACCCCGGGGACGGCACGTACTCCGTGTCCTCGTAGAGTCCGGGCGCGGCCTGGGACGTCCGCAGGTTGGTCTTGACGAACCACGGGCCGTTCGGGATGGCCACGGCGGTGCCGGCCAGGTACTTCGACGCGGCGTTCTGGAAGTCGCCGGAGAAGGCGTCGGCGTTCACATACCCCTCGGTGTGCCAGCTCCGGAGCCGCTCGGTGGCCGCGACGACGGCCGCGTTGGCCGACCAGTCGTCGCTGGTGGCGATCTCGTCGGCGAGGAAGGCGGCGCCCTCCGGGTGGGTGCCGATGAGGTTGGACCACATCAGGATCGTCGCCCAGTCCCCGTCGAGCGCGATCGGCGTGGTCCCCGTCGCCCGCACGTCGGCGGCCATGGACTCGAACTCGTCCCAGGTCGTGGGGAACGCGTCGTGCCCGGCGTGGGCCAGCAGCTCCCTGTTGTAGAAGATCCCCACGGGGTCCTGCTGCTGGGGAATGGCCCAGCGCTGCCCCTCCGGCCCCGACAGGCCGTCGAAGGCGCGTGGCTGGAACGAGGCGGACCACTCCGCGTCCGCGGCGAGCTCTGGGGCGAAGTCGTGGAGCCTGCCGGTGCTCGACAACGACTCGATCTCGGCGCTGTTCAGTTGGAAGACGTCGGGCAGGTCGTTCGCCATGGCGAGGCGCTGGTAGTAGGGAAGCCTGGCCTCCCCCGAGCCGGCGTTCGCGTGTCGCAGCGTCACGACGCGGTACCTGCCGCGGTGCGCCTCGTTGAAGCGCTGCGCGGCCTCGTAGTTGAACTGGAGGAACGGATCGGTCGTGGACTCCTGGCAGGTCGCGCAGGTGATCTCGATCTCCCCGGCCGCGTTGACCGGCGAGCCGCCGTCCTGGGCCGAGCAGGCGGTCAGGGCTCCCGTCAGGATGAGCGGGGTCGTCGCGGCGACGACGGTTCTGATGACACGCAAGGTCGTCACACTCCTTCGTGTGGGTGTCGGTTCGGGGCGCGGCGCCCTCGGCGCGGGTCGGCCCGGGACGGCTGGGCGTGGTCAGTAGCCGGTGATCCGCGGCCAGCTCCGCTCGACGCCCACGGAGTCCAGTTCCTCCTGGAACTCGGCCAGCAGCCCGTCGTCGGCGCGCACCTGGGACGGGGTGACGTCATGGGCCGCGCAGAAGCCGACGAGGTGGCCGTCGACCTCGCCGATGTTCCACTCGACCAGCGGCATCCGGTAGGCGCCGTTGGTGATGTGGGTGGTGCCGATGTTCTTCGCGCCGGCCAGCAGGTTGGTGACCCGTACCGGGATCAGGGCTCCCAACGGCAGTTCGAAGGGGCAGCAGCCGATGTCGATGTAGGAGTCGCCGCCGGTGGAGGGATGCAGGTCGATGCGGTACATGCCCACGCCGACGCTGTCGCGGTGCCGCACGGCGCCGCGCTCGCCGCGGACCGCCAGGGAGATCTCCTGCTCGACGATGGTGTGTTCGGCCACGATCCGGCGCGACTCGCGGATGTACGGCGCCTTGGCCAACCCGTCCGGGGTGTCGCCGAGGAGGTCGCCACGCAGCCGTAGTCCCGGCCAGCCGGTGCCGCCGTCGGGACGCGGAGCGGCGGTCTGGAGCCAGTAGAGCAGGCTCAGCGACAACGCGCGGGCCCGCCTGGTGTGCCACTCGGCCTGCTCGGCCGGGACCTCGAAGACGGGACCGTCCCAGTAGTCCATCTGGGGCCAGTTGACCAGCGTGATGTCCGACGGGTAGGCGCCGGGCAGGAAGTTGGCGGCCGCCGCGACCCGGCGGAACGTCCACAGGTTCCGGTCCATCCGGCCCACCCGCTGGTCCGCGTAGTCCGGGCGGACGAGGGTGTGGTCCTCGCCGGGGTTGGGGAAGAAGGCGTGGTGCGAGGGGGCGAGCGTCTTGGGGTGGGGGGCGGTCAGCGACAGCCGGCCGTCGGGCCAGTCGGTGGCGGTCGAGGTCAGGAAGTAGTCGTAGCTCTCGGGGCGGTCGATCGTGAGGTCCTCGCCCGCCAGGTGATCGAGGGCGAAGCAGACCGAGACCGGCTGCATGTTGAGCGGGTCGGCCAGCTCGGGTGCGTGGGGTTCCCCCGTCGCGTTCCGCGACTCGGCGCCGGTGACGTACTCGACGCCGGCCAGCGGCAGGAGGTCACCGGTCTCGGTCGCGTCGACGAACCAGGTGGCGCGCACCGTCGTCAGGTCGCCGGTGCCCTGTTGGCGCAGGGTGACGGAGCCCAGCGTGTCGGGGTCCTTGGTCTGCACCGAGACCGGCTCGTGCTCCAGCAGGACCCGGATGCGTCCGGCGGCCCGGTGCGGGGCGAGGAGAGCCTCGATCACGGCGAGCGACACCCGAGGTTCGTGGCTCAGGCCGGAGACCTTGGCGGCGCCCGGGTTGAGGTCCGCGGTCCCGCGGGCCGCCTCGGTCAGGGGGTAGTGCTGCCGGTAGTAGGAGCGGATGGCCGCGCGGAACGCGCGGTAGGTGGCCGTGCTGCCGAAGCGTTCAATCCACACGTGCTCGTCCGGCGGGACGCCCTGGGTGGTGAGGACACCGCCGAGCCAGTCGGTCGGTTCGCTCAGGACCACCCGCACGCCCCTGCGTGCCGCGGCGAGTGCCGCCGAGACGCCGCCCAGGCCACCGCCGACGATCAGAAGCTGTGTCTCAATCTCGGTCATGGCCGAATCTCAACACCCGCAACGGCGGCGTAACATGGCCGAGGTGAGCGTTCCTGTGTCTGGGATTGATGCCGCCTCCCGGCGGCTGCGGATCGTGGACGCCGTGATCCGCAGCGTCGTACACACGCCAGGGTCGCGGATCGGGCCGCGCACCCAGGGCGGCGTCCAGCTGATGTTGATCCACGCCGGCGCCATGGTGGTGCGTGTGGACGACGGCGAGCCCCACACCGTCCCCGCCGGGCACATCTGCGTTCTGCTGCCCGGCCACACCGAGGTGATCGACTTCACCGGGGACTCCGAGACCCGGCAGACGCTCGTCCGGGGCCGGCTCGACGAGCTCACCCCCCGGATGCGGGGGTGGCTTGAGCGGGTACGGCCGAGCAGACCGCTGTCCTCCGCCCTGACGTATCTGGCGCGGGAGGGCCTGATCACCGAGCAGACCCGGCTGACCGCCCAGGGCGCGCTGACCGACGCGCTGGCCACGGCGCTGCTGTGGCGGTTCATCGCCGAGTTCGAGAACCTGCCGGCGGCGCTGCCCGCTCCCATCGAGGACGCCCGGCTGTTCATCCATCGCAACGTGCGGTACGACATCGACCTGACCGCCATCGCCGAGGCGGCCGCGGTCAGCCCCGAACACCTGGTGCGCCTGTTCCGCGAGCACATGGACACCACGCCGATGCGCTACCTGTGGGACCGGCGGGTGACCCGCGGCATCGAGCTGCTGACCAGCTCCGGGCTGCCGGTCGGCACGATCGCGGCGAGCTCGGGTTTCAAGACGAGCTTCCATTTCGCCCGCAAGATCAAGCAGGCGACCGGCCAGTCGCCCACCGCGCTGCGCGCGTCCAACTGGGCCCGGCCCGCCCCCGGCCCCGAGGGCGGCCAGGAGAGTGGGGCCCCCGCACCGTTCGGCTAGCCGCTCCGGCACCGGCGCGGCCGGGAGCACGCCTCCCGGCCCGCTGGCCGGGCACCACCTGCACGTGATTGATCCGCGTGGTGGCCAACGACGCGGCAGGTGATGGGCCGGCCGGAAAGGGCGGTCGGGAGGCACACCCAGCGAACGGACCCCGGGCGGGCGGCCTCGTCGGGGTCAGGCCGGGGGTGGTGGGGCGGTGGAGTGCCGGGGGACGAGGTGGGTCGGGAGTACGGCGTGGCGGCCGGTGGCCGCCGGCTCGCGGGCCAGGGCCAACCGCACGGCGGCGCGGCCGAGTTCGGTGTAGGGGACGTGCACGGTGCTGAGTTGGGGCAGCAGGTCGGTGGCGCGGTCGCTGTCGCCGTAGCCGACCAGCGAGATGTCGTCCGGCACGCTCAGCCCGGCGGCGCGCAGCGCGGTCAGCGCGCCGGCGGCGGCCTGGTCGGTGACCGCGAAGACGGCCGAGAAGCCCGTCCCGGCGGGGTCGGCGCGGTCGGCGCGGCGCGTGGCCAGCAGGCGGGCGAGGCGGTCGTGCGCCTCGGCCCGGCCGAGGCCGCCGCCGGCCAGCAGTGCGGGCCGGACCGGCAGGCCGTGGTCGGTCAGCGCGCGGCGGTAGCCGGCGAGGCGGCCGGCCGCGGTGCCGCCGCCCGTGGTCGGGCCGAGGAAGAGCACCTGCCGGTGCCCGCGCGCCAGCAGGTCGCTGACCAGTGCGTACGCGCCGCCCTCGTTGTCGTAGTCGACGACGGTCGCGGAGGTCGCCCCGGTGGGGGCCGGCCGGCCGCAGAGCACCAGCCGGGAGCCGGCGGCGGCCAACGAACCGGCGATGCCGGCCAACTCCGCCTGGTGGGCCGGGCCCTGGTCACCGTCGCCGATCAACACGACCGCGCCGGCGCCCTGTTGGCGCATGGAGCGGAGCACGGCGCGTTCCCGCCGCGGGTCGCCCCCGGTGGTGCCGATCAGGCAGCCACGGCCGTGCTCGGCGGCCTCCTCCTCCACGCCCTGGGCGATCCGGGCGGTGGCCTCGTCGCGCAGGTCGGCCAGGACCAGTGCGACGGTGGGGGTGGCGTGGCCGCGGAGGGCGCGGGCGTGCGCGTTGGCGACGTAGTCCAGCTCGCGGACGGCGCGCAGCACCCGCTGGCGGGTGGGCGGGGCGACCGGGTAGTTGCCGGCCAGCACCCGGGAGACGGTGGCCATCGACACCTCGGCGGCCCGGGCCACCTGGCGCAGCGTGGTGGGTCCCGCCGTGGCCGACGCGGTGGGACCGGCCGCGCGGACCGGGCCGCCGGGCCCCGGGCGGCCTACCGGCGGGACGGATGTGACGGACCTGACGGATGCGTTGGACATGGCCACCCCTCACCCTCCATTGGTCTGGACATGACGAAAATGCGGCAGTAACGTCAGTGTTGGTCTAGACCGCGACACTCCCCCCGAGGAGCGCTCCTCCCCCACGACTTCCGGGAGCGAAGTATGCGAAGGACAATCCTCACCGCCGCGGCCGGCGCCGGGCTGGCCGTGGCGACCGTGTTCGCCACCGGCACCCCGGCGGCGGGCCACGGACACACCACGGCCCCCGCCAGCCGCCAACAGGTCTGCGCCCAGGGCGCGGTCAGCGACTGCGGCGCGATCGTCTGGGAACCGCAGAGCGTCGAGGGCCCCAAGGGGTTCCCGGCCGCGGGCCCGGCGGACGGCACCATCTGCGCCGGCGGCAACGCGCGGTTCGCCGAGCTCGACGACCCACGCGGCGGGAGCTGGCCGGCGACCGACCTGACGGCCGGCCAGAGCGTCACCTTCACCTGGGACTTCACCGTGCAGCACAGCACGGCCGACTTCCAGTACTACATCACCAGGGACGGCTACGACCCCGCCAGCCCGCTGACCCGGGCCGACCTGGAGCCCCAGCCGTTCCTGACCGTGCCGATGGACGGGCGCCAGCCCGCCGAGATCGAGAACCACCAGGGCACCGCGCCCCAGAAGTCCGGACGCCACCTGGTGCTGGCCGTGTGGAACATCGCCGACACCGGCAACGCCTTCTACGCGTGCTCCGACGTGGATTTCTGATCCCTCCCACCAAGCCGAACACCGACCCGAACACCGACCCCGACGCCGATCCGAGCACCGACCCACACCCCGACGGGTGTTGACGCGGGTGCGTGGGGAGGGCCATCCCGCCCCCACGCACCCGCCGTTCACGGGCGGCCCCGGCCGCCGGCCCGCGCCCCCGGGCCGGTCGGCGCGACCGCGGTACCGGTCAGCGCAGCCACGGGAAGTTCCGGACCAGCTGGTTGCGCTCCCACCAGGCACCCAGGCCGTAGACCCGGCCGGCCGAGAAGAGCGCCACCACGATCATCACTCCCGCGTAGACCACGTGCGCGTCCACCAGCGGGTTGGGCGACATGGTGGGGCTGCCGTCGGAGGCGTGCCGGGCCGGCGGGAACTCGCTCAGCCAGAGCATCGCCATCATCAGCGTGCCCGCGACCGCGGTGACCCGCAGCCCGATCCCCAGCACCAGGGACAGGCCCAGCCCGCCCATGCCGGCCATGTACAGCCAGTCGATGACCACCGCGCCGGCCCAGGAGTTGAACGTGGACTCCAGCGGACCCGAGGTGACCGAGGACAGGTAGCCCCGCGCGGGCGAGCCGCCCTGGAGCCAGGCGTTCTCCGACGGGGTGGCGTAGCCCAGCCCGAAGGCCTTGTCGAAGAAGGCCCACAGGAAGATCGCACCGGTGGCGATCCGTAACACCGCGAGCGCCCGGAGCCCCGCGGTCACCTCGCCCAGGCCGCCCGGGGTCTCGTCGACGCCGGCTCTCTTGGGGGGTGCGGAAGGATGCACAGCCATGGGTCATCTCCTTGTGTGGGTAGCCGCGAACGGGGGCTTGCTCACGGCGCAACCACCGCCGTGGGCTCCGTGCCCCAGACCAGTTCGCCGTCCTCGTAGACCGTCAGGTAGGGGGTGCGCGCCGGCGTCTGGGCCAGCTCCTGCTGGGACCAGTCATTGCTCGGGTCCCAGGCCGGCCCGCCGTCGATCCGGAACTGCACCTCGGCCCGGTGCGCCGACTGGCCACCGGGATAGATCTCCCGGCCCGTGCACCGCAGTTCGGCGTAGTAGAGGTCGCCGGCCGCCTGGTGGACGCCGCTCTCGAACACCGGGCACTCGCGGTAGCCGGACGTCAGGGTGATCGCCGCCGGGTCCACGCCCTCGTCGAGGGTGAACCAGTAGCGGATGCTGGCGTCCCGCAGCGACCTGGCGGGGAAGGCCGAGATGTTCCGCAGCGTGGCCTTGATCTCGGTGAAGGTGGCGCCGGTCGCGTTGGGCGAGGCCTCCACGAAGATCTCGTCGTCGTCCGGCTCCTCGACCGGCGGGAAGTCCGCCAGCGGGGTGCCGCCGTGACGAGCCGTCAGGTAGGCCAGCGCGCCGGAGAAGGCCGCGTTGTAGTCGGTGGCCACCTCGTTGGCGACGTAGTCCTGCCGGTCGTCCCGGTAGGCGTCGTTCGGCGCCGACGGGCCGCCGACCAGCGCGCCGTAGAGCACGTGCCGGCTGGCCGCCGGCTGGGTCAGCTGGTCGGTCCAGGAGCCGTGCGCCGTGCGGTGGTGCGGATCGCGCGGCGAGCCCTCGCCGAAGCCCACCACATAGCTGGCCTCCCTGGGGTTGTCCCCCAGCGCGTAGTTGATCTGCCGCTCACCGAACTCCCGGTAACGGTCGGCACGTTCGGGGTCCCGTTCGGCCAGCCAGTCGGCGTAGACGAGCGCGACGAACGAGGTGTTGGCCGCGTAGCGCAGCGAGCCCCAGGTGTCCAGCACCGCCTGCCCACCGGGCGAGTGCGGCACCCGCTGACCGTTCACCCCCACCGTCCAGTAGTCCAACCAGCGGTTGGCGTCCTCGACATAGCGGGGATCGCCGGTCTCCATCGCCAACAGGGCGTAGGCGCCGTAGGACTTGTCGTCCCAGGCGATGGTCCACCGGTAGCTGCGGACGTCCGACTGCGGCTCGGTGGAGAGCAGTTCGTACTCCGCCTCGGCCTTCGCCAGGTAGCTCGCGTCCCCGGTCGCCTTGTACAACCAGTAGGCGCCCCAGACCAGTTCGTCCTGATAGCCGGACCACGACCGGTAGAAGTCACCCGCCGGGACGCAGTCCGAGTAGGCGCCGCGGTGCTCGTCGGCGAAGGCGTACAACTGCTCCGCGTGACCGACGAGTTCGGCGGCGTAGGCCGGGTCGCCCTCGGCGAAGATCAACGAGGAGGCGGCCATCGCCGCGGCGGTCTCACCCGCCACGTCCGAGCCGGGGCACTCGGCGTCCACCCGGTAGGCGGGCCGCTCCATCTGCATCACCTCGGCCGGGCCCCACCAACGGTGGTCCTCGTGACCGTCGCCGACCTGGGCGTAGAACACGTCCGGCTCCGGATGCGCCCGGATGAAGTAGTCGTTCACCCAGCGGAGGTTGCTCGCCAGCTCGTCCGACTGGCCGGCCGCCGCGTACCCGTCGCCGGCGGCCAGCCCGCCCCAGGCCAGCAGCGTGGCCGAGGCCGCCATCGGCAGCCCGAACTTCACGTGGTCCCCGGCGTCGTACCAGCCGCCGGTCAGGTCCAGGCCGACGTCCGCGCCGTCCGCCAGGGCCGAATCCCCACGCCAGCTGACCCGGTTGTCGTCCGGCAGCGGACCCGAGCGCTGCGCCTCGTAGAAGTACATCGACTTCTGGAGCGCCTCGGCGTAGTTGAACCGCGGCGCCGCCGGCGCCGGTTCGGCACTGGCCTCGGGGCCGGTGAGCGGCACCACCAGCCCGCCGGCCAGCGCCGCCACGGCGAGCAGGCCGCCGGCCAGCCGGCCGCGGCGGCGGCGCCGCCGCGGCCCGGACGAGGTCCGGTCGGAGTGAGGTGACATCAGTGACTCGTTCCTGGAGGTCCGAAGGGAAGTCCTGAATCCGAAGGGAAAACCGCCGCCGGGTGGTGACCTTCGGTCGCCCGGAGGCGACCGACGGTCGGGTTTGGGAGCGCTCCCACCCGGCGGCGGCAGCTCAATGGTGCAAACATGGCATGGTCTCGTCAAGCCTGCGGTCGCCACCCGTCGGCCCGAGGTCGCGGCGGACGCCCGCGCGAGCCGGCCGGACCGGCCGGCGACACCCGGGACACGGCGGTCGTTTCGCCCCCGCCCGTCCCCGACAGGGGCGAAACGACCGACTCCCGCCCTCCGCGGGACACCCCCTCCCGCAGGGGGCCCGGAGCGGCATCACCACAACGGAGAGCGGGTGTTGACATCACCGCCGAGCGGGCGGCGGAGATGTGGTCCGGGCTCGGCCGACCAGCGGCTAAGGTCGCCGGCTAGCCGCCGGCGGCCCGGCTCCGCCGGCTGAAGTCGTGCCTGCGATTGACCTCAAGGACCCGCGCCCGCAGGGCCGGTCGGCGGTCCTGACCCCGCGCCGGGACGCCGGCCAGGCACGGCTCGGCATCGGCCGGGGCCGCCCTGTCGGCACCCACCGTCGGGCTCGGGGACTCGTCACAGCTGCTGGAAACCTGGCACGCGCAAAGACCTTGGGGGGGTGGCATGGTGGCGGCCCTCTCGATCGTTGGTCGATGATCCGAGAAACCACGCCGAATGCGGATGGGAACCAATGGGAGCGCTCCCACCTCGGCGGTTGCCCCTCATACTGGAAGCCCACCATGAACTCGTCAACAGTTGGCGCAGCCTTTTGTTCAAACAAAAAGCACCGCCCCCGGGGTTACGGGGGCGTTCGTCGCCAACTGGTGAACGTCCGGGAGCCCCCGACGGGCGGTAACGGTCGTCGCGGCGGCCTTCGCGTTCGGGGCTTGTGGTCACCGCCCCGGACGGCGTGGTCTGCCGGGGCGGCCGACGGCGCCTCCGGTCAGCCGACCCGGGTGGGCGCGTGCGGCGGCCCCGGCCACCCGGCGGGGACGGGGCGGGGGCGGGCGTTGCGCATCCGGATGGCGCTGTGGCCCAGGCTGCTGCCGACGGCGGCGTCCCAGAACGGCCAGAGGTTGTCGTAGACCCGCAGTTGGATGCCGGCCTCGCGGTGCAGCGCCAGCAGGTTGCCGACCTCCATGGGCGGGCCGAGCGGCTCCACCCGCTGCCGGGCGACCAGCGCGTGGCTGTCCCGGCCGCCGAGGGGGTGGAAGAGCGAGGCCGGCAGCCGGTAGGCGAAGAGCCGGACCTCCATCAGCCGGGCGAGCCACCCGTACTCGATGGCGTGCACCCGCTCACCCCCGCCGTCCCCGATCAGGCGCTGCCGGTCGGCCCCGGAGCTGCTGGGCTTGGCCCAGACCATGGCGCGCGGGCACTGCCGGGGGAACCAGTAGTCGGGCGCGCGGGCCGCGTCCACGGCCCACACCAACGCCTCCGACTGGAGGGCGCGGGCGGCGACATGGGGTTGGAAGACCCGTATCCCGGGGTCCTCGGAGAAGTGCAGGACCTCGCCTGGAGCTGGACGCATGCGGTTCATGATCGCATCGCGGCCGGGGCCGGCCGGCCCGGCTGGACCGCCCCGGGTGACGCATGGGACAAACCACAAGACCGCCCGGCGATTTTCGGCCACCGGCGTCCCGGTCGGCCGGTGGACGCGACGCGCCGGCGGGCCGCGCGGCGCACCGGCCCGAGGGGGCGCCGGAGGGCGCGCGCCGGCGGTCGGACGGGGCGGGCGCCGGGGGAAAAACGGGTTGATTTTCGGCAGCTCGGGCCGGGATTCTTGCAAGGTTGCCCAGTTCCCACACGCACTGACTCTGGGATGTCATGCAGATTCGCGATCTTCCGTACTCCGACCCCGGCCAACCGGACGTCAGGTCGGGTTTCCGTTTTCTGGTCTGGTTGTTCCGCCGCCAGCTCGGCGGCCAGGCCAAGGCCCTGGGCTGGGGCACACTCCACATGGCGACCATCGCCGCACTTCCCGTCGCCATGGGATCGGCCGTCGCCGCGGTGGTCGACGAGTCGGGCCGGCGGCTGTTCCTCACCGGGTTGCTGCTGGTCGTCCTCGCGGTGGTGATGGCCTTCGCCGACGCCATGCTGCACCGCGCCGCGGTCACCAACTGGATCACCGCGGCGGCCCGGGTCCAGCAGCTGCTGGCCCGCCAGACCTCCCGGCTGGGAGGCGTGCTCACCCGCCGGGTCGCGGCCGGCGAGGTCGTCAAGGTCTCCACCGGCGACGTGGAGAAAATTGGCTGGTTTGTTGAGTCGTTCTCGCGGTTCGTGGCGGCGGTGGTGGTCACGGTCTCGGTGTGCGCCGGGTTGATCGTGTACGAGCCCCGGCTGGGGCTGCTGGTCACCGGCGGGGTGGCCGCCGTGGTGCTGAGCATCTTCCCGTTGCTGCCGGCGGCGACCCGGCGGGCCGACGCCGAGCGGGGGAAGGCCGGCCGGGCCACCGAGTTGGCCTCGGACACCGTGGCCGGGCTGCGGGTGCTGCGCGGCATCGGCGGCGAGGAGCTGTTCCTGGAGCGTTACCGCCGGGCCTCGCAGGAGGTGCGGGCGGCCTCGGTGCACAACGCCAGGATGTGGTCGCTGATCGACGCGGTGCAGGTCGTCATGCCGGGCCTGCTGCTGATCGCCGTGGTGTGGCAGGGCGCGACCCTGGCCCGGGAGGGCCGGCTGAGCCCGGGTGAGCTGGTGAGCGTCTACGGGGCGGTGAGCTTCCTGATGTTCCCGCTGCGGCTGTTCTCGGAGGCGGCGATGGCCTTCACCTTCTCCCGGCCGTCCGCCCGCCGCGCGGTGCGGGTGCTCGGGCTGCGCCGGGACGACGGCGGGGAGACGGACGGGCCGGTGCGGCAGCGTGCGGTGGCGGACGGCACCCGCCTGGCGGGCGACCTGACCGATCCGGCCACCGGGCTGCGCGCGGCCAGGGGCCGGCTGACGGCGGTGGTCTGCGGCTCGCCGGACTTCGCCGAGCGGCTGGCCGAGCGGCTGGGCGGCCACCCGGCGGAGCCGGGGGACGAGGAGTCGGCGCGGCTGGGCGGGGTCGCCCTGGACGCGGTGCCGCTGGTCGAGGCGCGGGCGGCGGTGCTGGTGCAGGACAAGGACCCGGTGCTGCTCTCCGGCACGCTGGCCAAGCTGTTGGACGTGCCGGCCTCGGGGCGGGTCAGCGCCGAGCGGGCGCTGCGCGCGGCGCACTGCCACGACGTGCTGGACGCGCTGTCCCGGGCCACCACGGACGGCAGCCGGGACCCGATGCGCGGGATGATCACCGAGCGGGCCCGGTCGCTCTCCGGCGGTCAGCGGCAACGACTGGCGCTGGCCAGGTCGTTGCTGACCGACCCGGAGGTGCTGGTGCTGGACGAGCCGACCTCGGCGGTGGACGCGCACACCGAGGCGGGCATCGCCTCGGGGCTGCGGGCGCTGCGCGCGGGGCGGACGACGGTGGTCTTCACCTCCAGCCCGCTGATGCTGGACCAGGCCGACGAGGTGGTCTTCGTCCAGGACGGCGCGGTGGCCGCCGTGGGGCCGCACCGTGACCTGCTGCGGGACACGCCGGCCTACCGGGCCGTGGTCACCCGCGACACAGAAATCGTTCACCTGGCCGAGGAGTCCGCATGATCGGCGTCAAGCCACCCGAGTACGACCCGGCCGGCAACGAGCACACGACCACGCTGCCGGTGGCCGGGGCGGAGACGGTGCGCGGCTATGTGCGCTCGTTGCTGCGCCGGCACCGCGCGGCGTTCGTCCTGCTGATAGTCGTGAACGCGCTGGCCGTGCTGGCCTCCATGGTGGGGCCGATCCTGCTGGGCGGGGTGGTGCAGGATCTCGCCGACGGGGAGCGGGAGTTGCACCTGGGGCGGAACATCTCGCTGTTCGCCGTGGCACTGGCGGTGCAGGCGTTCTTCGTCCGGCTGGTGCGGCTGCGCGGCGCGGTGTTGGGCGAGCGGATGCTGGCCGACCTGCGGGAGGACTTCCTGGTCCGCTCGGTGGGGCTGCCGCCGGGCGTGTTGGAGCGGGCCGGCACGGGCGATCTGCTGGCCCGGATCAACACGGACGTGGACCGGCTGTCCACGGCGATGCGGGAGGCGTTGCCGCAGATGTCCGTGGCCGTAGTGTGGGTCGGGCTGCTGCTGGGCGGGCTGGTGGTGACCGCGCCGCCGCTCGCGCTGGCGATCCTGGTGGCGTTGCCGCTGCTGCTGGCCGTGTGTGTCTGGTACTTCCGGCGGGCGCCGGCCGGCTACCGCTCGGAGGCCGCCGGGTACGCGGCGGTGGCGGCGGCGCTGGCCGAGACGGTGGACGCGGGGCGCACCATCGAGGCGCACCGGCTGGCGGACCGTCGGGTCGCGCTCTCGGACCAGCGGGTCGCTGAGTGGACCCGCTGGGAGCGGTACACGCTGTGGCTGCGGTCGATCCTGATCCCGGCGATCAACTTCTACCACGCCACGCTGCTGGCCGGGGTGTTGATGATCGGTGGCTGGTTCGTGCTGGAGGGCTGGGTGTCGGTGGGGCAGCTGACCACGGGTGCGCTGCTGACCCAGCTGATGGTCGAGCCGGTGGGGATGATCCTGCGGTGGCTGGACGAGCTCCAGGTGGCGCGGGTCTCGCTGGCCCGGCTGGTCGGGGTGCGGGAGGTCGAGGAGGACCACGGGGACGCCTCGCTGGCGCCGGGGGGCCGGGAGCTGCTGGCCGAGCGGGTGCGGTTCGGCTATCTGCCGGAGGTCGACGTGCTGCACGGGGTGAGCCTGGACATCGCGCCGGGCACCCGGCTGGCGCTGGTCGGGCCCTCGGGGGCGGGCAAGTCCACGCTGGGCCGACTGCTGGCCGGGATCTACGGGCCGCGGACCGGTTCGGTGACGCTGGGCGGTACCGAGCTGTCCGAGATGTCGGCGGAGCGGGTCCGGGAGCGGGTGGCCCTGGTCAACCAGGAACACCACGTGTTCGTCGGCCCGTTGCGGGACAACCTGCTGCTGGCCAGGACGGATGCCACGGACGCCGAGCTGTGGGCGGCGCTGGGCGCGGTGGACGCGGCCGACTGGGTGCGGGAGCTGCCCGAGGGGCTGGACACCGAGGTGGGCTCGGGCGCCATGGCGGTGACCCCGGCGCGGGCCCAGCAGGTCGCGCTGGCGCGGCTGGTGCTGGCCGATCCGCACACCCTGGTGCTGGACGAGGCGACCTCGCTGCTGGACCCGCGGGCGGCGCGGAACCTGGAGCGTTCGCTGGGCCGGGTGTTGGACGGGCGGACGGTGATCGCGATCGCGCACCGGCTGCACACGGCGCACGACGCGGACGTGATCGCGGTGGTCGAGGACGGCCGGATCACGGAGCTGGGCAGCCATGACGAGCTGGTGGCGGCGGACGGCGCGTACGCCGCGCTCTGGCGCTCCTGGCACGGCTGAGGCGGCTGCGGCTACTGCGGCCGCTTGGTCGGCGCCAGACGCGGCCCGGCGCCGACCGCTCCCCCGGGGGTGGTCGGCGCCGGGCCGCTCCGCGTGGGCCGGGGTGGGGGGTCGGGGACCCGGGGGTCAGGGGGTGAGGACGCCGGC
Source organism: Streptomyces chisholmiae (assembly GCF_031845445.1). Classification (NCBI taxonomy): domain Bacteria; kingdom Bacillati; phylum Actinomycetota; class Actinomycetes; order Kitasatosporales; family Streptomycetaceae; genus Streptomyces; species Streptomyces chisholmiae. The sequence continues at coordinate 422,613 of NZ_JAVREO010000003.1, read as the reverse complement.
GGCGACGCCGCTGACCGTGCCGATCACCACGAAGGCCGGCATCAGCACCTTGTTCTCCACCCAGGCGCCGGCCCGGAAGCGCATGAAGCTGGGGGTGCCCAGCGGGTACCAGCGGCGGCCGGCGATGGGCAGCGGCCAGAGCATCGGGCAGCCGGAGATGGTGATCGAGTCGCCGAGGGTGTGCACGATGGCGCCCAGCACGATGGGCAGGCCGATCCAGGCGTAGGGCTCGTCGGTGAAGAGCCAGTTGGCGCCGTTGCCCGGCTGGTCGAGGACGCCGGCGACGATCCAGGCGCTGGCCGCGCCGAGCAGCCAGACCAGCACGTCGCTGGAGACCCGGGCCATCCGCCAGAGCAGGCCCTCGACGGCCAGCACGAGGTGGATGAAGAGGGTGACCAGCACGGCCCAGCGGCCGAAGGCGATGGCGGCGCCGGAGAAACCGGCGCCCAGCATGACGGCCCAGAGCCAGGTGTGGGTGAGGGTGCGGTGGCCGCCGCTGCGGCGGCGGTCCCTGCGGCCCCTGGTCGCGTTGTAGACGGCGGCGGAGAGCTTGTCGATGAAGCCGGCGAGGATCCGGGAGATCGGGCCGAAGGCGCGGGATATCGTCGCGTTCTTGTGGTCGAGGTCGGGGGCGAGCGCGGCGCCGGCGCAGATCAGCGTGCCGGCCACCAGGACGGGCCAGGGCATGGGGTGGTCGGCCGCCGCCGCGGCGGCGCCCACTCCCAGCCAGGCCATCGCGCCGGACAGCGAGTGCGCAGGTCCCATCATGGTTGAACTCCCCCGCCTTTTCTTCACCGTTGGGTCTTCCCCCAGCGGGACAGCGTAGCGCCATGTGATCTTCCGACGGACGGTCGGTTCTCGTTTGGGGGCCGGGGAGGGGCAGTATGGGGCGGTGACCCTAATCGATCAGATGCCACAGAACAGTGATCCCGACGCCCTCTTCGACGCGTTCTCGTCATGGGCGATGGAGCGGGGGATCAGTCTCTACCCCGCCCAGGAGGAGGCGCTGATCGAGGTGGTCTCGGGGTCCAACGTGATCCTGTCCACGCCGACCGGCTCGGGGAAGTCCCTGGTGGCGGCGGGGGCGCACTTCGCCGCGCTGGCCCGGGACCAGGTGACCTTCTACACGGCGCCGATCAAGGCCCTGGTCTCGGAGAAGTTCTTCGAGCTGTGCAAGCTGTTCGGCACCGAGAACGTCGGGATGCTGACCGGTGACGCCTCGGTGAACGCGGACGCGCCGGTGATCTGCTGCACCGCCGAGGTGCTGGCCTCGATCGCGCTGCGGGACGGGGCGCAGGCGGACGTCGGCCAGGTGGTGATGGACGAGTTCCACTTCTACGCGGAGCCGGACCGGGGGTGGGCGTGGCAGATCCCGCTGCTGGAGCTGCCGCAGGCGCAGTTCGTCCTGATGTCGGCGACGCTCGGCGACATGACGCGGTTCGAGGAGGACCTGACCCGGCGTACCGGGCGGGCGACCGCGGTGGTGCGCTCGGCGACCAGGCCGGTGCCGCTCAGCTACGAGTACCGGACGACGGGGCTGACGGAGACGCTGACGGAGCTGCTGGAGACCCATCAGGCGCCGGTCTACATCGTGCACTTCACCCAGGCGCAGGCGGTGGAGCGGGCGCAGGCGCTGATGAGCATCAACATGTGCAGCCGGGCGGAGAAGGACGAGATCGCCTCGCTGATCGGGAACTTCCGGTTCACCACGCGCTTCGGCCGGAACCTCTCCCGCTATGTGCGGCACGGGATCGGGGTGCACCACGCGGGGATGCTGCCCAAGTACCGGCGGCTGGTGGAGAAGCTGGCGCAGGCCGGGCTGTTGAAGGTGATCTGCGGCACCGACACGCTGGGCGTCGGCGTCAACGTCCCGATCCGGACGGTGTTGTTCACCGCGCTCACCAAGTACGACGGCAGTCGGGTGCGGGTGCTGCGGGCGCGGGAGTTCCACCAGATCGCGGGCCGGGCCGGCCGGGCCGGCTTCGACACCTCGGGGCTGGTGGTGGCGCAGGCCCCGGAGCACGTGGTGGAGAACGAGAAGGCGTTGGCCAAGGCCGGCGACGATCCGAAGAAGCGCCGCAAGGTGGTGCGGAAGAAGGCGCCGGAGGGCTTCGTCAACTGGAGCGAGCAGACCTTCGAGCGGCTGATCTCGGCCGATCCGGAGCCGCTGACCTCGCGGTTCCGGGTGACCCACGCGATGCTGCTGTCGGTGATCGCCCGGCCGGGCGATCCGTTCGCGGCGATGCGGCACCTGCTGGAGGACAACCACGAGCCCCGGCGGCAGCAGCTGCGGCTGATCCGGCGGGCCATCGCGATCTTCCGCTCGCTGCTCGACGGTGGGGTGGTGGAGCGGCTGCCGGAGCCGGACGCGCAGGGACGCACGGTGCGGCTGACGGTGGATCTGCAGGCCGACTTCGCCCTCAACCAGCCGCTGTCGACCTTCGCCCTGGCGGCGTTCGAGCTGCTTGATCCCGAGTCTCCCTCCTACGCGCTGGACATGGTCTCGGTGGTGGAGGCCACGCTGGACGACCCCCGGCAGATTCTGGCGGCCCAGCAGAACAAGGCCAGGGGCGAGGCGGTGGCCGAGATGAAGGCCGAGGGCGTCGAGTACGAGGAGCGGATGGAGCGGCTGATGGACATCAGCTATCCGCGCCCGCTGGACGAGCTGCTCTTCCACGCCTTCGGGCTGTACCGCAGGAGCCATCCGTGGGTGGGCGACCACCCGCTCTCCCCGAAGTCGGTCGTCCGCGACATGTACGAACGGGCGCTGACCTTCTCGGAGTTCGTCTCGTTGTACGAGCTGGCCAGGACCGAGGGCATCGTGCTGCGGTATCTGGCCGGCGCGTACAAGGCGCTGGAGCACACCGTGCCGGAGGATCTGAAGTCGGAGGACTTCCAGGACATCACGGCCTGGCTGGGCGAGTTGGTGCGGCAGGTGGACTCCAGTCTGTTGGACGAGTGGGAGCAGTTGGCGAACCCGGCGACGGAGGACGCGGAGGAGGCGCGGGAGCGCGCGGACCAGGTGCGGCCGGTGACGGCGAACGCCCGGGCGTTCCGGGTGCTGGTGCGGAACGCGATGTTCCGGCGGGTGGAGCTGGCGGCCCTTGACCGCTATCACGAGTTGGGCGAGCTGGATGGCGAGGACGGTTGGGACGCCGAGGCGTGGCGCACGGCGCTGGACGGTTACTGGGCCGAGTACGAGGAGCTGGGTACGGGGCCGGACGCCCGCGGGCCGCGGCTGCTGCGGATCGAGGAACGGCCGGAGGACGGGCTGTGGCGGGTGCGGCAGACGTTCGCCGATCCGGAGGGCGACCACGACTGGGGGATCTCCGCCGAGGTGGACCTGACCGCGTCGGACGCGGAGGGCCGGGCGGTGCTCAAGGTGACGGACGTGGGCCAGCTGTGAGCGCGGGGGGCGGCTGCTCCCTGGCGACCCGGAGGGTGGCCGCCAACTGCTCGCGGTACCAGCCGGTCTCGTCCGGCTCGCACGCCTCCAGCAGGCGGCGGACCGAGCGCCAGGGCCCGGCGGCCAGCCGCGCGGCCACCAGCGCGGGCCGTAGCCGGCCCAGAGTGGCGCGCTCCGCCGGGTTGGGCACCGTGGTGGCCAGCACGGCCGGCGGCAGGACGGCGGCTGGCACGGCCGCCGCCTCCCAGGGGCCGGGGGCCCGCCCGACCAGCACCCCCGTGCGCTGGGCCCGCCAGCGGCGGGGCCGCCAGTCCTGCCCCTGACCCAGGGCCTGCCGCAGCCCTTCGGGCAGCCGGCCGGCCAGCAGCCCTGGCCGGCGGCCGGCGAAGAGCAGCAGCTCGGCCGGAGGATAGCGCCAGGCGATCACGCCGTGCTCGGTGAGCAGGAACTCGCAGGGGCTGAAGCAACCGCCCCTGGCCAGGCGGGAGAAGCGGGCGGCGCTGATGCCGAGCAACTGGGCGCCGGCGCAGGCCCCGACCGGCTGGCTGGGGCGCCGCCCACCGCCGCGCGCCCGGCCGGCGCCGGGGCGGGGCGGGCGCTCCCAGCGGCCGGGCCGCTGGGCGTGGCGCTCGACGCCGCGCGGCCCGCGCCGGGCCCGGCCGGGCGCCGGCCGGCCCGGCGGCCAGGCCCGCCGGGCGGGCTGGTCCGGGAGGTGGGCCGGCGCGGGGGCGGCGCGGCCGGTGGGCACCCGGGTGACGTTGGGATGGCGGCCGAGGCGGGCCAGCCGCGCGCATCCGGCGCAGGCGCCCGGGCCGCGGGCGGGCGGGTGCGCGCACCCGGGGTGGTCTTCCTGGCCGGTGGGCACCCCCGGGTCGGCGTGGTCGGCGTGGTCGGCATCGACACGGCCGGTGTGGTGGGAACGGTCGGCCCGACCGGGCGGGCCAGGACGGTCGGACCGAGGAGAGCGGTCGGACCGAGGAGAGAGCTGCGTGGACATGGGGAACCTCCAGCACCCGAAAAACTACTGTCAGTAACCACAGTAGCCATGGGGGGACCCCCACCGCAACCCTGAGTCACCGATCGACGTCTTTCCGTGTCCGGGTCCGAAGAGCCTCCGCCTACCTCAGAGCGCCTCCCGCGCCGCCAACCCCATGTGCTCACCGACCTTGTTCACCAGCAGGGTCATCTCGTAGCCGACCTGACCCACGTCGGCGTCCGGCCCGGTCAGCACGCACAGACAGCTGCCGTCGCCGGCGGCGGTCACGAAGAGCACCCCGTCGTCGAACTCGATCATCGTCTGCCGGACGTCGCCACAGCGGAAGTGCTCCCCCACCCCCTTGGCGAGGCTGTGCAACCCGGAGGCGACGGCGGCCAGATGCTCCGCGCTGCTCCGCCGAAGACCCCGGCTCACCGAGGTGACCAGCCCGTCGCTTGAGAGCAACAGGACATGCCTGACCCGCGGTAGCCGCTGCGCCAGATCGTCCAACAGCCAGTCGAGAGTGGCGCTCAGTGCCATCCCAGCTCCCCCTTCTCGTAAGGCGACTGCTGTGTCAGCCTTCCCCAGCAAACGGTCGTCGGCAACCGTTTGGGCCGTACCGCTATCCGGAAGGGACCGTACCGGTTGGCGTCACGGGCCGCGGCGGCGGGCCGTGCGCCGCCGTCCAGCGGCCCAGCGGGCAGCCCGAAGGGCCCCGGTCGGTCGACCGGGGCCCTTCGAAGAACGGCGGAAAAACGTCGGACGGAGGCCGCCCGACCCGCGGGCTCAGCGACCCAGCTCCTTGCGGCCGACCCGCCGCAGCCGCGTGCGCTGCGAGGAGTCCAGCAGGAAGTAGGCACCCACCGGGACGCCCACGATCACCAGCAGGGCGATCCAGAAGTTGGTCAGAATCCAGAGCACCACCCCGGCGCCCAGCGCGCCGAGCGCGATCTTCGCTCCCCGTGACATGGTCCGCACCTCCTCGCCCGCGGCGGGACCGCCACGGCACTACGTCAACGTCTCTCCGGTGTCCACCGTTCCCCACCGAACCGGGATCGGCGGCCGGGCCCCGTCCGGAGCCCGCCCGGAAGCGGGCCCCGCGGCGCCCCGGCCCGGGGCGACGTCCCGCTCAGGCGGTGCCGCGCCGCTTGGCGCGGTGCTCGGCCCGGGCCTCGGCGCCGACGCCGTGCATGTGGCCGAGGGCCTGCCGGTAGGAGTCGACCAGCGAGGTGTCGGCGTAGGAGACGCCGATCGACCGGCAGTAGTCGCGGACCAGTGGCTGCGCCTTGCGCAGGTTCATCCGGGGCATGCTCGGGAAGAGGTGGTGCTCGATCTGGTAGTTGAGGCCCCCCATCATCCAGTCGGTGACCGGCCCGCCGTGGACGTTCCGCGAGGTGAGCACCTGCTTGCGGAGGTGGCCCCAGCGGACGTCCGGGTCGGGCATCTCCATGCCCTTGTGGTTCGGGGCGAAGACCGAGCCGAGGTGCAGACCGAAGAGCATGTGGTGCACGGCCACGAAGAGGAGCGCCTTGCCCCAGCCAAGGGTGCCGAAGACCAGCGCCACGTAGGCGATCACGTGGACGACCAGCAGCACCGACTCCAGCACCCGGGCGCCGCGCTGGCGCTCCCAGCCCTCGCCGCTCAGCAGCATCCGGACGCCGGAGACCTTGAGGTTGACGCCTTCGAGCAGCAGCAGCGGGAAGAAGAGCCGGGCCTGGTGCCGGGTGAGCCAGTTGGCCAGGCCCGCGCGGTTCTCCGCCTGCTTCTCGGTCCACACCAGGACGCCCTCGCCGACGTCGGGGTCCTTGCCGACGTGGTTGGGGTTGGCGTGGTGCCGGTTGTGCTTGTCGTTCCACCAGGCCGAGCTCATGCCCAGCAGCAGGTTGCCGTGGACGTAGCCGAGCCACCGGTTGACCTTGCGGCTGGACGCTATCTGGGAGTGGCCCGCGTCATGGCCGTAGAACGCGGTGCGGGTGGAGAAGAGCGCGAACGGGACGGCCAGCGCCACGCTCCACCAGGAGTCCCCGAGCACCAGCACGCCGGCGACCACCGCGGCGAACGCCAGGGCGTTGACCGTCAGCCCCACCACGTAGGCGCCGTGGCGCCGGTCCAGCAGCCCCTCCGCCTTGATCTGCCGCATCAGCGGTGTGAACTCTCCCGCGTCGGGCGTCGCGGACGCGCGCGACGCGGGAGAGATGACGGTGGCCTCTGGCATGGGAACTCCGGTGCTGGGAATGACGTTTTCGAAATCCTATGAACCGCTCACGGTGCGTTGCCAGGGCCGCAACCCCCCGAGGGGGGTGTACCCAGCTCCACCATAGGCGGGCGATTGGCCCCACTTTGTCCCGCTGTCGGCATTTCGACTTCCGTCGCTCCTCGGGTACGCTCGGCCCCCGCCACGCCGGCTAGTCAAATTTGAGGAGACGCGTGTCAGCGAGCCCGCCCTCCCCCGCACAGATCGCCGTCCTGCACGGCTGCGCCGCCACCGTGCTGCCCGCCGACCCCCCGAGGATGAGCCGGGTCGCCTTCTGGCGTCCCGACGGCGCGCCGCCCGGAGCGCCGGGGCTGCCCGAGGAGGAGCTGACGGTGGCGCTGCCCGCGCCCGACGGGACGATCGCCCTGGTCACCGTACCGGCCGTCCTGCTGTCGGTCCGGGTGGCCCTGCCGGTGCTGACCCGGGCGCGCGCCACGGCCCGGGCGACGGCGGCCGCCGCCTACTGGGGCGGCGCCGCCGTGCTGGCCCTGCAACTGGCCGCCCAGGGCCGGCTGTTGCCGGGGGTCACCGCGGGCGACCACGACGCCTGGCGGCTGGGGCCGCTGACCGCCGCGGACGGCGAGCGGCTGCGCGAGCTGGCGGCCGCGATGCCGCCGCACGCGCACGCCGTGCCGCTGCCCGCCGACGGCCCGACCGACGGCGCCGGTGGGGAGCCGGCGGAGCCGGCCGGGCCGCTGCTGCCGCGCCCGGCCGAGCTGCTGCGCGCCTTCCTGGACGCGGTGGCCGACGGCCTGCCGCGCAGCCCGGCCGCCGCCCTGGCCACCGGCTCCGCCGCGTACGCCGCGCCGGAGCCGGTCCGGGTCCCGGAGCGCCGGGCCTGGGCCACCGAGGTGGCCGCCGGCCACGACGCCGGGGTGCGGCTCTCGCTGCGGGTGGAACTGCTGGCGCCGCTCGGCGCCGCGCCCGAGGACGCCGACCGGGAGCCGGCCCCCCGGTTCCGCGCGGTGCTCCAGGCGCACAGCCTGGCCGACCCGGCGGTGGTGGTGGACGCCGCCGCGCTCTGGGCCGAACCCGGCCCGTCCGGAGCGCACTTCGGGCCGGCGGCCCGGCGCGCCGCGCTGCTCGCGCTGCGCCGGGCGGCGGCCGCCTGGGAGCCGCTCTCGCCGCTGCTGACCGGGGCGGTGCCGGACGCGGTGGAGCTGGCCGACGAGGAGGTCGGCGAGCTGCTGGCCGAGTCGACCCACCGGGCGCTGACCGCCGCCGGGCTGGCGGTGCACTGGCCGCGGAAGTTGGTGCGCACGCTCACCGCGCACGCCGAGATCGGCCCGACCGGGCCGTCCGACGAGCCCCGCGAGCCGTCCGCCGGGCTGCTCTCGCCCGGCGCGCTGCTGGCCTTCGACTGGCGCTTCGCGGTCGGTGACATCCCGCTCAGCCGTGCCGAGTTGGACCGGCTGGCCGAGGACGGCCGGCCGCTGGTGCGGCTGCGCGACCAGTGGGTGCTGCTGGCCCCCGACGAGCTGCGCCGGGCCAGGGCGCGGCAGGACGGCAAGGTCACCGTGGGGCAGGCGCTGAACGCGGTGCTGACCGGTGACACCGAGGCGGACGGCCGGCTGGTCCCGGTCCGGGCCACCGGCTGGCTGGCCACCCTGCGGGAGCGGCTGGCCGACCCGGAACGGGCCGACGCCGAGCCGGTCGAGCCGCCGCCGGCGCTGCGCGCCACGCTCCGCGCCTACCAGCGGCGCGGCCTGGACTGGCTGCACCGGATGACCTCGCTGGGCCTGGGCGCCTGCCTGGCCGACGACATGGGGCTCGGGAAGACCGTCACGCTGATCGCGCTGCACCTGCACCGGCAGCGGACGGCGGCGACGGCCGGGCCGACGCTGGTGGTGGCGCCCGCCTCGCTGCTGGGCAACTGGCAGCGGGAGATCGGCACGTTCGCACCGGGCACGCCGGTGCGCCGCTTCCACGGCCAGCAGCGGGAGCTGTCCGAGCTGGCGCCCGACGCGTTCGTGCTGACCACCTACGGCACCATGCGGCGGGACGCGGACCGGCTGGCCGAGGTCGGCTGGTCGCTGCTGGTCGCCGACGAGGCGCAGCAGGTGAAGAACGCGTTCTCGGCGACGGCCGGGCGGCTGCGCACCATCCCGGCGGGCGCCCGGGTGGCGTTGACCGGCACGCCGGTGGAGAACAACCTCTCCGAGCTGTGGGCGATCCTGGACTGGACGACGCCCGGGCTGCTCGGCCCGCTGGCCGCGTTCCGCCGGCGGTTCGCCGACGCGGCCGAGGACGGGGCCGACCCGGCGGCGACCGAGCGGCTGGCCCGGCTGGTCCGGCCGTTCCTGCTGCGGCGGCGGAAGTCCGACCCGGGGATCGCGCCGGAGCTGCCGCCGAAGACCGAGACCGACCGGTCCGTGACGCTCACCGCCGAACAGGCCGGCCTCTACGAGGCGGTGGTCCGCGAGGGACTGGCCGAGGTGGCCGAGAGCGCCGGGGTCGAGCGGCGCGGACTGGTCGTCAAGCTGCTCACCTCCCTCAAGCAGATCTGCAACCACCCGGCGCAGTTCCTCAAGGAGGAGCGGCCGCGGCTGGCCGGCCGGTCGGGGAAGCTGGCGGTCTTCGACGAGCTGATCGACGCCATCGTGGCGGGCGGCGCGAGCGTGCTGGTCTTCACCCAGTACGTGCGGATGGCGCGGCTGCTGGAGGCCCGGCTGGCGGAGCGCGGGGTGGGCAGCCTGCTGCTGCACGGCGGGACGCCGGTGGCCCGCCGGGAGGAGCTGGTGCGCCGGTTCACCGCGGGCGAGGCGCCGGTCTTCCTGCTCTCGCTGCGGGCCGCCGGCACCGGACTCAACCTCACCAGGGCGGAGCACGTGGTGCACTTCGACCGCTGGTGGAACCCGGCGGTGGAGGCGCAGGCCACCGACCGGGCCTACCGGATCGGGCAGGACCGGCCGGTGCGGGTCCACCGGCTGGTCACGGAGGGCACCATCGAGGAGCGGATCGCCGCCCTGCTGCGGCGCAAGCAGGCGCTGGCGGACGCGGTGCTCGGCGGCGGCGAGGCGGCGTTGACCGAGCTGAGCGACGCCGAGCTGGCGGAGCTGGTGACGCTGCGCCGGGACCACGCCCGTCCGGCACCTGACCAACGGGACGTCACCACCACGCGAAGGAGCGTCCGATGACTGACGAGGTGGTGCTGGCGCCGCTGCCGCCGGCCCGGGGCCGCGGGTTCGCTGGCACCTGGTGGGGCCTGGCCTGGCTGCGCGCGCTGGAGGACGGCGCGCTGGACACGGAGCGGCTGCGGCAGGGGCGGCGGCACGCCAGGGCCGGCGCGGTGGGCGCGGTGTCGGTGCGGCCCGGCCGGCTCACCTCGGTGGTGCGGACCGCCGGGGAGGACGCGCGGCGCGCGGACGTGCTGCTGCGCCCGCTGGACGCGGCGGAGTGGGACCGGCTGCTGGAGACGGCCGCGCGGGAGGCGGGCCATCTGGCGGCCCTGCTGGACGCGGAGCTGCCGCCCGCGCTGGTCGCGGACGCGGCCGCCGCCGGCGTCGAACTGCTGCCGGGAATCGGGGACCTGGAGCCGACCTGCGAGTGCGGCGAGTGGGACCACTGCGCGCACACGGCGGCGCTGTGCTACCAGACGGCCCGGCTGCTGGACGCTGACCCCTTCCTGCTGCTGCGGCTGCGCGGGCTCGGGCAGCCGCAGCTGCTGGCCGAGCTGCGGCGGCGGAGCACCGCGCGGGCGGCGGCGGCCGGGCCGGCCGAACCGGCCGGGGTGCCGGCGGCCGAGGCGTACGCCAGGCCGGTGCCGGCGCTGCCGGCGCCGCCGGCGGTTGCCGGGCCGCCCGGGCCGGTGCCCGGGCTGGCCACGCCGGGGGTGGCGGGCGAACCGGACGTCGCCGCGCTGGAGTTCCTGGCCGGCGACGCGGCGCGGCGGGCCGGCCGGCTGCTGGCCCAGGCGCTGGCCGCCGGCCATGCCGAGCGGGCGCAGGAGCCGGAGCTGGAGCGCTGGCCGGACGCGGTGCGGATGGCGGCGGACGGCGCGCCGCCGCCGGGGGTGGCCCGCCGGCTGGCGGCCGGCTGTGGGCGCGGCGGGGTGGAGCTGGCGTTGGCGGTGGCCGCCTGGCGGGTCGGCGGGGCGCGGGCGCTCGCGGTGCTGGAGGCGGCGGACGAGGGGCCGGATCCGCGCGCGGCCGAGCAGTTGGCGCTGGCCTTCGCCGACGTGGAGCCGCGCCCGGTGCTGCGCGGCACCGGCAACCGCTGGACGGTGCGCGGGGCGGACGTGCAGCTGCGCTACGGGGCGGGCCGGTGGTGGCCCTACCGCCGGCGGCGGGGGCGGTGGTGGCCGGCCGGGCCGGCCGAGCCGGACCCGGTGACGGCGCTGGCCGCCGCCCGGGACGGGGAGTCCTGGGCGACGGCCGGGCCGCTCGCTGACGCCGGTCAGGCCAGCGACTCGAAGACGGCGTAGTAGCCGCCGGACTGGCCCTCGGCCGTCGGGTGGTAGGAGTCCCCGATCGGCACGGTGACGCTGTGCAGCCACTCGTCGGCCGAGCAGATCTCGTGGCCGGTGAAGACCTGCCGGACGTCGCCGTAGGTGAAGCCGTGGCTGGCGGCGCGGTCGCTGATCACGGCGCTGAGCTGGTCGGCGGCGTCGTTGATGGCGGCCCGGGACTCCTCGCTGATGCCGAGCACGCAGGAGCCGTCCAGCTCGTAGAAGCGCGGGTAGCCGAGCACCACCACCTCGGCGTTGGGGGCGGCTCCGGTGATGGCCTGGTAGGCGTCGTCCAGCCGGCCGGGCAGGGTGGCCTGGGCGAACTCGTTGGCCTCGGCGACGGCCGCCAGGCAGGCCTCGGTGCCCTGGAGGACGCAGGTCTGCATGGTGTCGGCGAAGCCCGCGTCGTTGCCGCCGATGCTGACGCTGACCAGGGTGGTGGCGGCGCTCAGGGCGCCGACCTGCTCGTTGATCAGGTCGCTGGTCACCGCGCCGGAACAGGCCGCGAACGCGAAGGAGTCGGGGGCGTTGGCGTCCGCCCACAGCTCCGGGTAGGCGACGGTGGAGCGCTTGCAGTCGCCGCTGGCGTCGTCGTAGGAGCCGGCGCCCACGCCGGAGGAGTAGGAGTCGCCCAGGGCCACGTAGTCGACGGCCGCGGTGGGGGACGCGGTCGCCTGGGCGGCGGTGGGGGTGAGGGCGGTGACGCCGAGGACGGCGGCCGTGGTGACGGCCACCGTCAGGCAGCGGCGTGCGTTCATGGAACCTCCCGAGGGATTCGTGGGGGGACGGGTGGTGCCCCGCCCTTACCCCGTGCAAATCGTGTCCATGCCAGGCGGGTTGGGTCGCCCCCTGTTCAACGAGCGGGCCGCCGCCGGGCAATGGGCTGTTCGGGGAGCGGCGCTGGCCGGGGGGCCGGCGGCGCGCTTTCCTGGAGGTCTTGTCGAAGAGCCGGTCGCCGTTCTAGCGTCTTCCAACACCACGCAACACTTCTCAACATGCGGCCGGCTGGGTGGTCGCTATCCAAGGAGACTCATGCAGACTCGGCCCGAGGATGCCCAACTCCCTTACTACGAGGACTTCTCGCCCGGGACCGGCAGCCTCCCGCCCCGTGCCTGGTACCCGTCGTCCGACGCGGCCCGGCTCTCCCTCAACGGCACCTGGGACTTCCGTCTCTCCCCCACCGCCGAGGGCGCCGACACCGCGTTCAGCGGCGACGACCCGGCCGCCACCGCCGGCTGGGACCAGTTGGCCGTGCCGGGGCACTGGGTGCTCCAGGGCCACGGCGAGCCGGCCTACACCAACGTCCGCTACCCGTTCCCCGTCGACCCGCCGCACGTCCCGACGGAGAACCCGACCGGCGACCACCGCCGGGTGTTCGACCTGCCCGAGGGCTGGCCGACCGACGGCGAGACGGTGCTGCGCTTCGACGGCGTGGAGTCCTGCGCCCGGGTCTGGCTCAACGGGCAGGAGCTGGGCACCTTCCAGGGCAGCCGGCTGCCGCACGAGTTCGCCGTCGGCCACCTGCTGCGCCCCGCCGGCAACGTGCTCGCCGTCCGGGTCCACCAGTGGTCGGCCGGGTCCTACCTGGAGGACCAGGACATGTGGTGGCTGCCCGGCATCTTCCGCGACGTCACCCTGCTGCACCGCCCGGTGGGCTCGGCCGCCGACTTCTTCACCCACGCCGGCTACGACCACACCACAGGCGAGGGCGTGCTGCGCGTCGACTCCGAGGTGCCGGGCCGGGTCCTGGTCCCCGAACTCGGCCTCGACCTGGCCACCGGCGAGGAGGCCAGGCTCCCCGTCGAGCCGTGGACGGCCGAGACCCCCCGGCTCTACGCCGGCGAGCTGGTCACCGCCGGCGAACGGGTGGCGCTGCGGATCGGCTTCCGCACCGTCCGGATCGAGGACGGCGTGCTGAAGGTCAACGGCCGCCGGATCCTCTTCCGGGGCGTCAACCGGCACGAGTTCCACCCCGAGCGCGGCCGGGCCCTGACCTCGGAGACCATGCGCGAGGACGTGCTGCTGATGAAGCGGAACAACGTCAACGCCGTCCGCACCAGCCACTACCCGCCGCACCCGGCGTTCCTCCAGCTCTGCGACGAGCTGGGCCTGTGGGTCATCGACGAGTGCGACCTGGAGACCCACGGCTTCGTCGACTTCGAGGACTGGCGCGGCAACCCGGTGGCCGACGAGCGGTTCACGCCCGCGCTGCTGGACCGCGCCGAGCGGATGGTGGAGCGGGACAAGAACCACCCCTCGGTGGTCATCTGGTCGCTGGGCAACGAGTGCGGCGCCGGCGACGGGCTGACCGCCATGGCCGACTGGATACGCGCCCGCGACCCGGAGCGCCCGATCCACTACGAGAACGACCGCACCTCACGGGACAGCGACATCTACTCCCGGATGTACGCCTCGCACGCCGAGGTGGAGCTGATCGGCCAGCGGGCCGAGGAGGCGCTGGACGACCCGGAGCTGGACGCGCACCGCCGCGCCTCGCCATTCCTGCTCTGCGAGTACGCGCACGCGATGGGCAACGGGCCCGGCGGACTGACCGAGTACCAGCGGCTGTTCCGGGAGTACGAACGCTGCCAGGGCGGGTTCGTCTGGGAGTGGATCGACCACGGCCTGCCCAAGGTCACCGCCGACGGCGTCCCCTACTTCGGCTACGGCGGCGACTTCGGCGAGGAGCTGCACGACGGCAACTTCGTCTGCGACGGGCTGCTCTTCCCCGACCGCACGCCGTCGCCGGGGATGACCGAGTTCCGCAAGGTCATCGAGCCGGTGCTGCTGACCGCCGACCCGGAGACCGGGCTGGTCACCGTCACCAACGACCAGGACTTCGCCGACCTGTCGGCGCTGGCCTTCGAGTGGGCCTACGAGGTGGACGGCGAGAGCGTGGCCGGCGGGCCGCTGACCGTGCCGCCGCTGGGCCCCGGCGAGAGCGCCCGGGTGCCGCTGCCCGGCCGGCCCGGCACCGACCGGCCCGGCACCGCGGTGTGGACCTTCCGCGCGGTGCTGGCCGACGACACCGCCTGGGCGCCGCGCGGGCACCTGGTCGCCTGGGGCCAGCTGGTCGCCGCCGAGGCCGCGGCGCCGCCCGCCGTCGCCGGCCCGGCGCCCCGCCGGGCCGGCGACGTGATCGAGCTGGGCGCGGCCGTCTTCGACGGCACGACCGGCGCGCTGCTGCGGCTGGGCGACCTGGCGCTGCCGCACGCGCCCCGGCTGGACGTCTGGCGCGCCCCCACCGACAACGACCTGGGCGCCGCCTGGCAGACCGAGGACCGGCACGGCGAGCTGTGGCGGGCGCTGGGGCTGCACCGGATGCGGCACCGGCTGGCCGGCGTCGAACTCGGCGAGCGCGCGCTGACGGTGCGGACCCGGGTGGCGCCGGCCGCCGCCGAGGTGGGGCTGGCCACCAGCTACACGTGGCAGGCCGAGGGGGACGCGCTGGTGCTGCGGGTGAGCGTGCTCCCCGACGGCCCCTGGCGGACCACCCTGCCGAAGGTGGGTCTGCGGCTGGGGCTGCCGGCCGAGTTCGGCTCGGTCACCTGGTTCGGCGGCGGACCGGGCGAGGCCTACCCCGACACCCGGCGGGCCTCGGTCCTGGGCCGCTACCGGTCGTCCGTCGACGCGCTCCAGACGCCGTACGTGCGGCCGCAGGAGAACGGCGCGCGGGCCGACGTCCGGTGGGTCGAGCTGCGGGCCGACTCGGGGCCGGCGCTGCGGGTGGACGCGGTGGACGAGCCGTTCTACCTGACCGCGCGGCGCTGGACCAGCGAGCACCTGGACGCCGCCGAGCACACCAGCGACCTGGTCCCGTCGGACACCGTCTGGGTCAACCTGGACCACGCCCAGCACGGCATCGGCAGCCAGTCCTGCGGCCCGGGCCCGCTGCCGGAGTACCACCTGCGGCCCCGCGCGTTCCACTTCGCGCTGCGGCTGAGCGCCGCCTGACCGACCGGGCCCCGGGCGGTCACGCGCCGCCCGGGGCCCGGCGGTCACGCCGAGGTCGGGGTCACGGCTTGACGCCGACCCCCGCGTAGAAGCCGAGGCCGCGCAGCTCGGCGGAGTCCGGCACCGGACTGTCCGGGTTCCAGAACGGCGGCTGCACCAGGCCCGGCTCCAGCAGCTCGAAGCCCTCGAAGTAGGACTCCACCACCGAGCGGGTGCGCAGCGTCAGCGAGGCGGTGGCGTTGTCGTAGACGCCCCGCACCGCCCGCAGCCGCTCCGCGTCGTGGAAGTCGAGGGTGGCGTGGCTGAGCACCAGGCAACTGCCGGGCGCCAGCGCCGAGGTCAGCTCGCGCACCAGCTCGCCCGGGTGCTCGTCGTCGTCCACGAAGTGCAGGATGGCCACCAGCAGCAGCGCCACCGGCTGGTCGAAGTCGATCAGCTCCCGCACCATCGGGTGCGCCAGGACCGAGGCGGGCTCCCGCAGGTCGGCGAGGGCGAAGGCGGCGTTCCCCTCGTTGGTCAGCTTGGCGCCCGCGTAGGTGCTGACGATCGGGTCGTTGTCCACGTAGGCGACCCGGACGCCGTCGTCGACCTCCCGGGCCACCTGGTGGGTGTTGGGGGCGGTCGGTATGCCGGTGCCGATGTCCAGCACCTGCCGCACGCCGCGGCGGACCACCGCCCGGGTGGCCCGGTGCAGGAAGGCGCGGTTCTCCCGGGCGGCCGGCCGGATGTCCGGCAGCAGGGCGATCACCCGCTCCGCCGCGGTCCGGTCCACCTCGTAGTTGTCCTGGCCACCCAGGTAGTAGTCGTACATCCGGGCCGGATGCGGCCGACTGGTGTCGATCTCCTCCGGCCCGAAGCCCACCACGCTCATGCTCACCCGCCCCTTTCCTCGACTGCCGTGCCGAACACCGTCGTTGACCATCGCGGGGCCCGCGCCCCCGGTACGCGGGCCCCGCGACGACTGACCCCCCACCCGGTGGGATCACACCAGGAGGTAGTCGGCCTCGCCCGACTTCACTCCCTCGATGAAGGTCGCCATCTCGTGCAGCGAGCAGATCAGCGCCGGCCCCTCCGGGTCGGTCGACTGCCGCAACGCCACCCGGCCGTCGGTGAGGCGCATGGCCTCCACGCAACTGCCTCCGTTGCCGCCACTCCAGGGCTTCACCCAGCCCTCCGTCCCCAGATGGGCGGCCGGCATACCGTTGTAAATGCGATCCATGGTTCAGATCTCCTTGCGAATACCACTGAGGATGGCCTCAGTGCGGTGCACTGGCGCGGCTTGCGCGCACATCCGGTCCAGGGCCTCCCGGAACGTCGAGACATCGTCGCGCTGGTCGAAGTACGCGGCTCCGACCAGGTTCTCCGCGCAGGCGATGTCGGACAGCTCGGGGATGGGGAACCGGAAGAGGTGGAACGGCCCGTACATGGCCGGATGCGGCCCGGCCGCGAACGGCATGACCTGGAGCCGGACGTACGGCAGGGCGGAGGCCTCGATCAGCCGGGTGAGCTGGCCGCGCAGCACGTTGGGGTGGCCCACCGGGCGGCGCAGCACCGTCTCGTCCATGACGATCCACAGCAGCGGCGGATGCGGCCGGTTGAGCAGCTCCTGCCGGTCCAGCCGCAGCGACACCAGCCGCTCGATCTCCTCGGCCGGGGCGTACGGCATCCCGGCCCGCAGCACGGTGGTGGCGTACGCCTCGGTCTGCAACAGGCCGGGCACGTAGTGCGGCTCGTAGGCCCGGATCTGGTCCGCCTCCGCCTCCAGGCTGACGAAGGCGCTGAACCACTCGGGCAGCACGTCGCGGTAACGGTGCCACCAGCCGGGCCGGTTGGCCTCCCGGACCAGGGCGAGGAAGGCGTCGATCTCCGCCTGGTCGGCGAGGCCGTAGCTGCGCAGCAGCTTCTCGACATAGGGGACCTTGAGGCCGACCTGGGCCTTCTCCATCCGTCTGATGGTGGCGTGGGTGACGTCCAGCGCCCGCCCCGCCTCCTCGAAGGAGAGCCCGGCCGCCTCCCGCAGGTCCTGGAGGCGACGGCCGAGCACCACCCGCAACGCGGTGGCGGCCCCGCCACCCTGCCCACCGGCCACTACCTCACCCCGCCAACTGCCGTCATGGGCAAGGAGTCTGCCATGCCGTCAGCCCCGGCAACAGACTGGAAGCAGCGATTCTGAAAATTGCAGGATGGCTCTTGCCGGATGCGAGGGACAGCCCGCACAGTAGTCCCGTGGCTTCCTCTTCGCGCGTCGACCCCGTGGTGTGGCAGAACGGCTCCACACCGCCGAGCGGCTGTCTGCGGTTCCGGCTGCCGGCCATCCCGACCTCGGCGGCCGAGGCCCGCCGGCTCACCCGTGAGCAGCTGCGGGAGTGGCGCATGCCCGGCGAGGCCAGCGACAGCGCCCAGTTGGTGATCTCGGAGTTGGTGACCAACGCGCTGCGGCACACCGAGAGCGACACCGTGGGGTGCGAAGTGCGGCTGCTGGGCTCGTTGTTGCGGGTGGCGGTGGCCAGCGAGGGGTCCGGGCCGCGCGGCGCGCCGCGGACGGCGGGCACGGAGGACGAGGGCGGCCGGGGGCTGCTGCTGGTCTGCTCGCTGGCCCAGGTCTGGGGCGTCCGCCCGCACGACGCCGGCGCCGGACACGTGGTCTGGGCCGACCTGCCGCTCGACACCGCGGCCTGACGGCGGCCGGCCGCCGACCGCCGACCGCCGAGCGAACACCCGACCGGCCCGCGTTGCCCCGTCCGGTGCACCACGGGACCCCGACCAGGGGCACCGGTGGGCGCCCGGCCAGCGCGCCGACCACGGATACCGCGCCCGCCGTGCCATAACTGACGGTGACAAGCATCACCAGGAACCCCCGCGGGCTCGGCCCCGCCCGCGGCGGCCGGCCCGCCGGACCGGTGGCGGCGCCGGGGCCGACGGGAGCGAAACCGCAGGACCACGGGGTGGCCGGCCGCCCGCCGGCGGCCCCCGGGGCCGTGCGCCACCGGGAAGAATGCTCCCCGGCCGTCGAATTACCCACGGCCCGCCCGGATTTCGAACCGGCTTCGCCGGCGTCGGGGAGCGGGCGACTTTACCGTTCCATTACCATTACCCCAGCCGCGACGGACCGCCGCGCGGAGAACAGCCATGCCGCGCTGAGACCGGAGGAAAAGTGGACGTCTCGTTGACCATGTGGGTGCTCACCGTGGTGGTGTTGTGCGCCTTCATCGCAGTGGACTTCTTCTTTGGCCGCAAACCCCACGAGGTGACCCTGAAGGAGGCCGGCACCTGGACCATCTTCTGGGTGGTGCTGGCCGTGCTCTTCGGAATCGGGTTGGCGGTATTCGAGGGCGGCACCCCGTCCAGCGAGTTCTTCGCCGGATATGTCACCGAGAAGTCGCTCAGCGTGGACAACCTCTTCGTCTTCGTGTTGATCATGACGAAGTTCGCCGTGCCGGCCGAGTACCAGGCCCGGGTCCTGATGGTCGGCGTCCTGATCGCGCTGGTACTGCGGGCCGCGTTCATCGCCGCCGGTGCCGCGATGATCGCCAACTTCTCATGGGTCTTCTACATCTTCGGCGCCTTCCTGATCTGGACCGCCTGGAAGCTGATCAAGGAGGCCAGGTCCAACGACGAGGACGAGGAGTACGAGGAGAACCGTTTCCTGAAGATGGTGGAGAAGCGCTTCCCCGCCACCGACCAGTACCACGGCACCAAGCTCTGGATCCATGAGAACGGCCGCCGGCTGATCACCCCGATGCTGATCGTCATGCTGGCCATCGGCAGCACCGACATCCTCTTCGCGCTGGACTCCATCCCCGCCATCTTCGGCCTGACGGAGGACGCCTACATCGTCTTCACCGCCAACGCCTTCGCGCTGATGGGCCTGCGCCAGCTGTACTTCCTGATCGGCGGCCTGCTGGAGAAGCTGGTCCACCTCTCCTACGGCCTCTCCGTGATCCTCGGCTTCATCGGCGTCAAGCTGGTGCTGCACGCGCTGCACGAGTCCGGCGTGGACACCCCGGAGATCAGCATCGCCGTCTCGCTGACCGTGATCTGCGGTGTGCTGATCGTCACCACCATCACCAGCCTCTACGCCACCCGCGGTGAGCGGGCCGCGGCGAAGGCCGCGAAGGCGTCCGAGGGGTCGGGCACCGAGGAGTCCGCGGACCACCGTTCCTGACCGCCCTCCGGTACCGTGTCCCGAGGCCGCCGCCGGAACACGGCGGCGGCCTCGGGCGTTGACCTGTACACGGGCGTTGACCTGTACACGGGCGTTGACCTGACAGGGGAGACCGCGCGCCAACGGCGGACGGGAGGCAGCTCATGGGGACGGAGCCCACAGGACAGGACGAGCCGCGCGGCGACGACGAGACCCCGCGCGATGAGGACTGGGACAACCTGGTCCTCGACGAGAGCTTCATCCGTGACGCGGAGGTGCGGGAGCCGACAGCGCGTACCCGGATGCTCCGCGAGCGCTGGAAGGACGGCGGCCCGGCCCCCCAGCCGTGGCGTTCCGACGAGCCGCCCGCGGGCTGGGTGCACGGCTCGGCTCCCGGCAAAAAGAAGAAGAAGTCCCGCAAGGACCGCGACAAGCCGAAGAAGCGCCGCTGGTTTCGCCGCAAGGGCAAGGACGGCGACGCGTAGCGGCGGCCGCGGCCGCCGATCGTGAGCAGGGGCCGTGGTGGTGGCCCGGCGCAAGCCGGGCCCGCCGCGGCCCTTCGCGCTGTGCGGGGGTCGGCGGCGGGCGGCTTCGGGGTATCGTCACCGGCCGGTCGGCGGCCCGCCCCGGTCCTCGGCCACCGCCCCGTTCCCGCCCGCTCCGGAGGTCGCCGTGTCCGTTGGTTCCCCAGCCCCGCGGGCCCTCCCGTTCGCCGTCACCGACAGCGGCGCCTCGGGCGCCGGCGGGCCGGTGCTGTTGCTGGTGCACGGCTGGGGCGGCGACCGTCGGGAGTGGGCCGGGGTGACCGCGGGGCTGGCCGGGCGGCACCGGACGCTGGCGCCCGACCTGCCGGGGCACGGCGACACCGCGCCCCGCCCCGGCCGGCACGCGCCCCGGCTGGTCGCCGACGATCTCGCGGGGTGGCTGCGGGCGACCGGCACCGGCCCGGTGGTGGCGGTGGGGCACTCGATGGGCGGCCAGGTGGTCGCGGCGCTGGCCGTGGACCATCCGGAGCTGGTGCTGGCCACGGTCACCGTGGCCACCGGCTTCGGCGGCGGCGCCGGCCTGGACCGGCTGCGGGCCGAGCAGGCCGCGCTGCGGCGGGAGGGCGCGGCCTGGGTGGCCCGGTTCGCCGGCCGGGCGGCCGGCCCGGCGACCCCGGCCGCGGTGACCGAGCGGGTGCGGCGGCGGCTGGTGGCGGCCGACCCCGCCGTGCTGGCCGCCTACCGGGAGGCGATGTACCTGGCGCCCGGTGCCTTCGGCCGCCGTCCGGCCGCCGCGGCGCTGCTGGCCCGGCGCCGCTGCCCGGCGCTCGCCCTGCACACCAGCGCCGAGGCGGCGGCCTGGGAGGCGGGCCTGCCGGCCCACCCGCTCTCCCGCCAGGTGGTGTGGCCGGAGTGCGGCCACTACCCGCACGAGGAGCGGCCGGTCGAGGTGGCGGCGCTGCTCGCGGACTGGTGCCGCCGGGTGACGGCGGTCGGGTAGCCTGCTGTTCATGCGATCGCTCTGCCGACACCGGGTCATCTCGCCGCCAGTCGCCCGCTGAGGGCACCGGCTCACCCGATCTCGTAGCCGCCCACGGCCTGCCGGCCGTCGGGCCCGCCGCCTGTGCCCTCCGCTGAGCCCCTCGTCGGACCATCACCGGAGCAGGACACCAGATCGCCATGACTTCCCTCTCGGGCTCCACGGGCCCCGGGCGCCTGCCGCGCCCCACCACCTCCCCCGCCTCGCCACTCCCCCAGGGCGCCGCCGGCACCCCCGACCGCACCGGGGCCTGGCTGGTGCTCGCCGCCGCCGCGCTCTGGGGCACCACCGGGACGGCCGCCAGCCTGGCCCCGGACGGCGCCTCCGCGCTGGCCATCGGCGCCGCCACCATGGGCCTGGGCGGGCTGTTCACCCTGCTGCTGGCCGGCCGCGCCGCCTGGGCGGTGGTCCGGCGCGGCGCGCCCCGCTGGCTGCTGTGCGGCGCGGCGGCCATCGTCGGCTACCCGCTGGCCTTCTACACCTCGATGAGCTGGGCCGGGGTGGCGGTCGGCACGGTGGTGAGCATCGGCTCGGCGCCGGTCTTCGCCGCCCTGCTGGAACGCTGCTGCGAGGGCCTGCGGCTCAGCCGCCGCTGGTGGCTGGCGACCGGCGCGGCCGGCGTCGGCTGCGCCGCCCTCGTCTTCGCTGGCGACGGCTCGGCCGGCGGCCAACGGCCGGCCGCCGGCGTCGCGTTGGGGCTGCTCGCCGGCGCCGGCTACGCCGGGTACAGCTACTGCGCGGCACGGCTGATCGGCGACGGCCACGGCTCGCGCGCCACCATGGGGGCGCTCTTCGGGCTGGGCGCGGTGGTGTTGCTGCCGCTGCTGGCGCTGACCGGCGGCGGCCTGCTGGGCTCGGCCCGCGGGCTGGCCGTGGTCGGCTATCTGGCGGTGGTCCCGATGTGCCTGGCCTACCTGCTCTTCGGGGCCGGGCTGGCTCGGGTGCGGACCAGCGCCGCGACCACCCTGAGCCTGCTCGAACCGCTGGTGGCCGCGCTGTTGGCGGTGCTGGTCGTGGGTGAGCGGCTGGGGGTGCTGGGCTGGCTCGGGGTACTGCTGGTCGGCGCCGGGCTGACGGCGCTCACCACCCGGCGGGCGGCCCGCGCCGGCTGAGGCCGGGGCTTGGGCCGGCGGTTTTGGCGTCTCGAAGTATCGGGTGGCGCCGGGGCCTTCGGCCTTCCAGGATGGCCCGATGGCGCGACTTCACGACATCGTCTTCGACGCGGCCCGCCCCTCGGCCGTGGCCCGCTTCTGGGCCGCGGCGTTGGACGGGTACGCGGTGGCCCCGTACGACGAGGCCGAGTTGGCCCGGCTGCGGACGCTGGGCGTCCTCGACCCGGCGGACGACCCGACCGTGCTGGTGGAGCCGGTCGGGGCGGCGGGCCCCCGGGTGTGGTTCCAGCTGGTGCCGGAGGGCCGGCGGGGCAAGAACCGGGTGCACCTGGACCTGAGGGCGGCCGACCCGGCGGCCGAGACCGCGCGGCTGACCGCCCTCGGGGCCCGGGTGGTGGCCCGGCACGAGGGCCACCTGGTGCTGGCCGACCCGGAGGGCAACGAGTTCTGCCTCTTCCCCGAGGCCGGCTGACGGCTCCCCGGGACGAGGAGCACACCGGCCGGCCGGAGGTCAGCCCCGGACGCCCAGCAGGTGGTCCATCGCCAGCTGGTCGAGCGCCTCGAAGGCCATGCCCCTGGCCGCCGCGGCGTCCGCGTCGAACTCCTCGAACGCCGAGGTGTCGGCGAGCAGTTGCTCGAAGCCCTCGCCCTCGGCCAGGGTCGGCCGGGCCAGTTCGTCGACCCGGGCGGCGCGCAGCGCCTCCTGGACGGCGGGGTCGGCCCGGAAGGCGGCGGCGCGCTCCTTGAGGATCAGGTAGTTGCGCATGCAGCCGGCGGCCGAGGCCCAGACGCCGTCGATGTCCTCGGTGCGCGGCGGCTTGAAGTCGAAGTGCCGCGGACCCGCGTAGCCGGCGTTCTCCAGCAGGTCGACCAGCCAGAAGGCGGACCGCAGGTCGCCGGCGCCGAAGCGCAGGTCCTGGTCGTACTTGATGCCGGTCTGGCCGTTGAGGTCGATGTGGAAGAGTTTGTCCGCCCACAGTGCCTGGGCGATGCCGTGCGGAAAGTTCAGGCCGGCCATCTGCTCGTGGCCCACCTCGGGGTTGACGCCGAACAGCTCGGGGCGCTCCAGCCGCTCGATGAAGGCCAGCGCGTGGCCGACGGTCGGCAGCAGGATGTCGCCGCGCGGCTCGTTGGGCTTGGGCTCGATGGCGAACCGCAGGTCGTAGCCCTTGCTGACCACGTAGTCGGCCAGCAGGTCGAAGCCCTCCTTGAAGCGGTCGAGGGCGGACCTGACGTCCTTGGCCCCGCCGCTCTCGGCGCCCTCCCGGCCGCCCCAGGCGACGAAGGTCTGGGCGCCCAGCTCGGCCGCGAGGTCGATGTTGCGCAGCACCTTGCGGAGCGCGAAGCGGCGCACCTCGCGGTCGTTGGAGGTGAAGCCGCCGTCCTTGAAGACGGGGTGGGTGAAGAGGTTGGTGGTGACCATCGGCACCACCACACCGGTGGCGTCCAGCGCCTGCCGGAAGCGCTTGATGTGCCCGTCGCGCTCGGTGGCCGAGGCGCCGAACGGGATCAGGTCGTCGTCGTGGAAGGTGACGCCCCAGGCGCCCAGCTCGGCCAGCCGGTTGACCGACTCGACGGGGTCGAGCACGGGCCGGGTGGCGTCGCCGAACGGGTCGTTCCCGCGCCAGCCGACGGTCCACAGACCGAAGCTGAACTTGTCCTCGGGGGTGGGCTGGAATGACATGGCGGCTCCTCGGCTCCCCAGTATTTCGTCATGGCCGTTAACAAATTAGTATGCGAGGACCCGACTGTGGAACCCCCCTCGCCCCGGGCTCAGAGAGGATCGGCGCATGACCGCAGCAGAAGGCCCCCTGGTTGTCGGTGTGGACAGCTCGACCCAGTCCACCAAGGTGGTGGTGGTGGATTCGGCCACCGGCGCCGTGGTGGCCAGGGGCCAGGCGCCGCACCAGGTGACCGCCGAGCACGACAGCGACCCCGAGGTGTGGTGGGCGGCACTGACCGCGGCGCTCGCCCAGTGCGGCGAGCCGGCCACCCGGGCGGCCGCGGTGGCCGTCGCCGGGCAGCAGCACGGGCTGGTGACGCTGGACGCGGCCGGCCGCCCGGTGCGCAACGCGCTGCTCTGGAACGACACCCGCTCCGCGCCCCAACGGGACCGGCTGCTGGACGAGTTGGGCGGCCCGGGAGCCTGGGCCGAGCGGGTCGGCAGCGTGCCGGCTGCCTCCTTCTCGGTCACCAAGTGGGCCTGGCTGCGGGAGCACGAGCCGGCCGCCGCCGAGGCGACCCGCGCGGTGCGGCTGCCGCACGACTACCTGACCGGCCGGCTCACCGGTCAGGGCCTGGCCGACGGCACCACGGACCGGGGCGACGCCTCGGGCAGCGGCTGGTGGTCCACCGCGACCGGCGACTACGACGCGGAGATCCTGGCCCACGTCGGCCTGGACCCGGCGCTGTTGCCCCGGGTCGTGGCGCCGGGCGAGGCGGCCGGCACGGTCGCCGCCGGCCTGCCGCTGCCGGCCGGCATCCCGGTGGCCGCCGGCACCGGCGACAACATGGCCGGTGCGCTGGGCCTGGGACTGGAGCCCGGCCGCCCGGTGCTCAGCCTGGGCACCTCGGGCACGGTCTACGCGGTCAGCGAGCGCCGGCCGGCCGACCCGAGCGGCACGGTGGCCGGCTTCGCCGACGCCGGCACCGCGTTCCTGCCGCTGGCCTGCACCCTCAACTGCACGCTCGCGGTGGACCGGTTCGCGGCCCTGCTCAGCCGGGACCGGGAGGCGGTGGAGGCCGGCGGCACGGCCGTGGTGCTGCCGTTCCTGGACGGGGAACGCACCCCCGACCTGCCGTACGCGACCGGCCTGGTGCACGGGCTGCGGCACGACACCTCGGCCGGGCAGCTGCTGCAGGCCGCCTACGACGGGGCGGTGTTCGCGCTGCTCAAGGCGCTGGACCTGGTGCTGGACCCGGGCGCCAGCCGGGACGAGCCGATCCTGCTGATCGGCGGCGGGGCCCGGGGCACGGCCTGGCGGGAGACGGTGCGCCGGCTGTCCGGGCGCCCGGTCCAGGTGCCGGTGGCCGAGGAGCTGGTGGCGCTGGGCGCCGCCGCCCAGGCCGCCGGGGTGCTGCTCGGCCGGGACGCGGCGGCGGTGGCCCGCGGCTGGGACACCGCGCGTGGCCCGGCGCTGCCGGCGGTGGCCAGGGACGAGGCGGCGCTGGCCCGGCTCGGCGAGACCCTGACCGACGCGGACGCCCTGCTGCGCCGACCGTGATCCGGCACCGGTCCGGCGCCCGGCCGGCCGTGCGCCCCGTCCCCCACAGGTCGGAGACCCCGTGACCCAGCCCGTGTCGCCGAGCCGGCCGGACGGCCCAGCGGCCCAGCAGGCCACCACCCCGCAGTTCGCGATGCGGCAGCAGAACCTCGCCCGGGTGCTGCACACCCTGGCCGCCGAGGGTTCGCTCTCCCGCGCCGCCGTGGCCACCCGGATCGGGCTGACCAGGGCCGCCGTCTCCACCCTGGTGGAGGAGCTGCTGCGCGGCGGGCTGCTGGTCGAGGAGGGCCCGGGGCGCTCAGGGTCGGTGGGCCGGCCCGGCACCCAGCTGCGGCTGACCGACCGGGGCCCCTGCGGCTTCGGCGCCGAGGTCGGGGTGGACCGGCTGGCGGTGTGCGCCGCCGACCTGCGCGGTGAGATCCGGGTCCGGGTGGAGCGGGAGGTCCGCAACCAGCAGCGCGAGCCGGCCGCCGTGCTCGCCGAGCTGCGGGCGCTGGCCGGCCGGGCGCGGGCCGAGGCGGTCCGGGTCGGGCTGCGGCCGGCGGGGCTGGCCGTGGCCGTGCCCGGGCTGGTCACCCGGGCCGGCTCCACCGTGCTGCGGGCACCCAACCTGGGATGGCGGGACGTGGAGTTGGCCGGCCTGCTGCCCACGGACCTGGGGCCGGTCACCGTGCACAACGAGGCCAGCCTCGGCGGGCTGGCCGAGCTGTGGTCACGCACCGAGCCGGCGGCGGACAGCTTCGTCTATGTCTCGGCCCAGATCGGCATCGGCGCCTCGATCGTGGTGGACGGCCATCTGCTGGCCGGCGCCCACGGGTTCGGCGGCGAGCTGGGGCATGTCCCGGTCCGCCCGGAGGGCCCGGTCTGCGGCTGCGGCGGGCGGGGCTGCCTGGAGACCTACGCGGGCGAGGAGGCGGTGCTGCGCGCGGCCGGGATCGAGCCGGGCCCGGGGGTGCGGCTGGGCGCGCTGACCGCACGCTGCGAGGCGGACGAGGCCACCGCGCTGCGCGCCGTGCGGCGGGCCGGCACCGCGTTGGGCATCGCGCTCTCCGGCGCGGTGAACCTGCTCGACCCGCGCCAGGTGGTGATCGGCGGCACGCTCAGCCGGCTGGCGCCCTGGCTGCTGCCGCCGCTGCGGCGGGAGTTGGCTCGCCGCACCACGGTGGCGGCGGGCGGCCGGCCCACGCCGCTGCCGGTGACCGCCTCGCCGCTCGGCCCGGACGGGCCGCTGCGCGGCGCGGCCGGGCTCGCGGTCCGCACCGCCCTGGACCAGCCGGCGACCCTGCTGGCCCCGGCCCTCCCCCACTGACGGCGGGGCCGGGGCCGGGCCAGCGGCGATGTCGCCGCGCAACGGGCCGCGTCGGGTGGGCGAACGTCGCCCACTCCGCCGGCCGGTCGGGTCGGTCGCCTCCGTGTGCCGAGCCCGCCGACACCTTCGCCGACCGGCGGTCATGCCCGGTGATCTCGATGTGGCACGGGAACCGGGCGGTCTTCCCGGCGACCGTCCGCCCCCCTGTGCGGTGCGGACCGGCTTCGGTGGCCGGGCCACCGGGCGCGGGGTGGCGGCCGTCCGCTCGCGAGGACACGCCGTTCCCGTGGTGGGGGGGATGGGCTTCGCGGTGCACCACCGCGTCGGGAACGAGGCTTGGGGGGGAGCACCGTCGAGGCGCCCCGGGCCGGCCGGCACGCGGTCGGTGCGCGCCGGGCGGCCCGGGCGGGTGCGCTACTCGGTGAGTTGGATGGCCAGGGCCGGGCAGACGGCGGTGGCGTGGCGGACGTTGTCGGTGTCGTCGGGGCTCGGGGTGGTGGTGAGGAGGATGGCGATGCCGTCCTCCTCACGCTGGTCGAAGACCTCGGGGGCGGCCATCACGCACTGGCCGGAGGCCACACACCTGTCCTGGTCCAGGGAGATCTGCATCAGTGTTCCTCACGTGCGAGGGGTTGGTGGGTCGGCGGTTGGCCCGGGCGGGCGGCGGGGTGCCGGGCCCGGCGCCCGGTCACCAGCTGACGGGGAGTTCGTAGACGCCGTAGACCGACCCGTCGTGCTTGAACGGGATCCGGTCCGGATCGGTGGCGAGGTGGAGGGTCGGGACGCGCCGGTAGAGGGTGCCGTAGACGACCTGGAGTTCCAGCCGGGCGAGCGGCTGACCCAGGCACTGGTGCACGCCGAACCCGAAGGCGACGTGGTGGCGGGCGTCGCGCCGGATGTCGAGCCGGTCGGGGTCGTCGGGGAAGGCCAACGGGTCGCGGTTGCCGATGTCGTTGGCGAGGATCAGCCCCTCGCCGGCCCGGATGGTCTCCCCCGCGATCTCGATGTCCGCCAGGGCCACCCGGCGCCGGCCGCTGTGCGTGATGTGCAGGTAACGCAGCAGTTCCTCGACCGCCCCGGCCACCAGGGCCGGGTCGTCCGTGGCCCGCAACTGGGCGAGCTGGTCGGGGTGTTGGAGCAGGGCGAGGGTGCCCAACGCGATCATGTTGGCGGTGGTCTCGTGGCCGGCGATCAGCAGCAGCACCCCCATCTGGGCCGCCTGGGCGCGGGACAGCTCGCCGGCCCTGACCCGGTCGGCGAGGCTGGACAGCAGGTCCTCGCGGGGCTCGGCCAGCTTCTCGGCCACCAGGCGGTCCAGGTAGTCGGTCAACCTGCCGTGCGCGGCGAACCGTTGTTCCTGGGTCACCTCCCGGTTGATGATGGTCGCGCTGTTCGCCTGGAAGAAGTCGTGGTCGGCGTAGGGGACGCCGAGGAGTTCGCAGATCACCAGCGACGGCACCGGCAGCGCGAAGGCCGTCACCAGGTCGACCGGCCTGGGGCCGGCCAGCAGCGTGTCGATCAGGTCGTCGACGATCCGCTGGACGCGGGGGCGCATCGCCTCGACCCGGCGGATGGTGAACGGGGCGGTGACCATCCGCCGCAGCCTGGCGTGCTCCGGATCGTCCATCAGGATGAACCCGATGCTGTTGCCCTGCGCCGGCACCGGGGCCGAACTGGGGTATCCGGGGCGGGTGATGTCGGCGCTGACCCGTGGGTCGGCGAGCAGCGCCCGTTGCTCGGCGTACCGGGTCACCAGCCACGGGGTACTGCCGTCCCACAGGCTGACGCGGGTGAGCGGGCCGGCCTGCTGCCGCTCCCGGAGGGACGGTGGGGGGTCGAACGGGCAGCCGCTGGCCCGGGGCATCGGGAATTCGGGGGGCTCAACCATGGTGGGGGGCGTGGGGAGTTCCTGACTCAAGGCAGTCCCTTCGCGAGGCGGTAGCGGGGCGCTAGCTGGCGGGGGTGGGGGTGAGGTGGTGTCGGAGGAGCCGGGCCTGCTTGGGCATGTTCCAGCCGAGGACGCCGGTCACGGTGTCCCCGCGTCGGTAGACCGCGACGAAACGGCGCTCGGCGATGGCGCCTTCGGCGATGGTGACCGTGTCCCCCGCGGCGGGCAGGCCGTGGAGTTGGAGGCGGGCGTCGAACTGGTCGGTCCAGGTGGAGGGGACGGGCCGGTAGGGCCGTTCGTCGCCCAGGAGCGCGCCGGCGACGGCCAGCGCCTGCTCGGTGGCGTTGGCGCGGTTCTCCCAGCGCACCAGCCGGTCGAACCCGAGGTGGTGCCAACGGGCCACGTCCCCGGCGGCGTAGACGCCGTCGGCCGCGCGGCAGTGGGCGTCGCAGACCACCCCGTCCGCGATCCGCAGGCCGCTGCCGGCGAGCCAGGCGGTGTTGGGCTCGGCACCGATCGCGAGGACCACCACGTCCGCCGGCAGCACCGCGCCGGTGGCCAGCCGCACGCCGGTCACCCGGCCGTCGGCCTCGGTGAGTCCGACCACCGCCGAGCCGGGTCGCAGGCGGACCCCGTGCTCGGTGTGCAGGGCGGCCAGCTCCGCCGCGACGACGGGGCCCAACTGCCCGGCCATGGGGGCGGGTCGCGGGCCGACCAGGGTGACGTCCAGGTCGCCGGCGGTGGCGGCGGTGGCGGCGACCTCGCTGCCCAGCACGCCGTCGCCGACCACGACGAGGCGGGTCGCCGGCCGCAGCGCCGCGCGCAGGGCCAGCGCGTCGTCCAGCGTGCGCAGCGGGTGGACGCCGGCGGGTCGGGGCCGGCCGGGTAACGCGCGGGGGCGCAGGCCCGTCGCGATCACCACGCGGTCCGCGCGCAGCGTGCGGCCGGCGGCGGTGTGGACGGTTCGGTCGGCGGCGTCGAGGGCGACGGCCGGGTCGCCGAGCAGGAAGTCGGCGGAGAGCGCCGCCAGCGCGGCGGGGGCGCGCAGCCGGGTGCGGGCGGCGTCCCAGTGGCCGGCGAGGAGTTGTTTGGACAGCGGCGGCCGGTCGTAGGGCGGGTGGGGCTCGGCACCCAGCACGGTCAGCGCGCCGGGGTAGCCGCGGCGGCGCAGCGCCTCGGCGGTGGCCAGGCCGGCGGCGGACGCCCCGACGATCAGCACGCTCGCCGGGGCGCTCGCCGCGCCGCTCACGACGGGTCCCCGGCCGGGCAGGGTCCGGGGCGCGCGGGGGCGGCCAGGGGTCTGCCGGCGGCGGCCGGGGTGGCGGGGGCGAGCCAGAGGCCGACGAGGACGTCGACCAGCGCGGTGGTGTGCTCGGACCAGCCGACGCCGTCGGCCCGCGGGTCCTGGGCCAGGACGCGTTCCCGTTCG
Source organism: Streptomyces chisholmiae (assembly GCF_031845445.1). NCBI lineage: Bacteria > Bacillati > Actinomycetota > Actinomycetes > Kitasatosporales > Streptomycetaceae > Streptomyces > Streptomyces chisholmiae. The sequence continues at coordinate 392,946 of NZ_JAVREO010000003.1, read as the reverse complement.
GCGAGCGAGTGCACCAGCAGGGTGCGGGCCATCTCGACGCGCAGCAGCCGCACCTGGGGTGGCAGCGCCGGGAGGCAACGGTTGAGCCCTTCGATGGCACGGCGCAGCGTGGGGCGGCCCAGCGCCTCGTCGAGCACGTCCTCCCGCAGCACCGGGTCGGTCATCACCTGGGCGGCGAACCGCGCGTACCAGCTCTGGCCGCCGAGCGTGGCGAGGTACTCGGTGCTCGGCCGGACCAGGCAGTCGCACCACTCCCGGACGTCGGTGGAGTCGCCGAGGCCGGCGAGCATCCCGGCCCGCAGGGCGTCCATGCCGTCCGCGTGCCGGCGGACGATGGCCCGGACCAGGCCGGCCTTGCCGCCGAAGTGGTAGCCGACGGCCGTGTTGTTGCCCTGCCCGGCGGCCTCGCTGATCTGCCGGCTGGAGACCGCGACCACGCCCCGTTCGGCGAAGAGCCGTTCGGCCGCCGTCAGTATGGCGTCGCGGGTGTGGCTGGCTCGGTCCGCTCGGGGGGTCTGGCCGGTCATGACGCCACCGCTCTCCGTCGTGGGGGAACCGCCGCTGGTTCCACTCTCAGTGAAGGATCCCCACCGACAGTAAGTCAAGCACCTGACTTAAAACCGACGGGCATCGAACACGCCGGGGTCCGGGGCGTGGGCCGGTGCTCCCGACGGCGCGACGGAGGTCACGGCGGGGGCCGGCGGGCGGGCCGGACGGCGACCCGCCGCAGGCCGGTCGGCCCGCTGAAAGGGCAGGTCGGAGCTGCTCCCACCGACGGTCGGGAGGGAGGCGGGCGGAGGGTGGGCGCGGCGGCCGGGCGGGCTGACCGGGTGGCGGCCGGCGAGGGGCGGACCGGGGTCAGGACGCGGGGGTCAGCGGACCAGGCGTTCGATCAGAGTCTGCCAGGCGTCGCCGAGGAACGCGCCCGTCTCGGCCGCCAGACCCACGTCGGTCTCGGGGCGGGAGACGTAGAGCAACAGCGGGCCTTCCAGCGCGGCGGTCAGCTGGATCGCGATGCCGTCCAGGCTGGGGATCGGGCCGATCTGGCGCAGCAGCATCCGGATGTGCAGCTGGGTGACCGAGGGGTCGCCGGCCGGGACGGGCCGGCCACGCTCGAAGGAGGCCCGCGCGATGGCGTGGTGGTCGAGGAGGAAGGTGATCCGGGCGCGGCCGTAGGCGAGGAGCCGCTCGACGGGCTCGGCGCCGGGCCCCAGCGGTGGCGGTCCGGAGATGACGTGCTGCTGGAAGCGTCGCTCGTCGGCGTCCAGCAGCGCGCGGAAGATCCCGGCGCGGCTGCCGAAGCGCCGGAAGACGGTGCCCTTGCCCAGGCCGGCGCGCTCGGCCAGGCCGTCCATCGTGACCCGCTCGATCCCGAGCTCGGCGATCATCTCCCGGGCGGTCCGCAGCAGGTGTTCGCGGTTGCGCACCGCGTCGGCGCGTTCGGCGCGCGGCTTTCCGAAGGGCACGAATGAGCGGTCCACCCGGCCAACCTACCGCCCGGAATACGAAACGGGGTAAAGTCCGTTTAGGCTGTTCGTGCGGCCGCCATCCGACCCGGGCTTCCGGCTCTTCGGCGTTCCCACAGACCACCCAACCGTTCGCCCCACCGGCTCTCTTCCCACCGAGGACCCACCACCATGAACCTGTTCCGTCTGGACGCCAGCATCCTGCCCGGCACCTCCGCCAGCGCCGAGATCGCCGACATAGCCGAGGCCGAGTGGACCGCGGCGCACCCCGAGGGGACCGTGACCCGTCGCCACCTGGGCACCGACGCGCTGCCCGGTGACGCCTGGGCCCTCGCCACCACCGGCGCCTTCACCGCCGAGGCGGACCGCTCCCCCGGTCAGCTCGACGCGCTGGCCCTGGCCGCGACCCTCGCCGAGGAGCTGCAGAACGCGGACGCCGCGATCCTGGCCGTCCCGCTGTACAACTACGGCGTCTCGCAGCACTTCAAGACGTGGGTCGACCTCGTCATCGCCGGCGCCGGCCCCACCACCCCGCTGCTGAAGGGCACCCCCACCGTGCTGGCCACCGCCCTCGGCGGCGGCTACGGCCCCGGCGCGCCCCGCGCCGGCTGGGACCACTCCACCCCCTACCTGGAGCGCGTCCTCGCCGACATCTGGGAGGGCGAGCTGACCGTCATCAAGCGTGAGCTGACCCTCGCCGCCACCACCCCGGGCATGGAGGAGCTGCGCGACCTCGCCCAGGAGCAGCACACCGCGGCGCTCGCCGCCGCCCGCGACGCCGGCAAGGCCCTCGCCGGCAACTGACCCACCGCCGGCCGTTCCGCCGGGCCGGGCAAGGGGGTTGTGTGATCCCCGCCCCGCCCGGCGGAACGACCAGGCCGGGGCGGCGCGCCCGGTGGGCGGTACCCTGCCCGACGGAACAGCGCGGCCGAACGGGGCGGGAGAGCGGGACATGACGCACGCGACGGCGTCCGACGGGACACGCATCGCCTACCAGGTCCGGGGCCAGGGGCCCCCGCTGGTGCTGCTGGCCGGCCAGTCCAACGACCACCACTGGTGGGACCCCGTCCGGGACGACTTCGCGGCCGCACACACCACCGTCACCCTCGACTACCGCGGCACCGGCGACAGCGACCGGCCCGAAACCCCTTACAGCACCGAGCAGTTCGCGCGGGACGTCGTCGCGGTCCTGGACACGCTCGACATCGGGCGGGCCGCCGTCTACGGCACCTCGCTCGGCGGCCGGGTCGCCCAACAGCTCGCCGCCCGCCACCCCCACCGGGTCGATGCCCTGGTTCTCGGCTGCACCGCCCCCGGCGGCCCGCAGAGCGTGCCGCGCGCCGAGCACGTCAACCTCGCGCTGGCCCAGGCCGACACCCAGGCGGCGCGACAGGCCCTGCGGGAGCTGATGTACACCCCCGACTGGCTGGCCAGGCACCCCGGCCCGTTCCACACCCTCGGCGACCCGACGATGTCCCCCCGGGCCCGGCGCCAGCACCTGACGGCCAGCAACCGGCACAACGCCTGGGACCTCCTGCCGCGGATCACCGCCCCCACCCTGGTGGTGCACGGCGAGGACGACCTGCTCAACCCCACCGCCAACGCGGCGCTCCTCGCCCAGCGCGTGCCCGGCGCCCGGCTCCACCTCATCCCCGGCGCCCGGCACGCCTACTTCGAGGAGTTCCGTGCCGTCGCCAGCCCCCTCGTCCGCACCTTCCTCGCCACTCAGCGCCCACGGTGACGCCGCGCGCCGGGGTGCCTGACCAGGGCGGGGGCGCGGCGAGCGGCCCGAGCGCGGGTGGCGAGCCCAGGGGCTCGCGGGGCGCGCGGACAGGCCGCCACGTTCGGGTGAAACCGGCCCGAGCCAGGCGCGGGCCACCGGCCCGTGGGCAAGCATCTGACTCGGCGTGCAGAGCAACACCCGCGACGAGTGAACGAGGCAAGGATGACCATCGAGTCCACGGAACTGTCCGCCGCTCCGGAACAACTGACGGGCGAGCGGATGATCATCAGCGCGCACACCGGCGGGGTGCTGATCCCCGACTCCTTCGTCAACAAGCGACAGCACCTCAAGGCGCTCCGGGAAGACCACGAGCGTCTCCAGGGCCACCACAGATTCGATCTCACCCCGACCGGCTCCGACACCTACAGCATCCGGCACGTCGCGACGGACCGGTTCCTGGAACCGCTGCGCAAGCAGGAGGACACCGCCGTCTACGAGAACATCCGCTACCAGGGCCCCATCCTGCTGGAGAAGCAGCTGCCGCAGGCCCGTGACCAGTGGCAGCTGCGGCGTCGGGGCGACTACTACCAGATCGCCCTCACCGGAACCCGCTATGTGCTCGGGCTGACCCACCCCGACCACATGGACAGTTGGATCACCCTGCTCGACCCGTGGTGGAGCAAGGACCGGCTCTGGCTGATCCAGGAAGTCCCGCAGGGCTGACCAGGTCCACGGGCTGACGGCCGCCGTCCCACCCCCGGTCAGGGGTGGGACGGCGGCCCTCGCCTCGGCCGGCCCCCTTCCGGGCCCCTTCCGGGCCCTCGCGGCCCGGTCGGGCCGGGCGGCGGCGCGGACACCGGCGGCCACCGTGCCGCGACGCCGGGGCGGGGCGCCGGGTCGCGACGCCGGGGCGGGGTGCGGTCAGTCGCCGGGCGCCGGGGAGGCGGTGTCGCGCAGGCCGAGGCGCAGGTGCTCGACGTGGTAGAGCGCTTGGTCGAGGAGTTCGGCGACGTGGTCGTCGTAGAGGGCGTAGACGATCGAGCGGCCCCGGCGTTCGCCGGTGACCAGGCCGAGGTTGCGCAGCAGCCGCAGCTGGTGGGAGCAGGCGGACGGCTCCATGCCGACGGCTTCCGCGAGGTCGCCGACCGCGCAGGGGCCTTCCTGGAGGCGGGCCAGGATGTGCAGGCGGGAGGGGGTAGCCAGGGCCTGGAGGGTGGCGGCGACATCGGCGGGGCCGACCGCGTCGAGGCGTTCGCGGGTGGTGGCGGTGACGGGGGTGACGCGTTGGTGGCCCATGGGTGCACCCTACCCGCGACACCTGAAGACCTGTTCAGATGATCCGGTATGCTGAGGCGCTCGTGCCACCCACCCGCGAAGGGGTGCCCCGTCATGCCCGCTCTCCCCGGCCAGCGGTCCCTGCCGCCCGCCCGACCCCGCCGCCGGCTCCGCGTGCTGGCGCTGCCGGAGGCCCGCTGGGCGCTGGCGGCCCTGGTGCTGTTCCTGCTCGCCCTGCCCCTCCACCTGTTGGGCGCCCCCGGCTGGTCCTGGGGCACGCTCCTCCTGGCGACCTATGTCACCGGCGGCTGGGAACCCGGCTGGGCGGGGCTGCTGGCGCTGCGCGAGAAGACGCTGGACGTGGACCTGCTGATGGTGGTCGCGGCGCTGGGCGCGGCCGCGATCGGCCAGGTGCTCGACGGCGCCCTGCTGATCGTCATCTTCGCCACCTCGGGCGCCCTGGAGGCGGTCGCGACCGCCAGGACCGCCGACTCCGTGCGCGGCCTGCTCGACCACGCCCCGCACACCGTGACCCGGCTGCGGGCGGACGGCACCGAGGAGACCGTCGAAGCCGGCGCCCTCGGCGTCGGGGACCAGATCCTGGTCCGCCCCGGCGAACGGGTCGGCGGCGACGGCCTGGTGGTCTCCGGGGTCAGCGACGTCGACCAGGCCACCATCACCGGCGAGCCGCTGCCGGCCGCCAAGCGGGCGGGCGACGAGGTGTTCGCCGGCACCGTCAACGGCACCGGCGTGCTCCGGGTCCGGGTGACCCGCGACCCGGCGGACTCGGTACTGGCCCGGATCGTGCGCATGGTGGAGGAAGCCGCCGAGACCAAGGCGCCCACCCAGCTCTTCATCGAGAAGGTCGAACAGCGCTACTCGCTCGGCATGGTCATCGCGACCCTCGCCATCTTCACCGTCCCCCTCACCCTCGGCGACCCGTTCCGGTCCGCCCTGCTGCGCGCGATGACGTTCATGATCGTGGCCTCGCCGTGCGCGGTGGTGCTCTCCACCATGCCGCCGCTGCTGTCCGCCATCGCCAACGGCGCCCGGCACGGGGTGCTGGCCAAGTCCGCCGTGGTCATGGAACGGCTCGGCCAGATCGACGTCGTCGCCCTCGACAAGACCGGCACGTTGACCGAGGGCACACCGCGGGTCACCGACGTGCGCCCGCTGCCCGGCGGCGGGCTGGACGAGGCCGCCCTGCTGCGGCTGGCCGCCGCAGCCGAGCACCCCAGCGAACACCCGCTGGCCCGCGCCGTGGTCGCCGCCGCCCGGGAACGGGGCCTGGCGCCGCCGACCGCCACGGACTTCGCCGCGCTGCCCGGGCGGGGGGTGGCCGCCACCGTCGGGGGCCACCGGGTCCGGATCGGCTCCCCCGCCCAACTCACCGGCGACGGCGTGGGGCTCGCCGAGGAGCTGGCCGAGTTGGCGGCGGCCGGCCGCACCGTGGTGGTCGTGGAACGCGACGGGGTGCCCGTCGGGGTGCTGGGCGTCGCGGACCGGGCGCGGGCGGACGCGGCGGCCACCGTCGCCGCGTTCACCGCCCTCACCGGCCGGGCGCCGGTGCTGCTGACCGGCGACCACGAGCCCGCCGCCCGGCACCTGGCGGCCGAGGTCGGCATCACCGAGGTCAGGGCCGGCCTGCTGCCGCAGGACAAGGTGGCCGCGGTCCGCGACTGGCAGGCGCGCGGCCACCGGGTGCTGGTCGTCGGCGACGGCGTCAACGACGCGCCCGCGCTGGCCACCGCCCACTGCGGGGTCGCGATGGGCGGGGTCGGCGCCGACCTGACGCTGGAGACGGCCGACGCCGTGGTGGTGCGCGACGAACTCGCCGCCGTCCCCGCCATGGTGCGGCTGTCGCGCACGGCGCGGCGCCTCGTGGTGCAGAACCTGGTCATCGCGGGGACGTTCATCGCCGTGCTGGTCGCCTGGGACCTGTTCGGCACGCTGCCGCTGCCGCTCGGTGTCGCCGGCCACGAGGGCTCCACCGTCATCGTCGGCCTCAACGGGCTGCGGCTGCTGCGCGCGGCCGCCTGGCCCGGCGCGGACGGCGGGCGCGCGCCGGAGCGGCGACGAGGGCCTAGGAGTCCGGGCGATCGTGTGACGGTCTGAGCCTGACTCGCTGGGGTGGGCATGGGGCGGGGTCACCGCACGGATGCGGAACGGCAGCGGCTTGCGCCGTTTCTGCCGGTCAGCGGCGGGCGTTGCGGCCGGCGGCCGGATCCGCCCGAGCGGCGAGGCCGCCCGTGGGCACCGTGGCGCCGGGGACGACGGTGGCGCGGGTGAGGGGCGGGGGGGTCCCCGGCCGGCGTCCGCCGGGTGCCGGAGGCGTCGGTCAGCCGCACGGTGAAGCGGGACCTGCTCTACTCGTCGACGGCCACTGAGGTGGCGCAGGCGCCGTCCCCCGTGAGTGCGGTGCGCGGGCTGCGGAGAAGCGCCCCGCGTCAGGTGCGCGCGAAGGGCTCCGTACCGCCGGGCCGTCCTCGACGTCGGGGAGATCTCGATCGAGGCCACGTGGGGCGGCTGGTCGTCCACGTGCTGCCGGGCACCGAGGACGCCGCGACGCGGATGCTGGACGCCACGCTGGGCCGGTTCCCGTTCGTCCCGCGCTGGTGCGTGACGCCGGTGGCGCTGGGGTGGGAAAGCGACACGGCGTTCTACCGGGCGCGCGTGGACCGGCGCGTCGAGCGGAGGACGCGGCAGGTGGGGTCCTGCCGTGGGTTGGGGCGCGACCGGCGCTCTGGGGGCACCCCTGCCGGGGCGCGGGGCCGGGAACGTCCCGCGCGTCGCCTCGGAGCGGGGCTGGGCCTGCCACCCGGTGCCGGGCTCGCGGCCCCGGCGTCAGCTGCGCCACAGCGGTCGGGTGGCGACAACCGCGAGCAACCACGGCCAGCCGTGCGGGACTTCGGGGCTCAGCGTCCCGCCAGCGCCGCCACGATCGGGGCCGCGGCCTCCGTCTCGTCGAGGAGGAAGGAGCTGATGCCCAGGCGTTCGCGCAAGTCCAGCAGCTTCTGGGTCAGTTCCCTGACCGAGCCGATGAACACATGCGGCGACTCCAGGATTTCCCCGACGGTCAGCTCGACCCCCGTGCGCGCGCGGAGCGCGTCCGCCCGTCTGCGGGCCTCACCCCTGGCGTCGGCGGTGACGACCATCGGGCCGCCGGTCGGGTAGGTGTTCAGCTCCAGCTCGGGGAAACGGTCGCCGGCCGCCTCGCGGATCCAGCGCACCTTCTCCTCGGTGGCCGCGACCGTGATGCTCGGTGTGTCGAGGGTCGGCAGACCCTTGCCGTCCCGCCCGATCCGGGGCGCCAGGCCGATGATCTGGGCCTCCTTGGCGGCCAGGGTCAGCAGGCGCTTCCCCCCGCCACCGACGAAGAACGGCGGGTGCGGGCGCTGGACCGGCTTCGGTAGCGCATCGAAGTCCGTGATCGTGTAGTGCTCGCCGCGACAGGAGAACGGCTCCTCGCCGAAGCAGCCCTTGAGGACCCGGATGGATTCCGCGAGCCGGGCGACCCGCGTGCCGACGGGCTCGAAGGGGAGGCCGATCGCGTCGTGCTCGGGCCGGTTCCAGCCGGCACCCAGGCCGATCTCCACGCGGCCGTCGGAGAGCCGGTCAAGCGTCGCCAACTCCTGGGCCAGAACGGCGGGATGGCGCAGGTTGTTGTTGAACACGAAGGTGCCGACCCGGAGTCTCTCGGTCACCGCCGCCACGGCGGAGAGCAGCGGGACCGGGGCGTGGTCGGTGCCGAGATGGTCCGGGATCACCACGGCGCTGTAGCCGAGGGACTCCGCGCGCCGCGCGAAGGCGGCCAGGCCCGGGCCGTCGTACGGTTCGCCGACTGAGGTGAGGAAACGGAAGGGGCGCATGGCGCCATCGTGCCCGACCACCGCCGTCGCCGGGACCCCGCGAGTGGCGACCGACCGGCCAGCCCCGGTCGGAGATCACGTGCCGGCTGTTGTGCGGCCGGTTCGGCGGAGTCAGGCGGTGGCTGGCGCCCAGGACGACCCAGAGGCCGAGATCTGCCGCCGCCCTGGCCGTCAGCTCCCCCTCGTGCCGCACCGCCGCCGAGTCGATGGGCCAGCCCGCCAGCACCCGCTTCGCCTCGGCGCCGGAGGGATGGCCCGAGATCGCACCCTCCGGGAAGTGCACGAGTCGGACCCCGACTCCCCTGCCACACGCAGCAGTCCCGCACCGCCGCGCCGTTGGCCACGGGGTCACGGGGCACCGGCTCCGCGCGACCGCCATGCGCATGCGGGTTGTCGCGTGGCCGGTTGCACCCCGCCGTCGGCAAGCCGACGCGGGCCGTCGTGCGTAGGGTGCCTCGGGTGAGTGATCGGGGTGGGAGGGCGTAAGCGGGCCACGGCTGCGTCGAGGGTCTGCCGCGACGGGGGCGTGGGCTGGGCGCGTTGCGGGCGCGCGCGGATCCGCGTGGGGCCGCCGGGTGGGTGTACGACGGGGTCCGGCGGGACTGGCGGTGGGATCAGGTCGACGACCGGTCCTGGTATCTCGCGTGGCTGGTCCGGGAGTTGAAGCTGTCCCGGGGGCCGGTCATCGACCAGCTGGCCGGGGACGAGGAGGCGAGCGCCCGGGCCGGCGAGGTGTTGGAGTCGCTCGCGCTCGCCGGCTGCGAGGAGGCTCGGGAGGGGCTCCGGGAGTATGTCCGGACGGGCGAGCACTGGGTCCGCGTGCTGGAGTCCGTGACGGCGCGCTGGCCGGCGGAGTGGTGGGCGGACCTGGGCGAGGTGGCACGCGCGCGGATCGGTGGGGAGGCGGAGCCTCCGTGGGCCGCCGAGCCGTGGACCCGGTTCGGAATCGCGGTGCGGGCCCGCCGGTTCGCACCGCGGCCCGTCCTGGACGGGCTCGACGACGAGGAGCTGCTCGGCCTGCTGGCCGACCGCGCCACCGAGGACGACGTGAAGGTGCACGCGCTGCGTACGCTGCGCGGGCGGGGGCCGGCGGAAGGCCTGATCCCGCTGGTGCCGGGGCTGGGCACCCCGGACGGCCGGTGGCCGTTGCCCGCGCTCACCAGGGCGGTGGAGGACCTTGGCGCCCGCGCGGTGCCGGCGGCCCGGGGGTGGGCGCGGGACGGGCGCCCGTGGCTGGCCCGACTGGGCGCGGACGTGCTGGCCGACCACGGCGGCCCCGAGGTGCTGCCTGGCCTTTTGGCGAAGCTCGCCCGGCAGTGGGCGGCGCCCGGCTGGTGCGGCCCCGACCGCACCGCCCGGCGGCTGGCGCGGTTCGGGCCCAAGGCCGCCGAAGCGGTGCCCTACCTGCGGCGTTTCTGGCTGGTCACCCCGCACTCGTACGAGCGGGCCGCGTATCTGACGGCGCTCGCCGCCATCGACCAGGGCGGCCTGGACCTCGCCCGCGCCGAATCCCTCTGGGACTGCGAGGAGACCGCCCGGCTGCTGGCCGTCGCCACTGCCCCCGACCGCCCCGGGACCCGCGGCCGGATCGTCGAGTCGCGCGACGACCCGAGCGAGACGCCCGAGGTGCGGGCGGCCGCCCGGGCCCGGCTGGCCGCGGCCGGCGCGCCGCCGCCGCGCTGACCGGCCGGCGCGGCCGGGCTACCGCAGCGCGCGGCGGGCGGCGTGCCGAAGGAGGACGCCGACGCCGAGCGCGACGGCGCCCAGCGCGGCGGCGGACAGCCACTGCATGGGGGCGAGTTGGGAGAGCGGGAGGTACTCCACGGACCAGCCGACGATCTCCTGGCTCTCCTCGCACCACGCGTCGTCCGGCTCGACCTGCCCCGGGGGGACGCAAGACTCCCCGTCGTGGCTGCCGCCGTCGGCGGCGAGCCGGAAGGTGTCGAGATGCACCGCGCCGTCCGGCGGTCGGGGCGGGCCCGAGGCCGTGCCGTCGCTGGTGGTGACGGTGGTGGTGCTGCCGAAGGCGAGACGGAAAGGTTCCCAGGCGATCTTCAACGCCACCAGGATGCCCAGCGTGACGACCATCGCCGGCAGGGTGCGGCGCAGGTAGAGGCCCACGGTGGCACCGATCAGCAGTGCCAGCAGCGTCATCGCGACCAGCACCGGTCCCGTGCTGTCGAACACCTGCGTCGTCTCGAACGTGGGGCCGATGCCCCAGGCACTGATCAGGTCCCACCAGCCGCGGAAGGCCAGCCCGACCGCCACGGCGCCGAGGCAGGCGACCGCGGCGGCCGTGCCGAGCTTGGTGAGCAGCCACCGTCGGCTGCTCGACGACTGGACGCCGACCAGTTTGGCGGTACCGCTCTCCAGGTCCCCCGCGAAGAGCGGGGCGCCGAGGAAGACCCCGATCAGCAGCGGAACGAAGGTCAGGGCCAGCCCCACCAGGTCGATGCGGTCCACGTGGGGGACGAGCGCCATGTCGAAGTCCTCGCCCGCCACGAGCGGGTTGGCCGCGAGGGTGTCGGCCAGGTCGCCGCGCACCCAGAGCAGGGCGCCGGTCGTCGCGGCGGCCAGGGCCAGCACCGTCCAGAGGCCGGCTCGGTGCTGGCGCCACACCAGCCAGACCATGCCGTGCGGGCGGAGGCGGGCGCGGAGGCCGGGGCGCGGGGCGGCGGCCCGCGCCCCGGGGTCACCCTGCGGGGCGGTCCTGGTCGCGGTACTCATGCCGGCACCTCCTGGGCCAGGCCCGGGACATGGGCGCTCGGGCTAATCAGCGGCGGCGGGTCGGCCTGCCTGAGGTACGCGAGCACGAGTTCCTCCAGGGTCGGCGACCAGGACTGCCAGCCGGGGTCGACGGGCCCGCCCGGCCGGACCAGGGCGGTGATCCGGTCGCCGTGACGGTCGGTCTCCACGACGGTGTGCGGGGTGAGTCCGGCGGGGACGGTGTCGCCGCCGAGGGGGGCGGAGAGCATCCGGTGCACGCTGATGATCTCGTCGATGTCGCCCGCCAGGCGCAGCCCGCCCCGGGAGAGCAGCAGCAGGTGGTCGCAGAGTGTGTCCAGCTCAGCGACCAGGTGGCTGGAGAGCAGCACCGTGATCCCGCGCTCGGCGACCTCGCCGAGCAGGGCGGCCACGGTCTCCCGGCGCGCGAGGGGGTCCAGGTCGGCCAACGGCTCGTCCAGCAGCACCAGTTCGGGCCGCTTGCCGAGCGCCAGGGCGAGGGCGAGCCGGGTGCGCTGCCCGCCGGAGAGGCCACCCACCCGCTGTGTCGGCGACACGCCGCCGGCGCGGACGAAGTCCTCGGCCAGGCGCTGGTCCCAGCCGGGGTTCAGCTCCCGGCCCAGGCGGAGCGTCTCGGCGACGGTGAACCGCCGGAAGAGCGGCTTCTCCTGCGGCAGGAACGCGGTGCGGGCGCGGGCCTCCGCCGAGCCCGCCGGGTGGCCGAGGATCTCGGCCCGGCCGGTGGACGCGGACCTGAGGCCGGCGGCGATCTCCAGCAGCGTCGTCTTGCCGGCGCCGTTCGGCCCGACCAGGCCGCAGACCCGGCCGGCGGGCAGCCGGAACGTGGCATCGCGCAGGGCCCACTTCCGGCCGTACCGCCGGCCCAGCCGGCGCACTTCGAGCGCCACGCCGTCCGCTCCGGTCGTCATGGTGCCGGTCGTCATCGTGGCTCCCCCCGCCCCGGCCGGTCGGTCTCCCCCGACCGGTCGGCCGCGATCGCGGGCACGGCGCCGCCCAGCTCCCAGGCCAGGTCGAGGGCGGCCTGCACGGCGTGCCGGTCGAGCCCGGCCAGCCGCGCCCGGTCCAGCCAGGACGCCAGCTCGGCCACCAGCGGGGAGCCGGGGTCCAGGCGCGGGTGCTCGGGCACCTCGCGGACGAAGGTGCCGCGCCCCTGTACCAGCTCCACCAGGCCCTCGCGTTCCAACTCCCGGTAGGCCTTGAGGGTGGTGTTGGGGTTGACCGCGCAGGTCTCGGCCACCTCCTTGGCGGTGGGCAGCTGGTCCCCCACCCTGAGGGCGCCGGTGCGCGTCGCCTGCTTCACCTGCTCGACGAGCTGCTGGTAGGCGGCGACCCCGCGTCGTCTCTCGACCGTGAACCTGATGACCACAACCGTCACTCCACTAGTTGACTAGCAGAATGATGGTCGCGGCCGGGACGTGGTGTCAACTTCGGTCGACGCGCGGCCACTTGCCGGTTGGCACCGCTCTGCGAGGATGGCGCGTGACGCCGGAGCCGGGCCGGTCCGGTGTGCCGGCCCGACGAGCGGGGACGCCGATGCCGCACGAGACCGCCGACCTCCTGCTGGCCGCCGGGCGCGCGGTGGGGCTGCGGTGCTACCTGGGGCCGCTGCCCCTCGACGCGGACGCGTTGCTACGGGGGGAGCGGGAGAGCGACCTGCCCCGGCTGCCCGACGGCGCGTCGGAGTACCACTTCGAGGCGCGCACCGTCGGTCTCATCGGCACCTTCTTCACGCTGCGGCTCGGTCCCGAGGGGGCGCCGATCCTGGTGACCGGCGACGGCGGCCACCACCCCGCCGACCCCGACGGGCTGCGCGCGGTGGCCGACCACGTCAACGGCTTCGCGGGGAATTCGGTGCTCGGACCGCGGACGTACGTCTGGCTGCAAGGCCACAGCGGCCAGGCCCGCGCGGCGGACGAGGCGCACCAGGCGCGGCTGCGGGTGGCGATGGCGCGGGCCGGCTGGCCGGTCGCTCCCGCCCCGCCGACCGGCCCGACGACGCGAACGGCCGGGCGGCGCTGGCGCTGGCCGTGGAGCCGCGGCTGACGGCCCGGCGCCGGCCTAGGCTGGCCCCGTGCGCAACGTCTTCGTGTTCCCCGCGGGCGAGCGGGCCCGGACCGTGTCCTGGCTCGACCGGCACGCGCCCGCGCAGCGGGAGCCCTGGCACGTGGCGGGCTGCCTCTGGGTCGAGATCGACGACGAACGGTCCGGCCTCCTCTTCCACGACTGGGAGCCCGAGGACGTGGCGGTCCTGGAAGCGGCCGTCGGCCACCGCCCCACCTGGGCCGCGCGGATCGACGTCTCCGGCCGGGTCAACGGCAGGCCCGAAGTGCGCCAGCTGGTCGGACTCCTGCTGGCGCACGGCGGCGTGGCGGTCGACGACCACTCCGCCCACCCCTGGACCGCGCCGGAGATCGCCTCCGACACACCCGTCGGCGGCCTGCGCTTCTTCAACTCCCCTGGGTAACCCAGGCGTTGGGTGAGCCGGCGGGTGGGCCGGCCCACCCGCCGGCGCGGGCTACGCCGTGGCTTCGAGCTGCTCGACCAGGGTGAGGTCGGCGCGGGGGATGTCGCCGAAGAGCGGATGGTGATCCGTCTCCAGGCCCCGGATCGCGACATTCAGGCGCGGGTTGATGGTGCTGTGCCGGGGCTGGTCGCGCTGGCCGAGGGCGGCGACGATGCGCAGCAGCATGGACTCGATGGTCGGCGTTCCGCGGCGATAGAGGACCGGTTCCTCCCAGACGTAGAACGTCCGTCGGGGCGCGCCGCGGCGGTGTTCCTGGTCGTCGAGGGCGGCGGCCTCCTCGGCCCAGTGCTGCGCGTCGCGCATGTCGCCCTGCTGGAGGTGGAGCAGGTAGAGGCAGAGGGCGGCGGTGGACTTGCCGGCGCCGGCGGAGAACTGCCACCAGAAGCGGGCGCCGTCGTGCCTCCTGGAGAGGTGGAGCAGGCAGGCGAAGACCATCGCCCCGTCGGGTTCGATCCGGTCGACCAGGCCGGCGATGTCGGTGGCGGCGTGCGAGGTCCTGATGATCAGCCGGGACAGCTCGGCCAGGTCGCGGCCGGCCCGGTCCTGGAGGATGGCGGGCGGCCGCGGGCCGGGGGGACGGCTCGCGGGGGCCAGGGCAAGGGCCTGGATCGCGAACTCGTCGCGTTCCAGCGCCTCGCGCCACAGGGCGTCGGCGATGTCGCGTTCGATCCGGCGGCGGGACTCGGCGGCCTCCTCCGCGGCGCTCTCGGCGGTGACGTGGGGCGGGGGCGCGGCGGAGTCGCCGAGCAGGGCGTCGATGTCGGTCTCGTCGTACCTCATGTCACTCCTCTTCGTCGTCACGGACGACGCCGGACAGTCCCAGTTCCTTGGCGAGGCGGGCACGGGCCACCATCCGGTGGGAGCGGACGGTGGGGGGTTCGACGCCCATGATGTTGGCGACCTGGGCCGGCGCCAGGCCCAGGACGTACTGGAGGACGATCACGTCGTACTGCCGCTCGGGGAGCTTCGCGATCGCGGCGTAGAGGCCCAGCGAGCTCTCCAGGGCGGCGAACCGGGTGCGGGCGGCTTCCAGGACGCGGCGGCTGGCACTGCGGAACGCGGCGACGGCGGTCAGCGCCGGCTCCTGGCCCCGGTGGGCGAGCTCCTCGGCGATGGTGATCTTCAGGATCGCCCAGGCAGCGGCCTCCGGCGCCGGCTCCCGCATCAGGCGGGTCCAGCTGCGCGCCAGGTCCATCATCACCTGATGCACGAGCTGACCGGCCAACTCGCGGTCATCGAGCTGGAGTTCGGCGTAGTCCTTGTAGGTGCGGTGGTAGCGGTCGTGGAACGCCCAGAAGGCGGCGGGCAGCCGGCTGGTGATCTCGTGGACGGCGCGCGCGTGGGGGGATATCCCGGGGGTGTGGTCGCTCACGCCTCGCGCTCCTTCCCGGCCGGGGCGACGGCCGCCGGGAACGGGGCGGGGTGACGCTCCGCGAGGGCGGTGGCGCCGATCCGGACGCCGGCGCCCAGCAGGCGCCGCAGCAGGAGGCGCGCGTCAGGTACCAGCACGCGTAAGGCGAGAACCAGGGTCACGACGTTGTTGCCAAGGTTGCTCACGAAGATCCCTCTCGGGGTAGTTCCTGGTGGCCGGGACCCCCGTGCCGGCCTCTGACGGTGAGCGGTCGCTCTCTGCCATCAGCTAACCCCTCAGGGCTGCGGAACGTTGATGTCACTTCATGGACAACCCGTGAGCGGCACCGCGACTGCCTGGGCATATGCCGGGGGCGGCCCGGTGCCCGCGCCCCCTCGCCCGCCTGCCGGGCCCCGGCGGGCCGGGCTGACCAGCCGTTACGCGCCGGCGCACAACCCCGGCGCGAGGCGGGCGACCACGCGGGCATATCCATCGCTTCGCCAGCGGGGTGACACAGATCACGCCACGGCGGAGGTTTCGCCCGGCCCCGGCTACGCGCCGGGGCCGGTTCAGGTGAGGAAGTCGCCGAGGGTCGCGGTGAGTTCGGCCGGGGTGTCCTCCTGGACCAGGTGGCCGGCGCCCGGGAGGAGGGTCAGCTCGGCGGTGGGGACGCGGGCGGCCAGTTCGTGGGCGCGGGCCACCGGGATCCAGGTGTCGTCCTCGCCCCAGCAGATCAGGACCGGAAGGTCGAGGGAGCCGTAGCGGTCCTGGATCTCGTTGGTGTAGCGCTGGTCGGCCTGGGCGATCTGGCGGTAGAAGGCGGCCTGCCCCCGCTCGCCGAGCCACGGCTCGGCCAGCCGGTCGAGGACGGCCGGGTGCAGCCCGGGGCTGCTGGCCGTGCCGAGGTACTCGCGGACCAGCGCGCGGTGCAGGTGCGGTGGCAGCTGTTCGAAGACCGGGGCGTGGTCGCCGACCAGGCGGAAGAACGGGGAGCCCCAGGGGGCCAGCGCGACCGGGTCGACCAGGGCGAGGCGGCGGTAGCTGGCGCCGTGCAGGAGGTGCGCGCGCAGGGCGACGGCGCCGCCGAAGTCGTGGGCGACAACGCTGGGTTCGGCCAGGCCCCAGTGGTCGAGGAGCCCGGCGAAGACCCGCCCCTGGGCGGCGAGCGAGACGTCCTGGCCGTCGAACTGGGCGGAGGCGCCGTAACCCGGCATGTCCCAGACGAGGACCCGGTGGTTCCTGGCGAGCGCCCGGGCGACGGCGCGCCAGACGTAGGACGAGAACGGGGTGCCGTGCAGCAGCACCACCGGCGGGCCGGCCGGGTCGCCGAGCTGGCCCCAACGCACCTGCCCCGAGGGGCTGTCGAAGGTCTCGGTCAGTTCCCAGTCGCGCATCGCGCGCCTCTCTTCCCTCTCGCTCGCGGATCCCGCCCGCCGCCTGCCCGGGCATCCTACGGCGGCGGGGAGGTGTGGGGTGGGTTCGGTGAAGCCGGGCCCGCGGCGCCGCCGGGCTGCTACCCCTGGTACATGGCGACGAGTTTCCGCACCAGGGATGGGCACACGGTCCGGTTCGGCAGCACGGTGTGGGCGGTGAACGGCACCGGCCCGTTCACCCTGGTCAGGCCGGAGTCCGCGCCGGCCGGCTGGGTGGCGATGGTCAGTGACGACGGGGAGGAGTACCGGCTGCACGCCCCGGAGGACGTGCCGCTCTACTACACCGTCAACCGGCCCTGAGTCCGGCACCCGAGCCCTGAGCCCCGCGACCTGATTCCCGCGCCCTGGGCTCTCGGCCCCGAGCCCCGGGCGGCGGCGAGAGGGGTCAGCCGGACTGGGCGTGCGAGCGGGCGATGGCGCGCGCGCCTGAGCCGAGCAACTCCTGGACGGCGCGCAGCCGTTCGTCCGTGGCGCGCATGGTGGGCAGGCAGCAGCCCAGGCTGCCGAGGACCGCGCCGTCCTCGGTGCGGATGGCGACGGCCGCGCTGGTCAGGCCCTCGACGAACTCGTCGCGTTCGGTGGCCAGGTCGTGGCGGCGGACCAGGCGCAGGCTCTCGATGAGCCGGTCGGCCGAGTCGATGGTGCACCCGGTGAAGCGGGTGAGGCCCTTGTCCCGGACGAGGGCGGTGGTCTTGGCCTCCGGCAGCCAGGCCAGGATCGCCTTGCCGGCGGCGGTGGCGTGCGCGGCGTCGGACAGCTCCCCCCAGCCGTAGCCGGCGCGGATGGCGTGGGGCGACTCCAGGCTGGAGACCATGGTGAGTTCGCTGCCGTGGAGCACGGCGAGGACCACGGTCTCCTGGGTCTGGCCGTGGATGGCGCGCATCACGGGGTCGGCGAGCTGGCCGAGGTTGAGCTGGGCCGGGTTGGGTCGGCCGAGCTTCCGGGCGGCGGCGCCCAGGGTGTACTTGCGGTCGGCCGGGTTCTGCGCGACGTAGCCGCGCCGGCTCATGGTGGACAGCAGGTGGTGACAGGTCGAGGCGGAGAGCCCGGTCTGGGTGGCGATCACACCGAGGGGCAGCTCGGCCGACGAGTCGGCCAGCACCTCCAGGATGGTGAAGGCCCGGTCGACCGACTGGATGGTGACCTTGCCCCCGCGCTCGCTCACGCCGTCCTCCGTGCTGGTGTGGTGCCCGCCGCGGCGCGGCCGGCCTCGGCACGCCGCGTGTTAATTCCCTGTTCCGCGACGGCGGATGTGGCCGCTGACCGCTTGACACCTTATCTGAGACGTCCCCATGCTAAGCCACACTGTTAAATCATGTTTCACATTATGAAATGGCTTTGGGTATGGATCACCACACGAAACTGATCAGGGGAGCGGCGGTCGTCACCGTCGATCCCGCCCTGGGCGTGCTGGAGACCGGGGACGTCCTGGTCGAGGGGGACACCATCGCCGCCGTCGCCCCCGCCCTGGACGCGCCGCCGGCGGCCCAGGTCGTCGACGGGCGCGGCCACATCCTGATCCCCGGGCTGATCAACGCCCATCTGCACGCCTGGCAGACCACGGTGCGCGGGATGGGGATGAACTGGTCGGGCGTCGAGCACCACCTGCGGATGCAGAGCCAGTTCGTGCCGGCCCTCACCCCGGAGGACCTGGGGCACGCCGAGTTCGTCGGGGCCGCCAACCTGCTCGACGGCGGGGTGACCTCGGTGCTGGAGTGGTGCCACGGCAACCGGACCCCCGAGCACAGCGACGCCGCGCTCGACGGACTGCGGCGGGCCGGCGTCCGCGGGGTGTTCGCGCACGGCACGGTCAAGACCCTCCCCCGGGACGGCGAGCCGCACTTCTCCCAGGTGCCGCACCCGCGTGCCGAGGCGAAGCGGCTGCGCGCGGTGCTGGACGGCGACCCGCTGCTGACCCTGGCGCTGGGCGTCCTCGGCCCGGACTACGCGCCGATCGAGGTGTGCCGGCAGGACTTCGGGCTGGCCAGGGAGTTGGACGTGCTGACCACCGCGCATGTCTCCGGGCACCCGGGCAAGGTGCCGGACGGCTACCGGCGGATCGTCGCCGAGGGGCTGCTGACCGGCCCGCACAACGTGGTGCACGCCACCGCGATGGCCGACGACGAGCTCCGGCTGCTGCTGGACCACGGCGCCTCGATCACCGCCACCTCCAGCGTCGAGGTGAACGGCGGCTTCCGCGAGCCGGTGATCGGCCGGGTGCTGGCGCTGGGCGGCCGCCCGTCCATCGGCACCGACAGCGAGACGGCCACCGCGGCCGACATGTTCGCCGCGATGCGGGACTCGCTGACCATCCAGCGGCTCTTCGACCACCACGCCGCCCAGCGGGCGGCCGGCGTCCGCCCGGGCCGGGCCGCCACCAACCAGGTGGCGCGCGGCATGCCGGTGCCCCCCAGGAAGACACCGTCCAGCTACGACGCGCTGCGCTGGGCCACCCTGGACAACGCCCGCGCGCTGGGCATCGACGCGCTCGTCGGGTCCATCACCCCGGGGAAGCGGGCCGACCTGGTGCTGCTGCGCGGCACCGACCTGAACCTGACGCCGGCGCTCAACCCGGTGGACGCGGCCGTCGGATTCGCCCACCCGGGCAACGTGGACACCGTGCTGGTCGCCGGCCGGACCGTGAAGAGCGGCGGGGTGCTGCGGGCGCGGGCGGCGGCGCAGGCGGCCGGCGCCGCGCTGCGCGAGCGGGCCGAGCGGTTGCTGGCCACCCTCGGCCTGGCCGACCTGCGGGACAGCACCGGGACCCGCCCGGTCCCCCCCGGCCCCGGCCACCCGGCGGGGTCCTGATGTCCGAGCGCGCCAGCACGCCACGGCCGGCGGCCGAAGCCGAGCCCGTACTGCGGATCACCGACCTGTCCGTCACCTTCCACACCGAGAACGGCCCGGTGACCGCGCTGGAGCGGGTCGGCTTCGAGATCGCCAGGGGCGAGATCCTCGCCGTGGTCGGCGAGTCCGGCTCCGGCAAGTCCGTCACCACCCGCGCCGCCCTGCGCCTGCTGCCGCCCAACGCGACCAGCCACGGCGACATCCGGTTCGCCGGCACGGGGCGGCCCGTCGCCGAGCTGAGCCCGGCGGAGCTGCGGGCGCTGCGCGGCGCCCGGGCGGCGATGATCTTCCAGGAGCCGTCGGCCGCCCTCAACCCGGTGCACCGGATCGGCGACCAGATCACCGAGAACATCCGGCTGCACCGGACGGTCAGCCGCCGGCAGGCCAGGGCGCGGGCGGTCGAACTGCTGGACACCGTCGGGCTGCCGCACCCGGAGCGGCTGGTCCGCGCCTACCCGCACCAGCTCTCCGGCGGGCAGAAGCAGCGGGTGATGATCGCGATGGCGATCGCGCTGGAGCCCGACCTGATCATCGCCGACGAGCCGACCACCGCGCTGGACGTGACCGTGCAGGCCGGCATCCTGCGGCTGCTGCGCTCGCTGCGCGAACGGCTCGGCACCGCGGTGCTGTTGATCACCCACAACATGGGGGTGGTCGCCGACCTGGCCGACCGGGTGGTGGTGATGCGGGACGGGGCGGTGGTCGAGCAGGGGTCGGTCGAGCAGGTGCTGCTGCGGCCCGTCCAGCCCTACACCCGGGCGCTGCTGGCTGCCGTGCCCCGGCTACCGCCCCCCGTCGAGGACCCCGTCGAGGACCCCGTCGAGGACCCGGTCGAGGGCGGCGCCGAGGAGCGGCGGCCGGCGGACGGGCGGGAGGTGGCGCTGGACCTGTCCGGGGTGACCATCGAGTACCCGGGCGGGCTGCGTCGGCCGCCGTTCCGCGCCGTCGATGACGTCTCCTTCCAGGTGCGGGCCGGTCAACTGGTCGGCCTGGTGGGGGAGTCGGGCTCCGGCAAGTCCACCCTCACCAAGGCGGTGGTCGGGCTGCTCACCCCGACCGCCGGCACCATCCGGGTGCGCGGCACGGACCTGGCGTCGGTGCGCCGGCGGGAGCGGACCGCGCTGCGCCGGGAGATCGGCATGGTCTTCCAGGACCCCAGGGCCTCGATGAACCCGCGGATGACCGTCGGCGAGAGCATCGTCGAGCCGATGGCCATCCACCGGGCCGGCACCCCGGCCGAACGCCGGGAGCGTGTCCGGGAGTTGATGGACGCCGTCCAGCTGCCCGCCGCCCTGCGGGACCGCTACCCACACGAGCTGTCCGGTGGGCAACGCCAACGGGCGGGCCTGGCCCGGGCGTTGGTGCTGAAGCCCCGGCTGCTGGTGGCCGACGAGCCCACCTCGGCGCTGGACGTGTCCGTGCAGGCCCGGATCCTGGAGCTGCTGAAGGGTCTTCAGACCGAACTGGAGTTCGCCTGCCTCTTCATCACCCACGACCTCGCCGTGGTCGGTGAACTCGCCGAGGAGACCGTCGTGTTGCGGCGGGGGCAGGTCGTCGAGGCCGGCTTGACCGAGCGGGTGCTGCGCGCCCCACGCCACCCCTACAGCCGGCAGCTCGTCGCCGCCGTCCCGGTGCCCGACCCCACGGCCCAGCGGGTCCGGCGCCTCGCCTTCGAGCGGGCCTCCGCCGCCCCCACGCCCACCGAACCCTGACGACTGAACGCTAAGGAACCACCGCTCATGCCCACCGGTTCACCCCCGACCCAGCGCACTCCGGGCAGACCCGCCCGGCTCGCTCTGGCCGGCCTCGCCCTGGCCGCCGTCACACTCGCCGGCTGCTCCCCCGTCCAGCCCACCCACATCGAGTCCGTCAGCCGCCCGGACGCGTTCGGCTCCGCCGCCGACCCCGCGGCGGTCCGCGACGGCGGCACCCTCGTCTTCGGCCTCTCCACCGACCCCGACAAGCTCGACCCGACCCTGACCAGCTCGCTGGTCAGCAAGCACGTCTTCGCGTCCTTCTGCGAGTCCCTCTACGCCTACGACGCCGACTCCTCCATCACCCCCCAACTGGCCGCCGAGCTGCCCGAGATATCCGCGGACGGCACCGTCTACACCATCCGGCTGCGGGAGGACGCCGTCTTCGCCGACGGCGACCCGCTGACCGCCGACGCCGTCGTCACCACCTTCGAGCGCAACCTCGAACTCCCCACCTCCCAGCGCCGGTCCGAGCTGGGCCCGGTGCTGGCGACGGAGGCGCTGGACGAGCACACCGTGCGGATCACCCTGGCGGAGCCCTACGCCCCGTTCGCCTCGGTCCTCGCCGACCGGCCGGGGATGATCCTCAGCCCGCGGGCGCTGGCCGAGTTGGGCGAGGACTTCGGCGACGCACCGGTCTGCGTGGGCCCGTTCCGCTACACCGACCGGGTCGCCGGCACGTCCATCAGCGTCAGCCGGGACCCGCTCTACTACGACGCCGACGCCGTGCACCTGGACCGGATCGAGTACCGGGTGGTGCCGGACGCCAACATCCGCGCCGCCAACCTCCAGTCCGGCGCCGTGCAGGTCGCGGACAACATCTCGCCGCAGGACATCGGCGCCCTCGACGCCGACCCGGCCGTCGAGGTGCTGACCGCCACCTCGCCCGGCTTCCAGGGCATCCACCTCAACCTGGGCAACACCGACGGGATCGGTGCCGAGCCCGTGCCGCTGGACACCCCGCTCGCCCAACTCCCCCTGGTGCGGCAGGCGTTCTCCCTCGGCGTGGACCGGGCCTCGCTGGCCAGGGCGGTCTTCGGCGGCTGGTACGACCCGGCCTGCGGGCCGCTCGCCGACAGCAGCCCCTACGCCACCGAGGCCAGCCAGGCCTGCCCCGACCACGACCCGGAACGCGCCCGGGAGTTGCTGACCGAGGCCGGGGTGGAGATCCCGTTCCGGATCGAACTGAAGGTGCCCAACCAGCAGGACCCGCTGCGCTACGCGCAGGCGCTCAAGGCCGACGCGGCCGAGGCGGGCTTCGACATCGCGGTGGTCCCCACCGAGTTCGCCACCCTGCTCACCGACGCGGACAACGGCAACTACCAGGCGGCGCTGCTCGGTTGGTTCGGCCGCCCCGACCCGGACGGCAACCTCCGCTCCTACATGGCCACCCGGGGCAGCTCCAACTACACCGGCTACACCAACCCGCGGGTCGACGCCTGGCTCGACGAGGCAACCGCCAGCGACGACCCGGCCCGACGAGCGGCCATCTACGGCGAGCTGACCCGCACCCTCAACGAGGACCTGCCCTACGTCTACCTGTACCGGCAGCGGACCCTGGTCGCCGTCAGCCAGGCGAGCGGCGTGCGGCTGGACCCCGTCGGCGTCGTCAGGCCCGCGTTCGCCGGCCTTGAGCAGCGGTGAGGACGCCATGTTGACCCACCTGATGACCAAGGCCGGTCAGGCCGTCCTCACCATCTTCCTCGCCTCCGTCGTGGTCTTCCTCGGCGTGCGGGCACTGCCCGGCGACCCGGCCGTCACACTGGCCGGCGACAACCCCGACCCCCAGGTGGTCGCCGCGCTCCGCGCCGAACTCGGCCTGGACCAGCCGCTGGCCACCCAGTACGTCCGGTACGTCGAGGGGCTGCTGCACGGCGACTTCGGGGAGTCCGTCAGCAGCGGGCAGCCCGTCGCCACCATGCTCGGCCAGGCGCTGCCGGTCACCCTGCAGCTGACCCTGCTGACCGTGCTGTGCGGCTCGCTGATCGGCGTGGCCACCGGCGTGGTCGCCGCCTGCCGGCGGGGCCGCTGGCCGGAGTGGGCGGCCAACGGCTTCTCCCTGCTGGGACTGTCCGTGCCGAACTTCTGGCTGGCGATCCTCGCGGTCAGCTACGTGGCCTCCGTGCTCACCTTCCTCCCCACCTCCGGCTACGTCTCCCCCACCCAGGACCCCTGGGCGGCCCTCACCCACCTGATCGTCCCGGCGCTGATCCTCAGCACCTCGTTCGCCGCCATCGTGATGCGGCAGACCCGGGCCAGCATGCTGGAGGCGTTCGGGACCGAGTACGTGCTGGCCGCCCGGGCCAAGGGCATGCGCGAGACCCGCGTGGTCCTGCACCACGCGCTGCGCAACAGCCTGGTGGTGGTGCTGACCATCATCGGGCTGCAACTCGGCGCGCTGCTCTCCGGCGCCGCCGTCATCGAGCAGATCTTCGGCCTGCCGGGCATCGGCCGGCTCGCGGTGCGCTCCGTCTTCTCCCGTGACTACCCCGTCGTCCAGGCGGTGGTGCTGATCAGCGCCGTCGCCTACGTCCTGATCAACCTCCTGGTCGACGCCCTCTACACCGTGATCGACCCCCGTGTGCGAGTAGGTGGCCAGCCGTGACCCAGCCCAACTCCCCCGTGGCCAGCCCCCCATCGGTCCCGCCGACCGGGACGGAGGCGACCGCCCCCGGCCGGCGCCTGTGGCGGCGGCTGCGCGCCCACCGGATGGGCCTGGCCGGCCTGGTGGTGCTCGCCCTGATCGTGGCCGGCGGCCTGCTGGCGCCGCTGATTTCGCCGCACGACCCGGGCGCCACCCACCTGGAGGCCATCTACCAGCGCCCGTTCACCGTCGGCTACGGGCTGGGCACCGACGACCTCGGTCGGGACATCCTCAGCCGGGTCCTGCACGGGGTGCGCGCCTCGCTGCTGGTCGGTGCGCTGGCGCTGGCCATCTCGCTGGCCGTCGGCGTGCCGGCCGGGCTGCTCGCCGGCCGCTACCGGCCCGCCGACCTGGTCGTCTCCCGGCTCACCGACCTGGTGCTGGCCTTCCCCTTCCTGCTCTTCGCCGTCGGGGTGGCCGCCGTCCTCGGCCCGTCGCTGTGGATCGCCGCCATCGCCATCGGCGTCTCGCACATCCCGTCCGTGGTGCGGGTCACCCGGGTGGAGACGCTGCGCATCGGCCAGCTCGACTTCGTGCTGGCCGCCCGCGTCCAGGGCGCCGGCGACGCGCGGGTGTTCACCCGGTACGTGCTGCCCAACGCGCTGTCCGCGCTGATCGTGCAGGCCACCGTCATCATGCCGACCGCGGTGCTCAGCGAGGCGCTGTTGTCCTTCCTCGGGCTGGGCATCCAGCCGCCGACCCCGAGCCTGGGCGGCATGCTCTCGGACGCGCAGCAGTACGCGTCGACCGCGCCGTGGGCGGCGATCGCGCCCGGCGTCGCGATCGCGCTGATCTGCCTCGCCTTCAACACCCTGGGGGACGCGCTGCGCGACGCGCTGGACGTCACCACCGGCGGGCCAGCCCGCTGACCATGTCCCACCCCGCGGCGGACCGCCGAGTCGTCCGGCTCATGCTGGTCCTGACCTTCGCCACCGGGATCGTCGACGCCGTCGGCTTCCTGGCGCTGGCCGGGATCTTCCCCGGCAACATGACGGGCAACCTGGTGCTGCTCGGCACCGGTGCCCTCGGCGGGCACCGGCTGGCGCTGGTCGGGTTCGCGGTGGCGCTGGCCGCGTTCGTGGCCGGCGCGGCGCTGGCCGGGCTGGTCCTGCCCCGGGCCCGTACCGGCTGGCGGCGGCCGCACACCGCGCTGTTCGGCTGCGTCGGGCTGCTGCTGGCCGGCGCCGGCTGCTGGCTGGCCGCCGGGCCGCACCCCACCGGGGCCACGCTCACCGCGCTCACCGGGCTGCTCTGCCTGGGCATGGGCGTGCAGACGGCCGCCGCCCGGCACCTCGCCGTGCCGGACGTGACCACCGTCGTGGTCACCGCGGCGCTCGCCGCCTGGGCCGCCGAGCTGGCCGACCGGCGGGGCCGGCCGCACGCGGCCCGCCGGGCCGGCGCGGTGGCCGCGCTGACGGCGGGCGCCGTCGCCGGCGCGGCCGCGCACGCCGCGCACCCGGCCGCCGGCGTCGGCCTGGCGGCGGCCGTGGTGCTCGGCACGACGGCGGCCGGCGGGCGCGGGGCCGGTCGGCGGCCGGGGCGGTGACCCGGCGGGTCAGCCGGCCAGGGCGGTGAGGTGCTGGCGGACGGTGTCGGCGACCGCGGGGAACTGGTCGGCGAGGTAGAAGTGGTCGCCGGGGAAGGTGCGGAGCCGGAAGTCGGCGCTGGTGTGCCGGGCCCAGTCGCGGACCTCGGCCAGCTCGGCGACCGGGTCGGCGTCCCCGACGAGGGCCAGCAGCGGGCAGGGCAGCGGCGGGCCGGGGGTGAAGCGGTAGGTCTCGGTGGCCTGGAAGTCGCCACGGATCGCGGGCAGGACCAGGGCCCGGATCTCCGGGTCCTCCAGCAGCCCGGTGCCGGTGCCGCCGAGCCGGCGCATCTCGGCCAGCACGCCGGCGTCGTCCCGCCGGTGGATGTCCCCGTCCCGGTGCCGGTCGGGGGCGCGGCGACCGGAGGCGACCAGCGCGCGCGGCGGGCTGCCGGCGGCGGTGAGCCGGCGCGCGGCCTCGAAGCCGATCAGCGAGCCCATGCTGTGGCCGAAGATCACCAGCGGCCGGTCCAGCCACGGGGTGAGCGCCTCGACCACGCCGTCGGCGAGCGCGGCGACGGAGGTCAGCGGGGGCTCGGTGTAGCGGTTCTGCCGGCCCGGGTACTGCACGACGAGCACGTCGAAGGTGTCGCGCAGGGCGGCCGAGAGCGGGTGGTAGTAGCTGGCGGAGCCGCCCGCGTGCGGCAGGCACACCAGCCGGACGGGCGCGTCGGGCTCGGGGTGGAACCGCTGGAGCCAGGGGCTGCGGGCGAGCCCGGCCCCGGATGTCGCGCTGTTGGTCGTCTGCCGCACTGATCCCCCGATCACCTCGCGCCCGGGCCCGCCTGACCCGTGGCCCGCGGCAACCCGCCCCGCCCGGCGGGGAGTTCGGCGCCCACTATACCGGCGGGTCAGGGGCGCCGAGCGAGCCGGCGGCGGTCGGTCAGGGCGTCGGCCGGTCGGCCGCGCCGGCCGGCTGCCGGGCGGGCGCGGCCGCGGCCGGCCGCTCGGCGGGGGTGGACGCCTCGGCAGCGGCCGGCTGCTCGGCGGCCGCGGACCCGGCCGGGGGCCGGGCGCCGCGGGTGCGCAGCTGGGCCAGGTACGCGTTGTAGGCGGCCAGCTCCTGGTCGCCGTCGCGGTCGGCGGCCCGGTCGAGCCGGCGGGAGGTGCGCTGCTCGGAGACGTACCACTGCACCACCAGGGCCAGCAGCACGACCACGGTGGGGATCTCGCTGAACGCCCAGGCGATGCCGCCGGCCGCCGACTGGTCGGCGAGCGCGTCGGTGCCGAGCGTGGCCGGGATCTCGGCGTAGGAGTCCACCATCGGCTCGCTGGCCATCATCAGCGCGATGCCGAAGAAGGCGTGGAACGGCATGGTGGCGAACAGCTCCAGCATGCGCATCAGGTGGCCGGCCCGGCGGGGGCCGGGGTCGACGCCCATGATCGGCCAGAAGAAGACCAGCCCGACGGCGAGGAAGTGCAGCATCATCCCGACGTGCCCGACCCGGGTCTCCATCAGGAAGTCGAAGAGCGGGGTGAAGTACAGCCCGTAGAGGCTGGCGATGAAGAGCGGGATGGTGAACAGCGGGCTGGTCACCATCCGGGCGTAGCGGCTGTGCAGCAGCGTGACCAGCAGCTCGCGGGGGCCGGTGCGGCCGCGCCCGGCGGCGGGCAGGGCGCGTAGCAGCAGCGTGACCGGGGCGCCGAGCAGCAGCAGGATCGGGGAGACCATGCTGATCACCATGTGCTGCACCATGTGGGCGCTGAACAGGACCATGCCGTAGTCGTTCAGCCTGGTGCAGGTGACGGCGGCGACCGAGAGGACGCCGAGGGCGAAGGCGATGGTCCGGCCCGGACTCCAGGCGTCGCCGCGGCGGCGGAGGCGGACCACGCCCCAGCCGTAGAGGGCCAGGACGAGGAGGCAGCCGATCAGGAAGATCGGGTCCCCGCCCAGCTCCAGCGCGCGTCCCGGTGTGATGGGCGGCAGCTCCGCGTGGCCGCCGTGTTCACCGTGCCCCATCTGCGTACTCCCTGTGATGTGCCCGTTGCGTGGCCAGCCTAGGGAACGGTCGGCGCGGGCCGGCGGCCGGGGTCCCCTCCGCGCGTGGCGCGCGGCGGGCCCCGACCGGCGGGGTCCGGCGGGTCAGGCCGGGGCGGTGGCGGCGGCGATGCGCTCGTTGCGCAGCGCCTCGTACCAGCGGTCGTCGACCGGCGGGAGCGCGTTGGCGTCGAGGGTGAGCTTGATCAGCAGGTCGGCGATCTGCGGGTTGCGGGCCATCACCGGGCCGTGCATGTAGGTGCCGAAGACGGTGCCGTTCCAGGCGCCCTCGGTGCCGTCCCCGGTGCCGTTGCCGTTGCCGAGCCGGACGTGGGCGAAGGGGCGGGCGTGCGGGCCGATCCGGGTGATGCCCTGGTGGTTCTCGAAGCCGGTGAGCTGGGGCAGGCCGAGGTGCTGGTCGATGTCGGCGAGGACGTCGCCGACGCAGCGTTCGCCGGGGCCGCGCTCGCTGACCACGTCGAGCAGGCCGAGGCCCTGCTGGCGCTGGCCGAGGTCGTTGATGAACTCGTGGCCGATGATCTGGTAGCCGGCGCAGACGGAGAAGATGATCGCGCCGTTCTGCACGGCGCGGGTGAGGCCGCCGTCGCGGAGCAGCCGCTCGGCGGCCAGCCGCTGCGGGCGGTCCTCGCCGCCGCCGATCAGGTAGATGTCGCCGGAGGTCGGCATCGGCTGGTCGGAGCGGACGTCGAGGCGTTCGACGGCCAGGCCGCGCTGCTGGGCGCGGCGCTCGACGACCAGCACGTTGCCCTGGTCTCCGTAGGTGCTGAGCAGGTCGGGGTAGACCCAGACCAGGCGCAGGCCAGAGGAGTTGCTCATGGGGGCTGTGGTTCCTCTCGGGCTTCGTGTCGTCTTCCGTGGCGTGCCGGTGGGTCAGTTTCCGACGACGCGGCGGATGTCCTGGAAGGCGGTGTAGTTGGCGATGACCTCGATCCGGCCCGGGGGCAGCTGGGCGAGGGCCTGGTCGAGGTTCTCGTAGACGCCGAAGGCGACGCCGGCGACCTCCAGGCGCACCGCGAGGTCGAGGCGGCGGTCGCCGATGACGGCGATGGGGTGGCCGGCCAGCCGGGTGTAGTCGACGTCCCAGAGCCAGGAGGTGTCGGTGCCGTCGGCGCCGCGGGCGTTGACGGACAGCAGCACGGGGGCGGGCGGCGGGTCGATCAGGGAGAAGGTCTCCAGCCAGCCGGCTGGGTTCTTGGCGAGCAGCAGCCGGAGGTCGCGGCCCTGGTGGCTGACCACGTCGTAGCGGCCGGCGACGGCGGCGACCGACTCCATGCGCTGGAGGGCGACGTGCGGCGGGATGCCGAAGACGGCGGCGACGGCGGCGGCCGTGGTGGCGTTGGCCTGGTTGGCGCGGCCGGGGAGCTGGAGGCGGATCGGCCAGGCGGAGCCGTGCGGGTCGATGACCTGGCCCTGGGAGAGCACCCAGCTGGGCGCCGGGCGGCCGAAGCCGCACTCGCCGCAGCCCCAGTTGATGTCGTCGGGGCGGTGCATGACGCCGCCGCAGGCCGGGCAGGACCAGGCGTCGTCCTTCCACTCCTGGCCGGCGGCGACCCAGATGACGTTGGCCGACGAGGAGGCGGCCCAGACCACCAGCGGGTCGTCGGCGTTGGCGACGACGGTGGCCTTGGAGCCCTGGAGGCCCTCGCGCCAGTGCTCGGCGAGCATCCGGGTCTCGGCGGCCCGGTCGAGCTGGTCGCGGGAGAGGTTGAGGAGGGCCACGATCTTCGGGTTGACGTCGCGGGCGACGCCGGTGAGGTACTTCTCGTCGACCTCGATCACGCCGTAGCGGGCCTCGGCGCCGCCGGAGAGGGCGGAGGTGATGCCGGCGGGCATGTTCGCGCCCAGCGCGTTGGAGACCACCGGGCCGCCGGCGCGGAGGGCCTCGGCGATGAGTCGGGTGGTGGTGGTCTTGCCGTTGGTCGCGGAGACCAGGACCACGTCCAGGTGGCCGGCGAGCCGGGAGAGCAGCTCGGGGTCGACCCGGAGGGCGACCTTGCCGCCGATCACCGATCCGCTGCCCCGGCCGGCGGCCCGGGAAACCGCCGCGGCCGCCTTGCCCGCCGTCACGGCCAGCTTGGACCGCGCCGACAACGGCTGCGTGCTGTCTGCCATGGTCTTTCTTCCTCCTCGCCCTCGAACAGGGGCCAGCCTATCGAGGTCTGGGACGGGGGCCGTACCGCAGCGCGGGGCGGACCTCTGACGGAGCGTGAGATGAGGGCCCTGACGGCGACTTTCCCCCAGATGACCCTATTAAGTGAAATGTGGCTTATGGCAGCTTTACAGTGCTTGCCAGAAGCCGCCGGAACCCAGGGGAGTACGCACATGATTCTGTCCGTCTCGGGAGTCGTCCTGCTGGGGGCCGTGGTGGTCCTGTTCTTCCGCAAGGACGGGCTCAAGGTGACGCACGCGCTGGTCTGCGCGCTGTTCGGCTTCTACCTGGCGGGGACGTCGATGGCGCCCGGCATCCACGAGGGCGGGGCGAGACTGGCGCACCTGCTCGGCGGGATCGCGCTGTAGTCGCGCGTGGTGCGGACCGAGGTGACGCGGGGCGGCTGGTGGGGCGCGGTCGGGCTGCTGGCGTGGGGGCCGTGGGTGGTGGTGCGGGGGCTGGCCCGGCTGGTGCTGGCCGTGTGGTGGTGGGCGGCGCGCGGCCGGCGCCGGCTGCCGGTGGCGGTGGCCGCGGTGGCCCTGTGCGGCGCCGCGGTGTGGCTGCCGCGCCTGGGGGCGCTGTTGACCGTGGCGCTGCTGCTGGTCGCGGTGGCGCTGGGGTGGCGGGACGGGCGGCGGGGGCGGGGCCGTGGCCGGTGCGCCGGCGATCCGGGGTGCGGTGAGGTGGCGGGCTTCGGCCGCCGGCCGAGGCGCCGGGGCCGGCCGGCCACCGAGGTGGCGGTGGGCGGGGACGGGGCGGCGCCGTGGCCGGTGGGGGTGGTGGCGCAGCGTTTCGTGTGCGCCCCGGGCGAGATGGTGCTGGGATGCACGGACCCGACGTCGGCTGACCGGCGGGTGCCGGCGGTGGGCGAGCACGGCCCGCTTGAGGTGGCGCCGCTGGTCTGGCGGACGGGGCCGCGGGCCACCGAGCCGCACCTGCTGGTGGTCGGCTCGCCGGGGGCCGGCGGCTCGGGACTGCTGCGGTCGGTGGCGCTCCAGGCGTTGGCCGGCGGCGCCGCGGTGCTGGTGGACGGCGGGGGGACCGGCGGCTTCGGGTGCTTCGCCGGCCGGGTCGGGGTGTGGGGGGTGGAGTCGACGCCGGCGGGCGCGGTGGCGGGGCTGGCCTGGGCGGCACGGGAGACGGAGCGCCGGCTGCTGCTGGACGCGGCCGACCGGCGGGCCGAGCAACCGTTGTGGTTGGTGGTGGACCGGCCGGTGCTGCTGGCGCACCGGGCCTGGGCGGCGGGCGCGGGCGACCCGTTGGGCTGGCTGGACGTGCCGTTGCGGTTCGGCCGCGAGGCGCTGGTGACGGTGGTGTTGGCGGAGCAGGTGGGGGTGTGGGAGGCGTTGGGGGCCGGCGCGCTGGAGTGTGTGCGGGCCCGGGTGGCGCTGGGTGAGCTGACGGTGGAGCAGGTGGCGCGGGTGGTCGGGGGGACGCCGCCGCGCGGGGCGGTGCCGGGGGCGGGCGCGGGGTTCGCGCGGCTGGGCGCGGGGCCGGTGAGCCGGCTGCGGGTGCCGGCGGCGCCCGACCCGTGGGACGAGACGGCGCTGGCGGCGCAGCGGCACGCGGTGTGGCGGCTGTTGCCGCCGTCGTTGGCCGGGTTCGGGACGGTGGCCGAGGTCGAGCGGGTGGTCGAGACCGAACAGCTGGCGGGCGAGGCGACGGGCGAAGTGGCGTACGAGGCGGGGCCGGGGTGGGCGGCGGGCGGGGTGGAGGCGATGTTCGGGGGGCCGGTCGATGAGGAGCCGGGCGGCACGTTCGGGGACCCGGCGGGCGGGACGTCGGGCGGCACGTTCGGCGGGACGTTCGTCGAACGGGAGTAGCCGACGGGCGGGTTGGCCGGCATCCGCGGTGGGGGGCCGCCGACCGGCTGGCGGCCCTCCACCGCGGGTGCCGTGGGCGGCGGAGGGGCGCCGGGGTGCGGTCAGCCGGGGAGGGCGGCGAGCGGGTCGTCCAGGACCGGCTGCCAGGCGAGTTCGGCGGCGCCGACCAGGCTGTTGTAGTCGAGGGTGCAGGCGGTGACGGGCACCGTGCCGCTTCGGCGGCCCCACAGGCTGCGGGCCTGCACGGCGCCGCGCAGCCGGTCCGGGTCGGCGGCCAGCAGCCAGCGGTGCAGGCCGCCGAGGATGATCCGGTCGGGGTTGAGGATGTTGACCAGGCCGGCGAGGCCGAGGCCGAGCCGGTCGGTGACCGCGTGGGCGGCGGCGCGGACCGCCGGGTCGCTGCCGTACTCGGTGGCCAGCAGGTCCCTGGCCTGGTCCAACAGGCTGCCCTCCGGGCCGGGTTGGCGGCCGGCGGCGTCGAGCAGGGCCAGCGGGTCGGTCTCCACGTCGAGGCAGCCGCGGCTGCCGCAGTGGCAGGGGCGGCCGGCGGGGTCGACGGTGAGGTGGCCGACTTCCAGGGCCAGGCCGGCGCTGCCGGAGTGCAGCCGGCCGTCGAGGACCAGGGCGCCGCCGACGCCGCGGTGGCCGGTGGCCACGCACAGCAGGTGGGCGGCGCCGCGGCCGGCGCCGTGCCGGTGTTCGGCGAGGGCGGCGAGGTTGACGTCGTTCCCGCAGTAGCCGGGGACGGCGAGGCCGGCCTCGGCGAGGCAGTCGTTGAAGATCTCCCGTACCGGGGCGCCGGCGCGCCAGGCGAGGTGGAGCGGGTTGAGCGCGGTGCCCTCGGGTTCGGCGACGGCCGAGGGGACGGCGAGGCCGGCGCCGACGCAGGGCCGGCCGCTGGCGCGCAGCAGGTCGGCGCCGGCGGCGACGATCTGGCCGATGATCTGCCGGGGGTCGGCGGGCACGGTGGTGCAGGCCGGGGTGGTGGCGTGCAGTTGGCCGCCGAGCCCGACGAGGGCGGC
The DNA here is from genome assembly GCF_031845445.1 of Streptomyces chisholmiae. Lineage (NCBI taxonomy): Bacteria > Bacillati > Actinomycetota > Actinomycetes > Kitasatosporales > Streptomycetaceae > Streptomyces > Streptomyces chisholmiae. Next base: position 360,737 of record NZ_JAVREO010000003.1, on the reverse strand, counting down.
GCGGTAGCCGTCCGCGTGCACCTGGGCGGCGAGCGCCACCGGGCCGCCGGGGTCGATGGACAGCCGGTGGGAGGGGCGGCCGTGGCTGCCGGTGGCCCCACCGGGCCGGGAGTCGACGGTGATCAGGCCGAGCGTCTGCAGTTCACTGGCGACGGCGCCGGCGGTGGCGCGGGTGACGCCGAGCGCGGTGGTGAGGACGGCGCGGGTGGGGGCACGACCGGTGTGGACGAGCTCCAGCGCCGGGCCCAGCGCGTTTCGGCCACGTTCCAGTCTGGTACGGGTGTGGGTCACGCCCCTATTCTGGCTTTGTGTCTCGAATAAACAAACTGCGGGCTTTGGTGTCGCCCGCACCCGGTGGCAACGATGCTGACCAGGGGGTCGCACGGCGCGAACTTTGGCTGGCGCGGGTGGCGTTGACGGCGTTCTTCGCGGTGGACGGGTTCGTCTTCGCCGGCTGGGTGGTGCGGATTCCGGACATCAAGGAGCAGACCGGGGCGTCGTCCAGCGCGCTGGGCCTGGCGCTGCTCGGAGTGTCGGTCGGCGCGGTGGTGACCATGACGCTGACCGGCCGGCTGTGCCAGCGGTTCGGGAACCACCGGGTGACGGTGGCGGCCGGGGCGTTGCTGGTGGCGAGCGTGGCGCTGCCGGCACACGCGGGCTCGGCGCCGGCGCTGGGGGCGCTGCTGCTGGTCTTCGGGGCGGGGTTCGGCGCGGTGAACGTGGCGGCCAACAGCGCCGCGGTGGAACTGGTGGCGGCGCTGCGGCGGCCGGTGATGCCGAGCTTCCACGCGGCGTTCAGCCTGGGCGGGATGCTGGGGGCCGGACTGGGCGCCCTGGTCGCCGACCGGTTGGGGGCGGCGCCGCACCTGGGGCTGCTGGCGGCGGTCGGCCTGCTGGTGGTGGCCTGGGCGGGGCGGGTGCTGTGGCGCGGCGACGTGGGCGGGGCGACGGCGGCGGACCCGGGGGCCCGCGTTCCGGCGGCGAGCGCGCCAACGACGGGCGGCCCGGCGGCGGTTGGTGGCGGGGGTGGGCGGCGCGGCCCGGTGGGCTGGGTGGTGGCGCTGCTGGGGGCGATCGCGCTGTGCACCACCTACGGCGAAGGCGCGATGGCGGACTGGAGCGCGCTGCACCTGACCGAGACGCTGGGGGCCGATCCCGGGCTGGCGGCGGCGGGTTACTCGGTCTTCGCGCTGGCGATGACGGTCGGGCGGCTGACGGGGTCGGCGCAGCTGGCCCGGCTGGGGACGGTCCGGGCGCTGGTGCTGGGGGGCGCGCTGGGCGCGGTCGGGATGACGCTGGGGGCGCTGGCGCCGGTGGTCTGGCTGGCGCTGGTCGGCTTCGCGCTGACCGGCCTGGGGTTGGCAAACGTTTTCCCCATCACCATCGGCGCGGCCGGGGAGTTGGCGGGGCCGCGCGGGGTGGCCGCGGCCTCGACCGTCGGGTACGGGGGGATGCTGGCCGGGCCGGTGGCGATCGGCTTCCTGGCCGACTGGTTCAGCCTGTCGACGGCGCTGACCACGGTGGCGGCGCTGTCCGCGGTGGCCGCGCTGACCAGCTGGGCGACGCGGGACGCGCTGCGCGGGGGCGGCGCCTGAGACCCGCCATTACCGGCGGGTAACCATCCGTGGTAGCTTTCCGGTCATGTCCGTTCGTGCCATCGGTCCCCTGGGGTTGCGCCGGCTGTTGCGCTGGTGGCCGCCGTTCCGCGCGGCCGGCGTCCGGGTGCAGTACATCGCGCCCGACTGGAGCGCGGCCCGGGTGCGGATGCGGCTCGGCCGGCTCAACCGCAACTACTTCGGCACCCAGTTCGGCGGCTCGCTGTACTCGATGTGCGACCCGTTCTGGGCGCTGCTGGTGCTGAACCGGCTGGGCCCCGGCTATGTGGTGTGGGACAAGGCCGCGGAGATCGAGTACGTGTCGCCGGGTCGCAGCGACGTCTTCGTCGAGTTCGTGCTGACCGAGGAGCGGGTCGCGGAGATCCGCGAGGCCACCGCCGACGGCGCCAAGGCGCTCCCCTGGTTCGACTGCGTGGTGCGGGCCGCGGACGGCTCGGTGGTGGCGCTGGTCCGCAAGCAGCTGTACGTGCGGCGCAAGCGGGAGAAGGCCGCCGCCGGCCAGGCCGGGTAGCCGACGAAGAGGAGGGGCGCCCCCCGGCGCCCCTCCCCCGGCGCGGCCCGCGGCCGCCCGGTCCGCCTCAGGCCGCCGGCATGCCGACGCCCGCCGGGACGCGCTCGGGTTCGGCCGGCGGCGGCGCCTCCTCACGCAGGCCGAACCGGTCGTGGAAGCGGCGCAGCGGGCGCGGCGCCCACCAGTTGGCGCGGCCGGCCAGCCGCATGGTGGCCGGCAGCAGCACGGTCCTGATCAGGGTGGCGTCCGCCAGGATGACCAGGGCGGTGCCGATGCCGAGTTCCTTGAGGAAGACGACGCCGCTGGTCGCGTAGGTGGCGAAGGTGACCACCAGGATGCCGGCCGCCGCGGTGATCAGCGGGGCGGTGCGGCGCACGCCGGCGACGACGGCGGCGTTGGTGTCGCCGGTGCGCCGGTGCTCCTCGGTGATCCGGGCCAGCAGGAAGACCTCGTAGTCCATGGACAGGCCGTAGGCGACGCAGAACATCAGCAACGGGATGCTGGGTTCGATGGAGCCGGTGGGCGTGAAGCCCAGCACGCCGGAGAAGTTGCCGTCCTGGAAGATCCACACCAGCGCGCCGAACATCACGCCCAGGCTCAGCAGGTTGAGGACGGTCGCCTTGATGGGCAGCAGCACGCTGCCGGTCAGCAGGAACAGCACCAGGGCGGTGGCCACCAGCACCAGGGTGGCCAGCAGCGGCACCCGGGAGAGCAGCACGGAGCGGAAGTCGGTGGTCTCGGCCGGGTAGCCGCCGACCTCGGTCGGCACCGGCGCCGGGACGGCCCGCAGGTCGGCGACCAGGCCCGGCACGTCGCCGGCCATGGCCTGCTGGGTGGGCACCACGGTGAACAGCGAGCCGCCGTCCGCGCCGGTCATCGCCTCGGACGCCGCGCCGGGCGGCTCGGCCAACTCCCCGTCGCGGTGCGTGCCGACGGCGGAGACCACCTGGAACGCCCCGGGATGACGGGAGAGTTCGGCGGCGTAGTCGCCGGTGTGCGCGGCGCTGAGCCGCGCGTCAGGTCCGGTGACCAGGAAGATGTTGTCGGTCGGCTCGGCGGTGAAGTGCTCGGCGGTCTCCTCGGCGACCACCCGGCTTGAGGTGCCCTCCGGCAGCGTCCGCTGGTCCGGCAGCCCGAACCGCAGCCCGAGCACCGGCGAGGCGGCCAGCAGCAGCACGGCCAGCGCGGCCAGCCCGGTGACCAGCGGCCTCCGCAGCACGAACCGGGCGGCGCTCTCCCACCAGGCGGCCACCCGCTCCTCGCGCCGCGGACGGTCGAAGCGGTGGCCCCAGCGGGCCAGCGCCGCCGGCAGCAGCACGGTGGCGCCGCCGACCGCGGCGAGCACCACCAGCACCCCGGCGTAGGCGAAGGAACTGAGGAAGAAGAACGGGAAGACCAGCAGGGTGGCCAGCGAGATGGCCACCGTCACGCCGCTGAAGAGCACGGTGCGCCCGGCCACGGCCACGGCCCGCACCACGGCCTCGTCGGTGCTCAGCCCGGCGTCCCGCTCCTCGCGGTAGCGGTTGATGACGAACAGGCAGTAGTCGATGCCCAGGCCCAGGCCGAGCACCAGGGCCAGGTTGGCGGCGAAGGTGGAGACCGGGGTGAACTGGGCGATCAGTCGCAGCCCGGTGAGGGTGGCCAGCACGCTGAACAGGCCCACGCCGACGGTGACCAGGGCGGCCACGGTCCGGCGGTAGACCAGGGCCAGCAGCAGCGTCACGGTGGGCAGCACGATCAGCTCGGCGGTCAGGAAGTCCGCGGTGGCCTGCTCGCTGACCTGCCGGGAGACCTCCTCCTGGCCGCCGACCGCGACCCGGACCGTCTCGTTCTCCCAGGTCAACTCGGGCGAGAGGTCGGCGAGTTCGGCGCGGGTCTCGGTGGCGTCGCCCTCCAGCCTGGCCAGCACCAGGGCGCGGCCGCCGTCCTCGGCGCGCAGCGCGACGTCCCGGTCCGTCCAGTAGGCGGTGACGTCGGTGACCATCGGGTGGTCGGCCAGGTCGGCGGCGATCCGGTCGCCCTCGGCGACCACCGCCGGGTCGTCCACGTCGCCATCCTTGGCGGTGACCAGCAGCGCCAGATTCGGGTTGCCGGTGCCGTACTGCTCGCGCAGCACGTCCTGGACCCGGACGGACTCGGTGCCGGGCGCGTCCCAGCGGGCGAGTTGGAGGGCGCCGGGCGCGCCAGCGCCCAGCACCCCGAAGAGCGGCAGCAGCACGGCGGCGACCAACAGGATCGTGCCGGGCCACCGCACGGCGAGCCGCCCCAGCCGGGTCAGGGGACCGGTCCTGGCGGAGGGTTGTCGTCGTGCCATCACGGGGAAGTACCTCTTTCGAACGGTGAGTTGTCACCGTGACCGACCCCGCTGACCAGGCACTGGAACGTGCGCTGGAACAACCGCTGGAACGCGCGCTGGAATATCCGCTGGAACGACCCGCCCGGCGGCGCGGAGAGTTGAGCCCATGGACCTCGTGGTGAGCGGAACGGGCGGCCGATGGGTGGCGCGGCGGGACGGGGCGGTCGTGGGCGAGCTGGTCGCCCGGGTCCGGCCCGACGGGCGGTGTTTCCTGTTCCCTGGGGACGGGCCGCCGGCGGCGTTCGGGGCGCTACTCGACGCCGCGCTGGGCGAGTTGGGCGACCGGGACGTCCACCTGGAGGCCGCGCCGACGGACGAGCTGGCCGCCCGCGGCTTCGTCGTCCACCGGCGGGAGCACCTCTACCGGCTGCCGATCGGCGCCGAGCGGCCGGTGACCCCGCCGGCCGGCTACGCCTTCGTCTCGGCGGCCGACGCGGACCTGGACCGGCTGCGGGTGCTGGACGAGCGGCTCCGGGGCCACGTGCCGGGCGTCTCCGGGTGGCGGAACGAGCCGGCCGCGTTCGCGCGGGAGACCTTCCAGGACCCGGAGTTCGAGGCCTCGACCTATCCGGTGGCGGTCTGCGCGGCGACCGGCGACTACGCGGGCCTGGCCCGGGTGTGGGTGCGGCGGGACGGCCGGCCGCCCCGGCTGGGGCTGGTCGGGGTCCGACCGGCGCACCGCCGGCGCGGCCTGGCCCGGGCCCTGCTGGCCCGGGCGTTCGCACCGCTGCGCGCGCGGGGCGTCGGCGAGGTGGTCACCGAGGTGGACGAGACCAACACGGCGTCCCGCGCGCTGATGGCCGGCTTCGGCGCCCGACGCACCGGCACGGCGGTCGAGTTGCGGCGGGCGGGCCGAACCGGTGAGGCCGGGGCTACCGGGTGAACGTCAGGACGTCGCAGAGATCCGGGTCGCCGAGGTACTGGTGGAGCGTGGGGGACGGGGTGCTGCCGCCGACCTCCAGGTCCCTGTCGTAGATCCCCTCGTCCTCCCGGAGCACGCCGTCCAGCTGGTGGAAGTCCAGACTCAGGTCGCCCAACGGGGACGCGGGATCGTGCAGGGTCCACTCCCCGTGGCCGGTCCGACTCTCGCGCTCCTCCCGTTCCCGGGTCGTGTGGTGCGAGTCGCGGTGCTCCCGGGGTATCTCGCCCTGCCAGTCGGTGACCCTGAAGGTGCCGTCGGCGGCCAGGTGGAGGGCGCCGAACGGGTCCCCGGTGTAGTCGCCGACCAGGTCCGGGGCGGCGAGCCCGGCGGGCCGGTCCGGGAGGGCGCAGGCCCAGGGCAGCAGCCCACAGCCGGTGCCACCGCCCAGTAACAACCCGCCCAGCAGCACCGCGACGAGCGCCGTTGCCCGCACCCCGACCATGACCGTCCCCCTGTCCGCCCGGCGTCCCGCTGCTGGTCTACCCGCCCCGGGGCCGATGGCACCGGGGCGGGTGGAATCAGCGGCCGAGGGCCTCGACGGCCACGGTGGCGGCCTCGGCGATCAGGGCGTCGTCGTGGGCCGCGTCCGCCGTGTCACGGGCGGTCAGCACGGCCAGCACGATGGGGGCTCCGTCGTCGTCCGGCCAGAGCACGGCGATGTTGTTGCGCCCGCCGTAGCCGGCGGTGCCGCTCTTGTCGGCGACCGCCCAGCCCTCGGGGACGCCGGCCCTGATCAGCGCGTCGCCGGTGATGTTGGTGGCCATCCAGGCGGTCAGCAGCTCGCGCTCGGCCGGCGGGAGCGCGTCGCCGAGCAGGAAGCCGCGCAGCGTCTCTGCCATCGCCCGCGGGGTGCTGGTGTCGCGGGTGTCGCCCGGCGTGGCCTCGTTCAACTCCGTCTCGTAGCGGTCCACTTCGGTGACGTCGTCGCCGAGTTCGGCCAGCACGTCCTGGAGCCCGTCGGGGCCGCCAAGCACGTCGAGGAGCAGGTTGGCCGCGGTGTTGTCGCTGTACCAGAGGGTGGCGGAGGCCAGGCCGCGCAGCGTCATGCCGCCGTCGACGAAGTCCTCCGTCACCGGCGAGTAGTCGACCAGGTCGTCCGCCGTGTACTCGACCACCTCGCCCATGCCGGCCAGGCCGCGTTCCCGGAGCACCGCGCCGGCCAGCAGCGCCTTGAAGGTGGAGGCGTAGGCGAACCGTTCGTCGGCCCGGTAGGCGACCTGCTGGCCGGTGCCGGTGTCCAGCGCGTAGACGCCGAGCCGCGCGTCGAAGGACCGCTCCAGGTCCTGGAAGGCGGGGTCGGCGGCGTCCGCCGGGGGCGGTTCGGCGGCCGACTCGGTGGTGGACTCGGTCGCGGCGGCCGGGGCCGACTCGTCGGCCGTGGCCGAGCAGCCGGGCAGGACGGCGGCGAGCGCGAGCAGGGCGACCAGCCAGGGGGCGCGGCGGGTGCGGTGGGTCATGCGGTGTCCTTCCGTTCAACGGGCTTCGTGAGGTGGTTCGTCGGGTGCTTCTTCGGGGGGTTCTTCGGGTGCTTCGTCGTGCGGTCAGAGGGAGTTGAGGAAGTCGGCGGCGACCGGGCCGGCGTCCGAGCCGCCGGAGCCGCCGTCCTCGAGGGCCACCGCGAAGGCCAGGTCGCCCGCGCCGAGGTAGCCGGTGAGCCAGGCGTGGGTGGAGAGTTCGCCGGCCGCGTTCTCGAACTCGGCGGTGCCGGTCTTGCCGTGCGGCTCGCCGGGGACGCCGGCCAGGGCGGCGGCGGAGCCGTCGGTCACGGTGGCGCGCATCATGGCGCGCAGCGCCTCGACGGTCGCCGGCTGGAGGGCGGCCGGCGCCTGGTGGGGCGTCTCGACGGCGTCGGGCACCAGCACGGGCTGCCGGAAGCCGCCCTCGGCGACGGTGGCCGCCATGGAGGCCACCACCAGCGGGCTGGCCTGCACCTCGGCCTGGCCGATCAGCGAGGCGGCCAGCTGGTTGGCGTCCGCCGTGACGGGCACCGCGCCGTCGAAGGTGGCGGCCCCGACGGTCCATTCGGCGCCGACGCCGAACGCCTGGGCGGTGGTGCTCAGGGTGTCGTGGGCGAACCGGTCCAGGTGGTCGATGTAAGCGGTGTTGCAGGAGGCGGTGAACGTCTCGCGCAGGGTGGTGTCGGGGCCGAGCTCGAACTCGTCCTGGTTCTCGAAGGACTGGCCGTTCACGGTGACCGTGCGGGGGCAGCCGAGCACCTCGTCCGGGGTGGCGCCGGCCTCCAGCAGGGCCGCCGTGGTGACGATCTTGAAGGTGGAGCCGGGGGCCAGCCGGCCCTGGAGCGAGCGGTTGAAACCGTCGGCCGGCGCGTCGGCGGCGGCCAGCACGTGGCCGGTGGACGGCTGGATCGCCACGATGGAGCCCTCCCGGCCGGTCGCCGCCAGCGCGTCCTCGGCGGCCCGTTGGACCTCCGGGTCGATGGTCGTCAGCAGGGGGCTGCCGGGGGCGCCGGCCGGCCCCTCGTCGAGGGTCGCCACCGCCGCGCCCGAGGCCCGGTCAGCGATGACCACGGCGGCCCCGACGGCGCCGGACAGCTGGGCGTCGTACCGTTCCTGGAGCCCGGAGGCACCGGCGCCGGTGTCCGGGTCGAGCGCGCCCACCAGGGAGCGGGCGGCGTGCGCCACCGTCCGGGTGGCGGAGACCGCCTCCAGCCCGGCGACGGCCCGCAGCTCGGCCTCGTGGTCGCGGAAGACGGCGTCCCGCACGGTCACCACGGAGACCACCCCGTCCGGCTCGGCGGCGGCCACCCGGTCGGCCAGCGCCTCGGTGTCGACGCCGACGTCCAGCGCGTCGATCGCGGCCCAGGCGGCGGCCGGCTCGGTGAGGTCGGCGGGGCGGACGCCGAGGTCCCAGACGGTGGCGGGGCCGGCCAGCTCCTGGCCGTCGGCGGCCAGGATCGGGGCCCGCTCCGGCCGGTCGGTGGTGAGCACCAGGGTCTGCCCCGCGGCCAGCTCGGGGTGGACCAGTGCCGGCTCCCAGGCGACCTGCCAGCCGGCGCCGCCCGCGTCGTCGGCCGGCGGGTGTACCGGCACCGTCGACGGGTAGCTCCAGGCGCCCAGGCCGGGCAGCGTGAAGGTGGCGGTGAAGGGGACGGCGAACGCGTCCCGGTGGGCGTCGGACGGGGCCGGCACGGGCGGGCCGGCGAGTTCGAGGTCGAGCGCCTCCGGGCGGGTGTTGTCCCGGACGGAGGTCAGCAGCGAGAGCGCCGCCTCGGGGTCGTCGGTGAACCGGGCCGCCCGGGGCAGCTCGCCGGCCGCCCAGGCGTCGAGGAAGCGCTCGGCGCCGGCGGTCGCCGCCCGTTCGTCGGCCGTCGCGCCGTCCGCGGCGCCGCCGGGGCGCAGCACCAGCACGGCCACCGCCAGCAGCGCGGCGACCAGCGCCAACCCGCCGGCCGCGTAGGCCGTTCTTCGCTTTCGGGCATGGGGCGTCATGCGCGTCCCTCCACTGTTCTGGGGAGAATCTCCTGGCCAGCGCCCACTCTGGGGCCAGGCACCGGCCACGGTCCAAGACGCGAACGCGCCGTCCCATGCCGAGTTGGCATAATGCCCGGCCATGGATCTGGTCGGAGCGTGCCGCGCCTTCGTGACGGTGAGCGAGCGCGGGAGTTTCACCGTCGGCGCGGCGGCGGCCCGGATGGCGCAGTCCGTCGCCAGCCGCCGGGTCGCCGCCCTCGAACGGCACCTGGGCGGGCGGCTGTTGGAGCGGACCGCGCGGGCCGCGACGCTCACCCCGTTCGGCCGCGACATGCTGCCGCTGGCCACCAGCCTGGTGCGGCTGGCCGACCGGCTGGAGCACGAGGCGGAGGAGGCGCGGCGCGGCCCGCTGCGGCTGGCCGTGCCGGACACCTGCGGCGCCGGTCCGTTGGCCCGGCTGATCGCGGCGGCGCACGGCGCCGGCCTGCTGCTCGACCCGCGCCCGGCCGCCCCGGCCGAGCGCGCCGAGCTGGTGCGGACCCGGCAGGTGCGGGCCGCGCTGCTGGCGACACCGGCCGTCGAGGCCGCCTGGACGGTGCCGCTCGGCCTGGCGGTCACGGACGGCGCGGACGACGGCCCGCTCTACCTGGACACGTTGCGGCCCGGCCGGACCGACCGCGACCAGCGGGCCCGCCGGATCTGGTTGCAGACGGAGGACGACGTGCCGCACATCAGGGACGGGCTGGCCCGGCTGCGGGACGCGGTCGGGCTGCGGCCGGCACAGCTGGCCGGCGCGCACGGGGTGGCGGCGGCGGCCGGGGAGGTGCTGGGCCGGGGCGACGCGCTGCTCTGCTCGCCGGCGCAGGCCGCCGAACTGGGCCTGCGCTGGCGGCCGGTGGGCGAGGCGCCGGAGCTGGCCAGGGGGTTCACGCTGGCGGTGGCGGACGCCTCGGACCCGGAGGCGGCGCTGCTCGGGGTGGCGTGCGCGGCCGGCATCGCCGGCTGCCTGGGCGCGCGGGAGGCGGCGGCGTGAGCGGCGGGCGGCCGGGAGTCGGCAAGACCGGAGTCGGACACACGGGAGTGGGCGGAGTCATGGGGACGACGGGCGGCGCGGGGGCCACCGGACGGCTGCTGCGCGAGTTGGGCCGGGAGCTGCGGGACGCCGGGCTGCACGGCTCGTTCCTGGTCCGGGACCTGGGGACCGGCGACGAGGTGGGCATCGGCCCGGACATCGAGTTCCCGACCGCCTCGCTGGTGAAGGTGCCGCTGGCGCTGGCGACGCTGGAGCGGGTCGCGCTGGGCGAGTTGGACGGCGCGACGGTGCTTGAGGTGCCGCCGGGTCGGATCACCACGTTCGGGCCGACCGGCATGAGCCGGTTCCGGCACCCGGCCCACATCGCCGTGGACGACCTGCTCTACCTCGCGGTCTGCATCAGCGACGAGGCGGCCGCCGGCGCGCTCTTCCGGCTGACCCCGCCGGCCGAGGTGGCGGCGGTGCTGGACCGGCTCGGGGTGCGCGGGATCACCGTCCGGCACCGGACGGGCGAGCTGGTCGACACCCCGGCCGAACGGTTCGACGCGGCGGACGCGCACCTGGCGCACGCCCTGGCGATCGACGCCGGCACCCCGGGGCGCGGGCACCGGGTGCCGCAGCTGGACATCTCCCGCGCCAACACCGGCACCGCGCGCGCCTTCGTCGACCTGCTCCAGGCGATCTGGCGGGCCGGCCCGGACGAGGCCGACGCGACCGGCGCCCATGCCGGCGAGCCGAGCCCGATCCGGCCCGAGGTGGCCACCCGGCTGCGCGAGCTGCTGGCCAACAACCTGCTGCGGCAGCGGCTGGCCCCCGACTTCACCTCGGACCTCACCACCTGGTCGTCGAAGACCGGGACGCTGCTCAACCTGCGGCACGAGGTGGGCGTCGTGGAGCACGCCGACGGGCGGGCCTACGCGGTGGCCGCGCTGACCGAGTCGCGGGTGCCGGCCAGCCGGCAGCCGGGCGCGGAGGCGCTGATGGGGCAGGTGGCCCGTCGCCTGCGGGACCACCTGCGGTCCGGGCCGACCGGCTGACCGGCCGGCCCGTTCCGCGGTCCGGTCAGGGCGGGCGCCGCGTTAGGCTCGGTGGCATGGCGGACGCGGTACGTGGTGAACTGCTCGGGCCGATACGGGTCTTGCGCGACGGTGTGGAGCTGCCGCTCGGCCCGCCCAGGCAACGGGCGGTGCTGGCCGTGCTGTTGCTCCAGGAGGGCCGGCCGATCACCTTCGAGGCGCTGGTGGACGCGGTCTGGGGCAGCCGCCCGCCGGCACAGGTGCGCAACCTGGTGCAGAAGTACGTCTCCGGCATCCGGCGGGCGCTGGGCGAGGGGGCCGGGCCCCGGTGGACCGGCAGCGGGTACCAGCTGACCGGCCTGGCGATCGACGACCTGGCCGACCGGCGGGCGCTGCTGGCGCGGGCGGTGGCGGCCAGGGACGCCGGTGACCTGGCGCGGGCCGACGCGCTGGCGGCGCGCGCCGAGGCGCTGTGGCGCGGGGAGTTCGCCGAGGGGCTGGCCGGCCCGGTGCTGGCCGCCGAGCGGATGCGCTGGGCGGAGAAGCGGCTGACGGTGCTGGAGATCCGGATGGAGGCGGCCGTGCTGGGCGGCCGGCACCACGCGTGCGTGCACGAGCTGATGCGGCAGGTCGCGGCGCACCCGCTGCGGGAGCGGCTGGTGTGGCTGCTGATGCTGGCGCTCTACCGCAGTGGCCGGTCGGCGGACGCGCTGCTGACCTACGAGGAGACCCGTCGGCGGATGGCGCGCGAGCTGGGCTGTGACCCGGGGCCCGAGCTGCGCCAGCTGCACCAGCGGGTGCTGCGTCAGGACCCGGCTCTCTCCCCCGACTCGTCGCTGGTCTCCTGATCCTCCGGCCGGCGGTCCAGCGCGCTCATCGCGCGGCGCGCCAGCGGGTGCGTGCGGACCAGCCCGGCCAGCGTGGTCGAACCCCGGGTGACCTGGGTGAACGCGACCCAGGCCGGACGGAAGCCGACCAGCGTGGTGTGCAGCAGCCGCGGCCGGCGGGAGAAGATGGCCAGCATCCGGCGGCCCACGCCCATCTCCACGCCGAGTCCCGACTTGATGGCGAAGGTGTAGTTGAGGGCCTGCCGGCGGGCGTCGACCGCGTCGGCGGACTCGGCGATCCGCACCGCCCACTGGCCGGCCAGCCGGCCGGAGCGCAGCGCGAAGGAGATGCCCTCCCGCGTCCACGGCTCCAGCAGCCCGGCCGCGTCGCCGCAGACCAGGACCCGGCCCCGGGAGAGCGGGGAGTCGTCGGTGCGGCAGCGGGTCAGGTGTCCCGAGGAGATGGCCGGCTCGAATCCGGCCAGGCCCAGGCGGCCGATGAAGTCCTCCAGGTACTGCTTGGTGGCCGCGCCCTCACCGCGGGCGGAGATCACCCCGACGGTGAGCACGTCGCCCTTGGGGAAGACCCAGCCGTAGGAGCCGGGCAGCGGGCCCCAGTCGATCAGGACCCGGCCGCGCCAGTCGGCGGCCACCTCCGGCGGCACCGGGATCTCCGCCTCCAGGCCCAGGTCGACCTGGTCCAGCCGGACCCCGACGTGCGCCCCTATCCGGCTGGCGCTGCCGTCCGCGCCGACCACGGCCCGGGCCAGCACCGTCTCGCCGCCGGCCAGCACCACGGCGACGGTGCGCCGGTCGGGCACCGCTGGGCCGTGCTGCTCGACCCGGGAGACGGTGACCCCGGTGCGCAGCTCGGCGCCGGCCTTGACGGCGGCCTCGGCCAGCCGCTGGTCGAACTCGGGGCGGTTGACCAGCCCGAAGAGCATCCGCTTGGAGCGGCGGGTGCGGGCCAGCCGGCCGTTGTGAGCGAAGGTGACGGCGTGCACCCGGTCCATCAGGGGGAGTTCGAAACCGGGCGGCAGCGCGTCCCGGCTGGGGCCGAGGATGCCACCGCCGCAGGTCTTGTAGCGGGGCAGCTCGGCCTTCTCCAGGAGCAGGACGCGTCGGCCGCCCTCGGCCGCGGCGCGGGCCGCGGAGGCGCCGGCGGGGCCGGCCCCCACCACGACGACGTCCCAGACGATGCGGTCCTCGGCTTCGTTCTCGCTGCTCACGTTGTGCCCGTGCTCCCCGTTACGGTCTTCTTGCCTCGCCGTTCAGCATCCTAATTCGTCGTCATCGGCGGGTGGCCGTGGGTGGGCGGCGGTGTCGGTGCCCTGTGACATCATCGGTCGCACCGTTGTTCGGGCACGGTCTCCGGTGCCGTGTGCCGACGCCGCACGAGGGTCGTTCCGGGCCGCTGACCGCGCCCGGCCCAAGGAGAGTTCCATGCCGCTCACCCCGCAGCACGCCGCCCTGGCCGAGACGATCGACGCCGCCCTGCCGCGGGCCCGGGCGGAGTTGGCCGAGCTGGTCGCCTTCCGTTCGGTGGCCGACCCGCAGCAGTTCCCGCCGGCCGAGTGCCAGGCGGCGGCCCGCTGGGTGGCGGACGCGCTGCGTGCCGAGGGCTTCCCCGAGGTGCGGATCCTGGAGACCCCGGACGGCACCGAGTCGGTCTTCGGCCATCTGCCGGGCCCGGCCGGCGCGCCGACGGTGCTGCTCTACGCGCACTACGACGTGCAGCCCCCGCTGGACGAGGCGGCCTGGACGTCGCCGCCGTTCGAGCTGACCGAGCGGGACGGCCGCTGGTACGGCCGGGGCGCGGCGGACTGCAAGGGCGGGGTGCTGATGCACCTGCTGGCGCTGCGGGCGCTGCGCGCCCAGGGCGACATACCGGTGGGCGTCAAGGTCATCGTGGAGGGCTCGGAGGAGCAGGGCACGGGCGGCCTGGAGCGGTACGCCGAGGCACACCCGGAGCTGCTGGCGGCGGACGTGCTGCTGATCGGCGACACGGGGAACGTCCGGGCCGGGCAGCCGACGGTGACGGCCAGCCTGCGCGGGATGGTGGCGCTGGACGTCCGGGTCGAGACGCTGGCGGGGAACCTGCACTCGGGCGCCTTCGGCGGGGCGGCCCCGGACGCGCTGGCCGCGCTGGTGCGAATGCTGGGCTCGCTGCACGACGCCGAGGGCGACGTGGCGGTGGACGGCCTGGCCGTGGACGGCGCGTGGGCCGGCACGGCGTACGAGGAGGGGGCGTTCCGGGCGGACGCCGGGGTGCTGGACGGGGTGCGGCTGGTCGGCTCGGGCGCGGTCGCCGACCGGCTGTGGGCGCGGCCCGCGATCACGGTGGTGGGCATCGACTGCCCGCCGGTGGTCGGGGCCACGCCCTCGGTGCAGGCCAGCGCCCGGGCGCTGGTCAGCGTGCGGGTGCCGCCGGGGATGGTGGCCGGCCCGGTGGGTGAGCTGGTCGCCGAGCACCTGCGGGCGCACGCGCCGTGGGGGGCCAGGGTGACGATCGAGCAGCAGGGCGAGGGGCAGGCGTTCCGCGCGGACGTGACCAGCCCGGCGTACGCCTCGATGGCCTCGGCCATGCGGGACGCCTACGACGGGGTGGAGATGGCGGTGATCGGCCAGGGCGGCTCGATCCCGCTGACGGCGACGCTGGGCGGGCTGTACCCGGCGGCCGAGGTGCTGATGATCGGGCTGAGCGACGCGGCGGCCCGCATCCACGCGGTGGACGAGAGCGTCTCCCCCGACGAGCTCCGCCGCATGTCCCTGGCCGAGGCCCTCTTCCTGACCCGCTACGCGGAGTCCATCACGACGACGACCTGACCGTCGCCGCCGGAGCGGCTCCGGCGAAGCCGGGGCCGGGACGGCCGCGACGCGTTCGGCGGCCGGCCAGCGGGCGGGCGCCTCCGGCGCGGGAGCCGGCCCGGCGCCCGGCGCCAGCCGGCAGGCCCGCCAGCTGGCCCGGCAGCCGGACCGGCGGTGCAAGACCGGCGAAGCCGGGGCCGAGACGACCGCGACGCGTTCGGCCGCCGCCCGGCGGGCGGACGCCTTCGGCGCCGGCCGGCAAGCCGGCAGAGGACGACGGCCGATCGGCGAAGTCCGAACCGGATCCGGCGGGAGGGCAGTCCAGCGAAGCCGAACCAGGCCCGGCGGGAAGCCGGTCCTACCGGAGGTGCGGCCGGACCGGCCTCCCCCGTTGCCCCGCCGCCCCGCAGAGGACAACGACCGGTCCGGCGAAGCCGGGACGGGCCGGCGGGAGGCCGGTCCGGCGGTTGGGGCAGCGGAGCAACGGCCGGACCGACGTGGGCGGCGGCTCCCCGTCGCGGAGCCGAGACCGGACGGCGGCGACACGCTCCGAGACCCCGGAGCGCACGGCGCGGGAACCAGCCGGCGCCCGACCACCGATCGACTGGCTGACGGCCAAAGCCAACAACCAGACCGGCGGGATCTTCGGCAGCGCCGGCACCGCGCCCGACACACGGCCGATCCGGCCGGAGGCCGGGAGCGGCAGGCAGCGGGCGGCGACCGGCACAGGGCCGGTCCGGCCGAAGGCCGAAGCGCCCGGCCGGCGGTGTCGAGCAGGTCCGCGGAGCGGGCCGGGCCCGCTCCGCGGCCCGCTCGTTCCAGGCCGCCGGTGGTGGCGCCCGAGGATCTGACCGAGGGCGGCCTTCCGTTCCCCGGCACCCCCCGCCCGCTGACCGCTACCCGCCGCCCGCCGGCTGCCCCCAGGGGGCAGCCCGCCGAGCCGCCCGGCCAGGGCTCAGTGGCGGGCGGCCCGGCGGCGGACCAGCATGGCGGCGCCGGCCACCGAGGCGATGGTCAGGCCGGCGCCGGCGAGCACCATGGGGGCGACGCCGGACTGGCTGCCGCCGACGCCGGCCTGCGCGCCGAGGCTCGGCTTGGCCGTCGAGGTGGCCGCCGCGGTCGGCGTCGTGGTCGGGGTCGGGCTGGTGGTTGCCTCGGCGATGACCAGTCGGGCGGCTGCGCTCTGCGCGCCGCAGGTGAAGATCACGTCGTACTGGGCGCCCCGCCGGGCGTCGGTGTCCACCGTGGTGCGGGCGCTCTGGAGTTCGCCGGGGATGCCGAGCACCACCCGGTCGAAGACGGGGGACTCGGCGGTGGCCTCGTCGTCGGTGCAGCCGGTGACGGTGAGGTCGACGGCGCCGCCGGGGCGGACGGTGCCGGGCGAGACGCTGTAGCCGAAGTCGACCAGCTGCGCGGGCGCCGGGTCGTCCACGGCGAGGGCGGCCGGCGCGGCGGTCAGCAGCGCGGTGCTGGCCAGGGCGGTGGCGGCCAGGGCGGTCCGCGCGGTCCGTGTGCTGCTCATGGAAGGACTCCTTCGTCGCCGGTGCGCGGGTGGCGCGCTGCTCGCCTTCCGACAGAAACACGGCGCCGGTTGGGCAACACCCCAGGGACGGCGAACGGGTTAGTGGCCTGGGCCGTTCGCGTCAGGTGGTGCCGGTGAGGGTGGCGTAGACGACGACGTTGGCGCGGTAGCCGCCGGTGCCGGGCTCGAAGTCGCCGCCGCAGGTGATCAGGCGCAGCTCGGGGCGCTCGGTGTCCTGGTAGACCCGCTCGGGGAGTTGGTACTTGTCGTAGATGGCCGTCTCGTAGACGGTGAACGTCACCTCGCGGCCGTCCTCCCTGACCACGTCCACGGTGTCGCCGGGGCGCAGCTCTCCGAGCCCGTAGAAGACGGCCGGGCCGGCGGCGTTGTCCACGTGGCCGACCAGGACGGCGGTGCCGGCGGCGCCCGGGGAGGCGGCGTCCCGGTACCAGCCGGCGAGGTTGGGCACCTCCTGCGGTGGGGCGTCGACCCAGCCCTCCGGGTCGAGTCCGACGGAGGTGAGCGGGGCGTCCACGTCGATGGCCGGGATGGTGACCCAGGTGGGTTCGGACTGGCCGACGGGCCCCGCGGCGCCGGTGGGCGGGGCGCTGGCGGTGCCACCGGTGGCGGGCTGGGGCGGGCCGGCCTCGCCGTGCAGGGCGCCGGCCATGATGGTCAGTCCGAGGACGACCGTGCCGGCCAGCAGGCCGAGGACCGCCTTGGTGCCCCAGCCCATCGGCTCGTCCGGCCAGGGGTCCTGGTCCGGCGGGGGTGGGTCGGGAAGGCGCATGAGGGTCACCGCTCGTGGGGAGTCCTCCCCCGTTCTGGGGCCGTCGGCACCACGCTAGGCCGAGTGCGGGTGGCGCGCGATTCCAGCCGGCCGGCGGCGGGCGGGGCGGCGGCCGGTGAACGGGCCCGGGCGGGCCGGGGTCAGCCGCCGACCGGCTGGCCGCGCTCCAGGTAGAGCGGGTGGCCCAGGGCGCGGGCGCGCAGCGCGGCGCGGAGCCGGGCGAGGCCGCCGGGGCGCAGCAGCGTCGCGGCCTCGGTCTCGGTGACGAACCGCCAGTCGCGAAGTTCGTCGGCGGGCAGCCGCAGGCCGGAGCACCGTTCGGTGGGCAGCAGCCCGCCGTCGAAGAGCAGCCGGATACCGCCGAAGCTGCGCGGCCCCGGCGGCTCCCAGTCCACCACCAGCGGGGTCGGTTCGGTCTCCAGGCGCAGGCCCAGCTCCTCGATCACCTCGCGGGCGGCGGCCAGGGTGGGCGCCTCGCCGGCCTCGACGACGCCGCCGGGGAACTCCCAGCCGGACTTGTACGTCGGATCGACCAGCAGGACCCGGTCCAGGTCGTCGAAGAAGAGGACGCCGGCGGCCAGCGTCGCCGCCTTGGGCGGCGCGGTCTGCACGATGGTCCGGGCGCCGTCGCCCCGGCGGACGCCCTCGGCCAGGGCCTCCGCGGTCTGGCGTGGGGTCAGCCGGGAGGCGGCGACGGGGTGGGCGTCGCCGGTCAGCCACGGCAGGGCGGCGTCGTAGTCGGGGAGGCGGGCCAGGCAGCGGGTGCGGACGGCCTCGCCGTCCTCGGCGGCGCGCTGCTCGATCCGCGCCCGGAGGAACGTTTCTTCAGTCTGGAGCAGGAAGTGCAGCACCGGGATGCGGCGGGCGGCCAGCCCACCGAAGATCTCGTCCCGGTAGGCCTGGCTCAGCAGGCTCAGCGGGGTGATCAGCGGGCCCGGCACCTCGGCCAGCAGGGCCGAGGCGGTGTCGACCACCAGGCTCCGCCACGCGGGCAGGTCCTGGTAGTCGTCCACCTCGGCCAGCCGCTCCTTGGGCAGCAGCCCGCGCAGCTGGTCGCCGATCAGCTCCGGCTCGAACAACGTGCTGCCCGGCAGCAGATGGAGCAGCTCGTGGGCCGCCGTGGTCTTGCCGGCACCGAACGCGCCGTTGAGCCAGATGATCACGAACCCCCTCCTTCGTCGTCCGAGGATCAGTTGCCCGCTGCACCCCGGGGCAAAAACGTCGTCCTACTCCTGCCAGCAGACGGCCGCCGCCCCCACCAGGCCGGCGTCCGTGCCCAGTTGGGCCGGGACCAGCTCGATGCCCTGGACGAACGGCAGCGTGGCGTACTCGGCCAACGCCCGCCGCACCGGGGCGAAGAGCACCTCGCCCGACTGGCTGACGCCGCCGCCGATCACCACCGTCTCGATCTCCACCAGCGTCGCGGTGGCGGCGATGCCGGCGGCCAGCGCGCGGGCCGAGCGGTCGAAGGCCTCCAGCGCGATCGGATCGCCGGCCGCCGCCGCGGCGGCCACTCCGGCGGCCGTGGCGTCGCCGCCCGGCTCGGCCGGCCGCCAGCCGGCGGCCAGCGCGTACCGGGCGATGTTGGTGCCGCTGGCGATCCGCTCCACGCAGCCGCGTCCGCCGCAGGGACAACGGTCGCCGTTGAAGTCCACGCTGATGTGGCCGATGTGGCCGGCGTTGCCGGTCGGCCCGGCGTAGAGCCGGTCGGCCACGATCAGCCCGCCGCCGACGCCGGTGGAGACCACCATGCACAGCGCGTTGCGCCGGCCCCTGGCCGCGCCCAGCCAGTGTTCCCCGGCAGCGATAGCGGCGCCGTCCCCGACCAGCGTGACGGGCAGTTCGCCGACGACCTTGCGGACGCCGTCGACCAGCGGGAACTCCCGCCAGTTGGGGATGTTGACCGGGCTCACGGTGCCGAGCCTGGCGTCCAGCGGGCCGGCGCTGCCGATGCCGAGGGAGCGGACCCTGGCCCAGTCGGCGGTGTCGGTGAGGTGGGTGACCACGTCGGTCACCGCTCGCAGCACGTCGGCGGCCGACTCCCGGGCCGGGGTGGGCCGTTGCACGCGGTGGAGCAGTTCCCCCTCGCCGGTGACCAGCGCACCGGCGATTTTGGTGCCGCCGATATCAACGGCGGCGACAAGATCAGTGGTCATGAGCGGAAAGCCTGGCCGGTAGGAGCACAGTTGTCCAGTCCGATCATCGTGCGCCGGAGGCAGGACGGGGCGCGGCGTACTCGGTCACGCGCTCCAGCGTGAGCCCGGTGCGCCCGGTGACTTCGGCCGCCGCCAGCGCGCCGCAGCGCAGCCCGCGGAGCAGGAAGCCGGCGAGCGCGCGGGCGGTGGCCGGCTCGTCGAGCAACGCGCCCTGGGTGCCGGCCGCGTAGTCGGCCAACCGGCCGGCCGCGTCCGGCAGGCCGGCGCGGTAGAAGGCGTACACGGCGGCGTAGCGGGTCGGCAGGTGGCCGGGGTGCATGTCCCAGCCCTGGTAGTAGCCACGGGCCAGGGCGCGGGTGACCAGCCGGTGGTGGGTGTGCCAGGCGGCCCGCACCCGCTCGGGCGGGCCGACCGGCAGCACCTGGGTTGAGCCGTCGGAGAGCCGCACCCCGGTGCCGGCGGCGGCCAGCTGCATCACGGCCTTGGCGTGGTCGGCGGCCGGGTGGTCGGGGGCCTGGTGGGCAGCGCTGATGCCGAGCGCCGCGCTGTAGTCGAAGGTGCCGTAGTGCAGGCCGGTCAGCCGTCCCTCGGTGGCGTCCAGCAGCCGGGCGACGGTGGCCGTGCCGTCCGGGCCGAGCACGGCGGCCGGGGTCTCGACCTGGATCTCGAAGCGGAGCCGGCCTTCGGGCAGGCCCAGGGCGCGCTCCAGCGCGGCGCAGAGCCCGGCCATCGCGGTGGCCTGCCCGGGGTGGCTGACCTTGGGCAGGGTGAGCCGCAGCCCGGCGGGCAGTGGCCCGTGGCTGAGCAGTGTGCTGAGGAAGACGTCCAGCACCCGCACCGCGCGGTCCCGGACGGCCGCCTCCAGGGACTGGCAGCGGATGCCGGCGAACGGCGGCGCCTGCCCGCCGGCCACGGCGGCGGCCAGCTGGTGGGCGGCGTCGGCGGCGACCGCCTCCTCCTCGGCGGCCGGCCGGGGGGCGAAGCCGTCCTCGAAGTCGATCCGCAGGTCCTCGACCGGCTCGTCGGCGAGCTTGGCGCGCACCCGGGCGTACTGTTCGGCCGCCTCGGCCCCCTCGGCCGGGCCGGCCGGCGCCCCGACGGCGGCGGCGAACGAGGCGGCGTCCGGGGCGTGTTGGTCCAGCAGGGCGAGCGCGGCGCGGCCCCAGTCGGCGGGGGTGTCGGCGGTGTAGCGGTCGGCGGGCACGTAGACGGTGTGCACGGGCTGCCGGTCGCCGGGGTCACCCGGGTAGCGGCGGTCCAACTCGGCGTCCACGGCGGCCAGCGCCTGGTCGAGTTCGGCGTGGACGGTGTTCGGCAGGCTGTGCGCGGGCCGGGCGCCGGGCGTCATGGGTTCCCCATCCTTCGGGTGCGTTCCTCGGGTGCGTTCCTCGGTGGTCGAAAACTCGCTCGTCGAAAGCTCGTGGGTCGAGAAGTGGGGTCGGGAGCCGGCGTCGGGAACCGGGGTCGGGAGGGCGCGCTCGCCCGGGGGCGGGAGCCCGGAAAACCGGTCGGGGTGGGGGGTTGGGGCCTCGCGCGGTGGCCGCCGGAAACACGGGACGGGCCGTGTCACGCCGCGTTCATCGGGCGACCACGGATCGCCACGGAGGCTTGATCGCGGGGCAAAGGCCCCGTAAACGGCGTGGCCGAGGCTGGTGGGCGGGTGGAGAAGTCCCACCCTGACCTCGACGTAGAGGAGACCATCATGGAGTACCACCACCTGTTGGCGGCCTGGGCGGTCAGTCACCAGTACGCGGACGACGGCAGCGGCCCGCCGCCGGCCGTCTCGGAGTTGGAGGCCGACCGGCGCGCCGGTCGGGCGGCCCGCACGGCGCCCGCCCCGGCGCGGGCCAGGACCACGAGCGCCGCCCGGTGGCGACGACGGCGCCCGGCGACGGCCGCCCCGGCCACCGTCACCTGACGGCCACGGCGCCGCGCCCGACCCGGGCGCGGCGCCGTTCGCCCGTCGCCGCCGCGGAGGGTCAGCCCTTGCGGGCCCGCACCTCCTCGGTGAGGGCGGGGACGACCTCGAAGAGGTCGCCCACCACGCCGTAGTCGACCAGCTCGAAGATGGGCGCCTCGGCGTCCTTGTTGATGGCGACGATGGTCTTGGACGTCTGCATCCCGGCCCGGTGCTGGATGGCGCCGGAGATGCCCGCGGCCACGTAGAGCTGCGGGGAGACCGTCTTGCCGGTCTGGCCGACCTGCGCGGAGTGCGGGTACCAGCCGGCGTCCACCGCCGCGCGGGAGGCGCCGACCGCGGCGCCGAGGGAGTCGGCGAGCGCCTCGATGACCGCGAAGTTCTCCGCGCCGTTGACGCCGCGCCCGCCGGAGACCACGATCGCGGCCTCGGTCAGCTCGGGCCGCCCGGAGGCCTCGCGCGGGGTGCGGGAGACCACCTTGGTGCCGGTGGCCAGCGGGCCGAAGGAGACCGCCAACTCCTCGACGGCGCCGGCCGCCTGGGCCGCCTCGGGGGCCACCGCGTTGGGCTTGACGGTGATCACCGGGGTGCCGTGGGTGACCCGGGAGGTGGTGGTGAAGGCGGCGGCGAAGACCGACTGGCTGACCACCGGGCCCTCGTCGCCCGCGGTGACGTCCACCGCGTCGGTGAGCAGCCCGGACTCCAGGCGCAGCGCGAGGCGGGCGGCGATCTCCTTGCCCTCGGCGGAGGAGGGGACCAGCACGGCGGCCGGGGAGACGGCGGCGACGGCGGCCTGCAGGGCGTCGACCTTCGGCGCCACCAGGTAGTCGGTGAACTCCGGCGCGTCGGCGGCCAGCACCCGGGTCGCGCCGTGCTCGCCGAGGACGGCCGCGGCCGCCTCGGCGCCCGGGCCCAGGTGGACGGCGACGGGGTCGCCGAGCCGGCGGGCCAGGGTCAGCAGCTCCAGGGTGGGCTTGCGGACGGTGCCGTCCAGGTGGTCGACGTAGACGAGGATTTCAGCCATGGGTGCGTTCTCCAGCGGGATGCGAACTACGGGCGGGCGGGGCGGACGCGGTCGGCCGCGTCCGGTGGCGACGCGGCGCGCTCAGACGAACTTGCGCTCGGCGAGGAAGGCGGCCAGCCGCTTGGCGCCGTCGCCCTCGTCGGTGACGACCTCGCCCGCGGTGCGGGCCGGGCGCGGGGTGGCGGACTCGACCGTGGTCCAGGCCCCGGCCAGGCCGACCTCCTCGGCCTCGATCTCCAGGTCCTCCAGGTCCAGGCTCTCCACCGGCTTCTTCTTGGCCGCCATGATCCCCTTGAAGGAGGGGTAACGGGCCTCGCCCGACTGGTCGGTGACCGAGACGACGGCGGGCAGCGCGGCCTCCAGCCGCTCCGTGGCGGCGTCCCCGTCCCGCCGGCCGGCGACCTTGCCCTCGGCCACGGACAGCTCGGACAGCAGCGTCACCTGGGGCACCCGGAGCCGCTCGGCGAGCAGCGCCGGCAGCACGCCCATGGCGCCGTCGGTGGAGGACATCCCGCAGACCACCAGGTCGTAGCCGACGTGCTCGATGGCCTTGGCCAGCACCAGCGAGGTGGCCATGACATCGCTGCCGACCACGTCCTCGTCCTCGACGTGCACGGCCTTGTCGGCGCCCATGGACAGCGCCTTGCGGAGCGCGTCGTTGGCGTCCTCCGGGCCGGCGGTCACGACGGTGACCTCGGCGTCGTCGGCCTCCTCCGCGATCCGCAGGGCCTGCTCGACCGCGTACTCGTCCAGCTCCGA
This sequence comes from Streptomyces chisholmiae, assembly GCF_031845445.1. Taxonomy (NCBI): domain Bacteria; kingdom Bacillati; phylum Actinomycetota; class Actinomycetes; order Kitasatosporales; family Streptomycetaceae; genus Streptomyces; species Streptomyces chisholmiae. The sequence continues at coordinate 338,048 of NZ_JAVREO010000003.1, read as the reverse complement.
CAGCAGGCCGTCCACGGCCTCCCGGTCGGTGGTCAGGTCCTCGGTGAAGCCGCGGTCGCCCGTCGCGTCGGGTACGTACTTCACACAGACAACGATCTTCAAGCTCACGCCGGCTCTCCTACAGCTAGTCGGTCCGCAACGGGCACTGGCAAGATCAACCCGGTAGTTACTCGCCAGTACACTAGAGGATATCCCCTGCGGGCAAGGATGTCGCACTGTGACATGGCCAACCCGCTTGGCACCCGACCCCGTTGCTGGTCACGCCTCGATCGCCGCGCCCAGCGCCGCGATCACGTCCACGCGTCGAGGCTGCCCAGCCGCCCGGCGGACCACGCGTCCCGCCGCGTCGAGCACCAGCACGGTGGGGGTGCCCGTGACGCCGAGGGCGCGGACCAGGTCGAGCCGGGCCTCGGCGTCGATCTCCAGGTGGGCCACGCCCGCCACCATGCCGGCGACGTCGGCCAGCACCGCCCTGGTGGCCCGGCAGGGCTGGCAGAAGGCGGTGCCGAAGTGCAGCAGGGTGGCCCGCTCCCCCAGCGGCCCGACGCCCAGCGTCGCCGCGTCGAGGCGGTCGGCCGCCGGCTCCGACGGGTCCGTCATCGCGCTCGTCCCTCCCTGCGTCGGGCGGGCCCCGGAAGGCCCCTGTCAGACAGCCTGCCAGAGGAAGTTTTCCGGAGCGCGCCGGCCACCCCAACTCCCGTGGCGCGGGGGCCGACCCGGGAGCGGGTCCAGGCCACGAGACCGGCCCCGGGCTGGCGTTCGCAGCGGCTTTCGGGCACGATCGGGCCACCCCAGAAGTTACGGTGGCGTAGGTTGCCGCTTCGAAAGAGGTCCCTCCCATGGCAGAGTTCGTGTACCCGCCGGTCGTCGCCACCGCGCGGACCATGTTCAAGGTGCTCGACCTGCGCTTTGACATCACCGGCGTCGAGCATGTGCCGCGGCAGGGCGGCGCGGTCCTGGCCAGCAACCACATCGGCTACCTGGACTTCGTCTTCGCCGGCTTCGCGGCCCGGCCGGCCAAGCGCCTGGTGCGCTTCATGGCCAAGGAGTCGATCTTCAAACACAAGGTCTCGGGCCCGCTGATGCGCGCCATGAAGCACATCCCGGTGGACCGCGCCCGCGGCGACCAGGCGTTCGCCCCGGCCCTGTCCGCGCTGCGCTCCGGCGAGATCGTCGGGGTCTTCCCCGAGGCGACGATCTCGCCCTCGTTCACGCTGCGCCGGTTCAAGTCGGGGGCCGCGCGGATGGCGCAGGAGGCCGGGGTGCCGCTGCTACCGGTCGCGCTCTGGGGCACCCAGCGGCTGTGGACCAAGGGCCGCAAGCGCGACCTGCGGCGCAACCACATCCCGATCACCATCCGGATCGGCAAGCCGCTGGTGCCGGAGCCGGAGGAGCCGGCGGCCAACCTCACGGAGCGGCTGCGGGAGCGGGTGCACGAGCTGCTGGACGCGGCGCAGCGCGCCTACCCGGACAAGCCGGAGAAGCCCGAGGACGCCTGGTGGCTGCCGGCGCACCTGGGCGGCGGCGCGCCGCCGGCGGCCGGCCGGTCCTGAGGCCGGCCGGGCGCCGCCGGGTCAGCGTTCCAGCTCCTCGCGGAGCGCGGCGAGAAAGCCGTCCACGTCCGCCTCGGTGGTGTCGAAGGTACACATCCAACGCACCTCGCCGGCCGCCTCGTTCCAGAAGTAGAACGGGTAGCGCTTCATCAGGCGGCGGCTGGTCTCCTGCGGCAGCCGGGCGAAGACCGCGTTGGCCTGGACCGGATAGCTGACGGTCACGCCGTCCACCTCGGCGACGCCGTCGGCCAGCCGGCGGGCCATCGCGTTGGCGTGCCGGGCGCCGCGCAGCCACAGGTCGCCGGCGAGCAGCGCCTCGAACTGCGCGGAGACGAAGCGCATCTTGCTGGCCAGCTGCATGGACAGCTTGCGGATGTGGAGCATGGCGCGGACCCGCTCGGGGTTGAGCACCACCACGGCCTCGCCGAAGACCAGCCCGTTCTTGGCGCCGCCGAAGGAGAGCACGTCCACGCCGACGTCCGTGGTGAACGCCGCCGGCGGCAGGTCGAGCGCCGCCGCCGCGTTGGCCAGCCGGGCGCCGTCCAGGTGCACGGCCATCCCCCGGGCGTGGGCGAACTCGGCGACGGCGGCGATCTCGTCCGGCGTGTAGACGGTGCCCAGCTCGGTGCTCTGGGTCAGCGAGACGACCTGCGGCATGGCACGGTGCTCGTCCTCGAAGCCGTGCGCCTCCCGGGCGACCAGCTCGGGGGTGAGCTTGCCGTCCGGGGTGGGCACGGGCAGCAGCTTGAGTCCGCCGACCCGCTCGGGGGCGCCGCCCTCGTCCACGTGGATGTGCGCGGTGGTGGTGCTGATCACCGCGCCCCAGCGGTCGGTGAGCGCCTGGAGGCCGACGACGTTGGCGCCGGTGCCGTTGAAGACCGGGTAGACCTCGGCGCGCGGCCCGAAGTGGCGGCGGAAGATCTCGCCGAGGTGCTCGGTGTAGACGTCCGCGCCGTAGGCGGACTGGTGGCCGCCGTTGGCCAGGGCCAGGGCGGCGAGCACCTCGGGGTGGGCGCCCGAGTAGTTGTCGGAGGCGAAGCCGCGGGCCGTCGGGTCGTGCCGGCGGCGGGCGTCGGTCTCTCCCGGGGTGGCGGGCGGGTCGGTCAGGGCTTCGGGGTGAGCCACAGGCGGTTTCCGTTCACTTCCTGGGTCGGGGTGGTCCACAACCGGCTGACGGCGTCGGCGAGTTCGGCGACGTCGGTGAAGCCGGCGAACTTGGCGTTCGGCTTCTCGGCCCGCATCGCCTCGGTGACCAGGGCCTTGATCACCAGCACGGTGGCGGCGGCCGGCGGCGGGGCGTCGTCCTCGGCGGCCTTCCGGTAGTCGTCGGCCAGGGCCAGCGTCCACGCCTCGGCGGCGGCCTTGGCGGCGGCGTACGCGGCGTTGCCCGCGGTCGGCCGGCTGGCGCCGGCGGCGCTGATCAGCACGTAGCGGCCGTTGCCCGAGCGGGCCAGCGGGGCGTGGAAGGCGAGCGAGGTGTGCTGGACGGTGCGCACCAGCAGGTCGTGCAGCAGCGTCCAGTCGGCGAGGTCGGTCTCGGCGAAGCCGGCCGAGCCGCGCCAGCCGCCGACCAGGTGCACCAGGCCGTCGATCCGCCCGTACTCGTCCTCGATCTTCGCGGCCCAGGCGCGGGTCGCGTCCAGGTGCAGCAGATCGACGGTGTCGCCGACGACGGTGGCGCCGCCGTGCGCGAAGCGGGCGGCGTCCACCCCCTCGGCGAGCCGGGCCGGGTCGGCGTCGGCGGCGACCACGGTGGCGCCGGCCTGGGCCAGGCGCAGCAGGGTGGCCTGGCCGGCCGGGCCGCCGGCGCCGGCGACCGCGATCACCGCGCCCTCCAACACGCCGCCGGCCTTGGGTGTCGCGCCGGTGATGGGAGTGTTCATCCTCGCCTCCTCGTCGAAGCCATTTTGCCCGGAGTGCGCGCCGCCCGCTCAGGCGGCCTGACGGCCGGCCTGGGCGGCGGTGATGCCCCGGGTGGACTCGATCACCTTACGGAGCTTCCGGGCCAGCGCCTCGTAGAAGAGACTCAGCGGGAACTCGTCCGGCAGCACCTCGTCGACCAGCCGGCGGGGCGGCTGGCTGAGGTCCAGCGCGTCCGGGCCCTTGGCCCAGACCGAACCGGGGTGCGGGGAGAGGTAGTTGGCGACCAGGTCGTAGGCCTTGAGCCAGTGCACGATCTTGGGGCGGTCGATGCCGCGCCGGTAGAGGGTCTCGATCTCCTCGCGCAGCTGGGCGGTGACCGCGCGGGCGTGCGCCCAGTCCACCGTGAGGCGGTTGTCCCGCCAGCGCAGCGCGTCGTGCTGGTGCAGGTAGGCGAAGAGCAACTGGCCGCCCAGGCCGTCGTAGTTGCGCACCCGGGCGCCGGTGACGGGGAACCGGAAGAGCCGGTCGAGCAGCACCGCGTACTGCACGTCGCGGCCCTGCGGGTAGCCGTCGTCGGCGAGCTTGCCGGCCTCGTGGAAGGCGGTGAGGTCGCAGCGCAGTTCCTCAAGCCCGTACATCCAGAACGGCTGGCGCTGTTTGATCATGAAGGGGTCGAACGGCAGGTCGCCGTGGCTGTGGGTGCGGTCGTGCACCATGTCCCACAGCCCGAAGGTCTGCTGGCAGCGCCGCTGGTCGGTCAGCAGGCCCTGGGCCTCCTCGGGCAGGGCGAGGCTGGTGACCTGGCAGGCGGCCTCGACCACCCGGCCGAAGCGGGCGGCCTCCCGGTCGCAGAAGATGGCGCCCCAGGAGAACCGCTCGGGGGCCTGGCGGACCGCGATGGTCTCGGGGAAGAGGACGGCCGAGTTGGTGTCGTAGCCGTCGGTGAAGTCCTCGAAGGTGATGCTGAGGAAGAGCGGGTTGTCGTAGCGGGTGCGCTCCAGCTCGGCCAGCCAGTCGGGCCAGACCACCCGGAAGACCACCGCCTCCAGGTTCCGGTCCGGATTGCCGTTCTGGGTGTACATCGGGAAGACCACCAGGTGCTGGCGGCCGTCGACGCGGCTGGCGGTGGGCTGGAAGGCGAGCAGCGAGTCGAGGAAGTCCGGCACCCCGAAGCCGCCGTCGGCCCAGCGGCGCAGGTCGGCGACGAGCGCCCGGTGGTAGGCGGCGTCGTGCGCCAGGAGCGGCGACAGCGTCTCGACGGCGTCCGTGATCCGCGCCACCTGGCGGGTCAACTCGGCCGGGTCCGGGGCGTCTTCGGCGGTCAGGTCGATGGAGCCGTCCTTCGCCTGGGCCGGCCGGATCGCGGCGACGGCCGCCTTGAGCACCGGCCAGGCGGGGTGCTCGACCACACGGTCGTCCGTCGATCCGCCGCCCGATGCCGCGATTGACGCAAGACTTTCCGTCATGTCCCACCCTCCACAGAAGAATATGTTGTGCTTCCACGGTATCGGCTGAAGATTGGCCCATCAACAGGGCTGCCGTCCCGGACCGGGCTCGGGGCTCGGGGCTCGGCCGGGGCGCGGCCTAGGGTGTGGGCCATGTCGCTGCTGACCGTGGGGCACCGTGGCCTGATGGGCGTGGAGCCGGAGAACACACTGCGCTCGTTCCGCCGGGCCCGGCGGGCCGGGCTGGACGCGATCGAGCTGGACCTGCGGCTGAGCCGGGACGGCGCGCTGGTGGTGCTGCACGACGCCCGGGTGGACCGCACCACCGACGGGCGCGGCGCGGTCGCCGAGCTGACGCTGGCGGAGCTGCGCGCGCTGGACGCCGGCCGGGGCGAGCGGGTGCCGCTGCTGGCCGAGGTGGTGGCCGAGATCGACGGGCCGCTGCAACTGGAGATCAAGGACGTGGCGGCGGCCGGGGAACTGGCCGCGTTCGTGGACCGGCACGGACTGACCGGGCGGGTCACCGTGATCTCGTTCCACGACGTGGCGCTGGCGGCCTTCGCGGCGGCGCTGCCGGCGGTGCCGCGCGGGCTGGTCACCGGCACGTCCACCGCGACCGCCCCGGAGCGGGCGGCGGCGCTCGGCTGCGCGCTGGTCTCCTGCGCGCTGCCCCGGCTGGACGCCGAGGTGGTGACGCGCTGCCGCGCGGCCGGGCTGCCGGTGCTGGCCTGGACCGTGAACACCGAGGCGGAGCTGGCCCGGGCGCGTGAGCTGGGGCTGGCCGGAGTGGTGACCGACCGGCCGGAGATCGTCCGGGCGGCCAGGTCAGCGGGCTGACAGGGGCGGGCTTGACGGGGGTGGGTCTGGGACCTGACCGGGGCGGAGCGGGTCGGGACCTGACCGGAGCGCTGACCGGGCGCGGCTCAGCCGCCCAGCGCCGGCGCTGGGCGGCGGGCCCCGGGCGGACCAGCCGGCGGCGGCCGCGCCGTCCGCCACCGGCCCGCCGGCGGCCGCGGGTCAGGGGTCTTGCGCGGCAGGCCAGGCGGGGCCGCGCGGCAGGCTGATCCCGGCGGTCAGGGCAGCGGCTTGACCAGGACGGCGAAGCGCAGGTCGGGGCGGCGGGGGAGGCCGAAGCGTTCCTCGCCGTAGGGGAAGGGCAGCGTCTCGCCGGTGGGCCGGTAGCCGCACCGCTCGTACCAGGCGATCAGCTCGCTGCGGGCGGAGATCACCTGCATCACCATCGTGTCGGCCCGCCAGTCGCGGGCCGCGCGGGCCTCCGCCTCGGCCAGCACCCGGCGGCCGAGGCCGCCGCCCTGGCGGCCGGGGCGGACCGCGAACATCCCGAAGTAGGCGTCGGTGCCGCCGGCGGCACCGGTCCGGCGCTGGAGGTGGCAGCAGGCCACCAGCTCGCCGCCGTCCCGCACGGTGAGCAGCAGGCTCTCCGGGTCGGTGAGCAGCTCGCGGACGGCCTCGGGGTCGGTGCGCTGGCCGTCCAGCAGGTCGGCCTCGGTGGTCCAGCCGGCCCGGCTGGCCTCACCCCGGTACGCGGACTCCACCAGCGCCACCAGCGCCGGCACGTCCGCCTCGTCCGCCGCCCGGAAGTCCAACTCGCCTGTCGCCGTCACGGCCGGCCATCCTACGCGCCGCCGCTCCCCCGCACGCCCCGGGGCGGACCGGGCCGGGCGCGACGGCGTACGCGCGCCCCCGCGCCCCCGTGCGCCGCCGTGCGGGCGCCCCCGCGCGGGCAGCCTTCGCGGTGAGCGGCGGAGGTGGCGATGCACGGTCCGGTGCTGGTGAGTTGGCTGCTGGTCGGGGTCTGCGGCGGCATAGGCGGCTACTGCCTGGCCCGGCTGCGCCGGGCGGCGCCCGGGCAGCGGCAGGCGCGGGCGCTGGAGGCGGCGATGGGGCTGTCCATGGCGCTGATGGCGTGGGCCATGACGGGCGCGCCGGGGCCGCCGGCCGGCCTGCTGGTGGTGGTGTGCGGGGCGACGGCGGTGGCGGCGGCGCTGCCGCTGGGGCTGCGCGCCCGGCACCGGGCACACCACCTGGTGGAGGGTGGCGGGATGGTCTACATGGCGCTGGTGATGGCCGGCGCGGTGGCCGGCGGCCACGGGGCACACGCCGGCCATGGCGGCCATGCGGGCCACGGCGGTGACGCCGGGCTGAGCGGGGTGCCGGTGGTGACCGGCGCGCTGCTGGCGTACTTCGCGCTGCACGCGCTGCACACCGCGCCCCGGCTACTCCCGGCAGCCGGAGGGCGCGCGGGGGTCGCGCGCCGGGGCCCGCGCCCGCGCGCGCACGGCGGGACGGCGGGGACCGGTGCGACGGTGGGTGCGGCGGTGGGCCCGGAGGCGGTCGAGGACGAGCTGGCGGTGGCCTGTCGGCTGGCGCTAGGGCTCGGCATGGTGGCCATGCTGCTGGCCATGTGAGCCGCCGGGACGCCGCCCGACCAGCGCCGGATGAGGCGTTGCTCACCTCGGCGGCCACCCCGGTCAACGGCGCTCCGGCGGGGCTCTAGGCTGGGGTCATGGTGATCACCATCACGCTGCTCGGGTTGGGTGCGTTGACCGCCGCGATCGCTCCCCGGGTGGTGGCGCGCGGTGCCTGGTCGGACCGGGAACCGGTGCTGGCCCTGTGGATGTGGCAGTGCGTGGTGGCCGCCGTGCTGCTGTGCTGCGTGCTGGCCATGGCGTTCTCCGGCGCGGCCGCCTGGCGGCTGGTGCACGGCGGGGTCTTCGCCCCCGCGCCGGCGCAGGTGGTGGACGCCTACGCGCTCCCCGACGGCGACCGGGTGGCCGCCGGGCTGGCGTTGCTGCTGGCCTGCGGTGGGCTGTGGACGGCGGTCGCGCTGACCCGGGAGGTCTACCGGGCCCGGGTGCGACGCCGGCGCCGGCGCGCCGAGTTGCTGGCCCGTTCGCCGCTGCTGCCGGGTGAGGTGGCGCGGTCCACGGGGCCGTTGGTGGTCTGTGAGGACGAGCGGCCGGACGCCTGGCTGCTGCCGGGCTCGCCGCCCCAGCTGATGATCACCACCGCCGCGCTGCGCCGGCTCAACCGGCGCCAGCTGGACGCCGTGCTGGCGCACGAGCGGGGGCACGCGCGGGCGCGTCACCACTGGCTCCAGCACTGCGCCGGCGCGCTGGCCGGCGGTTTTCCCGGGGTGCCGGTCTTCGCCGCGTTCCAGACGCAGGTGCACCGGCTGGTCGAGCTGTCCGCCGACGACATGGCGTCCCGCAGGTTCGGTCGGCTGACCACGGCGCTGGCGCTGGTGGGGCTGAACGAGGGGCGTGGCGTGTTCGGCTGCGCGACCGAGCACACCGAGGTGCCGCAGCGGGTGAACCGGCTGCTGGAGCCGGAGCGGCGGCTGTCCACCGCCCGCCGGCTGCGGCTGACGGCGGCGGTCACGCTGGTGCCCGTGGTGCCGCTGCTGGTCGCCTTCGCCCCCGGCCTGACCGCCCTGCACGGCTGACGGGGCGCCCCTGGGGGCGCGGGTCGGCGCCGCGCGCCGGCAGGCACGCCGGTCCGCACCGGCCGGCCGCACGCCCCGGGAGATGGGCGGCCGTGCGCGGCCCCGGAGCGGGCGCTCGGCTGGCCGTCGGGGCGCGGGCTGCGGGAGAATTCCGCCATGACCATCAGGGGCGTGCTCTTCGACTTCTCCGGGACCCTGCTGCGGATCGAGCCGACCGCCGACTGGCTCCGGGTGGGCCTGACCCGGGTCGGGGTGCGGCTGCCGGAGGACGAACTGCGGCGGCTGGCCGCCGCGTTGGAGGGGGTCGGCGCACTGCCCGGGGGCTCCGAGCCGACGGTGGTGCCGCCGGAGCTGCGGGAGCTGTGGGAGGCGCGGGACGTGGACGCGCGGGGCCACCGGCGGCTGTACGTCACCCTGGCGCGGCAGGTGCCGCTGCCCGGCGCCCCCGAGGTGTACGACGTCCTCTACGACCGGCACATGGAGCCGGCGGCCTGGCGGCCCTACCCGGACGCCCGACCGGTGCTGGCGGAGCTGGCGGCGCGGGGCGTGCCGGTCGCGGTGGTGAGCAACATCGGCTGGGACCTGCGGCCGGTCTTCCGCGAGCACGGGATGCTGGACCTGGTGTCGGCGTTCGCGCTCAGCTACGAGCACGGGGTGAAGAAGCCCGATCCGCCGCTCTTCGCGCTCGCCTGCGACGCGTTGGGGGTGGCGCCGGAGCAGGCGCTGATGGTCGGCGACAACGCCACCGCCGACGGCGGGGCCACGGCCCTGGGCTGCGCGGTGCACCTGGTGCGGCACCTGCCGGTCGGGGACCGGCCGGACGACCTGCGGCCGGTGCTGGAGTTGGTCGGCGCCTGAGCCGGCCGCCCGCCGGGGGCGGCCGGGGTCCGGTGGTGGTATCGGACGGTCCCCCGCACCGCCCGATACCACCCCCGGCCTTCCTTCCCCCGGGCGCGGGGAAAGAACCAGCTGGCCGGCTGAGTATATTGGCTGCCAGCCAGTCAACGGGAGCCCAGCATGTCGCCTCGCCGCCCATCGGTCAATGAGGAGATGCGGCGACGTTCCCGCGAACGGCTGCTCCAGGCCACCGTCGAGCTGGTCGCCGAGCGCGGCTACGAGGCCACGACCTTGGGAAACATCGCGGATCGGGCCGGCGCGGCCCGCGGTCTGGTCTCCTACTACTTTCCCGGGAAACGCCAGCTGCTCCAGTCGGCGGTGCACCGGCTGATGCACCGCACACTGGCCGCCGCGCTGGAGCGGGAGCCCCGGCCGACGGGCCCGGAGGCGGGCCGGGAGCTGCTGGCCCGGGCCATCGACGCGATCCTGGGGCTGGCCGCCGACCAGCCGGTGCTGATGCGGGCGCACATGGCGGGGCTGCTCCAGTACGAGGGCTTCATCCAGTGCGCGGAGCAGCAGCGGCTGGCGGCGCTGCTGCGGGAGACGATGGTCGCGTTCGGCTCGGCCGACCCGGACACCGACTACCCGGTGCTGCGGGCGCTGTTGATGGGGGCGGTGGTGGCCCAGCTGCTGCCGGGGGCGCCGATGGCGCCGCAGCGGCTGCGGGCGGAGCTGTTCAGCGGGTACGGGCTGGACTGGGAGCTGGGGGTGCCGCCGGGCCCGAAGCCGCCCGGCGGCACGCCGCGTGCCGGGGGGCCTCAGCGGTAGCTGGGCTGCGTCTGCGGGTTCAGCTCGGACAGCCGCACGCCACGGGCCGGGTCGGTGCGCCGGTCGTCGATCCGCAGGACGTCCAGGCCCTTCTGGTCGTTGGAGTAGATGTGGCCGTTGTAGTAGTAGGAGGACCAGGCGCCGCCGAAGGAGAGCCGGTCGCCGTTGACCGGGCCGCGCTCGAAGTAGCCGATCTCGCGGGGCCGGTCCGAGTCGGTGAACTCCCAGACCGAGATGCCGCCCTGGTACCAGGCCTGGACCATGATGTCCCGCCCGGGCACCGGGATCAGTGAGCCGTTGTGGGCCACGCAGTTCTCGGTGTCGGCCTGGTGGCGCGGGATCTTGAAGTAGCTGCGGAACTCCAGCCGCCGGTCGTCGCCGCGGCCGGTGACGTGGTAGATGCCGTTGGCGCCGAACTCGTCGCCGATCTCCGCGTTGCAGGTGGCCGCCCCGCCGCCGCCGAGTTCGTCGGTGAAGACGATCTTGCGTCCGTCCTCGCTGAAGGTGGCCGAGTGCCAGAAGGCGAAGTGCTCGGTGTCCTGCACCCGGTCGATGACGCGGGGGGTGGCCGGGCGGGAGATGTCCAGCAGCAGGCCGTCGCCCATGCAGGCGCCGGCGGCCAGGTCGAGCTCCGGGTAGGCGGTGATGTCATGGCAGCCGGAGGTGGCCGATCCCGAGTCGTCGCCGGGGAAGCCGCCGTCCGGGAAGAGCACCTCGAAGCTGGAGAGTTCGGCCCGCTCCGGCGCGTGCCGGGGCACCTTCACCACGGAGATCCCGTCGTGGGGCGGCTGGCAGTCGGGGAAGGTCGCGTGGGGCGAGTAGGAGGAGACGTAGACGTAGACGTTCCGCCGCTCCGGCACGATGGTGTGGGTGTGCGAGCCGCAGGCGGTCTCGACGGCGGCGACGTAGCGCGGGGCGCGCACGTCGCTGATGTCGAAGACCCGGATGCCCTCCCAGGAGTCCGGGTCGGTCGCCGGCTGGGCCTCGCTGGCGCAGGAGTCGTCACTGCGCGAGGAGTCGACGGAGAAGAAGAGCAGGTCGCCGGAGACGGAGATGTCGCCCTGCGCGCCCGGGCAGAGCACCTGGCTGACGACACGCGGGGCGCGGGGGCGGCTGATGTCGTAGACGACGAAGCCGTTGTAGTTGCCGGCGAACGCGTACTTGCCCTGGAAGACCAGGTCGCTGTTGGTGCCGAGGCCCTCGGCGCGGGGGACGTTGGCCAGGTGGGTGATGTTGTCGCTGTGCACGATCTCGTCGACGTCGGGTATCTCGCCCGCGGCGATGGCCGCCCGGGTGCGCTCCCCGGCGCTGCCGGCGGTCTCGACGCCGGTGGTGGGGTCCCGGTCCGGGTCGGGGGTGGCGGCGGCCGGGCCCGCCAGGAACAGGGTGGCCAGCAGGCCCGAGAGGGCCACGAGCACCCCGATCCTTCCCTTCCGGCGACGGCCTTGGTGCAACGGTGTCACGACGAATCCTCCCTCAGTCCGCAGGGGTGACCGCGGAGTTGGCGAACCGATTGCGTACCCTTCAGTATGGATAACTGCATGTACATATCAACATAGGCAACAGGACTGTCATCTTCCGCAACAGGAGGCTCCGTTGACGGACCGCCCGCGCGCCACCCACCGCCGCTCCCCCGCTCCCGTTCGCGTCGCGCTGACCGCCGCGCTCGCGGTCCTCGGGCTGGCCGCCTGTAGCGGCGGGACGGAGGAGGCGGCGGCCGACGACCCACGGCCCTCCGTGATCGCCCCCGGCGCCCCCGGCGAGGACGCCGAGACGCTCACCCAGGAGGAGGCCGCCGCCCGGCTGCCGGAGGCCGGCGCCGCCGACCCGGCCGACCTCGCCTACCTGCGCGGCATGATCGAGCACCACGGGCAGGCGCTGGCGATGACCGAGCTGGCGCTGACCCACGCCGAGGACCCGGCGGTGCGCGGCATCGCCGAACGGATCGAGGCCGCCCAGGGCCCGGAGATCGAGGTGATGCGGGCCTGGCTGGCCGAGCGCGGGGCGGACGGCGAGGACGGTGGCCAGGGCGAGCATGGCGACCACGGCGACCACGGGGAGCCCGAGGGGCACGGGGACATGCCGGGGATGGCCTCCCCCGAGGAACTGGACCGGCTGGCCGCGGCCCGGGGCGACGCCTTCGACGCGCTCTTCCTGGAGCTCATGATCCGGCACCACGAGGGCGGCGTGACCATGGCGGTCGAGGTGCTGGGCAGCACCACGGACCAGTCCGTGGAACAACTGGCCAACGACGTGGTGGCCAGCCAGAGCGCGGAGATCGACCGCATGACGGCCCTGACATGACCGAAGCCCCCCGGCGGGGCCCGAGCCCGGTCCCGGGCCCGCCCGCGCGCTACGCGCCCCGGCGGGCCTGGGCCGGGGCGGTGTAGGCGGTCAGGATGGCGTCGAGGAGACCGGGGAAGAGGGCTTCCAGGTCGGCTCGGCGCAGGGCGTTCAGCTTGGCGGTGCCGCGGTAGGCCTGGCGGATGACGCCGGCCTCGCGCAGCACCCGGAAGTGATGGGTGCAGGTGGACTTGGTGACCGGCAGCTCGAAGGCGGAGCAGGGCAGCTCGGCCGCGGTGGCGGCGAGGGCGCTGACCAGGGAGAGCCGGACCGGGTCGGCGAGCGCGTGCAGCACCTGCGGCAGCCGGATGTCGGCGCGGTCGGGGTGGTCCAGGGCGCGACCTGGGAGGGCGGTGCTGGCGCCGGGCGTCATGGCCCCATCGTACGGAAGGCCACCGCCCGACCGAACAGCACTACTTGCACACGCCTGGTATTTGTCGGAGACTCGTCTTGTACGAGGACCTTCGTACTTCATGGGTCCGCAGGTCGGGTGTGCCCTGTCACCCGGCCGGCCGGGCGTCCCCACGGGCGCCGGGCGCGCGGGCCGAACGCTGGAGGAGTCGCTGTGAGTTCGCTGTTCGAGCCGTGGTCGGTACGTTCGCTGACGGTGCCCAACCGGGTCTGGATGGCCCCCATGTGCCAGTACTCGGCGGACGTCGCGGGCCCGGACACCGGCGTGGCCAACGACTGGCACTTCACCCACTACACCAGCCGGGCGGTCGGCGGCGCCGGCCTGATCCTGCTGGAAGCGACGGCGGTCAGCCCCGAGGGCCGGATCAGCCACGGTGACCTGGGCCTGTGGAACGACCGGCAGCAGGCTGCGCTGACCCGGCTGGCCGGCGCCATCAGGGAGCGGGGCGCGGTCGCCGGGGTGCAGCTGGCGCACGCCGGCCGGAAGGCCTCCAGCCAGCTGCCCTGGGAGGGCGGCGGCCCGCTGGGCGGGGAGGAGCGGCCCTGGCCGACGGTCGGGCCGAGCCCGGTGCCGTTCGCCGAGGGGCACCCGGCGCCGCACGAGCTGTCCGAGGCGGAGATCGCCGAGGTGGTCGAGCAGTTCGCGGCGGCGGCCCGGCGGGCACTGGCCGCCGGCTTCCAGGTGGTCGAGGTGCACGGCGCGCACGGCTACCTGATCGGCGAGTTCCTCTCCCCGCACAGCAACCACCGCACCGACGGCTACGGCGGCGACTTCGCCGGCCGCAGCCGGCTGGCGCTGGAGGTGGTGTCGGCGGTGCGCGCGGTCTGGCCGGCCGAACTGCCGCTGTTCTTCCGGATCTCGGCCACCGACTGGCTGCCGGAGGGCGGCTGGACGCCGGACGACACGGTGCGGCTGGCGGGCGAGCTGCGGGCGCGCGGGGTGGACCTGCTGGACGTCTCGTCCGGCGGGAACGCGGCCGGGGTGCGGATCCCGACCGAGCCCGGCTACCAGGTGCCGTTCGCGGCGCGGGTCAAGGCGGAGACCGAACTGCCGGTGGCGGCCGTCGGGTTGATCACCGAGCCGGGGCAGGCGGAGAAGATCCTGGAGGCCGGCGAGGCGGACGCGGTCTTCCTGGGCCGGGCGCTGCTGCGGGAGCCGTACTGGCCGCGGCGGGCGGCCGACGAGCTGGGCGCGACGGACGCGCCGGTGCCCGCGCAGTACGAGCGCGCGCACCCGCGCCGCTGACCGGGCGGGGCGGCGGCGCGCGGTCACTCCCGCGCGCCGCTCCCCCGCCGTCACTCCCGCTCACCGGCGGGGACACCGTTGCCCCGGGCGCGCGGGATGGTGTCGCACGCCCGGGGTGTGCGGGCAACGCGCTGTCAGTGCTTGCCAGTAGGGTGACCGACCGTGGCAGCACGAGCATTGCATGAGATTGTCGAACCGGGCTGGGCCAAGGCGCTGGAGCCGGTGGCGGAGCGGATCGCGGCGATGGGGGACTTCCTCCGGGCGGAGATCGCCGCCGGCCGCACCTACCTGCCCGCCGGCCAGAACGTCCTCCGCGCCTTTCAGCAACCCTTCGACGAGGTAAGGGTGTTGATCGTCGGCCAGGACCCCTATCCGACGCCGGGGCACGCCGTGGGGCTGAGTTTCTCGGTGGCGCCCGAGGTGCGTCCACTCCCCGGCAGCCTGGAGAACATCTACCGGGAGCTGCACGAGGACCTGGGGCTGCCCAGACCCTCGACGGGCGATCTGACGCCCTGGACGGGCCAGGGCGTGCTGCTGCTCAACCGCGCCCTGACGACGGCGCCGCGGCGGCCGGCGGCGCACCGGGGCAAGGGCTGGGAGGAGGTCACGGAGCAGGCGATCCGGGCGCTGGCGGCGCGCGGCAAGCCGCTGGTGGCGATCCTGTGGGGCCGGGACGCCCGGGGGCTGCGTCCGCTGCTCGGGCCGGTGCCGGCGGTGGAGTCGGCGCACCCGTCGCCCATGTCGGCGGACCGGGGCTTCTTCGGTTCGCGGCCGTTCAGCCGGGTCAACGCGCTTCTCGCCGAGCAGGGCGCGGCCCCGGTGGACTGGAAGCTGCCGTGACGGCCGGCCCCGCCGGGGGCGCGGCCTGGGTGCTGGGGGTGGATTCCGGCGGTTCCGGGCTGCGCGTCGCGCTGGCCCGGGCCACTCCCGACGGGGTCGAGCCGCCGGCCGGCGAGCGGCGCACCGCGGAGCCGGTGCGCACCGGCCCCGGCGGGATCGACGCCGGCCATCTGCTGGCCCAACTGCTGCCGGCGGCCCGGGCGTTGCTGGACGAGGCGGCGCCGGCGGCGCGGATCGACGCGGTCTGTGTCGGCGCCGCCGGGATGGCGACGCTCGGCGGGCGGCTGCGCGCCGAGCTGCCGGAGGCGCTGGCCGCCGGCCTGGGCGCGCGCCGGCTGGCGCTGGCCGCCGACGCGGTCACCGGGTACGCCGGCGCGCTGGGCGAGGCGCCGGGCGCGGTGGTGGCCGCCGGTACCGGGATGATCGCGCTGGGCACCGAGTTGCGCGCGTGGCGGCGGGCGGACGGCTGGGGCCATCTGCTGGGCGACTGCGGGGGCGGCGCCTGGATCGGGCAGCGCGGGCTGGCGGCGGCGCTGCGCGAGCACGACGGCCGGTCGGGCGGCTCGGCCGCGCTGCTGGCCCGGGCGGAGGCGGCCTTCGGGCCGATGCCGGGCCTGCCGTCGCGGCTGTACCCGCGGGCCGACCGGCCGGCGGTGCTGGCGTCGTTCGCCCCCGAGGTGGCACGCTGCGCGACGGCGGCCGAGCCCGATCCGGTGGCGGTCGGCATCCTGGCCGCTGCGGCGGCGGAGATCGCGGAGACGGTGGCCGCCGTCTACCCGACCGCCGTCGAGCCGTCGGCCGGTCCGGGCCGAGTGGCGCTCACCGGGGGGCTGTTCCGGCTGGGCGAGCCGCTGACCGGGCCGTTGGCCGGGGAGTTGGCGCGCCGGCTGCCGGCGGCCGAGGTGGTACCGGCGGCGGGTTCCCCGTTGGACGGCGCGCTGTTGCTCGCCGGCCGGCTGGCGTTCGGCGGCAGCCGGCTGCCGGCGGACCCGGGGCTGCTGCACCTGGTCGGGGAGCGGGGGTGAGCCGGCGGGGACCGCGGGTAAAGGCCGATATCGCGTCCGTCACACCGACGTGCGGGATATACCGGGACACACCTGCTTCTGGTCCCCCCGGGCGAACGGTCAAGCGGGGCAAGGCATTAACATGCGGCGACATGAGCTCCTCCACTGGACCGGCCTCCGGCCTCCCCGTTCGTATGCCGCGCCCCCGCCAGTCCGGCCGTCACCGCAGGCCGGAGCCGGTGTCCGCGCCGGAGGGCGCGCCCCCGCTGGTGCTTGCCGTACCCGGGGTGCCGTCCGCCGGCAGCCTCTCGGTCGCGGAGGAGGTGCTGAGCATCGCGCGCTCCGAACTGCCCGGGCTGGACGCCCGGATCGGCTTCGCCGAGACGACGGACGAGGGCTTCCCGGCGTTGGCCGAGGTCCTCTCGGAGGCCGATGCGAAGGCCTCGGACTCCTCCGGCGCGCCGAGCGCGATCGTGGTGCCCCTGCTGGCCGGCCCGGACAGCTCCCAACTGCACGGGATACGGCAGGCGGTGCTGGGCAGCGGCTCGGCCGCCGAGCTGACCGACGTGTTGGGCCCGCACCCGCTGCTGGCCGAGGGGGTGCACGTCCGGCTCTCCGAGTCCGGTCTGGCGCGCGCCGACCGGGCGCGGCTGTTCACGGTGGCCACGGCGGCCGACGGCATCGTGCTGGCCACGGTCGGCGGTGAGGAGGCGGTGCAGACCGCCGGGATCACCGGGATGCTGCTCTCCGCGCGGCTGGCCGTGCCGGTGCTGGCGGCGGCGCTGGACGAGGAGGGCGCGGTGGCGGCCACGGCGAACCGGCTGCTGGAGGCCGGCTCCCGGCAGCTGGCCCTGGCGCCCTGCCTGATCGGCCCGGAGATCGCGGACGGGCTGCTGGACTCGGCGGCCAAGGAGGCCGGTTGCCCCGTGGCGGAGCCGCTGGGCGCCTACCCGGCGGTCGGCAAGCTGGTGCTGTCCACCTACATGGCGGCCGCTGGCCTGGCCCCGCAGCGTACACAGAACTGACCGGGCGCCCCGCCCGGCCGGCCGCACCGCGTGCTGCGGGCCGCCGGCGGCGGGGCGAGGTCGCCACGGGTTCGACCCTCCGGTCAACAGGAGCCACCGGAGGGTCGGGCCCGGCTGCCGTTGGGTGGCGGCGGCCCGCCCCCGGCGGGGCTCACCTCGCGTTTCTATAGGCTGACGTCATGCCCGGTACCGAGAATCCGGCGGCCGACCTCCCGGCGTTCGCACGACAGTTGCGCCGCGTCAACGGCGAGATCAACCGCCTTCTGCACGGCTTCGCCCTGGCCCAGGGGCTCCACCCGACGGACGCCCAGGCGCTCGGCGTGCTCCTGGACAGCCCCGAGCCACTGACCCCCGGCCGGCTGGGTGCCCGGCTCGGCCTGACCTCGGGCGCGGTGACCGCGTGTCTGGACCGGCTGGAGCGGGCCGGCCTGGTGCGGCGGGAGCGGGCCAGCGAGGACCGCCGGGTGGTGCATGTGCACTTCGTGGCCCCGGCCCGCGCCGCGGCCCGGGAGCACTTCCGCCCGTTGGCCACCGCGACGGAGAGCGCGCGGGCCAGGTTCAGCGCCGGGGAGCTGGCCGTGGTGGCCCGTTTCCTCACCGCGCTGGGCGAGGAGTTGAGCGAGCAGCCCGCGCCGCGCCGCTGACCCTCCCCCCTTGGCAGAACCTCCTGGGTGGGTCGGCTACATTTATCTTGACGATTGAGATTGTTAGTCAATGAGCTATTTCTCGCCCCCCTTGGGAGATCCCCCATGTTCAGCGCCACCCGACGAACGACCTGGCTGGTCGCCCTCGTCGTCCTGCTGGCCTGGCTCGGCGTAGGCGCCGGGCTCAGCTCCTTCGCCGGCCGGCTCGGCGAGGTCGCCACCAACGACCAGGCCTCCTTCCTGCCGCAGAGCGCGGAGTCGACCCAGGTGGTCCGGGCACAGGAGGCGTTCCGGCAGGACGAGACGCTGCCGGCGATCATCGTCTGGACGGCGGAGGAGGGCGACGCCGACCTCAGCGAGGAGCAGGCCGGGGCGGCGACCGAGGCCCTGCGGGCGCTGGCCGACGACCCGGCCCTGGCCGGCCAGCCGTCCCCCGCGCTGCGCTCCGACGACGGGCTGGCGCTGCAGGCGGTGGTGCCGCTCGACCCGGCCCTTGAGGAGGAGCTGCCGGAGACCCTGGAGCGGGTGACGTCGGCGGCCGAGCGGGTGTCGGGCACGACCGTGCGGGTGGCCGGTCCGGCCGCCAGCCAGGCCGACCTGTCGGACGCCTTCGCCGGCATCGACGGTCTGCTGCTGGGCGTCGCGCTGACCACCGTGCTGCTGATCCTGCTGCTGGTCTACCGCAGCGTGCTGCTGCCGCTGGTGATCATCATCGGCGCGGTCTTCGCGCTGGCGCTGGCCTGCGCGGTGGTCTACTTCCTGGCCGACCGCGACGTGCTGACGGTGGACGGGCAGGTCCAGGGCATCCTCTTCATCCTGGTGATCGGCGCCGCCACGGACTACGCGCTGTTGTTGACCGCGCGGTTCCGGGAGGAGCTGGCGACCACCGAGGACCGGTACGCGGCGATGCGGACGGCGTGGAAGCGGTCGGTCGAGCCGATCGTGGCCAGTGGCGCGACCGTGGCACTCGGCCTGCTGGCGCTGCTGTTGAGCGACCTCGCCAACAACAAGGCGCTGGGGCCGGTGGGCGCCATCGGCATCGCCTGCGCCGTGCTGAGCGCGCTGACCTTCCTGCCGGCGGCGCTGCTGCTCGCCGGCCGGGCCGCGTTCTGGCCGGCCAAGCCGGGTCCCAAGGCCAAGCGGGGCGGTGGGCAGGGGGTGTGGTCGCGGATCGCCAGGCTGGTCGACACCAGGCCACGGCAGGTCTGGGCCGCCACCCTGGTGGTGCTGCTGGCCGGCGCCGCGTTCGCGCCGACGCTCAACTCCAAGGGCGTGCCGCTGGACGAGATCTTCGTCAACGACGCGCCCTCGGTGGCCGCCCAGGAGACCCTCGGCGAGCACTTCCCCGGCGGCGCCGGAAACCCGACCGTGGTCATCGCCGACGCCGGCGCCCTGGACCAGGTCATCGCCTCGGCCGAGCGGACCGACGGGGTGGCCTGGGCCGAGCCGGTGACCGCCACGGGCGGCCCCGGCGGCGGCGAGCCGCTGGTGGTGGACGACCGGGTGCGGGTGGACGTCACCCTGGAGGACCCGGCGGACAGCGACGCTGCGCAGGAGACCGTGGTCGATCTGCGGACCGAGCTGCACGCGCTGCCCGAGGCCGACGCCCTGGTCGGCGGCTACACGGCGCAGCAGTACGACACCCAGACGCAGGCCGGCGAGGACCGGGCACTGATCGTCCCGGTGGTGCTGGCGATCATCCTGGTCATCCTCATCGGCCTGCTGCGTTCGCTGGTGGCCCCGCTGCTGCTGGTGGCGACCGTCGGGCTGAACTTCCTGACCACGCTGGGCGTCTCGGCGCTGGTCTTCCAGGGGCTGCTGGGCTTCGCCGGGACGGACTCCTCGGTGCCGCTCTACGGCTTCGTCTTCCTGGTGGCGCTGGGCGTGGACTACAACATCTTCCTGATGTCCCGGGTCCGGGAGGAGACCGAGCTGCACGGCACCCGGGAGGGCATGCTGCGCGGGCTGACCTCGACCGGCGGGGTGATCACCTCGGCCGGCGTGGTACTGGCGGCGACGTTCGCGGCGCTGAGCGTGATCCCGCTGGCCTTCCTGCTCCAGATCGCCTTCATCGTGGCCTTCGGCGTGCTGCTGGACACCCTGGTGGTGCGCTCACTGCTGGTGCCGGCGCTGGTCCGGGACATCGGGCCGCGGGTCTGGTGGCCGAGCCCGCTGGCCCGGGTGCGGGACGAGGACCGGAAGGACTCGGCCGCGCCGGCCGGGGGCAGGCCGGCCGAGGACGAGCCGGCCGGGGCCGCCGGCGAACGCTGAGCCCCACCCGTGGCACCGGAAGCCCCCGCCCGACGGCCGTCGGGCGGGGGCTTCCGCCGTTCCCGGCCGGGGGTTCGCGGGAGCACCCCGGCACCGCGGATCGCGTCCGATTTGTCAGCCTTTGCCCATGTTTGCAACCCCAAAGTCGGCGTCGCGCCCCCCACCCGCACAACGCCGCCACCACTCACTCACCGTCGGTGAGGCCATCCCCGCGCGGCTGTGAAGCCGGACATATGACCCGGGTCACCTACGAAACGACGTAGCGGTGCGGCGGGGCCGCGCCGCCACCGCGCACCCGGGACGGACGCGGGAGCACTACGGGCCGGGGTCGTAGGTCACACCTTTGCCGGTCGAATCCGGCGGCGCTAAGACTGGCCGTCGTCCGCAATCGCGGGATTTACCCCCACTTCCATCGAGGAACGACCACATTGTTCGCAAACAGCACCCCTGGCCCCCGCCGGTCCCGGAGCCGCAGGCTCTCGGTGGCCGGTGTCGTCGCCGCCGGCGCCGCGGCCATGGCCGTCTCGCTCGTACCGGGCAACGCGGCGGCCGACTCCGCCAGGACCAGCACCGCGCCCGCGCCGACCGCCACCGGGACCGACGCCCCGGTCGCCTTCACCCTGACCGAGGGCCAGACCGCCGCCTCGCTCCACGAGACGCTTGAGGGGCGCCCCACCGCCCTCGACCTGCGCCCCTTCCTGCACCCCACCCAGATACCCGCCGCCGAGGACGAGGCCGAGGCCGACGCGACCGAGACGGCCGACACCACGGTGGCCGCCGAGGACGCCGGCACCGACGAGCAGCCGGCCGAGGAGGCCCCGGCGGCCGACGAGGCCGCGGCCGAGGCCACCGAGGAGAGCACCGAGCCGGCGGCGGTCGAGTACCCGGACAACCTCGACGGCTGGATCCGCGAGGCGCTGGCCATCATGGACGAGCACGGCATCCCGGGCAGCTACGAGGGCATCCACCGCAACATCATGCGCGAGTCCAGCGGCGACCCCTACGCCATCAACCTCTGGGACATCAACGCCCAGAACGGCGTGCCGTCCAAGGGCCTGCTCCAGGTGATCGAGCCCACCTTCGCCGCCTACCACGTCGAGGGCACCGCCTACGACCAGTACGACCCGGTGGCCAACATCGTCGCGGCCTGCAACTACGCGGCCGACCGCTACGGCTCGATGGACAACGTCAACGGCCCGTACTGATCCACCCCGGGCGGCCCACCACGGGCCGACCCACCACGCCCCACCGACGACGACCGGCAGCCGACGGCCGTCGCCGGTGGGGCGTTCGGCGTGCCGGGAGGCGGGGCCGGCGGGTCCAAGAGCCCGCCGGCCCCGCCCCCGGGCTCGGTAGGCTCCCTGCCGTGACGGAGGACCACAGATCCGCGGCGCGGCGGCCGCCCAACGACGGGCCGCGGGCCGCCGCCCGCAACCGGGCCGCGCTGATCGCCGCCGCCCGCCAGGTCTACGCGGAGCAGGGCCTGGACGCCCCGCTGTCGGCGATCGCCCGCCGGGCCGGGGTCGGGCAGGGCGTGCTGTACCGCCATTTCCCGGACCGGGGGGCGGTGGCCACCGCGGTGCTTGAGGAGAACGTGCGGCAGATCGAGGAGGCGGCGGCGCGGGCGGCCACGCTGCCGGAGATGCTGGGGATCGTCTCCTGGCACCTGACGGACTCGGCCGCCTTCATCAGCCTCTTACACCTGGACGAGGCCAGCCGGCGGTCCGACGAGACCCACGCCTACGCCCTGGACCTCTCGCGGCGGGTCGAGGACGCGCTGCGCAGCCGCACCCCGGCCGGGCACCGGCTGGCCGGGGCGGGCGACCTGATGCTGGCCATCGCCATGGTCGCCGGCGCCGTCACCGGCCGGACCCCGGAGGAACGAGCCCGGCGGGCGCTGGCCGCCTGGCGGCTGCTCGACGTCGAGGTGGGGGCGGTGCGGCCACTCGACGGCTGAGCCGAAGGCCGCCGACGGGGCGACGGGGCGGAGGCGGCGATTCGCGGCGGTCCAGGACCGCGGTCAGCCGCCGTTGGACTGCCGGGTGCCCTCCGCCAGCGCCTCGAAGGTGTACAGGTAGCCGCCGGCCGGTCCGCTGACGGTCAGATAGGCCGTCGTGCCGCCTGGGGTGATCGCGACGTTGGTCGCCGACTCCAGGCCGGCGTGGTCGGTCGGCAGCTCCACGGTCGCCAGGTGGCCGCCGTGCCGGTCGTAGACCAGCATGGCGGCCCGGCCGTGCAGCCCCTGGTAGAGGTTGCCGGCCGCGTCCACCGCGATCGAGTCGGTCTGGGCGATCCCGCCGTCGACCCGGATCGCGGTGTGCCGGGAGGTCACCGCGCCCGCCGCGTCGAGCTTGAGGTAGGAGATCCGGTTCTCCAGGAGTTCGCTGAACCACAGGCCGGCGTGGTCGGCGTCGAAGGAGACGCCGTTGGTCGCGGCCAGCCCGTCGGCCAGCACCGTGGCCTGCTCCCCGTCCCGGTCGATCCGCACCACCCGGCCGAGCGGCTCGCCCTCGGACAGGCCGCGTGAGTCACTGACGTAGAGGTTGCCCGCCGGGTCGAAGGCCAGGTCGTCGGGGTTCATCGGCGCGCCGTCCACCTCGCCGGCGAAGAAGGTCCGCGGATCGCCGCCGTCCGGGGCCAGGCTCACGATCTCGCCGTGGAGGTAGTCGGTCAGGTAGAGCCGACCGTCGTGCGGGCTGAACTGGGCCGAGGTGTAGGCGCCCCGGTCGTCGGTGTGCAGCGGGCGGGCGGTGCCCGCTTCGAGGTCGATCCCGAGCACCTTGGGGTCGCCGGCGGGCGCGGTGACGTCCACCACGATCAGCTGCCCGTCCTCGTCGAAGGTCGGGCCCTCCAGCAGGGTCATCCCGGTCTCCTGGTGGGGCTCGGTCAGCCGCATGACCCGCTCGGCCTGGAGGGTGTGCGGCGGACCGCCGGGCGTCGCGTCCGCCGCCTCCGGCGCGGTGCCGCCGGCCTCCGTGCCGCAGCCGGTGAGGGCCAGGGCGCCGACCGTGGCGAGGGCGGCGAGGGGTCGGATGGTGGGTCGTCGCATGCGAGCGCACTCCTTCGGTCCGCGGGGCGCGGCGGCCCTCGGTGCGGGCGCGGCGCGCGCCCGGTCGGCCGCCGAACACCTATCCGGACAGTGTTGTCCGGTAGTTGTTAGAGTAGCCGCTGTCGCACAAGTGGCAAGCGGCGACAGCCTGGTTGACGGGCCGTCAGACCGCGCCCACCAGCAGCAGAGCAACAGGATCGAGGCCCCCACATGACGCTTCCGCCTGCCCCGACCCCCGACGAGATCGCCGCCCTGAGAGACCGCTACCGCGCCGAGCGCGAACGCCGTGTCCGACCCGACGGGCCCGGCCAGTACCGGCCGACCGAGGCCGACCTCGGCCACTACGCGGCCGACCCGCACGCCGTGGACGACGCGGACCGCGCACCGGTCCGAGACCGGGTGGACGTCGCCGTCGTCGGCGGCGGGTTCGGCGGCATCCTGGCCGGCGCCCGGCTGCGGCGGCAGGGCGTGGCACGGATCCGGATCGTGGAGCGGGGCGCCGACTTCGGCGGCACCTGGTACTGGAACCGCTACCCGGGCGTGCACTGCGACGTGGAGTCGCACGTCTACCTGCCGATGCTGGACGAGACCGGCTACGTCCCCGAGTGGAAGTACGCGCCAGGCGAGGAGATCCGGCGGCACGCGGTGCGGATCGCCGAGCAGCACGGCCTCTACCCCGACGCGCTGTTCGGGACCGCGGTGACCGCGCTGGCCTGGGACGAGACCACCGAGAGCTGGCGGGTGACCACCGACCGCGGGGACGCGTTCCAGGCGACGTACGTGGTCATCGCCACCGGCACCCTCTCCGAGCCGAAACTCCCCGGCATCCCCGGCATCGAGGACTTCAAGGGCCACACCTTCCACACCTCCCGCTGGGACTACGCCTACACCGGCGGCACCCCGGACGGCGGCCTGACCCGGCTCGCCGACCGGCGGGTCGGCGTCGTCGGCACCGGCGCGACGGGCATCCAGGTCATCCCGATGCTGGCCCAGGACGCCGCCCACCTCTACGTCTTCCAACGCACCCCGTCGAGCGTGGACGTCCGGGGCAACCGCCGCACCACCGCCGCCGACGTCGGCGCCGACCGCCCCGGCTGGGCTCGCGCCCGGCGGGAGAACTTCCTGCGCGTCGTCTCCGGCGAGCCCACCGAGACGGACCTCGTCGCCGACCAGTGGACCGCGTCCGCCGCCCTGCTGGAGAAACTGCTACCCAGCTTCCGCCGCCCCGCCCCGGACCGGCGGGCCGCGTTCGAGGCCGCGTACGAGCGCGCCGACGCCGTCAAGATGAACGAGCTGCGGGCCCGCGTCCAACGGTCGGTCACCGACCCCGAGACGGCCGCCAAGCTCCAGCCCTGGTACCGCTACGCCTGCAAGCGCCCCGGCTTCTCCGACCACTACTACCAGGCGTTCAACCGGGACAACGTCACCCTGGTCGACACCGCGGACACGCACGGCATCGAGCGGATCACCGAGACCGGGGTGGTGGTCGGCGACACCACCTACGAACTGGACTGCCTCATCTTCGCCACCGGCTTCTCCGTCGGCGTCTCCGGCGTCCTCACCGGGCGGCTGCCCGTGCACGGCCGCGACGGCGGCCAGCTGCCGCGGGCCTGGGCCGAGCGCGGCCCGCGCACCCTGCACGGCTTCACCAGCCACGGCTTCCCCAACCTGCTCCAGCTGGGGTCGCTACAGAACGCCAGCAGCGTCAACTTCACGCACGTGCTGGACGAACAGGCCGTCCACGTCGCCGCCCTGGTCGCGGCGGCCGAGGCCGAGGACGCCCTGATCGAACCGTCACGGGAGGCGGAGGACGCCTGGTACGCCACCCTCGCCGAGGGCGCCGCCGACCACGCGTGGTTCCACGCCGAGTGCACCCCCGGCTACTACAACGCCGAGGGACGCGGCCGCCCCGACCGCCCGTCCGCCTACCCGCACGGCGCGGTCGCCTTCCACGCGCTGCTGGCACAGTGGCGCGAGCAGTCGATCAACGAGGTCCTCCAGCCACGGACCCGCCGGGGGTAGAGCCGGCGACCCGGGCGGGCCGCTCCGGTGAACCCGCGTGGCTGAGGTCGCCTCTCCCCCGGACCGCGCCGGGGGAGACACGGCTCCGCTCCTGGTCGGGCACCGGGCCAGCCAAAGGCAGCCCGCGGTACGGCGGTTGGCGCACCAGGCGCTCGGGGCCACGCGGCCGTTCGGCGCCCGTTGGAACGGTCAGCGACTCGGCAGCCCCACCGTCAGCACGCTCAGGTCCGCTCGGCGCCGGGTGGCAGCTCGCCGACGTTCGCGAGCCGCCCGCGGAGCATCCGCACCCACGCGTTGCCCTCGTCGTCCAGCAGCTCCCACACCGGCCAGGCCTCGGCGGCCTCGATCGTGTGCAGCAGGCTCCAGTTGAGCCCGTAGGCCGTGTCGCCGTTCGCGGGCAGGAGCGAGACCAGGGCCCGGAGATCCGCGCTGTCGAGCGGGGGGACGACGGCGTCGAGGAGCGCCGAGGCCGCGCTGAGGCGTTGATGGCCGAGCGCGTCATCGAACCTCCGCGCCAGTCGCAGCAGTTCCCTGATCGCTGCCTGCGGCTCGTCGGTCATGCCTCTCCCCCAGCTCGGCGGGCCAGGCGCCGGACCGGGCCCGCGCGGACGCCGCGGCCGGGCGCGGCCGGCGTCGCCGCCGTCCGGCGGCGGCACGGCGGCCAAGCTAGCACCCGCCCCGCTCCAGCCCCGCGGCGGCAAGGGCGGCCGCGGTGGCCGCGCGGACGCCGCTGGGGCCGGGCCGGTCGTCGGGTCCCGCCGGCCGCCCACTCCCACGGTGGGCCCAGGGGCCCGCGCGGCGCCGGGCCGGCCCGGCCCGGCCCGGCCCGGAAGTGTCCTGGGGCAATCCTCAGTCGGGGCTGTCCGGACCTGGCGAAACGGCCGCTGACCTGGCCGTTCGGACGCGGTGTCGGGTCCCGTCAAAGGGGGACCGGGGACGGGACCACGGAGGGGACCGGGGGCCGGACCGGCCACCGGCCGTGGCGGTCAGCCCGCCGTGGGGGGTGGGGTGGCGCGGAGTTCGAGGATGACGCTGTCGAGGTGGGCGCGGGCGGCGGCCTCGGCGGCGTCCGGGTCGGCGGCGTCCACCGCCTCGATGATCGCCAGGTGTTGGGGCAGTGAGCGGGAGGGCCGCCCGGGGCGCATGGCCAGGCGGAACTGGAAGCGGACCATCTGACCGTTGAGCCGTTCCAGCAGGCCCTGGGCGACCTGTTGGCCGCTGACCCGGGCGACGAAGTCGTGGAGTTGGCGGTTGAGCGCCGAGTAGCCGTCGAGGTCGCCCTCGGCGACGGCCTCCCGCATCCGGGCGCCGATGGCGCGCAGCTCGGCGCGCTCCTCCGGGGTGGCCAGCTCGGCCGCCCGGCGGGCGCAGAGCCCCTCCAGGGTGGCGCGGCACTCGGTGATCTGGATCGCCTCCTCCACGGAGACCACCCGGACCCGGGCGCCTCGCCGGGGCACCAGCTCGACCAGCCCCTCGGCGGCGAGGTCCTGGAGCGCCTCGCGGACGGAACTGCGGGTGGCGTGGAAGGTGTCGGAGAGCTCCTGCTCCACGAGCCGCTGGCCGGGCACCATGTCCCCCGCCGACAGCGCCCGGCGGATGCCCGCGCTGACCACGCGCCGCCCCTCCTGACCGGTGACCCGGTTCTCCGCCACCCCGACCGCCCTACTTCCACGCTTCAACCCGGCAACGCTCGACCGCTGAGCAGTCTACCGACCCGTGGATCTTCGTCGGCGAGCGCCGGAACTTTTTCGTCAGAGATATTGTCAACAATTTCGTTGGAGGTTAGGTTGACGAGCACTTCGCACCCGAGAGGTCCACCCGCCCACCAGGTCAGGGGGGCCGAGAGGAGAGCCATGGCCCGCCCCACGCCGCCGCCCGCCGGCGGCCCCGGCCCGCGCCCGCACGGCGAACAGACCGCCGTGCCGTGCTGGTTCATGCGCGGCGGCACCTCGCGCGGCCCGTTCTTCCGCGCCGCGGACCTGCCCGCCGACCGCGCGGCCCGGGACGCCGTGCTGCGGGCCGCGCTGGGCTCGCCCGACCCGCGCCAGATCGACGGCCTCGGCGGGGCCCACCCGCTGACCAGCAAGGCCGGCATCGTCGGCCCGGGCACCGAAGGCGTCGACCTGGAGTTCGTGTTCGCCCAGCTCCAGCCCGAGAGCGAGCGGGTCGACACCACGCCCAACTGCGGGAACATGCTCGCCGCCGTGGTGCCCTTCGCCATCGAGGCCGGGCTGCTGACGCCGCGCGGCGAGACCACCACCGCCCGGGTGCGCACCCGGGACACGGGGCTCACCGCGGACATCACCGTGCGCACCCCGCTCGGCCCGGACGGGCGGCACGTCGCCTACGCCGGGGAGACCCGGATCGACGGCGTCCCCGGCACCGCGGCGCCGGTCAGCATCGCCTTCCTCGACACCGCCGGCTCGGTCTGCGCCGGGCTGCTGCCCACCGGCCGGGTCCGGGACCTGGCGCCGGCCGGGTCCGCCGGCACCGTCGAGGTGACCTGCGTCGACAACGGCCAGCCGCTGGTCCTCGTCCGGGCCGCCGACCTGGGCGTCAGCGGCTACGAGACGGCCGCCGAACTCACCGCCGACACCGAGCTGCGGGCCCGGGTCGAGGAGCTGCGCCTGGCCTGCGGCGCGCTGATGGGGCTCGGCGACGTGACCGAGCGGAACTACCCCAAGATGACGCTGATCGCGCCGCCGGCCCGCGGCGGCACACTCAGCACCCGCAGCTTCATCCCGCACGTGTGCCACACGTCGATCGGCGTGCTGGCCGCCGTCACCGCGGCCACCGCCTGCGTGCTGGAGGGCACCGTCGCCCACGAGCTGGCCGGCGGGAGCCGCGACCGCACCGGGACGACCACGGTCTCCGTCGAGCACCCGTCCGGAGAGTTCAGCGTCGAGCTGGGGCTGGGCGCGGGCGAGCCGCGGGTGACCAGGTCGGCCCTGGTGCGCACCGCGCGGCTGATCATGGCCGGAGACGTCCTGGTCCCCCGCCATCTGTGGTCCCCCACCCCGGCCAAGGAGGAACAGCGTTGATCATCGACTGCCACGGGCACTTCACCACGGCGCCGCCGGCGTTGGCAGCCTGGCGCGAGCGGCAGGTCGCCGGCCTCGCCGACCCGACCGGCCCCCACTCCCCCGCCGACCCGCGGATCAGCGACGACGAGCTGCGCGCCAGCGTCGAGGGGAACCAGCTGCGGCTGATGGACGAGCGCGGCATCGACCTGACGGTCTTCTCCCCGCGCGCCTCCTTCATGGCGCACCACATCGGCGACTTCGCGACCTCGGCCCACTGGGCGGCGCTGTGCAACGACCTCTGCCACCGGGTCAGCCAGCTCTACCCCGAGCGGTTCGCGCCGGCCGCGATGCTGCCCCAGTCGCCCGGCGTCGACCCGGCCAGCTGCGTGCCGGAACTGGTGCGCTGCGTCGAGGAGCTGGGCGCCGTCGCGGTCAACCTCAACCCGGACCCGTCCGGCGGGCACTGGACCGCGCCGCCACTGACGGACCGGCACTGGTACCCGCTCTACGAGAAGCTCGTCGAGTACGACATCCCGGCCATGGTGCACGTCAGCACCAGCGTCAACCCGGCGTTCCACACCACCGGCGCGCACTACCTCAACGCCGACACCACGGCCGTGATGCAGCTGCTCCAGGGCGACCTGTTCGCCGACTTCCCCACCCTGCGGCTGGTGATCCCGCACGGCGGCGGCGCCACGCCCTACCACTGGGGCCGCTTCCGCGGGCTGGCGGCGGCGCTGGGCCGGCCGCCGCTGGAGGAGCACCTGCTGGACAACGTCTTCTTCGACACCTGCGTGTACCACCAGCCGGGCATCGACCTGCTGCTGACCGTGGTGCCCACCAGGAACGTCCTGTTCGCCTCGGAGATGATCGGCGCCGTCCGGGGCGTCGACCCGACGACGGGCCACCACTTCGACGACACCCGCCGCTACGTCGAGGCCGCCGGGCTCACCGCCGAGGCGCTGGCCGACGTCCAGGAACGCAACGCCCGCGCCGTCTACCCGCGGCTGGACGCGCTGCTGCGGCGGCAGGGCCGCTGAGCCCGGCGCGCGAGCGACCGACACGAGCAGTCCCCGAAGGAGAGGAGCCACCAGGATCATGTACGAGCTGGGAGTGGTGCGCCGCACCATCGACCGCGCCGATCGCGCGGACGTCGAGGCGCTGGCGCCGTTCGGCGTCAGCACCATCCACGAGGCGCTCGGCCGCACCGGTCTGCTGCGCCCGTACGTCCGCCCGGTCTACCCGGGCGCCGCGCTGTGCGGCACCGCCGTCACCGTGCTGCTCCAGCCAGGCGACAACTGGATGCTGCACGTCGCGGCCGAGCAGCTGCGGCCGGGCGACGTGCTGGTGGCCGCCTGCACCACCGAGTCCGACGACGGCTTCTTCGGCGAGCTGCTGGCCACCTCGGTGCGGGCCCGTGGCGGGCGCGGGCTGGTCATCGACGGCGGCTGCCGGGACGTGGACGCGCTGCGCGCGATGGACTTCCCGGTCTTCAGCCGGGCGGTCAACGCCAAGGGCACCGTCAAGGCCACGCTGGGCTCCGTCAACATCCCGGTGGTCTGCGCCAACGCGCTGGTCACCCCGGGCGACGTGGTGGTCGCCGACGCCGACGGCGTGGTGGTGGTACCGGCCGCGTGGGCCGGCGAGGTCGCCGCGGCGGCGCGCCGCCGGGAGGAGAACGAGGCCGCCAAGCGGCGCCGGTTCGAGGCCGGCGAGCTGGGCCTGGACCTGTACGGGATGCGGGAGCCACTGCGGGCCGCCGGCCTGCGCTACGTCGACTGAGCCGAGCGCCCCGCCGGGCGGGGCCCACCACGGGGCGGGGACACCCCGAAGGAGACTTCCATGAGCCGAGCATTCACCAAGACACCGGGCTGGCTTGACTGGTGTCAGCGGCCGAGCGAGCCACGCTTCACCCTGCCGCCCGGGACCGTCGACGCGCACTGCCACGTCTTCGGCCCCGGCGACCGCTTCCCCTACGCGCCGGAACGCAGGTACACGCCGTGCGACGCCGGCCGGGAGCAGCTGTTCGCGCTCCGCGACCGGCTGGGCGTCAGCCGGCAGGTCATCGTCCAGGCCACCTGCCACGGCGCCGACAACAGCGCCCTGGTGGACGCCGTCCGGGCCGCCGGCGGCCGGGCGCGGGGCGTCGCCACCGTGCGGTCCGACGTCACGGACGCCGAGCTGCGCCGGCTGGACGAGGCCGGGGTGCGGGGCGTGCGCTTCAACTTCGTCAAACGCCTGGTGGACGCCGCCCCCAAGGAGGAACTGGCCGCCGTGGCACGGCGGATCGCCCCGCTGGGCTGGCACGTGGTGGTCTACTTCGAGGCCGCCGACCTGCCGGAGCTGGCCGGCTTCCTGGGCGGCCTGCCGGTGCCGTTGGTGGTGGACCACATGGGCCGGCCCGACGTGTCCCGGCCGGTCGACGGGCCGGAGTTCGACGGCTTCCTGCGGTTCGTGGCGCGCGGCGACGTGTGGGTCAAGGTCAGCTGCCCGGAGCGGCTGTCGGTGACCGGGCCGGCGGCGGTGGACGGCGAGCGGAACGCCTACCGGGACGTGGTCCCCTTCGCCCGGCGGGTCGTCGAGGAGTTCCCCGACGCGGTGCTGTGGGGCACCGACTGGCCGCACCCCAACCTCACCGACCACATGCCCGACGACGGGCTCCTGGTCGACCACGTGCCGCACATCGCCGGCACCCCCGACCTGCGGTACCGGCTGCTCGTGGCCAACCCGACGCGCCTGTACTGGCCGGGCGAAGGCGTCTGACCGCTCCCCCGCTCCCTCCCCCGACGTAAGGCCCCCTGCCATGTCCCAGGCCCCTGCGCTGTCCCACCCCAACGCGGAGAACCGCCTCAACCGGCTGCCGCTCTCCCGCTTCCACAAGGTCACGCTGCTGGCCGTCTCCTTCGCCTACTTCTTCGAGTTCGCCGACATCAACACCTTCGCCACCACCGCGCCCAAGCTGCGGGAGGTGTGGGGGGTGACGGTGAACGAGATCGCCTACGTCACCTCACTGTCGTTCGTCGGCATGTTCTTCGGCTCGGTCGTCGCCGGCTGGCTGGCCGACCGGTGGGGCCGCAAACGGGCCCTGATGTGGACCACGCTGTGGTTCGGCTTCTTCTCCTTCGCCTCCGCGTTCACCTGGGACATCCTCTCCATGGGGGTGTGCCGGGTGCTCACCTCGGCGGGTCTGTCGGCGATGACGGTGGTGGCCGTGATCTACGTCAGCGAGATCTATCCGGCCGCGGTGCGCGGGAAGTACCAGGCGTACGCCATCGTCATCGGCATCTGTGGCACTCCCGTCACCAACCTCATCGCCAGCTTCGTGGTGCCGGTCAACGACTGGTCGTGGCGGCTGATCTACCTGTGGGGCGCGCTCGGCGTGCTCTTCGTGCTCTTCACCCGGCAACTGAAGGAGTCGCCGCGGTGGTACGAGTCGCGGGGCGACTACGCGGCCGCGGAGCGGGTACTGGCGGAGATCGAGGCGCGGGTGGCCGCCGAGCACGGCCCGCTGCCGGCGGCCGCGGCGCCGGTGGCGGCGACCGCCTCGACCAGGGCGCCGCTGCGCACCCTGCTGAAGAAGAAGTACCTGGTGCCCACGGCGGTGCTGTCGGTGCTGTGGATCACCCAGACCATCGGCTTCTTCGGCTACTCCAGCTGGGCGCCGACGCTGCTGGCCGAGGAGGGCTTCAGTGTCGAGAAGTCGATCTTCTACGTGGCGCTGACCACGGTGGGCGCGCCGCTGGGCTCGTTCCTGGCGGCCATGGTCACCGACCGGTACGAGCGGAAGTGGTGCCTGGTCGTCTTCGGCCTGCTGATCGCGGCGTGCGGGCTGTTCTACGGGCTCACCTTCAACCCGCTGGCCATCGTCGTCTTCGGCTTCCTGGTCAACCTCTTCGAGCGCGGGTACACGGCCCTGGCCTACGCGTACTCGCCTGAGCTGTTCGACACCCAGGGCCGCGGACTCGGCACGGCCGTCTCCTACGGCCTGGGCCGGCTCTCCAACGCGGTGGGGCCGCTGATCATCGCCGCGCTGTACAACGGCAGCGGCTACCAGAGCGTGTTCTACTTCATCGCCGGCAGCTGGATCCTGGGCGCGGTGGTCCTCGCCCTCTTCGGGCCGCTGACCCGGCGGGCCAGGTTGGCGGCGGCCGCCGCCCCGCCGGCCGAGACCCGTACGGCCTCGGTCTGACGGCGCGCCGTCCGGGCCCGGAGCGTCGCGGTCCGGGCCCGGACGGGGTGTGCGCCGACCGGGTGGGTCCCGGCGGAGCGGGCCCTGTCCGCTTTCGCGCCCCGGGCGGACCGCGTATCCAGGAGTCCTGGATACGCGGTCCGCCGACGGGAGAGCCATGGCGCAGCACCGGGAGCCACCGAAGATCCCCTTCACCTCACTGCTGGACCTGCCCCTGACCTCCGACCTGGACCGGCTGAGCGAGCAGCTGCACGACCTGGCCCGGGCCCAGCAGAGTCTGCAGAGCCTGCTGGACGCGGTGCTCGGCATCAGCGGCGAGCTGGAGCTGCCGGCGGTGCTGCGCCGGATCGTCAGCACCGCGATGGACCTGGTCGGCGCCCGGTACGGGGCGCTCGGGGTGCTGGACGAGGAAGGGGACGAGCTGGCCGAGTTCATCCCACTGGGCCTGGACAGCGCGGAGCTGGCGAACCTCTCCGGGGTCGAACTGCCGCGCGGGCGGGGCCTGTTGGGGCACCTGATCCACCATCCGGAGCCGCTGCGGGTGGCGGAGATCGCCGCGCACCCGGAGTCGGCCGGCTTCCCGCCCGGGCATCCGCCGATGAAGTCCCTGCTCGGCGTCGCCATCCGGGTGCGGGACCGGGTCTACGGCAACCTCTACCTCAGCGACCGGCACGACGGGCGACCGTTCGACCAGCACAACGAGGGCGTGATCCGGGCGTTGGCCGGCACCGCCGGGGTGGCCATCGAGCACGCCAGGCTCTACCAGCGGGTGCGGGGCGGCGCCGAGACGTTCCAGCGGCTGCTGCTGCCGAAGCTGCTGGACCTGTCGCCGCTGTCGGCGGCGACCATCTACTGGCCGGCCGACGAGCCGGGGCACCTGGGCGGCGACTGGTACGACGCGCTGCCACTGCCGGACGGCTCGTGCGTAGCGGTGATCGGCGACGTGGTCGGGCACGACACCCGGGCGGCGGCGACCATGTCGCAGGTCCGGAACATGCTGCGGGCGCTGGGGCTGAGCGGCGAGGAGTCGCCGAGCGTGGTGCTCAGCCAGCTGGACCGGATCCTGAAGACGGTCGGCGAGGCGACGTTCACCACCGCCTGCCTGGCCCGGCTGACGCCGGACGGCGCGGACTGGTCGGTGCGGTGGAGCAGCGCCGGCCATCCGCCGCCGCTGCTGCTGGCGCCGGGGGAACCGCCACGGTTCCTGGACGCCGAGCCGGGCGTGCCGCTGGGCGTGGAGCCGGCCCTGCCACGGCCGGAGCACCGGGCGGTGCTGCCGCCGCGCAGCGTGCTGGTGCTCTACACGGACGGGCTGATCGAGGAGCCGGACCAGCCGCTGGACGCGGGGATGCGGGCGCTGGCCCGGATCGCCGACGCGCACGCGGGGGCGCCGCTGGAGGAGCTGTGCCGGTTCCTGGTCGAGGAGCGGCGGGCCCGGGAGAACGGCGACGACATCGCCATCCTGGCCATCCGCACCCCGGCCCACTCCGACCGCTGACCCGGGCGCGGCCGGTCAACGCGCCGGCCGCGGGCGGTGGATGAAGCCGGTGAGGGGGGCGCGGGTGCGCCAGCCCAGGGTGCGGTAGAGGGCGCGGCCCTCGGTGGTGGCGCCGAGCAGGCCGGTGTGGGCGCCGGCCGCGACGGCGGCCTCGGCCAGCGCGCCCATCACCAGCCGGCCCAGGCCCCGCCTGCGGTGCTCCGGATGGGTCGCTATCTGGTCGACCACGGCGACGGTGTCCACGACCGCGGTCTGGCCACGGGCGGCCAGCACGCCGTCCGGGGTGTGCAGCCGCACCTGGGTGACGCCGCGCTCGGCCGTCAGGCTCAGCGTGTAGCCGGCCGGCACCGGCGTGGGCCCGTGCGCCGGCCGCAGTGGGCTGGTCATCAGCCAGCCGGGAGCGTCCGGCACCCAGCCGGCCGGGAGCCAGCCGCGCAGCACCTTTGGCTCGACGAAGGTCTTGAGCCAGACGTCGGGCTCGACGACGGTCGCGGCCAGGCCACGGACCAGCGCCTCGTCCGCGGCCGGCAGCACGTGGCGGACCCGCTGGCCGGGGGCGCCGACCGCGATCCGCAGCCCCCAGGGGTCGGCCACCGGCGGCGGCACCCGGCGGGAGACGGTCCAGCCGGCGACCCAGGCCCTGGCCAGCTCCGGCACGGTGGCCGGGGCGGTGGGCGACACCAGCTCGGTAATGGGTGAACTCATAGGGCACAGCTTACTGAGCGGCGGGGCGAACGACCCGACCAAGGGGGTTTGCGGCGCTATGGACCGACTGCGGGCGTTTGCTCCCGTGCCACCGGGGAAGCCGGACGGGAGCAGAAGGGAGGGCTGGAGAGATGACCGACGAGAGTTCCATGGGCGACGAGGTCTACCAGCCGACCGAGTCGGAGACCCGGGACGACCCCAGCGAGCTTGACCTGGAGAACAGCCTCGACGGCTACGGCGCCGACGCCACCCTCGACGAGGGCTACTCGCCGCCGGAGAAGCCACTGGCCGTCAACGACCCCGGCACCACCGCGCGCGGCCAGCACGAGGGCGCCACCCTGGACCAGCGCCTGACCGAGGAGGTGCCGGACGTCCAGCCCCCGGCGGGCGACGGGATCGGCGACCTCCCCGACGAGGAGGGCGAGCCGCTCGACCAGGACGAGGTCGGGGACGAGCGCGCCGGCCGGCTGGTACGGGCCGCCGACGAGGTGACCCTGCGGCCCGACCCGGTGGCCGCCGAGGACGCCGGGATCGACGGCGGCGCCGCCTCGGCCGAGGAAGCCGCGGTGCATGTCACAGAACCGGAGCAACCGCCGCGGGAGTCCGGGGAGTAGAGACGCCCACCGCGCGTTCCGCGACCGCCGGGTTGTTTGGCAGTATGGCGCCTGACCACACCACGTGGGTGCCGGTCGTTCCCACAACAGCAACCGCTCAGCGCCCTCAGGGGGGACATGTCCGACCAGAATCCCTACCAGCAGCCCAACCCCCAGCAGCCTCCGCAGGGCGGTTACCCCGGCCAGCAGCCGGGCTACGGCTACCCGGGCGGCCAGCAGCCCCAGCAGCCCGGCTACGGCTACCCGCCGCCGGCCGGCGGCTACGGCGGCGCCCCGGGCTACGGCGCGGACCCCAACGCGCCCTACGGCTACGACCACTACGGCCGTCCGTACTCGCACAAGTCCAAGATCGTCGCCGGGGTGCTCCAGCTCCTGCTCGGCGGGGTCGGCGCCGGCCGGTGGTACACCGGCCACGCCGGGATGGCCGTCGCCCAGCTGCTGACCTGTGGTGGTCTCGGCATCTGGGCGCTGATCGACGGCATCCTGTTCCTGGTCAAGGACGACCGCACCGACGCCGACGGCCGGGTGCTGAAGAGCTGACCGCCGTGGACCGCGTACGGCGGACCGGAGCGGTGGCGCGCGGGATACCCCCCGCCGCGCCACCGCTCGTCGCGTTGGGCGCCGGCCTGGCCGGCGCCGTCTACCTGTGGCACACCGACCCGTACCAGGGCGGGCAGCCACTCCCCCGGTGCCCCGTGCACTGGGCCACCGGGCTGCTGTGCCCCGCGTGCGGCGGCACCCGGATGTCCTACGACCTGCTGCACCTGGACCTGCCGGGCGCGTTCGTCGCCAACCCGGTGCTGCTGACCCTCGGCGTGCCGCTGGGGCTCTACCTCTCGGGCCGCTGGCTGGCCGCCGGCCTGCGCGGCGAGCGCTACCGGCCGCGGTTCTCCACGGCGGGCAGCGCCGCGGTGCTGGCCGTCGCCGGGCTGTGGATGGTGGCCCGCAACCTGCTGGGCTGACCCGCCACACCGCGGCCGGCACGCCCCGCGCCGGCTGGCTACCATGGGCTTCGCCATGCACGACTTCGCAGAACTCCGCAGCTTCGTCGCCCTGGGGGACTCGTTCACCGAGGGCATGTCCGACGCCCTGCCCGACGGTCGCTACCGGGGCTGGGCCGACCTGCTGGCACACCGGCTGGGCGAGCGGCGGGAGGACTTCCGCTACGCCAACCTCGCCGTCCGCGGCAAGCTGATCCAGCAGATCGCCGACGAGCAGGTGCCGGTCGCCGCCGCCATGGACGCCGACCTGGTGACCCTGGTCGGCGGCCTCAACGACGTGCTCAGGCCGCGCTGCGACCTGGACGCCGTCTGCGCCCTGCTGGACCAGTCGGCGGCCCGACTCGCCCCGCACTGCCGGCAGTTGGTGCTGATGCGCAGCCCCGGCCGGCAGGGCCCGGTGCTGGAGCGGTACCGGGGCCGGATGGAGGCGCTGTACGCGGCGATCGACGAGATCGCCGAGCGGCACGGCGCGCTGGTCGTCGACCTCTACGCCTCCCGCGCGCTCGGCGACCCGCGGCTGTGGGCCGACGACCGGCTGCACCTGACCGCCGACGGGCACCGCCGGGTGGCCGAGGCGGTCTGGCGGCGGCTGGGCGGCGAGCCCGGCTTCGACTGGGACGAGCCGCTGCCGGCCAGCGCGCCGGGCCGCTGGTACGTCCGGCGGGCCGCCGACCTCCGGTTCGCCCGGCAGCACCTGCTGCCCTGGATCGGCCGCCGGCTGACCGGCCGCTCCTCCGGCGACGGCCGGC
Organism: Streptomyces chisholmiae; assembly: GCF_031845445.1. Taxonomy (NCBI): domain Bacteria; kingdom Bacillati; phylum Actinomycetota; class Actinomycetes; order Kitasatosporales; family Streptomycetaceae; genus Streptomyces; species Streptomyces chisholmiae. The sequence continues at coordinate 301,422 of NZ_JAVREO010000003.1, read as the reverse complement.
TGGCCAAGCGTCCCGACCTGGCGCCGGTGGCCTGGGAGAGAGGCCCGTAGAATCCGGTCACGTGACTGACAAGCCGCGCATTCCGAACGTCCTGGCCAGCCGCTACGCCTCGGCGGAGCTGGCCGCCCTCTGGTCCCCCGAGAACAAGATCGTGCTGGAGCGCCGGCTGTGGCTGGCGGTGCTGACGGCCCTGTCCGACCTGGGCGTCGAGGTGCCGGAGGGGGCGGTGGCCGACTACCGCGCGGTGCTGGAGCGGGTCGACCTGGCCTCCATCGCGGAGCGCGAGCGGGTCACCCGGCACGACGTGAAGGCGCGGATCGAGGAGTTCAACGCGCTGGCCGGGCACGAGCAGGTGCACAAGGGCATGACCTCGCGCGACCTGACGGAGAACGTGGAGCAGTTGCAGCAGCGGCTCTCCCTGGAGCTGGTGCGGGACCGCACGGTCGCGCTGCTGGCCCGGTTGGGCCGGCTGGCCGCCGAGCACGCCGAGCTGGTCATGGCCGGCCGTTCGCACAACGTGCCGGCGCAGGCCACCACCCTCGGCAAGCGGTTCGCGACCGCGGCCGACGAGCTGCTGGTGGCCTTCGGCCGGCTGGAGGAGCTGCTGGTCCGCTATCCGCTGCGCGGTGTGAAGGGTCCGGTCGGCACCTCGCAGGACATGTTGGACCTGTTGGGCGGCGACGAGCACAAGCTGGCCGAGCTGGAGGGCCGGGTCGCCGGCCACCTGGGCTTCGGCCAGGTCTTCGGCTCGGTCGGCCAGGTCTACCCGCGCTCCCTGGACTACGAGGTGGTCACCACCCTGGTCCAACTGGCCGCCGCGCCCTCGTCGTTGGCCAAGACCATCCGGCTGATGGCCGGCCAGGAGCTGGTCACCGAGGGCTTCCAGCCGGGCCAGGTCGGCTCGTCGGCGATGCCGCACAAGATGAACACCCGCTCCTGCGAGCGGGTCAACGGCCTGGCCGTGGTGCTGCGCGGCTACGCGTCGATGGCCGGCGAGCTGGCCGGCGACCAGTGGAACGAGGGCGACGTGTCCTGCTCGGTGGTCCGCCGGGTCGCGCTGCCCGACGCGTTCTTCGCCTTCGACGGGCTGGTCGAGACGATGCTGACGGTGCTCGACGAGTTCGGCGCCTTCCCGCCGGTGGTGGAGCGCGAGCTGGACCGCTACCTGCCGTTCCTGGCCACCACCAAGGTGCTGATGGCCGCGGTGCGGGCGGGCGTCGGCCGGGAGACCGCGCACGAGTTGATCAAGGAGCACGCGGTCGCCTCCGCGCTGCGGCTGCGGGAGGGCGCCGAGCAGAACGAACTGCTGGACCGGCTGGCCGCGGACGAGCGGATCCCGCTGGACCGGGCCGGGCTCGCGGCGCTGATGGCCGACCGGCTCTCCTTCACCGGCGCGGCGAGCGACCAGGTCGCGGCGGTGGTCGCGCGGATCGACGCGGTCGCCAAGCGGTACCCGGCGGCGGCCGGGTACGCCCCGGGCGCGATTCTCTGACCCGAGGACCCGGGCGTGAGGCTCGGGCGTGAGGCCGGGGGCCGGCTCGGCCCGCCGGCTTCCGCCGGGGCGGTGGACCGGGAACGGCGACGGGGCCGCGGGGTTGGCTGGGGCGGGCGGCTGGGCGCCCCCGCACCGGCGGTCGCGGGCTCTGCCGCGCCGCGCGCCCCCGCCCGGCGGCCCGGTCCGGTGGGTGGGGGTTGGTGGGGTGGCGCGATACGTTGGCGGGGCAGGGCAGGGCGGTGGGTCCAGGCCAGGAGGCGGCAGTGGGTCAACTGACGGGCGGCGACCCCTCGTTGCTACGGCGGATCAACCAGGCCGCGGTGCTGCGCGCGCTGCGGGCCGCGGGCCGGGGCCGGTCGCTGACGGATCTGGCCGGGGACACCGGGCTGTCCCGGCCCACCGTGGAGGGGGTGCTCGACGGCCTGGCGCGGACCGGGCTGGTCGCCGAGACCACGGCCGGTGAGACGGCCGGGGCGCGGCGGGCCGGGCGGCCCGCGCGGCGGTTCCGGTTCCGGGCGGAGGCCGGCCGGCTGCTCGGGATCGAGGTGGGCTGCCGCCGGGTGTCGGCGGTGCTCGCCGACCTTGCCGGCCAGCGGCTGGGCGAGGCGACCCGACCGGTGGCCACCCGGGCGTCGGCCGCCGACCGGCTGGCCGGGGTGGCCGGCGTCGCCGGCGACCTGCTGGGCGAGCACGGGGTGGCCGCGTCCGGGCTGCGGGCGGTGGGCGTGGGCACGCCGGGCATCGTGGGGCAGGACGGATCGGTCGCGCTGTGCTCGGCGTTGCCCGGCTGGACCGGGCTGCCGCTGGGCGAGCGGCTCGGGGAGCTGTTCCAGGCGCCGGTATTGGTGGAGAACGACGCCAACGCGGCGGTGCTGGGCGAGCGTTGGGTGGGCGCGGCGGCCGGCTCGGACGATGTGGTGATGGTGTTGGCCGGGCTCAGCCCGGGCGCCGGTTCGTTGATCGGCGGCCGGCTGCACCGGGGGCACGGCGGCGCCGCCGGGGAGATCGGCGCGCTGCACCTGCTGGGCCGGCAGGCCACTCCGGAACGGCTGCTGGCCACCGCCGGTACCCCCGTCGACCCGTTGGACGAGCGGGCGGTGGCCCGGGTGCTGGCAGCGGCGCGGGCCGGCGATCCGCGGGCCGAGGAGGCGGTGGCCAGGTTCGTGGAACGGCTGACCCACGACGTGGCGGCGCTGGTGCTGGCGCTGGACCCGGAGTTGGTCGTGGTGGGCGGCTGGGCGGCCGGCCTGGACCAGTTGGTGGCGCCGCTGCACCGGGAGTTGGACCGGTACTGTCTGCGCACCCCCCGAGTGGTGGCCTCGGCGCTGGGCGCCGGCGCGGTCACCACGGGCGCGGTCCGGCTGGCCCTGGACCACCTGGAGGCGCGGCTGTTCACCGTGACCGACCCCGCCGGCTGACCCGGCGGGGCGCTTCCCGGCACGGGTCACCCGGCGGTGTGGGCGAGGACGGCGGTGGCCGGTTCCCCGTGGTCCCTCCGGCGGCAGCGTGCGGCCGAGGCCGGGCACGAGCAGCAGCCGGCGCCGGGGAGCCGGTGGGCGATGAGCGGGCCGTGGCCCGGCTTGGCCGGCTCGTGGCCGCCCCCGACGGCCAGCGTGGGGGCCGTCACCCGGGACGGCGCGTCGACCGGTTCGACGTCCGGCCCGGCGGCGGCCGGCCCGTGGTTGGCCCCGCCGACGGGTCGCGGGCCCGGTCGTGGATCCGTTCCTGGCGGCGGCGGGCGGCGTCGAGCGGGGCCGTCTCGCCGGCGCCGGCAACGCGTCCCGGAGTGGCGCGGGCGACGACCTCGTCGAGCGCGGCGGTGCGCGCCGGCCCTGGCGCACGGGCCCGCACCCGCGGGGTGGGGCGCCCGCGGGGTCGGCGGGTGGGTTCAGCCGGTGGTCAGGGCCAACCGCTGGTCGCCGAAGGTGAGGCGGCAGGTGTCGGCGCGGTAGGTGGCCAGGGAGAGGGCGGCGACCCGGCCGGCCGTCGAGTAGCGGGTGGTGACCAGCAGCACGGGGGCGCCGGGCAGCCGGTCCAGGCTGGCGGACTGTTCGGCGTCGGCCGAGCCCAACTCGACGGCGCGGTCCTGCCCTTCGAGGGGCTGCCGGCGCAGCGCGGCGAGCAGCTCGGCCGCGTCCGGCGGGCCGTCGGCCGGCCGGGGGCTGGGCAGCGCGTAGAGGCGTTCGGTGGCGACCGGCTGGCCGTCGGCGACCAGCGTCCGGCTGATGGTGGGCAGTTGGGTGCCGCGCGGCACGGCCAGCGCGGTGGCGACGGCGGGGCCGGCCGGCAGCAGGGCGCAGCCGGTGACCGTCCAGGGGTCGTCGGCCGCGCCGGGCCACGCCTGGCGGGCCGGGGAGACGTCGACGCCGACCCGGGGCGGGGCCACCGTGGTGCCCACGCCGCGGCGGCGCTGGAGGCGGCCGTCCAGCTCCAGCTGGTCCAGGGCCTGCCGCAGGGTGGCGCGGGCGACGCCGAACCTGGCGGCCAGGGTGCGTTCGTCGGGCAGCACCTGGCCGACGCTGAACTCGGCGTCGAGCGCGTCGGCCAGCGCGGTGCGCAGCTGTCGGTACTTGGGCTCGGCCGGCGGGACGGCCGGCCTGGCCACCCCGCGTCGTGTGGTGCTGCCCACCCTCGCCTCCCCTGTCGTGCACCGGCCACCCGACCTGCGCGGACTGTGCGGCGCGGCCAGCGAACGCCATGATTATGAAAGGTTGTTGCGTATCCGGACCTTAGGGTCAGTGCGGGACTTGGTCAAGACCAACGGTCCCGGCCTTATAGGGTGCGGATATGACAAACGTGGACGAGCGGGCGGAACGTCGCCCCGTGACGGTGGTGACGGGTGGCGGTCGGGGCATCGGCGCGGCGGTGGCGGTGCGGCTGGCCGAGGAGGGGCACGACGTGGCGATCGGCTGCCGGCGCGACGTCGCGGCGGCCGACGAGGTGGCGGAGCGGGTCCGGGCGCTGGGCCGCGCGGCGGTGGTGGTGCCGGGCGAGGTCAGCGACGAGGCCGACGTGGACCGGCTCTTCACCACCGCGGCCGAGGCGCTCGGCCCGGTGACCGGGCTGGTCAACAACGCGGCGATCACCGGTCCGCTGGGCCGGTTCACCGAGACGCCGACGGAGGTGATGCGGCAGGTGGTGGAGGTCAACCTGCTGGGCGCGCTGTGGTGTGCCCGCCGGGCGGCGCTGGCGATGTCCACCCGGCACGGGGGTGCCGGCGGCGCGATCGTGAACATCTCGTCGGCCGCCGCCTCGCTGGGCAGCCCCGGCGAGTACGTGCACTACGCGGCGAGCAAGGCGGCGGTCGACGCGCTGACGGTGGGGCTGTCGAAGGAGCTGGCGCCGGACGGGGTGCGGGTCAACTCGGTGCGCCCCGGCATCGTGTTGACCGAGATGCACGCGGCGATGGGCGACGCGGAGCGGCCCTGGCGGAAGGCGCCGCAGATCCCGCTGGGGCGGCCGGGCGAGCCGGCCGAGGTGGCCGGCGCGGTGGCCTGGCTGCTGTCGCCGGACGCGTCCTACACGACCGGCACGGTGCTGCGGGTGGCCGGCGGCCTGTGACCCCCGACCGGCCGGGTGACCGGCCGGCGGCGCCGCGGCGGGGGCAGGTCGTGACCGGCAGGGTGACGGAGATCGCCGGCTTCGGCGGCACCTTCGTGGACCTCGGCGGCCGCACCGGGATGATCAACCTGCCGGAGCTGTCCTGGCGTCCGGTGCGCCACCCGACCGACGTGGTCCGCGTCGGTCAGCTGGTCACGGTCGAGGTGCTCGACGGCGGGCCGGCGGTGCTGGCCCTGTCGCTGCGGGCGCCTCGGGAGAACCCGTGGCCGGGGCTGGTGGGGCGGGTGGGGCGGGTGGGGCGGGTGGTCACCGGGCCGGTGACCAAGCGCGCGCCGATCGGGGTCTTCGTCCGCGTCGAGGACCGCGCCGACGGCCTCGAAGGGCTGCTGCCCGTCGGGGAGTTGGCCGATGCGCACCCCGAGGTCGGCGACCTCATCAGCGTGCGGATCGTCGCCGTGGACCCGGTGCGGCGCCGGATCGCGCTGTCGCCAGCGCCCGGCCCGGGGCCGGGCGGCGGCGGCCGGGTCAGCGGGTGAGGTGGCACAGCTTGGCCGGGTTGGTGATCAGGTAGACGCGGTGCACCAGGCCGTCGGCGATCTCCAGCAGAACCACCCCGGCGGAGCCGTCGGGCTCGACGACATGGACCCCGGGGATGCCGTTGAACTCGCCGAACTCGGGGACCCCGCCGGCGGGTGCCTGCGGGCCGATGGCGGCGAGGAAGCGGCTGACCTTGTCGGTGCCCTGGATCTCCCGCAGCGGCGCCTTGGCGCTGCCCCCGCCGTCGCCGAGCAGGGTCACGTCGGCGGCCAGCGTCGCCAGCAGGGTCTCCAGGTCGCCGTCGAGGGCGGCGGCCAGGAAGCGTTCGGTGAGGGCGCGCTGGCCCTGGGCGTCGACCTGGTAGCGGGGGCGGCGCTCGGCCATGTGCCGGCGGGCCCGGACGGCGAGCTGCCGGACGGCGGGCTGGTCGCGGCCGAGGGCCTCGGCGATCTCCTGGTAGCCGAGGCCGAACGCCTCGCGCAGCACGAACACCGCGCGCTCCAGCGGGGAGAGCGACTCCATCAGCAGCAGCACCGCGTAGGAGACGGTGTCGGCGAGGACCGCCCGGTCGGCGCCGTCGGGGGCGGCGGCCGGCGCGGCGCGGTCGGTGGGCAGTGGCTCGGGCAGCCAGGGCCCGACGTAGCTCTCGCGGCGCGCGGCGTGCTCCCGCATCCGGTCGATGGCCAGCCGGGTCACCACCCGCACCAGGTAGGCGCGCGGGTCCCGGACGTCGGTCCGGTCGGCGGCCGACCAGCGGGGCCAGGCCTCCTGGACGACGTCCTCGGCGTCGGTGACCCGCCCGAGCATCCGGTAGGCGACCCCGAAGAGGGTCGGCCGGTGCGTCTCGAAGGTCTCCAGCAGGGCGTCGTCAGCCACGGCCCCATCCCACCAAGTGGGATGGGGCGCTGTCCAGTCGGGGGCCGGCTGCGGCGTTCGGGACCGGTCCGTGACCCTCCTTTACCCGTCGGTCACAGCTCGTTCGTGACCAGGCAATAACCAGATACGACAGTGCAGTCATGGATAAGTGGGACACTCCGCGACCGACGCTGCGCCTCCCCCGTCCGGCTCTGGCCGGGCGGGTCGACGGATACCGGTCGGGACGCGGTTGCGCCACGCCGGACGCCGGAACCACACGGCACGGCGCGGCGCTGACCGAGGCGGAACTCGCCGGTGGGGAACGCGTGTGGCTGCGCCGGGTGGGGGCGGACGACCTGCCGGGCGCCCTGGACCTGCACCGCAGGTGCTCCCCCGCGACGCTGGCGCAGCGGTACCCGGGCGGGGCCGGCGAGGCGGACGGCTACCTGCGCCATCTGCTGGACGGGCGGCACGGGTGCAGCGTGGCGGCGCAGTCGGCGGACGGCGAGCTGTTGGGGCTGGGGCATCTGCTGTGGGACGACGGTGAGTCGGAGGTGGCGTTGCTGGTGGCGGACGCCTGGCAGCGGCGGGGCGTCGGCGGCGCGCTGCTGGGGAAGCTGGTCTCGTTGGCGGTGGCGCGCCGGTCGGCCGGCGTCTACGCCGTCACCCGGCCCGGGGACGCGGAGCTGCTGGGGGCGCTGCGCGCCACCGGGCTGCCGCTGACCGAGGAACCGGAGGCGGACGCGCTGGTGGTGTCGGCCCGGCTGGGCGGTTGAGCCGCGAGGGAACGGGCTCCGCGGTGGGAGGAGTGGGCGGGGGGGGCGGCCGGGGGCGTTGGCCGGCCGTTCCTGGGAACGATGGTGACGAACATCGACTCCCGTACCAGGATGGCTCCATGGCTGACACAGGCACCCCGCTCCCCCGCCAGCTCGCCGACACCTATGTGGACGAGCTGATCGACGTCGACCCGATCACCGGCAGCTTCCTCGGCGACCCCGGCAGCGCCCGCCGGCTGCCCGACTTCTCGCCGCGCGGGATCGAGGCGAGGGCGGAGCTGACGCGCGGGACGCTGGCCCGGCTGACCGCGGCCGAGGCGGCCCCGGGGGCGGACGCGGCCGGCGAGCGGCGCTGCGGCCGGCTGTTGCGGGAGCGGCTGACGGCCCAGCTGGCGGTGACCGAGGCCGGCGAGGAGCTGCGGACGTTGAGCAGCCTGTCGGCGCCGGTGCACCGGGTGCGGACCATCTTCACCATCATGCCGACCGGGAGCGAGTCGGACTGGGCGGACATCGCGGCCCGGCTGCGGGCGGTGCCGGAGGCGCTGGCCGGCTACCGGGAGACGCTGCGGGCGGGCCTGGACGGGCGGTCGCTGGCCGGGCCGCGGCAGGTGACGGAGACCCTGGACCGGCTGGGCGAGTGGCTGGGCACGCCGGACGGCTGGTTCGGGGACTTCGTGGCGCCGGGGCCCGAGGCGCTGCGGGCGGAGCTGGCCGAGGCGGCCCGGGGCGCCACGGCCGCGGTCGCCGAGCTGCGCGACTGGCTGCGGGCGGAGTACGCGCCGCTGGTGGCCGACGGGCGCGACGTGGTCGGCCGGGAGCGGTACGCCCGCTGGGCGCGGTACTGGAACGGCACGGATCTCGACCTGGACGAGGCGTACGCCTACGGCTGGTCCGAGTTCCACCGGCTACGCGCGGAGATGCTGACCGAGGCGGACCGGGTGCTGCCCGGTTCCGACCCGTGGGCGGCGCTGCGGCACCTCGACGAGCACGGCACCCTGATCCACGGCGTGGACGAGGTGCGGGAGTGGTTGCAGCGGCTGATGGACGAGGCGATCGAGGCGCTGGACGGCACGCACTTCGAGCTGGCCGAGCGGATCAAGCGGGTGGAGGCCCGGATCGCGCCGGCCGGCAGCGCGGCGGCGCCCTACTACACGGGCCCCTCGCTGGACTTCGTCCGGCCGGGCCGCACCTGGCTGCCGACCATGGGGCAGACCTCGTTCCCGGTCTACGACCTGGTCTCCACCTGGTACCACGAGGGGGTGCCAGGACACCACCTCCAGCTGGCGCAGTGGGTGCACGTCGCGGACGAACTGTCCCGCTACCAGACGACGGTGGGCGGGGTCAGCGCCAACATGGAGGGGTGGGCGCTGTACGCGGAGCGGCTGATGGACGAGCTGGGGTTCCTGACCACGGCGGAGACCAGGCTGGGCTACCTGGACTGCCAGATGATGCGGGCGGTGCGGGTGATCATCGACATCGGGATGCACCTGGAGCTGCCGATCCCGGCGGACTCGCCGTTCCGGCCCGGTGAGCGTTGGACGCCGGAGCTGGGTGGGGAGTTCTTCCAGCGGCACAGCGGCCGGCCGCCGGAGTTCGTCGCCAGCGAGCTGGTGCGCTACCTGAGCACGCCGGGGCAGGCGATCGGTTACAAGCTGGGCGAGCGGGCCTGGCTGCGGGGCCGGGACGCGGCCCGCGCGGCGCGCGGCTCCGGCTTCGACGCGAAGAAGTGGCACATGGCGGCGCTCTCCCTCGGCTCCCTCGGCCTGGACGACCTGGAGACGGAGCTGGCCCTGCTCTGACGTCGCCCGGGCCGCCGCTGATGCCTGCCGGCGGCGGCCCGGCACGGACGCCGCCGGCGGCCCGCGGGCGCCGAGCGGGCCGGGTTGTCTCCCGTCGCCCGCGGCGACCGCGACAGCCCGGGCGTGCTCCCCGCCGGCCCGGCCATCGCCGCCCAAGAGCAACCGCGCCGGGGTAACCGCCCCGGGCGCTCAGGGGGTTGACGGGCTCGGGCGGTCGAGGGTGGCCAGCCGGCGGCGGGCGTAGGCCGGCTCGGCGCGCCAGCAGCAGGCGGCCTCCCAGGCGTGGCCGGCGGCCCGGGCCGCCGCGAGCCGGGCCGGCGGCAGCCCGGGGTCGGGCAGGTCGGCGAGGTCCAGGTCCGGGTGGTCGACCCGGGCCTCGTCCCAGTCCAGGAAGCCGACGCCCGCCGCGGTGATCCGCAGGTTCGGCGCCCCCGGGTCGCCGTGCACCACGGCGGGCGGCCGGTGGTGGTCGGCCAGCAGGACGCGCCAGGCGGCCCGGCAGCGGTCGGCGGCCGCGGCCGGCATGGCGGTGAGGTCCACGTCGCCGCCGCGCGGGTGGTCGAGCAGCTGGGCGGTGGAGCGGAAGCCGGGGCGCTGCGGCCAGCCCCTGGTGAGCCGGTGCAGCCTGGCCAGTTCCGCCGCCACCCGGGGCCAGTCGGCGGCGGTCGGCGGCCGGCCGGGCAGCCAGCGCCACACGACCAGCCCTCCCAGGTGACGGGCGCCGGTCAGGGTGGGGACTACCTCGGGGACCCGGAACCCGTGCCGGGCCAGGAACTCCAGCAGGTCCAGCTCCCAGTCCAGGGCCGCCGGCGTCCGCCGGCCGCGGCGGGCGACCAGCCGCCGCCCGGCCCGACGCAGCTCCAGCACCTCGTCGCGGTGCCCGCCGGCGAGCGGCCCGACGATCTCCACCTGGCCCCAGGCGCGGAGCGCCTCAGCTGTCGGCACGTCAGCCACGACATCGATCTCCCCTCGTTCGCGGGTCCGTTGACGGCGGGTCAGCCAGTCTCCCGAACCGCCGGCCGTCGGGCGGCGTGGGCGGGCGGCGCGCGCCGGGTCCGCGGCGGGTTCCGCGCCGGGTCCGCGGTGGGTGAACGGCGGGAGAAAGCGGACAGAAATCCGCGCATCACCCCCTCTTGACTGCGAACATCCCTGTACATACGCTCCCCCATGTCCACGGTTGTCCACGTACAAAAAGAGCCGGTGTGCATCAATGAAGATCGCAGTTGTCGGAAGCTACGGGGTCGGTCTGACCATGCGGGTGCCCAAGGCGCCCGCCGCGGGTGAGACCGTCTCGGACGGCGCCTTCGCCGAGGGCCCCGGTGGGAAGGGCTCCAACCAGGCCATCGGCGCCGCCCGCCTGGGCGCCGACGTCGCCTTCCTCACCGCCGTCGGCGACGACGCGTACGGCCACGCCGCCCGCGCCCTGTGGGAGGCCGAGGGCGTCGACGCCGGTCAGGTGGTGACCGGGCGGGGGCCGACCATGGTCGGCTTCATCCTGGTCGAGCCCTCCGGCGAGAACCGCATCGCGATCGCCCCCGGCGCCCTCGACGAGCTGACCGCCGAGTCGGTGGCCGCGTTCCGCCCGGCGATCGCCGCGGCCGACGTGCTGGTCGTCTCCATGGAGATCCCGGCCGACGCGGTCAGCGCCGCCCTGCGGATCGGACGCGAGGAGGGCACCACCACGCTTCTCAACCCGGCCCCGGCCCGCCCGCTGGCGGACGCGGACTGGCCACTGATCGACGTGCTCACCCCGAACCAGACCGAGGCCCCGGTGCTGCTCGGCCTCGCCGAAGGCCACGGCCTCGGCGACGCCGACCTGGTCGCCGCGCTGCGCGCCCGCACCGGCGGCTCCGTGGTGCTGACCCGCGGCGGCGCCGGCGCGCTGGTCGCCGACGCGGCCGACCAGGACGGCGCCCCGCAGGTGGTGCCCGCCCGCCGGGCCGCCCGGGTCGTCGACACCACCGGCGCCGGCGACTCCTTCACCGCCGCGCTCGCCACCGCCCTGGCCGGCGGGCAGCGGCTGACCACCGCGGTCGGCTTCGCCGCCGCGGCCGGCGCCCACACGGTCTCCGTGGCCGGTGTCATCCCCGCCCTCCCCACCCGGGAGCACCTGAAGACCGAGATTGGAACCCCCAGATGACCACGACCACCGCACCGGCGCGGGCGTCCTTCGACTTCCGCGCGCTGCTCCAGGCCCGCGAGTCCGGAGTCTTCGCGGCGCTGGTACTGCTCTTCGCCCTCGGCACCGTGCTGTCGCCCAGCTTCGCCTCCTCCGACAACCTGCTCTCGGTCGGCCAGCAGATAGCCCAGATCGGCATCATGGCGATCGGCGCGACCTTCGTCATCGTCAACGGCGAGATCGACCTGTCCGTCGGCTCGATCTACGCCCTGTCGGCGATCACCACCGGCATGATCATCTCCGAGGGCGGAGCCTGGCCGCTGGCGATCCTCGCCGGCCTCGCGGTCGGCGCGCTGGCCGGCCTGCTCAACGGCCTGGCCGTGGTCGGGCTCGGCGTCCCGTCGTTCATCGTCACGCTGGGCACGCTCAGCGTCTACCGCGGTGTGGCGCTGCTGATCTCCGACGGCGCGCCGATCTCGCTCAGCTCCAGCCAGGACGGCGTCGCCGACTTCAACCTGCTCGGGCAGGGCCGGCTGTTCGGCGTCGTGCCGATGCAGTTCGTGTTCTTCGCGCTGATCGCCGCGGTCGGCATCCTGCTGCTGTCCCGCTCCCGGCTCGGCTTCAACACCTACGCGGTGGGCGGCAACCAGGAGGCGGCCCGGCTGGTCGGCATCAACGTCAAGCGGGTCAAGCTGACCGCGTTCGTGCTCTCCGGCTTCACCGCCGCGGTCGCCGGCGTGCTCGGCCTGTCGTTCCTCTCCTACGTGCAGGGCGTCACCGGCAGCGGCCTGGAGCTGACCGTCATCTCCGCGGTGATCATCGGCGGCGCGGCGCTCTTCGGCGGCTCCGGCACGATGTGGGGCACCGTGATCGGCGTCGCCTTCATCGGTCTCCTGCAGAACATCCTCAACATCAAGGGCATCTCGTCCTTCTGGCAGACCATCGTCACCGGCCTGGTGATCATCGCCGCGGTGGCCGCCGACACCTGGCAGCGGAAGCGCAAGACGCGGGCCTGACGCCCCCGCCTCCCGCCACCCCTCGCAGCCCACCGCCCCCGTGCCCGGACACGACAAAGGAGTTCCGATGTCCCTTCGCACCACCACCCGCCGGTTCCTGGCGGCCGGCGTCCTCGCCGCCACCGCGCTCGCCGCCAGCGGATGCGGCATGATCACCGCGGAGAACGGCGGGTCCACCGCCGACGGCGGGTTCCAGCTCGCCGACCACATCCAGGACCGCATCGACGACGGCCAGCCGATGCGCATCAAGCTCAGCTACCACGACCCGTCGCTCGCCTTCGCCGCGCCGATCAGCGCCGGCATGGAGCGGGCCGCCGACGAGTTCGGCGCGGACGTCCAGCTGATCGGGCCGACCGGCGGGGACGCCGCCAAGCAGGTCTCGGAGCTGCAGACCCTCATCCAGCAGAAGTCGGTGGACGGCCTGGCGGTCTCCTCGTCCTCCAGCGACGCCCTCAAGCCGGTGATCGCGCAGGCGTACAACGCCGGCATCCCGATCGTCTCGTTCAACACCGACAACCCGGACTCCGAGCAGATGGGCTTCGTCGGCCAGGACCTGCGGGGCTCCGGCGCCGCCGAGGCCGAGGAACTGCTGAACGTGCTCGGCCCGGACGCCACCGGCAAGGTGGTCGTCTTCTCCGTGGACACCGGCGCCGGCTGGTCGCACGACCGGTTCGGCGGCTTCGAGGAGGCGCTCGCCGGCTCCGACCTGGAGGTCGTCGGCCCGGTCAACGTCGGCAACGAGCCCAACGCCGCCTACAACACGGTCGAGTCCACCATGTCCGGCCAGTCCGGGGTGGCCGCGATAGCCGGCCTCGACTGCTGCTCCACCACCGCCGCCGCGCAGTGGGTCCAGCAGTCCGGCAACACGGGCGAGATCGCCGTGGTCGGCTTCGACCTGCTGCCGGCCACCGCCGACTACATCGACGGCGGCGTCATCGACTTCAGCATCAGCCAGAACCCGGCCGAGCAGGGCTACCAGGCCGTGAAGGTGCTGCACGACTTCCTGGTCGAGGGCACCGAGATCAGCGGCGTCGACACCGGCTCCGAGTTCATCACCGAGGAGAACCTCGCCGACGCCACGGTGGAGGGCTGATGGCCACCCACACCGCACCGACCGAGCGGCCGCCCGCCGCCGGGGACGGCACGCCCGCCGTCAGCGTCCGGGGACTCAGCCGGAACTTCGGCCCGGTCCGCGCCCTCACCGACGTCGGGTTCGACGTCCCGACCGGCGAGATCACCGCGCTGCTCGGCGAGAACGGCGCCGGCAAGTCCACCCTGCTGAAGATCCTCGCCGGCCTCCAGCCGCCCAGCTCCGGCACCGTCACGGTGTTCGGCGAGCAGGTCACCACCTTCGACCCGAGCACCGTGCTCAGCCGGCACGGCGTGGCGATCGTCCCGCAGGAGCTGTCGCTGCTGCCGGACCGCAGCGTCGCCGAGAACGTGCTGGCCGGTGTCGAGCCTGGACACCGCTGGTTCCCGTCCCGGCGGCGGATGCGGGACCGCACCGCCGAACTCCTCGCCGAGCTGGAGCTGGACCTCGACCCGGGCGCCACCGCCCGGTCCATCGACCTGGCCACCCAGCAGCTGGTCGTGGTGGCCCGCTCGATCGCCCGCGGCTGCCGGGTGCTCATCCTGGACGAGCCGACCGCGATGCTCACCCCGGCCGAGGCCGAGCGGCTGTTCGCGCTGATGGCGCGGCTGAAGGCGGCCGGCACCACGATGCTCTACGTGTCGCACCGGATGCCGGAGATCTTCCGGCTCACCGACCAGATCGAGGTGCTGCGGGACGGCGCCCACGTCGCCTCCTGGCGGACCGCCGAGACCACGCCCGACCAGGCGGTCGCCGCCATGGTCGGCCGGGAACTCGGCCAGTTCGAGGAGCGGGAGCGCCGCGGCCGGCCCGACCGGCGGCCCGCGCTGGCCGTCACCGGGCTGAGCGGCCGCCGGCACGCCGACATCACCTTCGACGTGCGCCCCGGCGAGATCCTCGGCGTCGCCGGGCTGCCCGACTCCGGCCGGGTGGAGCTGCTGCACAACATCTTCGGCGGCGACAAGGGCACCGGCGGCACCGTCGAGGTGCTCGGCAGCGACTATCCGCGGCGCGACCCGATCAGCAGCGTCGAGCGGAAGCTCGCCTTCGTGCCCGGCGAGCGGCGCGCGCAGGGGCTGCTCACCACGATGAGCGTCGGCGAGAACATCGGGGTGCTGACCACCGGCACGCTCAGCCGCTTCGGCTTCGTGCGGCGCCGGGCGTTCGACCGGGACGCCGGCGAGCGGGCCGCCCGGATGCGGGTGAAGACCGCCAGCCTGGAGACGCCGATCACCAACCTGTCCGGCGGCAACCAGCAGAAGGCCGTGCTGGCCCGCTGGCTGGCCATCGACCCGGGCGTGCTCATCCTCGACGAGCCGACCCGCGGTGTCGACGTCGGCGCCAAGGCGGAGATCTACGAGCAGCTCTTCGCGCTGGCCGAACAGGGCCTGGCGATCCTGTGCTCCTCCTCCGACCTGCCGGAACTGCTCACCCTCACCGACCGGATCGCCGTGCTCAGCCAGGGCCGGCTGGCCGACGTGGTGGACACCGCCACCGCGACGGAGGAGTCGATCATGGCGCTCGCCACCGGCATGACGACCGCGCCCGACGGCCCCGCGCCCGACGACCCGCCGACGGAGTCCGCCGCCTGACCGGTCGGCCGACGCCGGCGAAGCCGGCCGGCCCACCCACCAGCCCCATCCCCACCCACGGAAGGACCGCGACGATGAAGCGCACCGGAATCCTCAACGACCGCCTCAGCGGCGCTCTCGCCACCCTCGGCCACACCGACCTGATCATGGTCGTCGACGCCGGCTTCCCCATCCCCCGCGACGCCCACCGCGTGGACCTCGCCATCGCCGAGAACCTGCCCGACCTGCGTACCGTGCTCGGCCTGATCGCCGACGAGCTGGTCGTGGAGGGCGTGGTCCGCGCCGACGACGTGCCCAGCAACAACCCGCGGCTCGACGAGTGGCTCCAGGGGCGGTTCGCCGACGCCGAGTTCACCACCCGCACGCACGCCGAGATGCTCGGCGAGACCGCCCGGCAGGCCAAGGTCATCGTGCGCACCGGCGCCTTCGAGCCCTGGGGCAACATCGGCCTGTTCTGCGGCGTCGACGTGCCCAGGTGGTTCGGCGGCGACGGCGTCATCGCGCCCGACTACTACGCCGACAAGCTCTGACCGCCGGGCCCGGCCCGGCCCCCACCCGTTCAGCCAGCCCCGTTCAGCCAGCACCACCAGCGCGCACCGCACCGGGACGCGCACCGTACAGAGAGACGACCTGACGTGACGGAAACGACCCTCACCACCACGGAGCTCCAGCCCGCCGAGCTGGCCCCCTACATCCAGCACACCCGGATCGACGCCGACGCCACCCTCGACGACATGGTCGCCCACGCCCGGGAGGCCGTCACCCACGGCTTCAACGCCGCCATGGTCTCCGCCTCCTGGGTGCCGGTGGTCGCCGCCGAGCTGCGGGGCACCGGCATCGAGGTCGCCTCCGCGCTCGACTTCCCCACCGTCGGCGTGATGACCAGCGCCGGCAAGGCCGCCGAGGCGGCCGAGATCGCCCGGCTCGGCGCCACCCAGATCGACATCGGCGTCCAGGTCGGCTGGCTCAAGAGCGGCCGGTACGACGACTTCCGCGAGGACATCGCGGGCGTCGTCCGGGCCAGCGGACTGCCCGTCAAGGTCATGCTCGAACTGCCCCTGCTCACCGAGGCGGAGAAGCAGGCCGCGGTCGAACTGGCCATGGAGGCCGGCGCGAAGTACCTGAAGAACGCCAGCAGCGGGCAGATCGAGACGGCGAACCCGGAGAGCATTCGATACCTTGTCGAGCGGGCCCGTGACGGGGTCCTCGTCAAGGCTTCCGGTTCGATCAAGACCTACCGGCAGGCGCTCGGCCTGCTCGGCGCGGGCGCGGTCCTGCTGGGCACCAGTGCCGGGATCTCGATCGTCACCGACACCGGTGACGAGAGCACCACGAGCTACTGACCGGCCGTCCCGCGGTCCCGGCCGGCACCCCGGTCGGGACCGCGGGCGTCGCGCGCGGTCCCGGCCGGGTGCCGGCCGACCGCACGCAGGGATGGAGAGAAGAGCAACAGTGAGCGCCACGCCGAACGAGGCGGACCGTCCGGACATCAAGCGCGACGTCCCGATGGCGATCCACGCCCAGATCTCGGAGCACATCAGGTCACGCATCGCCATGGGCGAGTGGCCCGCTCACTACCGCCTCAAGAGCGAACCGGAACTCGCCCAGGAGCTGGGCGTCAGCCGGGGCACCGTGCGCCGCGCCCTGGCCACGCTGATCGAGGAGGGGCTGCTGCGGCAGGTGCGCGGCCGCGGCACGTTCGTCACCTCCACCACCATCGAGCCGGCCATCGCGCAGAAACTCACCACCCTCTCCGAGGACTTCGCCCACCAGGGCGTCGTCACCAGCACCGACGTGCTGCGCTGCTCGCTGATCGAGCCGCCCCGGCCGGTCGCCGCGCTGCTCGACATAGTGCCGGGCGTCACCGTGCTGGAGCTGGTGCGGCTGCGCCGCACCGACGAGGGCCCGGTCGCGCTGCTCTACAACTACGTGCGCACCGACGTCACCCCCGGCATCGAACGCGTCGACTTCACCGGCGCCAGCCTGTTCGGCGTGCTGGAGGGCACCTACGGCCTGAAGATCGCCACCGCCCGCCGCACCTTCAGCGCGGAGGCGGCCGCGAAGGACGTGGCCGACGCGCTGGAACTCACCCCGGGGGCGCCGGTGCAGTACCTCCAGCAGGTCACCTACCTGGCGGACGACCGCCCCGTCGAGTACTCCGACGTCTGGATCCACAGCGGCCGCCTCCACGTCACGTCGCTGCTCTCCCGCCGCTGAGTTCCGCTCCGCGGGGGGAGCGGCGCATGCCGGGGCGCGCTGGGCGCGCCCCGGCGCGGGGGGAGCGCCCCGGCGCGGGGGGAGCGCCCCGGCGCGGGGGGAGCGCCCCGGCGCGGGGGCGGCCCCCGCGCCGGACGTGGAGGCCGCTCCGCGGGGGCGCCTGCGGCGGGGGGCTGGTGCGCGGTGTGCCCGCGCAGCGGGGTGCGGCGGGGTGCGCCTGCGGCGCGGGGCTGGTGCGCGGGGGCGCCGGTGCGCCAGCGGCGCCGGTCGACCACGGTGCCAGGAGCACCGGGCCGTCGCACGGAGTGCGTCACGCTGCGCCCCGCCACAGGACCCGCTCCACAGGGGCGCCTGCGGCGACGCTCGCGTCCCGCCTCGCCGCCGTGCTCGCGTCGCGCCTTCGCGGGCCGGCGCCCGGCCCGTGCGGCGCGGAATCCCACCCGCGCAGCGGCCCCGCGCCCGCACCGTAGTCACATCAGCCACACGGTCGAGCGGTACCCCGCAGCAATTTCCGGCGAGCCCTGGCACGTTCCTGCGGAGGGCTCCCCCCTGCGGCGCGGCCGCCGTGTGGTGTTCTACGGCGAACCCGTGGCCACGGTAGGAGGTGAGCGGGCGGGTGCCGGTGGTACGGGCGCGCGGTGGTTCGACGCCGGACGCGAATACCGCTACGCGGAGCGGGACGCCGCCGTGCCGCGGCAACGGCAGGTGGGTGTGCGGCCACGCTGCCAGGTTGGCGCGGGTGGGCCAGGCGGCTGCCGGGTGCGGAACTTCCGCCGCGTGGCGGATTGTTGACCGCCCGGGGGCGCCGCGGCGGCCGGGGACATTGGCCGGCTGCGATACACGGCCGCAGGCCGCAGGCTCGGGGTGGGTTCAGGGGTCGGTGAGGCCGTCGTGGTGGCGGACGGTGGAGCCGGCGCGGGTTTTGATCACCTCCAGCTGGCTGGGGACGCGGGCCCGCAGGTCGGGGACGTGGCTGACGATGGCGACCTGCCGGTCGTGCTCGCGCAGGCCGTCCAGCACGTCGAGGACCTCGTCCAGGGACTGCTCGTCGAGGCTGCCGAAGCCCTCGTCGATGAAGAGGGTGTCCAGCCGGCGGCCGCCGGACTCGGCGGAGACCACGTCGGCCAGGCCGAGGGCCAGTGCCAGGGAGACGAAGAAGGACTCGCCGCCGGAGAGCGTCGCGGTGTCCCGGGCGCGGCCCGTCCACGCGTCGGAGACCTGGAGGCCGAGCCCGGAGCGGGCCCGGTGCGCGGCGCGGGCGTCGCTGTGGACCAGGGCGTAGCGGCCGCCGGACATCCGGTGCAGCCGGACGCTGGCGGCGTCGGCGACCTGCTCCAGGCGGGCGGTCAGCACATACGTCTCCAGCCGCATCCGGTACTCGTTCTGCGAGGAGGTGCCGGCGGTCAGGCCGGCGATGGCGGCGAGCCGGCCGCTGGCCGCGCGCAGCGGCGCGATGGCCGCCGCCTCGCGGGTCAACTCGACGCCGAGCGCGTCGAGTTCGGCGCTGCGCTGGCGGGCGGCCGCCTCCTCGGCGGCGGCGGCGCGGAGCCGGGCGGTGGCCGCCGCCAGGGCGGCCTGGCTGGCGGCCGGGTCGGCCGGCGGGCCGGCGGCGGCCGCCTGGCCGCGCGGGTCGGCCAGGACGGCGGCGACGGCGGCCTCCTCGGCGCGCCAGCGCGCCAGCCGCTCCTCGGCGGCGCGCTGCTCGGCCTGGCCGAGCACGGCGGCGACGGCGGCGGCCGGGGTGTCGAACCCGGCGTCGAAGGCGGCGTCGGCGAGCCGGGCGTCGGCGGCCTTGGCGCGGGCGGCGGTCTCCTCGGCGGCCCGGGCGGCGGCGCTGGCGGCGGCCAGCGCCTCGACCCGCGCGTGCAGCCCGGCGGCGACCACCTCGACCCGCCGGCCGAGCGCGGCGGCCAGCCGGGGGAGGCTCGTCTCGCCGGGCAGTACCCGGGTCAACTCGGCGAGCAGGGCGTCCTGTTCGGCTTCCAGGGTGGTGCGGCGCGCGGCCAGGGCGGCGATCTCGCGCTCGGCCGAGCTGGCCGCCTCGGCCAGCTCGGCCTGCTCCCGCTCGGCGCGCGCCAGCGCCGCGGCGGCGGCCGGCTCGGCGGCGAACGCCTCCCGTGCGGCGGCGAGTTCGGCGCGGGCCGCGGCGAGGGCGGCGGCCGGCTCGGGGCCGGTCGGCGGGCCGGCGGCGGCCTCGGCCGCGGCGTGCTCGGCGTCGAGCCGGGTCAGCTCGCGCTGGGCGTCGTCCCTGGCGGCCTCGGCGGCCTGGTGCGCGGCCTGGGCGGCCTCCTCGGCGGCCCGGTCGATCTGGTCGGCGGCGGGCGGGGCCGGCGCCGGGTGCGCGGCGGAGCCGCAGACGGCGCACGGCTCGCCGGGCGTCAGCCGGGCCGCCAACTCGGCGGCGATGCCCGCCAGTCGGCGGTCCTTGATGACCAGCCAGTGCTCGAAGGCGGCGGCGGCCAGCTCCCGCGCGGCGAGCGCGGCCTCGCGGGCGGCGGGCAGCTCGGCGGCCAGCGCGTCCCGCCGGTCGGCGGCCGCGGCGCGGGCCTCGACGGCCGAGACCCGCTCGGTCAGCTCGGCGATCCGGGCGCCGGCGGCGCTGGCCGCCTCCCGGCGGCGGCGCAGCTCGGCCAGCGCGGCCGGGGCGGCGGCGAGCCGCTCGCTGGGGCCGGTGAGCCTGGCCCGCGCGGCCGTGGCGCGGGCGTCCGCCTCGGTCAGCTCGGCGGCGATGGCGGCGGCCCGCTCCGCGGTGGCGGCGGCGGCCGTGAGCTGGCCGATCCGCTGCCGGACCGCCCGCTCCTCGGCGGCCAGTTCGGCGGCCGGGACGTCGGGCCCGGCCGGCTCCTCCGGGCTGCCGAGGGCGGCCCTGGCCTGGCGTTCGGCGGCGGCGGCCCGGGCGTGCTCGGCGACGGCGGCGTCCCGCAGCCGGCGGGCGGGGGCCACCGTGTCGGCGGCTCTGGCCCGCGCCAACCGGCCGCGCAGGGCGGCCTGTTCGTCCGCGCGGGCGCGGCAGGCGGCGGCCTGGGCGGTGGCCTCGGCGTGCCGCTGGCGCAGCCTGGCCCGCTCGACGGTCTCGGCATGGGTGCGCTCAGCGGCCGCGTGGTGGGCCTCGGCCGCGGCGAGGGCCGTGTCGGCGACGGCCCGCCGCTCGCGGGCGGCACAGCGGGCCAGGGCGGCGAACTCGAGGACGGCGTCGGCCAGCTCCGGGTCGCCCGGGCTCAGCTCGGGCCAGCGGTGGCCGGCCAGCTCCGGCGGCTCGCCAGCGGCCTGCCGGACCCGGTGGCCGGCGGCGAGCAGCCGCTGGTCGCCGGCGGCGACCCGCTCGGCGGCGGCGATCCGGCGCTCGGTCAGGTGGTCCTCGACGGCGCGGAACCTGCGGGTGTCGAAGAGCCGGCCGAGGAGCTTGGCGCGGTCTTCGGCGCTGGCCCGCAGGAAGCGCGCGAAGTCGCCCTGGGGCAGGAGCACCACCTGGCAGAACTGGTCCCGGTTCATGCCGAGCAGCTCGCCGATCTCGTGCGCGATCTCCTGGTGCGAGCTGCTGAGCGGCTCCCAGGGGCCGTCGGGGGTGCGGCGTTCGCGCAGCAGGCTGCTGGCGCGGTCCCGGGTGGTGCCGCCGCCGCGCCGCTTGGGGCGGAGCTGCTCCGGCCGGCGGGTCAGCTCCAACCGGCGGCCCGCGACGGTGAGTTCGAGGACGACCTCGGTGCGGGTCGCCGGCTCGGCGTGGTCGCTGCGGAGCGCCTGGACGCTGTGTTGGCGGGCGCCGGGGACGGAGCCGTAGAGGGCGTAGGCGACGGCGTCCAGGATGGAGGTCTTGCCGGCGCCGGTGGGGCCGTGCAGCAGGGCGAGGCCGCCGGCGGCGAGCCGGTCGAAGTCGATGTGCTGGGTGCCGCCGAACGGGCCGAAGGCGGTGAGGGTGAGCCGGTGCAGCCTCACCGCTCGGTCTCCCTCAGCCGGGCGGCGCTCAACGCGGCGGCCAGCTCGGCGCGTTCGGGCTGGTCGGGGCCCTGCCCACCACGGACGTGGGCGACGAAGTCCTCGGTGATCTGCTGGTCGGTGCGGCCCTGGAGGCGGCTGGCGTAGGACGGGGCGGCGTCCGGCGTCCGGCGGTCCGGCTCGAAGAGCAGGCTGACGGTGTGCGGGAAGCGGGCGGCGAGCCGGGCCATGGGCTCCTCGGGGCGGATCGGGTCGGTGAGTGTCGCCTCGACGAACGCGGCTTCGTGGCCGGCGAGTCCGGGGTCGGTGAGCAGGGTGTCGAGCCGGCCGCGCAGCCGGGCCAGGGGCCGGCCGACGGGGCAGTCGACCCGCTCGGCGCGGACCGCGCCGGCCGCGTCGAGGTCGACCAGCCACATGCTCTTGCGGTGGCCGGCCTCGGAGAAGGAGTAGGGCAGCGGGGAGCCGGAGTACCGCACCCGCTCGGTGATGGTCTGGCAGCCGTGCAGGTGGCCGAGGGCGGCGTAGTGCACCCCGTCGAAGGTGGCGGCCGGCACGGCGGCGACCCCGCCGACCGTGATGTCCCGTTCGCTGTCGGAGGGTTGGCCGCCGGTGACGAAGGCGTGCGCCAGCACCACGCCTCGGGTGCCGGCCGGGCGGGCGGCCAGGTCGGCGCGGACCTGGGCCATCGCGGCGCCGAGCACCTCGGGGTGCCGGGCGGTGGCGGCGCCCAGCGCCTCGCGGGTCAGGGTGGGCTCCAGGTAGGGCAGCCCGTAGACGGCGACGGCGCCGTGCGCGTCGGCCAGCAGCACCGGGGTGCCGCACTCCTCGGGGCGGGTGCGCAGGTGGATGCCGGCCCGGCCGAGCAGCCGGCCGCCGACGCCCAGGCGGTGCGGCGAGTCGTGGTTCCCCGAGATCATCACCGTGGGCACGTCGAGGGCGGCGAGCCGGTGCAGCGCCTCGTCGAAGAGCCGGACGGCGGAAAGCGGCGGCACCGCCCGGTCGTAGACGTCCCCGGCGACCAGCACCGCGTCGACCCGCTCGGCGCGGACCGTGTCGACCAGGTGGTCCAGGAACGCCTCCTGCTCGGCGAGCAGGCCGACCCGGTGGAAGGTGCGGCCCAGGTGCCAGTCGGAGGTGTGGAGCAGTCTCACCGGCGGGCCACCCCGCCGCGCCGTCGAGCCATCTCCGCGCCTTTCGTCGGTCACCGGGCCAGCCCCGGTGGCAGGCTCCCAAGTCTGCCACCGGGGTCTGACACCGGCGCGCCCGGCCGTCCGTGGTCAGCCGGCCGGCGTCCAGTCCCCCAACCAGCTCTCGGGGGTGTGGTGCGCGGCTTCCTCGTCGGTCAACTGCGGCCGGTCCGGGCCTGGTTGACCGGCGCCGTCGCCGGTGTTGCGGTACTCGGCGAAGCGCGCTCCGGTCCACGGGAAGCCGCTCATGTCGGTCCACGGGGCGCTGCGCACCGCGGCGCCCAACTCGGTGTCGCGGACCACGACCTGCGGGTGCAGCGCCGCGTCGCCGCCGGCGTACCAGGGGCGGCCCAGGTAGTAGCTGCCGGGTGAGACGTCGCCGGTGATCCGGCTGTCCACGATCAGGAAGCCGGGGTGCTCGGCGACCGTGGAGGGGGCGGCGACGTAGCCGGACGAGCTGCCGTCGGGCCGGGTGACGACCTCGATGTCGGTGCGCTGGATGACGGCGGTGGCCCGGCCGAAGACGAAGTCCACGTTGCCCCGGACGGTGGAGTCCACCAGCAGCACCCGGCCCTGGACGCCCTTGCTCTCGGTGTCGAGCAGCAGCGTGTCCTGGTCGCCGTCGGCGATGATGTCGCGCAGCACCACCCGGTCGGCCCTGGTGCGCAGCGCCACCGCCTGGTGGCCTTCCTGGTCCGCGTTGGCGACCTCGTCGAAGTCGTTGGCGAAGGTCAGGTTGGTGGCCTGGAAGTCGTCGGCGTCGACGGCGAAGGTGGCACTGCCCGAGGTGCCGTAGGTGCCGCCGTCGGGCCGTTCGGTGCCGGCCGAGTTGTTGTAGACGATGGTGGCGTCGTCGGGCGAGTCGCCGGTGCCGACCAGCCGGACGTGCGGCCGGTCGCGCGGCACCAGCACGGTCTCCCGGTAGACGCCGGGCTCCACCGCGATGGTGAACGGGGCGTCGTTGCCGGCCGGGACGGCTTCCACCGCGTCGGCGACCGAGGTGAAGTCGCCGCTGCCGTCGGGCGCCACCACCAGGTCGGCGTCCTCGACGGCCGGGGCGCTGGTGCCGATGTCGGCCTGTGGGCCGGTGCCCGCGCGCAGCAGCTCGGGCACGTCCTCGGCGGCGTCCAGGGTGTAGTCGTAGTAGTCGCCCGGGTCGAAGCCGTCGCCCCGGGTCTCGGCCCGGCCGCTGGTGTTGTCGAGGATGTTGCCGCGCTCGACCAACTGGCCCTCGGGGTCCACGAAGTAGGGGTCGCGGACGTTCTCGAAGTAGCTGTTCTCCAGGACCATGTTGGTGGCGCCCCTGGCCCAGTTGCCGTACGACATGCTGATGTCGCCGGCCGGGTCGTCCAGCAGGTAGTTGTTGTAGAGGTGGGCGCGGGCGATGTTGTCGGCGGACGGGTTGCGCTGCCCGGTCTCGTGCAGCCAGTTGTGGTGGATGGTGATCTCGGCGGTGACGTTCTCGGTCCAGCCGATGCCGAACGCCTTGTTGTGCTCGCTGAGATGGTTCCAGGACACGGTCAGGTAGGTGGTGTCCTTGCGGCTGTCGATCAGCCCGTCGGCCATCCTGGTGAGGTGGTTGTGGTCGATCCACACGTGGTGGGCGCCATCCATCTGGATGGCGTCCCAGTCGTGGGTCTTGCCGTCCCAGTCGCCGTCGTAGGTGTCCCGGATGGTGAGGTTGCGGATGATCACGTTGTGGGTGCCCTCGCCGAGGAAGAACCCGCCGCCGACGATCTCCCCGGTGGTGCCCACGCCGACGATGGTCTTGTCGGATGCCACCGGGATCTCCTCGCCGGTTTCGGCGTACTCGATGGCGGCGGCGACCTGGATGGTGTAGGGCTCGTCGGCGGTGGCGTACCGCCGCAGCTCCTCCTCGGTGGTCACGGTGACGGTCTCGCCGTCCCGGCCGCCGTAGGTACCGTCCTGGCCGAGGGCGTTGACGGAGGCGAAGCCGTCGGCCTCGGCCGGCCAGGCCGCGGGGAGCACCGGGCCGGCGGCGTCCGCCGGCGCGGCCCGGTCGGGGGTGCTGCCGTTGGCGGTGCTGACGGCGAGGGTGCCGGCCGTGGCGAGTGCGGCGAGCAGCGCCACGGAGCGGGCACGGGGCCGGCGTAGGCGTGGGGGCAGGGGCGGCATGGGTCCTCCTGGGTCGGCTCTGTCCCTCCTCGGTGGCCGCCGAGCGGGGAAAGGTTGCCGGGGCGGGGGCGGGCGTGGACGGGTGGCAACGCGGGGCGTGGCGGGCCGGGTTGGCCGCGCCGGGCGGGTTTTAACGCGTGGCCGGGGCGGGCGGCGGGCTGCCAGGATCGGGGGCATGGACGGGAATCTGTCGCTGCTCGCCGAGGCTCGGACGCGGTGGGAGAGGTGGGCCGGGGTGCCCGCCTCGTTCGGCCCGGTCGGCGGTCAACGGACGGTGCTCGCGCCCCGGTCGGGGCTGTGCCCCGACGGTTGGGTCGGGGTGGTGGCGCTGGGCGGCGCCGGGCTGGTCACCGTGCCGACCGAGGAGGCGGCGGGCGTCGTCGGCGCGGCCCTGGCCGGCTGGCCGGCGGGGCGGGCGGTGACCGCGGCCGCGCTGCGCGAGCCGCTGCCGGCGGCCGAGGTGCTCGGCCCGGCGACCCTGGCCTACCTCGCGCCGGCGGAGTTCCGGCCGGTTGCCGCCGGCGTCGGGGCGGGCGTCGACCAACTGCCGGGCCACCACCCGGCGGTGCGGGAGCTGGAGCTGCGGGTGGAGCCGGCGGAGGCGGCCGAGGCCGACGTGGGCGGCGTCACCTCGCCGGCCTTCGTGGTGCGGGACGGCGCCCGGGTGCTGGCCGCCGCCGGCTACCAGCACTGGCCGGAGGGGGTGGCGCACCTGCACGCCCTGACCGACGGCGGGTGGCGCGGGCGCGGGCTGGCCCGGGCGACGGCCTCGGCGGCGGTGGCACACGCCCTGGCGGCCGGGCTGCTCCCGCAGTGGCGGGCCCGCCCGGCGGCCTCCCGGCGGGTGGCGCGGGCCCTGGGCTTCCGGGAGTTGGGCGACCAACTCAGCCTGCGGCTGGCCGCGCCACCGCACTGACCGGTCCCCGGGGGGCGGGGCGCGGCCCCGCGGGACGGCTAGTGCGGGCCGGGGACGGCGGGTCGCCCGTCCGGGGCCAAGCGTCCCCAACGCGAGCCCGGGCCCGCCGAGCCGGTCACGGACTCCGGTCGGCCGAGCCCGGAGGGCTGGGGCACGTGCCGGGCGTCCCGGTCGCGGTTCCGGCGGGGCGGGTCGATCGGGCACCGCCGCCGGCTCCAGACGCGGTTCGTCGTCGAGCCCGGTCCGGGTGCCGGCCACCTCGTGGGGGTCGTCCTCGACGCGGCCGGGCCACCAGGTCGCGGTGGCCGTCGCGGAGGGCCAGTTGGGCACCGCCCCGCCAGTTGGGCACCCGGTCGGGGTTGGGCGCCGAACGGCCGGTCCCGGCCCGGGACTTCCGGACCGGACCGGAGCGGGGCGGACCGGAGCGGCCCGGGACTTCGGGACCGGGGCGGGGCGGACCCGGGCGGGGGCGGGGCAGACCCGGGCGGGGTCGCCGGCACCGCCGGCCGGCCCGGCCCGCTACTTCCGGCGCAGGGCGGCGAGTTGCTCCGCGAAGGGGGTGACCTCCGGCTCGCTGACCGCGGCGGCCGGCGCCGGGCCGGCGCCGGCCAGCAGGGTGGCCAGTTCGCGGGCGGCGCGGTCGACGCGGGTGGGCAGGGTGTCGGTCAGCGGGTCCCCGTCGCCGCCCCAGTCCTCGGCGGCGGCGAAGACCGCCGTCGGCGCCACCGCGGCCCGCAGGTAGGCGAAGAGCGGGCGCATCGCGTACTCCAGGGCCAGCGAGTGGCGGGCGGTGCCGCCGGTGGCGCCGAGCAGCACCGGCTTGCCGACCAGCGCGGTCGGCTCGAACAGGTCGAAGAACGACTTGAACAGGCCGCTGTAGGAGGCGGCGAAGACGGGCGTCACGGTGATCAGGCCGTCCGCCTTCTCGACCGTCGCCAGGGCGTCCCGCAGGGCCGGCGGGGGGAAGCCGGTGACGAGGTGGCCGGCGATGTCGGTGGCCAGGTCGCGGAGTTCGACGACCCGGGTCTCGACCTCCCCGCCCGTGCCGGCGCTGTCGCCGCTGCCGGCGCCGGTGTCCGCGTCGGCGAGGTGCCGGCGGGTCGCCTCGGCGAGCCGGTCGGCCAACAGCCGGGTGGACGAGGGCAGGCTGAGCCCGGCCGAGACCACCACCAGGGTGCGCGACGTCATGGCGTGCCTCTCCTTGTTTCTCGTGCTTGTGCTGGTGCTTCGCTTCTGTACGGGTGCCGCGTGCCGGTGTCCGCGGCGGTGTGGCGTACCCGGCCGGCCCCTGAGGGGGGCGGGGGCCGGCCGGGCCGCCGGTCAGGGGGTGCTGGCGGCGCGCTGCCGCCGGTCGGCGGCGACCCGCGCCGCGTGCGTCGGCCCGTCCGGCACGTCGGCGGGCCGGCCGGCGGCGAACTCCCGGCGCAGCACGGGCAGGATCTCCTCGCCGAGGATGTCCAGCTGCTCCAGGACGGTCTTCAGCGGCAGACCCGCGTGGTCCATCAGGAACAGCTGCCGCTGGTAGTCGCCGAAGCTCTCGCGGAAGGTGAGCGTCTTGTCGATCGCCTCCTGCGGGCTGCCGACGGTGAGCGGGGTCTGCTCGGTGAACTCCTCCAGCGAGGGGCCGTGCCCGTAGACCGGGGCGTTGTCGAAGTACGGCCGGAACTCACGCACCGCGTCCTGGGAGTTCTTCCGCACGAAGAGCTGCCCGCCGAGGCCGACCATGGCCTGCTCCGGGGTGCCGTGCCCGTAGTGCGCGTACCGCTCCCGGTAGAGCTTGATCAGCTGCTGGAAGTGCTCCTTGGGCCAGAAGATGTTGTTCGCGAAGAAGCCGTCGCCGTAGTAGGCGGCCTGTTCGGCGATCTCCGGGCTGCGGATGGAGCCGTGCCAGACGAACGGGGGCACGCCGTCCAGCGGGCGGGGGGTGGCCGTGAAGCCCTGCAGCGGGGTGCGGAACCGGCCCTCGAAGTCCACCACGTCCTCGCGCCACAGCTGGTGCAGCAGCGCGTAGTTCTCGATGGCCAGCGGGATGCCCTGGCGGATGTCCTGGCCGAACCAGGGGTAGACCGGGCCGGTGTTACCCCGGCCGAGCATCACGTCCACCCGGCCGTCGGCCAGGTGCTGGAGCATCGCGAAGTCCTCGGCGATCTTCACCGGGTCGTTGGTGGTGATCAGCGTGGTGGAGGTGGAGAGGATCAGCCGCTCGGTGCGGGCCGCGATCCAGCCCAGCATGGTGGTCGGCGAGGAGGGCACGAACGGCGGGTTGTGGTGCTCCCCGGTGGCGAAGACGTCGAGCCCGACCTCCTCGGCCTTCAGCGCGATCGCCACCATGGCTTTGATCCGCTCGTGCTCGGTCGGGGTCCGCCCGGTGGTCGGATCGGGGGTGACATCACCAACGGTGAAGATTCCGAACTGCATCACGCCCACCTCGTCTCGGCTGGTTGGTCTACGCAAAGTAGTTGATTGTTCAACTTGCTCGGGCTAACGGTATCCCGTGCCGGACTATTCCGATCACCCGAGTACCCCTTTTCCGTCGCCGGCTGCCCCGGAACCGGCGGCGGCTCAGCCGGCGCCGTGCGTCTCGCCGCCCAGGTCCAGCCGGGCCGCGCCGGCGGTGGCACCGGCCAGCCAGACGGCGAAGGCGTCCAGCTCGGCGGCCGGCAGCGCCACCGTGATGGCCACCTCGGCGCCGTAGCCGACCTCTCGCACCGGGTGACCCAGCGCCCGCAGGTCGTTCTCCAGCCGGCCGGCCCTGGCGTGGTCCACGGTGACGGTGGCCAGCCGCAGCCGGCGCCTGGTCGCCAGGGGGTGGGCGTCCAGCGCGGTGCCGACCGCGCCGCCGTAGGCGCGGATCAGGCCGCCGGCGCCCAGCTTGGTGCCGCCGAAGTAGCGGGTCACCACCGCCACCACGAAACGTACCTCCCGGCGCAGCAGCATGTTCAGCATGGGCTGCCCCGCCGTGCCCGATGGCTCACCGTCGTCCGAGGCCCGCCGCACCGCGCCGTCCGCCCCGATCACATAGGCGTAGCAGTGGTGACTCGCCGTGGGGTGCCGCTCCCTGACCCGGGCCACGAAGGCGAGCGCCGCCTCCTCCGTCGCCGCCGGCGCCAGGGCGCACAGGAAGCGGGAACGGTTCACCTCGGTCTCGTACTCGCCCTCGGCGACCACGGTCAGATACTCGTCCGGCACCGGCCCAGCCTAGGCCGTCCAGGTCGGCACACCGCAGGCCAGGTCGGCCGGCGGAGGTCGCGCGCGGCCCGCTCCCCGGTGCGGGAGCCACGCCAGGGACTGCGCCCGTGGTCTGACCCCGCGTCACCCCGAGGTCTGACATCCCGCGTGCGCGGGCCCCCCACAGACGCAGGCGATGCCACCCCCACGGACGGATGTGGCCACCCGGGGCCACCTGGCAACCTCCAGAACGTCGCAGCACGCCAACCCAACGGAAAGCCGGTCCCATGCCCACGAGCGCACCAGCCCGCACCCCCGCACGCCGCGCGACGGAGGCCCCCGTCCCCTCGTGGGCCCGCCACGCGGCGGCCGGCCTGCTGTGGACGTCCCTGCCGTCGGCGCTGTGGCGGATCGCCGTGGTGCTCGGGGTCCCGCTGGGGCTCGCCGACTCGGAGTACGACGCCATGCTGGTGCCCGGCTGGGGGTACCTCGCGCTGCCGTTGCTGTCCCTGCTCCAGGAAGCGGTGGCGGTGCTGCCGCTGGGGCTGGTGCGGTGGTGGGGCGAGGTGTGGCCCCGCTGGGTCCCGTTCCTTCGGGGGCGCCGGGTCCCGGTGCTCGCCGCGACCATACCCGCGGCACTCGGCGCGCTCGCCTGCACGGTCTACGGCGTGGCCTTCCTGTGGACGTCGACGCACTCCGACCTGGCGATCACGCCGTGGGGGCACTGGCTGATGACGGCCTGCTACGTACCGATGGTGGCGTGGGGGCCGCTGCTGGCGGTCGTCACCGTCCACTACTACCGGCGCCGCACCCGCCGCGGTGACACCAAGTGACACCAAGTGACAGCGGGGCCGGAGCGGCCGCGGCCGGCGCCGGTCGGCTGCCTCGGCGGTGCGGCGTCAGTCGTCCACCGGGGCCGCGAAGTAGCGGAACTCGCCGCCGCGTTGGTGCAGGTCCCAGAGCAGGTCGGCGAGACGGGCGGGGTCGGTGTGCGCGTCGCCCGGGGTGATGGCGCCGGGGACGATCAGCTGGGCCACCCGGATGTTCTCGGCGGCGAGGCTGTCGTGCAGCATGCGCGCGTAGGCGCCCTCGGCGGCGAACGCGATCGAGGTGCCGGCCCGCTCGTGGTGCGGGCGCACCGCGCTGCCCCCGTTGACGAACAGCAGCGTGCCCCGGCCCAGCGCGCGCATGCCGGGCAGCACCCGGCTCACCGCGGTCATCGGCCCGAACAGCGAGAAGTCGAGCGGTCCCCGCAGGTCCCGGGGGTCGGTGCGGTCGATCGGCCTCATGAAGTCAGGGTGTGGGACGGGGCTGTACTGGAGCGCTTCGATCGGGCCGAGGTCGGCGGCGGCCCGGTCCAGGGCCGCCGTCAGGGCCTCGGGGTCCCGCACGTCGGCGGTGAAGCCCCGGGCCCGCACGCCGTCCTCGGCCAGCTCGGCGGCCAGGGCGTCGAGGCGGTCCCGGGAGCGGGCGACCAGCGCGATGTCGAAGCCCTCGCGCCCGAAGCGGCGGGCGGTGGCGGCGCCCAGGCCGGGGCCGGCACCGATGAGGGCGAAGGTGGTCATGGCGGTTCTCCTGGGGGTCGGGGTGGGGCGGCCCGCGGGGGCGCGCCGCAGGGGTCGTGAGCCGGGCGTCCAGCGCGTGCGCCGGGCGCCGGGCCGGGCGAGGGCGGGGTCGGTGGCGGGGTCAGTCGGCGGCCGGGGCGGCGGTGTACTCCGCGTCGGTGACGGGGGTCAGCCAGTGCACGACGTCGTGGTCGGCGTCGGCCTCGTTGATGGCCAGGTGGACCATCAGCCGGTGCGGGGCCGCGCCGTGCCAGTGCTCCTCGTCGGCCTCGAAGAGGACGCGGTCGCCCGGCCTGATCACCTCGACCGGACCGCCGCGGCGCTGGCACAGGCCGACGCCCTCGGTGACGAAGACGGTCTGGCCCAACGGGTGGCGGTGCCAGTGGGTGCGGGCGCCGGGCATGAAGTGCACCAGGGCGGCGCTGACCCGGGACGGGGCGGGGGCCGCGGCGACGGCGTCGATGTAGACGTCGCCGGTGAACCAGTCGGCGGGACCTTTGACGGTGTCGATCGAGCTGCGGGTGATCCGCATGGTCACTCCTTGTCCGGCGGTGCCGGCTGTTCCGGCGGGTCGGGATCTCCCGGGGTCAGGCTGTTCCGTCGGTGCGGGACCGTCCCGACGGTGCGGGACCGTCCCGGCGGTGCGGGACCGTCCCGGCGGTGCGGGACCGTCCGGCGGTCAGGGCTTGAGGAGGGTCTTGATGGCGCGGCGCTCGTCCATCGCCCGGTAGCCCTCGGCGACCTGCTCCAGGGGGAGGGTGAGGTCGAAGACCCGGCCCGGGTCGATGCGGCCGGCGAGGACCCGGTCGATCAGGTCTGGCAGGTAGCGGCGGACGGGGGCGGGGCCGCCGCGCAGGCCGACGTGCGAGAAGAACAGCTCCTGCCCGTCCACGGCCACGTCGTGCGGGACGCCGACGAAGCCGACGTTGCCGCCGGGCCGGGTCGCGTGCAGCGCCTGGCTCATGGCCTCGGCGGTGCCGACGCACTCCAGGACGGAGTCGGCGCCGATGCCGCCGGTCAGCTCCCTGATCCGGGCCACCCCCTCCTCGCCACGCTCGGTGACGATGTCGGTGGCGCCGAACTCGCGGGCCAGCCGCTGCCGGGAGGCGTGCCGCGACATGGCGATGATCCGCTCCGCGCCCAGCTCCTTCGCCGCGATCACCGCGCACAGGCCGACCGCGCCGTCACCGACCACCACGGCGGTGGAGCCGGGCCGCACCTCGGCGGCGTCGGCCGCCCACCAGCCGGTGCCCATGACGTCGGAGACGGCCAGCAGGCTCGGCCAGAACTCCTCGCCCGGCACCTCGTCGGTGGCGACGAGGGTGCCCTGGGCGTTGGGGATGCGCACGTACTCGGCCTGGCAGGTGGACATGAACTCGCGGTTCAGGCAGTGCGACGGGTAGCCGTTGCGACAGTTGGCACAGGTGTTGTCCGAGGTCGCGAACGAGCCGACGACGAACTGGCCGGGCCGGACCGAGGTGACCTCGGCGCCGACCTCCTCGACGAAGCCGACGTACTCGTGGCCCATCGGGTGGGCCGCCTCGGTCGGCTCGACGCCGCGCCAGGGCCACAGGTCGGAGCCGCACACGCAGGTGACGGCCGTCCGGATGATGGCGTCCGTCGGCTTCAGGATCCTCGGGTCGTCGAGGGTTTCGAAGCGCACGTCGCCTGGGGCGTGGATGACTGCTCCGCGCACGGGGGAACGTCCTTGTCTGTCGGAGGGCGCGGGCCCGGGGCGGGTACCGCGCCTTTCCATGAGACCGCTCAGCCGGGAGGTGAGCGAGTTACCAGTGAGGGGTGTACCAGCAGTACATCCCTCCGGCGGCCGGGACACCGTACGGTCGGGGCATGGACAACCGTGCGGAGGTCCGCGAGTTCCTGACCTCGCGGCGCGCCAAGATCACCCCGGAGCGGGCGGACCTGCCCGCCGGCTCCCGGCGCCGCGTGCCGGGGCTGCGCCGCAGCGAGGTCGCGGCGCTCGCCGACATGAGCGTGGAGTACTACGCCAAGCTCGAACGCGGGCACCTGGCCGGCGTCTCCCCGGCCGTCCTCGAAGCCGTCGCCCGGGCCCTCCAGCTCGACGACGCCGAGCGCGCCCACCTGCTGCACCTGGCGCAGGCCGCGGACGGCTCCGACGCCCTCAGCCGGCCCAGGCGCCGGCCGGCGAGCCGGCCGGGGAGCGTGCATCGCAGCCTGCGGTGGACGCTGGACGCGATCACCGCGGGGCCGGCGGTGGTCTGCAACGGGCGGATGGACATCCTGGCCGGCAACCCCCTCGCCGACGCCTTCTACGCGGACCTCCTCGCCAACCCGGACAACCAGCGGAACCTGGCGCGTTTCAACTTCCTCGACCCGGCGTCCCGGCGGTTCTACCCCGACTGGGAGCTGTTCGGCGACATGGCGGTGGCCATCCTGCGCCGGGAGGCCGGCCGCGACCCGCACGACAAGGACCTGCACGACCTCGTCGGCGAGCTGTCCACCCGCAGCCGCGACTTCCGCACCCGCTGGGGCGCCCACGACGTGCGCCGGCACGGCACCGGCAGCAAGCGGTTCCACCATGCCGCGGTCGGCGACCTGACCCTCGCCTACGAGACCCTGGACCTGGCCGCCGAGCCCGGCCTCAGCATGACCGTCTACACCGCCGAGCCCGGCTCCCCCAGCGACGAGGGGCTGCGCCTGCTCGCCTCGCTGGCCGCCACCGAGGGCGCCGACCCAGCGCCCCGGCACCACACCGGCTGACGCCGGAGCCACCGGCCGTCATATCCCGGCCCGCTCCGCCTCGGCGGCCGCCGAGACCGCGGCGAACTCGTCGAACGTCCGGCGCAACACCGCCAGGCGCTCCGCCCGGAACTCCGGCGACGGCTCCAGCTCGTCGATGCTCCGCTCCCAGGCGGAGAGATACCGCTCCCGCCAGACGGCGACCGCCTCGGGCTTCGGCAGCATGCCGCCGCCATAGCCGGCCCGGGCCAGCACCGTCAGCAGCTCCAGCTGGCACGGGACGGCCACGCCCCAGTACTCGTCGGCCTCAAGCCGCACCGGATCGCCCGTGATCACCTGGCCCACCTCGGTGACGAGCCGGTCGATGACGAGCGCCAGATGATCGGCCGCGGTGTCGCTGTCGAAGTTCCCATGGCCCCACGTGCCCATGATCGCCCCCCTGGGCTTGGTTCGAAGGTGCTCAGGCGGTGCGCGCTGAACGGATCTCATCCAAGCACCCGGCACTGACAACGCGGCCGCGGGAATCGTCGGCCCCCCGCCGCTCGTTGACCCGGCATGTACGGAGACCAGGAGACCGTCCGCAGGATTCTGACCGAGACCGGCCCCACCTGGGCGGTGGTGGGCCTGTCGAACAACCGGGCCCGGGCCGCCTACAGCGTCGCCCAGGTGCTGCGGGACGCCGGGAAGCGCGTGGTGCCGGTCCACCCCAAGGCCGAGACGGTGCACGGCGAGCCCGGCTACGCCACGCTGGCGGACATCCCGTTCCCGGTGGACGTGGTGGACGTGTTCGTGCACAGCGGGCTGGCCGGCGAGGTGGCCGACCAGGCGGTGGCGATCGGCGCCCGGGCCGTGTGGTTCCAGCTGGGGGTGGTCGACGAGGCGGCCTTCGAGCGGACCACGGCGGCCGGTCTCGACATGGTGATGAACCGCTGCCCGGCCATCGAGCTGCCCCGGCTCGGCTGAGCCGCCCGGCCCCGCTTTTCGACGCTGCCCGCGGCCCGTCCGCGCCCGTTCGCCGCGTCGGAATCGACGCGCGTCACAAGGGGATCGACATCGCATAGGCGGCGGATCGCGGGCGGTCGCGCCCCGTTTTCCGGGGCGGTGGGAATGTCGCGGCGAGCGCGCGGTATTTCGGCCGGCGCGACGGCGAAACGTTTTCCATCCGCGCCGGGAGCGGGCTGCCGACCCGGTTCCGCTTGGGCTCCTGGGGCCCGACCCGGCGTTTCGGGGTCAGCCCGCGAAGCCCTTCCACTTGAGAGGTCGTCGGTAACCGCCGGACGGTTCCGAGGGATGCCGAATTCCCCTGGCCCGCACGAAAGTTCCGTTCCGCATATCGTCTCCGGAACCGCGCGCTGTCAGCATGGTTCTGTCATGGCAGCTGACCGGATGTTGTGTGCCACGCGAGCCGCCGTATTCTCGGCGCTCTGCGTGGTGCTCGCCGTTTCCAGTCACACGGCGACCTCCGGGCACGCCGTCTCCTGGTGGCAGCTGTTCGTCGTGTTCGTCGGCGTCTGGGTGGGCGTGCTGTCGTTCACCGAGCGGGAACGCGGCCCGGTCGCCGTGATCGGCACCAGCCTGACCGTCCAGCTCCTGCTGCACGGCGCCCTCTCGCTCGGCCACCCGACGGCCGCCGCGCACCCGGCCCACCACGTGCCGGCGGCGACCGGCGGGGCACACCCGGCCGCGCTGGAGAGCGCGGCCGGCGGGCACCCCCAGGGGATGCTCGCAGGGCACCTGGCGATGGCGCTGCTCAGCGCGGTCTGGCTCTGGTGGGGCGAGCGCGCCCTCTTCACACTGCTGCGGTGGGCCGCGCACCGGGTGCTGGGCCCGCCGCCCGGCCCGGTGCGCCCGCCGAGGCCGCGGCCGACGGGCGGCGTGCGACCCACCGTGGTGCGCCGGCCCAGGTCCGTGCTCCGGGCCCGTCAGCTGGGCTCCCGTGGGCCGCCGGCCGGCCGGGCGTTCCAGCCGACCGCTCTGCGCCAGGGCCGGGCCCGCGCCGCCTGACACCGCACTTCCGCTGTCCGAGGTGGTCCCGGCCTTCCCGCACCGTGCCGTTTCGCGGCGAACGCCACGGGTTCCCGAAAGGCGACCGGACCATGACCGCATCTCTCGCCGCCGCGCCCCGTCCCGGGGCGACCCGCCGGCGACTCCGCCCCCCGACGCCCACCGACCGGACCGATCCTCCGCACCGAACCGACCGACCGAACCGAGCCGACCGCACCGGCCGCACCGACCCGCCGTCCCCAACCGACCGCACCGGCCGCACCGACCCGCCGGGCCGGCCTGCGCGGCCGGCCGGGGCCGCGCCGTCGAGCGGCCCCGAGGCGGCCGATCCCGCGACGGCCGACGACGCCACGGTGACCCGTTGGGCGCTGGCGGCCCGGGCCGGGGACCGGCGGGCCGTCGAGCTGTTCTGCCGCGCGGTCCGCGACGACCTGCTGCGCTATCTGGCCCGGGTCAGCGGCGATCCGCAGGGCGCCGAGGACCTGGCGCAGGAGACGCTGCTGCGGGCGCTGCGCGCGCTGCCCGCGTTCGAGGGGCGCTGTCCGGCCCGGGTCTGGCTGCTGTCGATCGCGCGGCGGGCGGCGGCCGACCGGGTCCGCTACGAGCGGTCCCGGCCACGGCTGGCCAGCACCGCGGACTGGCTGGCCACCGTGGAGAGCGAACAGCGGGGCCAGCTGCCCGGGTTCGAGGAACGGGTGGCGCTGGCCGAGCTGTTGGCCCGGCTGCCGTCCGACCGGGCGCGGGCCTTCCGGCTCACCCAGATCGCCGGCCTGCCGTACGCGGAGGCGGCGGCGGCCAGCGGCTGCCCGATCGGCACGGTGCGCTCCCGGGTGGCGCGGGCCCGGCAGACGCTGCTCTCCGAGTTGGCGCTGGCCGAGGGCGAGCCGGCCGGCTGAGCCACGGCGCGCCGCCGCCGTCCCTCCGGCCGTCATCTCGGCGCCGGAGTGGCGGGGGCGCGCGCCCAACGCCGGCTCAGCCGGCGGACTCCTGCTCGGCCTCGATCCGCTGGTTCCACTCGGCCTTGCCGGACTGCCAGCCGTCCTCGTCGGTGCCCCGGCGCCAGTAGCCGGAGACGGAGGCCATCTGCTCGCGGGTCAGCCCGCGGTCGTGCCGGAGGTGGCGGCGCAGGGCCTTGACGGTGTGCGCCTCGCCGTGCAGGAAGACCTGGGGCACGCCGGCCGGGAACTGGGCGCCGGTCACCGCGTCGACCAGGGCGTCGCCGACCTGCCGGGTGCCGCGGTGCAGCCAGCGCAGGTCGACGCTGCCGCGCGGGATGGCCAGCTTCTGCTCCTCCTCGGGCCCGGCGATCTCGACGAAGGCCAACGCCCTGGCGCCCTCCGGCAGTTCGGCGAGGGCGACGGCGATGGCTGGCAGCGCGGCCTCGTCACCGACCAGCAGGTGCCAGTCCGACTCGGGGGCGGGGGCGTAGCCGCCGCCGGGGCCGAGCAGGTACAGCTCGTCGCCCGGCTGGGCGGCGTCGGCCCAGGGGCCGGCCAGGCCCTCGTCGCCGTGGTGGACGAAGTCGATGGTCAGCCGGCGGGACTCGGGGTCCCAGGCGGCGACGGTGTAGGTGCGGGTGCGAGGCCAGGCGGCGCGGGGCATCGCGGCGCGCACCTCGGCGATGTCGAAGGGCTCGGGGTAGGCCACGTCCGGCAGCGGGAAGACGAGTTTGACGTAGTGGTCGGTGTAGCCGTCGGTGGCGAACGCGGCCAGGCCGTCGCCGCCGAAGACCACCCGGATCATGTGCGGGGTGAGGCGTTCCTTGTGCACCACTCGGGCACGGTGCGTCTGGGGGCCCTTGCGGGCTGGTCGACGGTCGCTCACGGGCTACTCCTGGACTCGGCGCGAGGGCGGGATGGAGCGAAGCCGCACCACCACGCAGTGGTTAGGCTAGCCTAACCTCACCGGGTGCCCGGTGATCCACCGCCCACCGCACCGCCGGGTACCCCGACGACCGCGCCCCAGTCACCCCAAGGCCGGCGACCGGGTCAGCGTCCCAGCCCGACCAGGACCTCGGCGCCGGGCAGCTCGGCCAGCGCGGCACCCGGCACGATCAGCTTGCCACGCCGCGCGCCGCTGCCGATCAGCACGTGGTCCATCGCCACCACGGCGGCGTCCACCAGCACCGGCCAGCCCGCCGGCAGCCCGAACGGGGTGATCCCGCCGTACTCCATCCCCGTCTCGCTGACCGCCGTCTCGTGCGGCGCGAACGACGCCTTGCGCACGCCGAGATGGCGGCGGACCACGCCGTTGACATCGACCCGGGTGGTGGCCGGCACCAGGGCCGCGGCCAGCGTGGTGTCCTGGCCACGGCGGCCGGCGACGATCACGCAGTTGGCCGAGGCCTTCTCCAGGTCGGCGCCGTAGGTCTCGACAAAGACCGCCGTGTCCGCCTTCGCCGGGTCGGTGTCCACGAAGAGCAGCCGCTCGGCCGGCACCTCACCGCGCCAGCCGCGCACCGCGGCGGCCACCGGCGGGACGAGCGAGTCAAGGACCTCAGGCAGCGGCAGCGCCTGATCGAAGTTCCCGATGGGAGCACGCATGGCCGGCACCGTACCAGGACCCGGCCACTCCCCCGCACCCCGAACCCGACCCCGCCGCCCTCAGCGGGGCGCCGGTGGGACCAGCACCGCCATGAGCAGCTCGACCGGCTCGTCGCCCTCGTTGCGGTAGCCGTGCGAGAGGTGGGACTCGAAGGCGGCCGAGGCGCCCAGCGGCACTCGGTGCTCCTCCTCGCCGAGCCGCAGGGTCAGCTCGCCAGCGACCACGTGGATCAGCTCGGTGGTGCCGTGCGGGTGACCGTCCGCCTCGTGCCCCTCCCCCGGCATCAGCCGCCAGCGCCACAGCTCCAGCGGGCCCGGCGCCTCGGTGCCGGCGAGCAGGGTGCTGTGGCTGCCGGCCTCGGTGTGCCACAGCCGGACCGTCTCCTCGGCGCGGAACAACCGGACGGTCGGCCGGGGTTCGCTGTCCAGCAGGGTGGTGACGCTGACCCCGAGGGCGTCGCCGATCTTCACCACCGTGCCCACGCTCGGGTTGGTCCTGGCCTGCTCGATCTGGATCACCATGCTGCGGCTGACCCCCGCCCGGCTGGCCAGGGCGTCCAGGGTGAGCCCGCGCTCGGCACGGAGCCGCCGCAGGTTGCCGGCGAGGGACTGGGTGAGCTGGTCGAGGTCGGTCACCAACGACTCTCCTGCACGCGGATCGGGCGGCGCGGCGGAACCCGCCACCCTCGGTGTACTATTTTCGACGTTCGAGTTCACTATTCTGCTCCACCGGGCGGGCCCCCGCACCGCGAGGGTCCGGACGGCCCCTGCGCGGGCCCGGCCGCCCCGGCACCCGAGCCACTGTACGTGCGAGGTATCGATGGTCGCCCTTGCCCTGGTCACCAGCCTGCTCTGGGGACTCGCCGACTTCGGCGGCGGACTGCTGACCCGGCGGCTGCCGGCGCTGACCGTGGTCGTCGTCTCCCAGGCGCTGGCCGCCGGGGTGCTGGGCGTGGTCGTGGTGGCCACCGGCGCCTGGAGCGAGGCCGACGGCCGGTTGTGGTTCGCGGTGGCGGCCGGCGCCATCGGGCCGCTGGCGATGCTGCTCTTCTACCGCGCGCTGGCGCTCGGCCCGATGGGCGTGGTCTCGCCGCTGGCGGCGACCGCCGTGGCGGTGCCGATAGGCGTCGCGCTGGTGCTGGGCGAGCGCCCCGGGCTGGTGCAGTACGCGGGCATGGTGATCGCCTTCGCCGGTGTGGTGCTGGCCGGCGGCCCCCGGCTGGGCGGCGCCGTGTCCCGGCGGACGCTGGGCTACACGGCGGGCGCCGCGCTCGGCTTCGGCGCCGTGCTGGCGCTGATCGCGGAGGCCTCGACCACCGTCACCGGCCTCTTCCTGGCGCTCTTCGTGCAGCGGCTTTGCAACGTGGTGACCGGCGGCGCCGCGCTGTGGGTGGCGGCCAGGCGCGGCACCCCGGTGCTGCCGGCGGAGGGCCGGGCGCCGCTGCTCGCCGCGCTGCCCTCGCTGGCCTTCGTCGGCCTGGCCGACGTGGCGGCCAACGGAACGTACGCGCTGGCCGCCCGGATCGGGCCGACCACCGTCGCCGTCGTGCTGGCCTCGCTCTACCCGGTGGTCACGGCGCTGGCCGCCCGCGGGGTGCTGCGGGAACGGCTGCTGGCGGCCCAGGCCGCCGGTGCCGGCCTCGCCCTGGCCGGCACCCTGCTGCTGGCCTCCGGCTAGCCACCGGCGAACGGCCTACGCTGCGGGGGCCTACGCTGCGGGGCATGAAGGTGTTGATCTCGGTGGACATGGAGGGCGTCTCGGGGATCGTGCATCCGAGCGAGACGAACCCGGACCGCTACGACTACGAACGCGGCCGCGCGTTGATGACGGCCGAGGCGAACAGCGTGATCGCCGGCGTGCTGGACGCCGAACCCGGCGCCACGGTGTGGGTCGCCGACGCGCACGGCCCGTTCCGCAACCTGCTGCCGGAGCGACTCGACCGCCGGGCCCGGCTGGTGCGCGGCAAGCCGCGCCCCCTGGGCATGCTCGGCGGGCTCGACGCGGACACCGACGCGGTGCTGCTGGTGGGCTACCACGCGCGGGCCGGCGGCGGCCCGGCCGTGCTGGCGCACACCATGAACGGCGAGCTGCTCGACGTGCGGGTGGCCGGGCGCTCGCTGGGCGAGATCGGCCTCAACACCGCCATGGCCGGGGAGTCGGGTGCGCCGGTGGTGCTGCTCAGCGGCGACGACGCGGCCTGCGCCGAGCTGCGGGAGCTGGTCCCGGGCGCCGTCACCGTCGCCGTCAAGGAGGCCGTCGGGCAGGCCGCCGCCGTGGCCCTGCACCCGGAGGAGGCGCGGGAGCGGCTGCGCCGGGGAGCGGCCGAGGCCGTCGGCCGGCGGGCGGCCGTCCCGCCGTTCACCCTGACCGGGCCGCTGGCGGTCGAGGTCGACCTCCACTCGCCGGTGGCCGTCGATCTGGCGACGCTGGTGCCGGGCGTGACCCGCGTCGGAGGCGGCCGGACGGTCGCGCACACCGCGGCCGACTTCGCCGAGGCGTACCGGCTGCTCCTGCTGCTGGCACAGCTCTCGACCATCAAGCCCGGCTGACGTCCACCCGGGCGGGGGGCGTCCAGCGGCGGGCCCGGCCGGTCGACCGCC
The DNA here is from genome assembly GCF_031845445.1 of Streptomyces chisholmiae. Lineage (NCBI taxonomy): Bacteria > Bacillati > Actinomycetota > Actinomycetes > Kitasatosporales > Streptomycetaceae > Streptomyces > Streptomyces chisholmiae. Next base: position 261,594 of record NZ_JAVREO010000003.1, on the reverse strand, counting down.
GCGACCGGCCGGCCCGTGGCCCCCGCGCCCGGGCGGCGGCTTCAGTCGCGGTGCGGGCGCAGGGTCCAGACGACCGTCATGGTGCCGGCGACCGCGCCGTCGGCGCGGGTGATCTCCACCGCCACGGGGAACTCGGGGCGCTGGCCCGCGTCCAACTCGGCGAGCACCTCGGCGACCGGGCGGCCGAGGGTGGCCGTCGCCGTGATCTCCCCGGTGGCGATCTTGCGGTAGGAGACCTCGGCGCCGACCGGCAGCGGCAGCGCGCGGGAGAGCTGGTCGCCGAAGGCGGCGAGCGCGACGGCGCCGCTCGCCGACTCCCCCAGCGTGAACATGGCTCCCGCGTGCGGGCCGCCCACGTGGTTGTGGAAGGTGGGCTGGTCCGGCAGGCGCACCACGGCGCACTCCGGATCGGTGCGGACGAACTCCAGGTTGAGGGCGCGCACCATCGGGACCGTGGCGGCGAGTTGCTCGCCGACGGAGATCGAGTCAGTCATGCCCCCACGTTACCAACGGGTAATGACAGTCGTCCCGTCCGCCAACACCCGGGCCTCCGGGCCGCCTTCTCGTCGCAGGTCCGTCGCAATACGGTGACAGGTGCGCCGGTCCGACCTGCGCCCCTTTAGGGTTTACCTCCATGAGGCCAGGAGAAGAGCAGCCGGGGGGCGAGCCGGCCCGGGAGTGGTCCAACCCCTATCAACAGCCGGGGTACCAGCAGCCCAATCCGTATCAGCAGCCCACCCCGGGCGCGGGATGGGGCGCGCCGGGGGCGCAGGGTGGGCCGGGCGCGCCCGCCGGCCAGCCGGGGGCGCCGGATCAGCCCGGCGCGCCGACGGGACAGCCGGGGATGCCGGCCGGTCAGCCGGGCGTGCCGCCCGCCCCGCCGCCAGGACAGCAGGGCATGCCGCCCACCCCGCCGCCCGGCGCGCCTGGCGGCTGGCAGCAGCAGGGCCCGCCCACCCTGCCGCCTCAGTCGCCGCCGCCCCAGGACGACAAGAAGTCGCTGAAGGTCATGGTCGGCATCATCGTGTCGGTCGCGGTGGTGGCCGGCGCCGCGGTCACCGGCGTGGTGCTGATGAGCGGGGACGACGACACCACCACCGACGCCAACAACCAGGAGGCGTCGGCCGATCCGGGTGAGGCCGGCGACCCCGACGAGGAGCCGACGGAGGAGTCAACCGAGGAGCCGGAGCGGCCGAGCAACCCCAACGACCCGCGGCGGGGCGTCACCCAGCGCCCGGACCCGGTGATCGCGCCGGACTGGCAGGTGCAGACCCTGGAGAACCGGCACATAGCCTTCGACGTGCCGGCGGAGGACTGGACGGTCAACCCGGAGAGCACGTCCATGGGCCTGCTCGACGAGCGCGAGGGGGCCGAGGAGGGCGACATCCTGGTCGCGATGTCCGGGGTGGCCACCTACCTGGACGGCTGGTGCCCGGAGGCGGAACACGGGGTCAGCAGCCGGGCCATGGTCGGCACCAAGGGCGCCCAGGGGGCCACCAACACCGCGGAGGCCGCCGAGAACGAGGCGATGAACTGGGCCCTCGGCGGCTGGGACCAGCAGCAGCTCGGCACCTTCGAGATGACCGAGCCGGAGGAGTTCGAGAGCGACTACGGCATCAGCGGCCACATCGTCCGGGCCACCATCCGGGACGTCCCCCCGGACGAGGAGGACCCCAACCCCTGCGGCCAGTCGGACGGGAAGGTGATCGCCATCTCCTATCTCGACCTCAACAACGACATGGCCACCTGGGTGATGATGGCGGACGCCGGCATCCCCGAGGAGCTGGACGACGCGACCATCGAGCAGATCATGAGCAGCATGCGGCCCTACCCGGTCGAGTCCGAGCAGAGCTGACGCTCCCTCGGGCGCATCCGCCCTCGAACGCCCCGGCCCCTCCCCTGCGAGGGCCGGGGCGTTCGCGTCGGTCGCGACGGTCAGGTTCAGGCGAACTGGCCGACCCGGTAGTCGCCGGCCGGGTTGCGCAGCACGACGTTGAGCCGGTTGAACGCGTTCATCAGCGCGATCAGGGCGACCAGGGCCGCGAGTTCCCCCTCGTCGAAGTACTTGGCCGCGTTCGCCCACGCGTCGTCAGGGACGCCGCCGGCGCCGTCGGCGATCCGGGTGCCCTGCTCGGCCAGCTCCAGCGCGGCGCGCTCGGCCTCGGTGTAGACCGTGGCCTCCCGCCAGCCCGCGATCAGGTTCAGGCGGAGCGCGGTCTCGCCGGCGTGCGCGGCCTCCTTGGTGTGGATGTCGAGGCAGAAGGCGCAGCCGTTGATCTGGCTGACGCGGATCTTCACCAGCTCCTGGACGGTGTCGGAGAGCGTCGACTCGGTGATGGCCCGGCCGGCCGCGGTGAAGTGCTTCAGCAGCTTGGCCGCGTTCTCGTTGCCGAACATGTTCAGACGTGCTTCCACGGTGACTCCTTGGCCGTTGCGGTGGATACACCTTCCTGACGCCGCGGCGCGCCCGCGTGTGACAGGCCCGGAGGTGACCTGCGCCACTGCTCCGGCCGCCCGACGGCCACGCCCGCGGTCCCCCGATCCAAGGTGTCCTGTCGATGAATTGACCTTCACCGAACGATCATGAGAGCGTCTGCCTCATGATTCGCACTCGCACACTGAAAATTGTCGGCCTGGCCGCCGTCGCCACCCTCGTCGTCGCCGGCTGTTCCAGCGACGACAACGACGAAGCGAACGAGGGCACCGACGGCGGCGTCGAGTCGTCGGAGAGCACGGAGAACGACGCGGAAAACGCCACTGGGGCCGACGAATCCGCTTCTGAGGCCACCGGGGAAGAGGCCGAGGAAGAGACCGGGGACGCCCCGGACGACGACGCGGCGGCGCTGGAGCAGGCCGTTCGCGACTACACGACCGCGCTGTTCGCGCCGGACGCCGACACCGGCTATGCGTTGCTTTCGGAACGATGCAAGTCGGCCATGTCGGCGGAGGGCTTCAGCCTGCTCGCCGAGCAGAGCGCGGAGGTCTACGGCGCGCTGGAGGTGGAGACCTTCAACGTGGACGAGATCGACGGCGACTCGGCCCTGGTGACCTACGGCGTGGGCGTGCCCTCGCTGGACGTGGCGGCCCAGTCCTGGTCGCGCGAGGGTGAGTCCTGGCTCTGGGACGGCTGCTGACGCACGCCCGGCGGTGCGGACAGACCGTGCCGGTCCTCCTCCGGGCCGCTCCGCAGGGCCCGTTTCCTGGCCTCGCCTCCCGGCCCTCGCTGAGTGTCCGCGGTCAGACCTGGAAGGCGCCCTCCGGCGGCCGGGGGGAGGGCAGGGCCGCCGCCTCGGCCACCACCGGGGTGGCGTCGCCGGCCAGTTCGGCCAGCTCGGGGCCGGCCACCAGCCGGGCCGGAAAGGCGTCGGCGGCGACCCGGCGGGCCAGCGCGGCGAGCGGCAGCTCGGCGTCCGAGGCGGCCACCACCAGGTTGCCGAACCGCCGGCCGCGCAGCACGGCCGGCTCGGCGAGCAGGCAGACGTGCGCGAAGCGGGCGGCCAGCGCGGCCAGTTGGGGCCGCAGGAAACCGAAGGGGCGGGCGTCGGCCAGGTTGGCCGCGTAGACCCCGCCGGGGCGCAGCGCGCGGGCCGCCGCCCGGACGTACCCCAGGGTGGTGACCTGGGGCGGCACCCGGGAGCCGCCGAAGACGTCGGCGACCAGCAGGTCGACCGCGCCGGGCGGGGCGGCCTCGACGGCGGCCCTGGCGTCGTCGACGGTCACCGTGATCCCGCTGTCCGGCGGCAACGGGAGCCGCTCGTCGACCAGTTGGGCGAGCCGGCCGTCGGCCTCCACCACCCGCTGCCGGGAGCCGGGCCGGGTGGCCGCGACGTAGCGCGGCAGGGTCAGCGCGCCGCCGCCCAGGTGCAGCGCCCGCAGCGGGGCACCGGGGGCGGCCACCGTGTCGACCAGGTGGCCCAGCCGCCGGAGGTACTCGAACTCCAGGTGGGTCGGGTCGGACAGGTCCAGGTAGGACTGCGGGGCGTCGTCCACGGTCAGCAGCCAGGCCGCCGGCCGGTCCACGTCCGGCAGCAGCCTGGCGGTGCCCAGGTCCACGGTGCGCAGCACGGGGGTCGGCTCGTCCATCCGGACATTCTCCTCCCGGCGCGCGCTCCGGTCCGGTCAGTTCGGGTCCGCTCCGGCCCGGCCCGGACGAAACCTGTCCGGGCCGGGCCGGAGGCGTTCAGTCCGGCAGCACCTCGGTGACCGTGCCGGCGCCGACGGTCCGACCGCCCTCCCGGATCGCGAAGCCGAGGCCGGCCTCCAGCGGGACGGCCTGCCCCAGGGTCACGGTCATGCCGACCCGGTCGCCGGGCAGCGCCACCCCGCCGTCCGGGAGCACGATGTCGCCCACCACGTCGGCGGTGCGCAGGTAGAACTGCGGCCGGTAGCCGGTGGCCACCGGCGTGCGCCGGCCGCCCTCGGCCGCCGGGAGCAGGTAGACCTCGGCGGCGAAGCGCCGCCCCGGGGTGACACTGCCCGGCGCCGCGACCACCTGGCCGCGGCGGACCGCGTCGCGGGGCACGCCGCGCAGCAGCAGCGCCACGTTGTCCCCGGCCTGGCCCTCCGCCATCGGCTTGCCGAAGGTCTCCAGGCCGGTGACCACCGTCTCCAGCTCGGCACCGAGCACCGCGACCCGGTCGCCGACGTGGACCGTGCCGCGCTCGACGGCGCCGGTCACCACGGTGCCCCGGCCGGTGATCGTCAGGGTGTTCTCCACCGGCAGCAGGAACGGGGCGTCCAGGTACCGCTCGGGCACCGGGACGTGCCGGTCCACCGCGGCCAGCAGCTCCAGCACCGCGTCCACCCAGCGCGGCTCGCCGCCCAGCGCGCCCAGGCCCGAGACCCGGACCACCGGCAGCTCATCGCCCGGGTAGCCCTGGGCGGTGAGCAGCTCGCGGACCTCCAGCTCGACCAGGTCGGTCAGCTCCGGGTCGCCGGCGTCGGCCTTGTTGAGCGCCACCACGATGTGCCGGACGCCGACCTGCCGGGCCAGCAGCACGTGCTCGGCGGTCTGCGGCATCACGCCGTCCACCGCGGAGACCACCAGGATCGCGCCGTCCAGCTGGGCGGCGCCGGTGATCATGTTCTTGACGTAGTCGGCGTGCCCCGGCATGTCCACGTGGGCGTAGTGCCGGGTCGCGGTCTCGTACTCGACGTGGCTGACGGTGATGGTGATGCCGCGGGCCGCCTCCTCGGGGGCCCGGTCGATCCGGTCGAAGGGCACGAAGGTGCCGGTGCCGAGGTCGCTGAGCACCTTGGTGATGGCCGCGGTCAGGGTGGTCTTGCCGTGGTCGACGTGGCCCATGGTGCCGATGTTCAGGTGGGGCTTGGTACGCGTGTACGCCTGCTTGGGCATGGCGGTTTCCCATTCGCTGGGTGCGGAAGGCCCCGGCCGGCGCGGGCGCGCCCTCGGCCGGGACGTGGACCCCTCCGGTGCTTGGACCCTCCCCCTCCGGGGCCCACGGAACGATCCGAGGAGGGTCAGCTTCGAGCGCCGTCCGCGACGGTCACCGGCACGCCGGCAGCCCGCAGTGCGTCCGCGAATGCGGACGGCGCGGCGCTGCTGGCGAACGGGAACATGCCCCGTATGGTGGCGCATGCCGAGCCGGCCGTCGAACGGTTTTCTGATAGTCCAGACATCGGACAACCGGAGTTCACCGCCTGTTGGGGCGCTCGCCTAGAGTGACCTCGCTCCCCCACACACGCCCACCCACCACTTCGGCCCCCGCCCGTTCTTCCGCTCCGCTTCGGCCTCTCCCAGGGATACGCGCTCAGTTCATGTCGTGGTTCGAATCAATCGTTCTCGGGCTGGTCCAGGGGCTGACGGAGTTCCTGCCCATCTCCTCCAGCGCCCACCTGCGACTGGCCGCGGTGGCCGGCGGCTGGGAGGACCCGGGAGCCGCGTTCACCGCCGTCTGCCAGATCGGCACCGAGCTGGCGGTGCTGATCTACTTCCGCAAGGACATCGTCCGGATCGTGCGCGCCTGGTCCCGCTCGCTGACCGACCGCTCGATGCGCTCCGACCCGGACGCCCGGATGGGCTGGCTGGTGATCATCGGCTCCATCCCGATCGGGGTGCTGGGCCTGGCCTTCCAGGACGCCATCGCCGGCCCGTTCCGTGATCTCCGGCTGATCGCCGTCAACCTGATCGTGCTCGGCATCATCCTGGGCCTGGCCGACCGGATGGCCGCCCGGGACCTGGTCGGCGGCCGGCACCGCGCCCGCCGACCGCGCAAGGACCTGGCGCAACTCACCACCAGGGACGGCCTGCTGTTCGGCTTCGCGCAGGCCATGGCGCTGGTGCCGGGTGTCTCCCGGTCCGGCGCCACCATCACCGGCGGCCTCTTCCTCGGCTACTCGAGGGAGGCCGCGGCCCGTTACTCGTTCCTGCTGGCCATCCCCGCCGTGCTGGCCTCCGGCGGGTACGAGCTGACCAAGATCGGCGGCGAGGACACCCACGTCTCGTGGGGGCCCACCATCCTGGCCACGGCGGTCGCCTTCCTGGTCGGCTACGCGATCATCGCCTGGTTCATGAAGTGGATCACCACCCGCAGCTTCATGCCGTTCGTCTGGTACCGGATCGGGGTCGGCGTGGTGCTGCTGGCGCTGATCTTCCTCGGCGTGGTCGAGCCGCACGCCGGCGAGGACTTCGAGACCCCGCCGACCGGGGTGAGCGGCGAGGCCGCCTGAGCCATCCACCGACCGGCCGCGCGGGACAACCGGCGGCCGGTCAGTAACCGTCCTGACCCTGGACGCCGCGCACCACCCGCTCGCACAGCTCATGGGTGCGCAACGCGTCCTGCGCGTCCAGCGTGTGCCCGGTGCGCACCGCGTCGAGGAAGGCGACGACCGCCTGCTCGATGCCGCGCTGCCGGGCCACCGGCACCCAGTCCCCGCGCCGGCGCACGCTGGGCTGGCCCTTGTGGTCGATGACCTCGGCCAGGTTGCGCACCTCCCGCTTGGTGTCCTGCCCGGAGACCTCCAGCACCTCCTCGGCCGAGCCGGAGAGGTGGTTCATCGCGCCGATCGCGGAGAAGCCCTCCCCGGCCAGGTGCAGCACCACGTGGTGCAGCCGGCCCTGGCTCGTCCGGTGGCTCAGGTGGACCTGGTCGATCGGGGCGGGCGCCAGGAAACGCAGCGTGTCCACCACGTGGATGAAGTCGTCGAAGACCATCCGCCGCGGATCCTCCGGCAGCCCCCGACGGTGCTTCTGCAACACCACGAGGTCCCGCGGCCCCTCCAGGCACTGGGCGTAGGCGGGGGCGAAGCGGCGGTTGAAGCCGACGGCCAGGCTCACCCCGAGGGTGTCGGCCAGCTCCACCAGCCGCTTCGCCTCGGACAGTTCGTCCGCCAGCGGCTTGTCGACGTAGGTGGGTATGCCGCCGGTGAGCAGCCGGGTGACGATCTCCGGATGGGTGGCCGTCGGGGTGTGCACGAACGCCGCGTCCAGCCCGACGGCCAGCAGCGAGGACAGCTCCCGGTGCAGCGCCTCCGGCGGCAGCCGGAGCGCCGCGCCGGCCCGCTCCAGCGTGGCCGGGGTGCGGGTGTGCAGATGGAGGCTGATCCCGGGACGCGCGCCGAGCACCGGCAGATACGCCTTGTGCGCGATGTCCCCGAGCCCGATCACGCCGACCTTCACGGAACTGCTCCTCGGTGTAGGTGTGGGGGTGGTCCGCGCGCCGCCACGGCGCGCGGACCGGCAGCATACGCGGACCAGCTCGACCCTCGAACCCCCGCTCCCCGGCACCGAACCGGCCGGCTCAGCGCCCCAGGTCGGGGACCCGCCAGTCGATCGGGGCGTGCCCGTGCAGGGCGACCGCCTCGTTGATCTGAGTGAACGGGCGGGAGCCGAAGAACTTCTTCGCGGACAGCGGCGACGGGTGCGCGCCCTCCACCACCGCGTGCCGCTCGGTGTCGATCAGCTTGAGCTTCTTCCTGGCGTAGGCCCCCCACAGCACGAAGACCACCGGGTCGGGGCGGTCCGAGACGGCCCGGATCACCGCGTCCGTGAACCGCTCCCAGCCCCTGCCCTTGTGCGAGTTGGGCTCGCCCGAGCGGACCGTCAGCACCGCGTTCATCAACAGCACGCCCTGCCGCGCCCAGGGCAGCAGATAGCCGTTGTCCGGGATGGGCAGGCCCAACTCCGCGTGCAGCTCCTTGTAGATGTTGCGCAGCGAGGGCGGCACCCGCACCCCGGGGCGCACCGAGAAGCACAGCCCGTGGCCCTGGCCCTCGCCGTGGTACGGGTCCTGGCCGAGGACCAGCACCTTGACCTCGTCGAACGGCGTCGCCTCCAACGCCGCGAACACCTCCTCGCGGGGCGGGTAGACGGGTCCTGCGGCCCGCTCCTCCTCGACGAACTCGGTCAGCTCCTTGAAGTAGGGCTGATCCAGCTCCTCGCCCAGCACCTTCTGCCAGGAGTCGGGCAGCATGCCGTTCACGATCTTCAACCTCCGAGGTCACGCGGTGAGAGAACACCACGCCGCCAGCACGGCGCGGTGTGTCTCACAACGTACCGGGCGGCACTGACACTTCAGCCCGTTCCCGCGGTCAGGCCCACCCCGCCGTCCACCACCAGCGTCTGGCCGGTCAGCCAGGCGGCCGCCGGCGAGCTGAGGAAGGCGACCACGCCGGCCACGTCGGACGGCACGCCCAGCCGCCCCAGCGGGTAACCGGCGGCCAGCCGCTCCTCGTTGCCCTCGTACAGCGCGCTGGCGAACCGGGTCTTGACCACGGCCGGGGCGACCGCGTTGACCCGCACCAGCGGGGCCAGCTCGTGCGCCAACTGCTCGGTCAGGTTGACCAGGGCGGCCTTGCTGACGCCGTAGGCGCCGAGGAACGGCGAGGCACCCAGGCCGGCGACGGAGGCGATGTTGACCACCGTGCCGCCGTGCTGGTGCTGCCACGCCGACCAGGCGCGGCGGGCGAAGCCGAAGGCGGAGAGCACGTTGATCTCGAAGACCTTGGCCAGCAGGGCCGGTTCGACGTCGGTGAGCGGGCCGAACGCCGGGTTGCTCCCCGCGTTGTTCACCAGGTGGTCCAGCCGGCCCCAGGCCGCCAGCACCCGCTCCACCACCTCGGCCTGGTGCTCCGGGTCGTGCGCCTTGCCGGCCACCCCCATGGCGTGCGGCCCCAGCTCGGCGACGGCCGCGGCCAGCCGCTCGGCGTCCCGGCCGGTGACACAGACCCGGTCGCCGCGGGCCACCAGGGTGCGGGCGATCTCCAGGCCGATGCCGCGGCTGCCGCCGGTGACCACGGCGACGGCGGACCCGCCCGGTGGCGGCTGGCTGCCGGCGGTCGGCTCGGTCGGGTCAGGAGCGTCGGTGGGGTCAGTCAAGGGGACCCCCGGCGACGTAGAGCACCTGGCCGGAGACGAAGCCGGCGGCCTCGCTGGCGAAGAAGGAGACCGCGTGGGCGATGTCCTCCGGCCGGCCGACCCGGCGGACCGGGATCCGCTCGGCCGCCGCCTGCTGGAAGTCCTCGAAGCCGACGCCGACCCGGGCGGCCGTGGCGGCCGTCATGTCGGTGGCCACGAAGCCGGGGGCCACCGCGTTGGCCGTGACGCCGAACTTGCCCAGCTCGATGGCGAGCGTCTTGGTGAAGCCCTGCAGACCGGCCTTGGCCGCGGCGTAGTTGGCCTGCCCGCGGTTGCCCAGGGCGGAGCTGGACGAGAGGTTGACGATCCGGCCGAAGCCGGCCGCGACCATGTGTTCCTGGCAGGCCCGGGACATCAGGAAGGCGCCCCGCAGGTGCACGCCCAGCACCGTGTCCCAGTCCGCCTCGGTCATCTTGAAGAGCAGGTTGTCCCGCAGCACGCCCGCGTTGTTGACCAGCACCACCGGGGGGCCGAGCCGCTCCGCCACCTGGCTCACCGCGGCCCGCACCGCGTCCGCGTCGGAGACGTCGCAGCCGACCGCCAGGGCGCTGCCGCCGGCCGCCTCGATCGCGGACACCGTCTCCCGGCCCGACTCCTCCGTCAGGTCGAGCACGGCGACCCGGTGCCCGTCGGCGGCCAGCCGCACGGCGGTGGCGGCCCCGATGCCCCGGGCCGCGCCGGTCACCAAGGCGACGCGCTGCTCCGGCTGTTCCGTGGTGGTCATGGATGGGCCTCCTCGCCGTCGAGTGACGCCCGCCGGGCCGGGCCCGCCGAGCGATGCTACTGACACGTAACTACCATCCGCCACCGACAGAACGGAACCCCACCCCCCGGACAGCCGCGGTGCCGGGCCGGGGCGCTCAGCGCACCAGGAGGGTCAGCAGGCGCTCCAGCTCGGCGTCCGGGTCGGCGGTCAACCCGCTGTGCACCGGCCCGGGTTGGACCACCGTGCTGCGCGGCGCGATCAGCCAGCGGAACCGGCGCCCGGCCTCGTCACCGGCCGCCGGGCCAGCCTGCGGCCCGCCGGCGCACACCCGCTCCACGGCGTGCAGCGCGGCGCGCACGCCGGCCACGTCCGCCCCCGGGTCCAGGGCCAGCAGCCGGTCGGTGTCCAGGTGGGTGCCGGCGGCCAGGAAGGAGAGCGGCCGGGAGTAGAGCAGCACGCCGGCGTTGATCGCCTCCCCGCGCTCCACCCGGGGCACCACCCGCAGCAGCGCGTACTCGAAGACCGCGCGTGACGCGGCCCGTTCCGGCGACGCGGCCCGTTCCCGCGGTGCGATCCGTTCCCGCGGTGCGATCCGTTCCTGCGGTGCGGTCATCGGGTCGCCTCCCGTGCCTGGTCGGAGCTGCCGGTCGTGGGCTGGCCGGTCGTGGGCTGGCCGCTGGTGGGCTCGCCGGTCGCCGGCGGGCCGGTGTCGGGCCGGCCGGTGAGCCAGCCGGGGGCGCCGGAGCCGCGCGGCGCGGTGCGCTCGCCCAGCGAGATCCGGTCCCCGACGGTGGCGGCGCGCGCCAGCAGCACGTCCCGGTAGGCGGCGCGCAGCGCGTCCGGGGTCGCCAGCCCCGGCTCGGGGGCGAGCCAGGCGTCGGGCACCTCGGCCAGCGTCTCGTCCAGCAGCTCGGCCGTGACCAGCGGTGTCAACGCGGCGGCGGCGCCGGCCAGGTCGGGCCCGAACGGGGCCAGCGCGTGGTCGGCGGCGGGGAAGCTCCGGGCCGCCGAGGCGGCGGCGGCCGGCCAGTTGTGGTGCCAGATCAGCGCGGCGCCGTGGTCGATCAGCCACAACTCGCCGTGCCAGACGAGGAGGTTGGGGTTGCGCCAGGACCGGTCCACGTTGTTGACCAGGGCGTCGAACCACACCACCCGGCCGGCCTCGTCCGGGTCCACCCGGTAGGCCAACGGGTCGAAGCCGATGGAGCCGGGCAGGAAGTCCATGCCGAGGTTGAGCCCGGCGCTGACCTTGAGCAGCTCCTGCACCTCCTGGTCCGGCTCGGCCAGCCCGATCACCGGGTCCAGCTCCATCCGGACCAGCTCCGGCACCCGCAGCCCGAGCCGGCGGGCCAGCCCGCCGCAGATCACCTCGGCCACCAACGACTTGGGCCCCTGCCCGGCGCCGGTGAACTTCATAACGTAGGTACCCAGGTCATCCGCCTCGACGATGCCGGGCAGCGATCCGCCCTCGCGCAGGGGGGTGACATAGCGGGTGGCCAGGACGTGACGGAGCATGTCCGTAGGCTATACGCCGCCGTTGCCCCGACATCGACGGCGGACCCTCCCGGTGCCGCCGAGCCCAGCCGCGCGCGACCGGCGCCAGCGGCGAGGTGACCGGAGCGGGCGGCGGGCGTTCAGAAGTCCAGACTCCAGGAGTTGAGCGTGCCCTCGTCGCCCGCGGCGGTGTCCTCGATCCGCAGGGTCCAGGTACCGTCGGCCACCACGTCCGAGGCATCAACCGTGTACACCCGGGGCTCGTCATCGGGCTCCAACTCGAAGGCCGTGTCATCCGGAGCGACCAGCTCCATCCGCAGGTCAGACGCCCAGGGGTGGCTGATGTCCACGGTGACGCCCAGCGACTCGGACGCGTCCCCACCCAGTCCCTCGACCTCGATCTCCGAACTCACCACGGAGAGATCCTCGATCGCGAGCGAGCCGGGACCGTCGAACGAGCCACGTTCCAGCGGCCCCGGCTCGATCGGCTGATCGGGTCCGAAGTCCAGCGACCAGGTGTTGAGCGCGCCCTCGTCGCTCGCGGCGGTGTCCTCGATCCGTAGCGTCCAGTCACCGTCGGCCACCGCCTCCGAGGCATCCACCACATAGGCGTAGGGCACGTCATCGGGCCTCAACTCGAAGGCCGTGCCATCCGGAGCGACCAGCTCCATCCGCAGATCAGACGCCCAGGGGTGGCTGATGTCCACGGTGACGCCCAGCGACTCCGGCGCCTGCCCGCCGACCCCGGCGACCTCGATCCTCGACTCCACGGAGGTCAGGTCGGCAATCGTGACCGGCTCCGTGGCGCTGAACGTGCCCTCGCCCGTCCCCGACTTCCCCTGGTTGACCACGACCAGCACGACCACGCACGAGCCGAGGGCGAGGGCGAGGGCGAGGGCGAGGGCGAGGGTGAGGGCGCTCCAGCCCACCCACTTCTTCGCCGGCCCCCGGTCGGGGGCCGGCGCCCGGTGACCGCCAGCGCCCGGCGCGTCACCGGGCGGCCCGGCCGACGTCCCGGAGCGGGTCCGCGCCCTCGCCGGTGGGGTCAGGGCCGTCGCCGTGGGCAAGCTCGCGGACGGTCGCGGCACCGCCGGGGTGGTGATCACGGGGGGCGGCGTGATGGTTGGGTGCGGTGGCGGGAGGACGGCCGGCGGCTGATCCAGCAGGGCGAGTGCCTCGCCGATCGTGGGACGGGCGCCGGGCGCCTTGGCGAGCAACCGCGCGATGAGCGGGCGCAGTGGGCCCGCCCGCACCGGCACCGGCGGCTCGTCGTAGGCGACGGCGTGCAGCGAGGCGGGTTGGGAGCCGCGGTTGAAGGGCGAGGTGCCCTCCAGAGCCTCGTACAGCAGCACCCCGAGCGAGAAGAGGTCGCTCGGCGCGTGCCCCCTCTCACCGTGAACGCGTTCCGGCGCCATGTAGGGAGCGGAGCCGACGAGGCCGCCCCTGAGAGTGAGCGGGGTGTCCGACTCGTGGGTCGCGATACCGAAGTCGGTGAGCAGGATCTCGCCGCTGTCAGCCAGCATGACGTTGGCGGGTTTGATGTCGCGGTGCACGATGCCCGCCTGGTGCGCGGCGTCGAGCCCCCGCAACATGGCCCGGGCCACGTCCGTGGCCTCACGCGCCGTCAGCGGGCCCGACACACGCAGGCGTTCGGCCAGGGAGTGGCCCACCACCAGCCGCATGGCGATCCACGGGATGTCGTCCTCGATGACGACATCGTGCACGCTCACGATGTTGGGATGGTCGCGCAGCCGGGCGGCGTTGAGGACTTCCCGCTCCGACCGCTTGAGCCGTTCCTCCCGCTCGGAGGGCGAGGCGGAAGACGGCAGGGACAGCTCCTTGACGGCCACGTTCGTCTGGAGCCGCTGATCACGTGCCTTCCAGACTCGCCCGAACCCGCCTCCGCCGATCGGTTCGATGAGCTCGTACCGCCCGCCGATCAGCCTGCCCGGCTGCACGGTGTGGTCCACTGCTCGGTACTCCCGGGTTTTCGAATGACAGGGCAGGTAACGCGGCGTAGGCCAGAGAGCCGGGTGAGGCACCTCCTTCGACACCACAGCTGGCTGACAACCACCCTAATCGAAACGGCACTTGCCCAGGGGAGACGCCGGGAGGGCACCGAACCGACCGGCGCCGCGCAGCCACGGAAACCGCCGCCAGGAGCCTGCACCCCGCCGCGCGGCCAGCGCGGGCGGGGCCGCCGGTCCAGCCAGCCCGGTCAACAGGGCTGCCCCGCAGGGGACTTGCGCGCGAAGCGGCGCGGCCCCTTAGGGTTGGTCCGCCGCAGGGGCGGCTCAAGAGCGGAGGAACGGCCATGCAGCCGCTACGGACCGACGATCCCGACCGCATCGCCGACTACCGGCTGCTCGGCAGACTGGGCGAGGGCGGCATGGGCGTGGTCTATCTGGCCAGGTCGCCGCGTGGCCGGATGGTGGCGGTGAAGACGATCCGCGCCGAGTTCGCCGCCGTTCCCGACTTCCGCCGCCGGTTCGCCAAGGAGACCGCCGCCGCCCGACAGGTCGGTGGGCGGTGGACGGCGGAGGTGTTGGCGGCCGATCCCGACGCGGCGCTGCCCTGGGTGGCCACGGCCTTCGTGGCCGGGCCGACGCTCCACCAGGTGGTGGAGGAACACGGCCCGCTGCCGGAGCACTCGGTGCGCGGCCTGGCCGCCGGGCTGTGCCGGGCGCTGGCCGACATCCACGCGGCCGGGCTGGTGCACCGCGACGTGAAACCGTCGAACGTCCTGGTGGCCGTCGACGGCCCGAGGGTGATCGACTTCGGCATCGTCCGGGCCCTCAACCTCTCCACGACCGGCGGGCTGACCTCCACCGGGATGGTGATCGGCTCGCCCGGCTTCATGTCCCCCGAGCAGGTCAGGGGGGAGCGGCTGACCATGGCGAGTGATGTCTTCTCCCTGGGCACGGTGTTGGCGTTCGCCGCCACCGGCCGGCTGCCGTTCCACGCCGAGGAAGGCCAGCCGCACGCCCTGATGTACCGGATGGTGCACGAGCCGCCGGATCTCACCGGTGTCCCGGAGTCGCTGCGCGACCTGGTCGAGAGCTGTCTGGTGAAGGACCCGGCCGGCCGGCCGACCGCCGCCCTGCTGCGGGACCGCGCGGATGCCCCCGCCGAGGCCCACGGCCCCTGGTTGCCGCCGGAGGTGCTGGCCCGGCTCGGCGAGGAGGCGGCGCGCCTGCTCGCCTGGGAGGACCCGCACCCCCGGGTGGACTCGACAGCCGACACGTCACCCGGCGCCGCGCGGGCGGCCGCCGACGCCGCGACCAGGCCGGGCCCGCCCGTCGCCGCGCCCACCGCCCCCATCACCACGGCGGCCGTCGGCCCGCCGCGGCCCGCGCCCGCCGAGGAGTCCGCCCCGGCCGGGCGCGAACCGGGGCCGCCACGACGTCTGTTGGTGGACGAACGCCGTGCCGCGCCCGGGTCGTCGCCGGCCGACGTGCCCCGCCGGGTCCTCTACGTGCTGCTGGCGCTCTTCACCGTGGTCTCGTTGGTCAACGGCCTCCACCTCCTCACCGGCCTGGCGGAGGAGGGCAGGTCCGAGGCGGTCGACCGATACGGCGACCTGTGGGCGATAGACCAGGAGGAGACCACGCACGTCCTGCTGGTCCTGAAGGTGGGCGTGGCCGTCGGCCTCCTGGTGTGCTGGCTGATCTGGTGCTACCAGACCCGCGTCACGGCGGAGCGGTTCGCCCCCGGCGGGCTGCGGCACCGACCGCGTACGGCGGTGACGAGTTGGTTCCTCCCGGTGGGCAACCTCTTCGTGCCCAAGCAGATCGCCAACGACGTCTGGCACGCCTCCAGCGCGCCCCGCCCCGGCGGCGGGATGGCGCCGGCCGGCCCGCTGCACGCGTGGTGGGCCCTGTGGCTGGCGACGTTCCTGACCTGGCCGCTGTTCTGGACTCCCCCGCTGGAGACGCTCAGCACCCATCGGTACGCCTACGAACCCGCGGGCGGCGGCTTCCGCGACTACTACTACTGGTACGCGTTCGAGCCGTGGACCTGGCTCCACCTGCTTCTCCACCTCCTGGTGGTGCCGACCGCGGTCGTCACCGCCTGGTATGTCCGCCGCCTGACGGCCCTGCAGGCCGTCAGGGCCGGCGGCTGACCTCGCCGGAGGCGGTCGGACACCGGCGGGCCCCGCTGGCCCGCCGGTCGGTTAGCCCGCGTGGGGCTCGGGGACCTCTCCCTCGCGGGAGAGGAAGGCGAAGTCGCAGCCGGTGTCGGCCTGCGTGATGTGTTCCTGATAAAGCGCGCCGAAGCCACGCCCGTACCGCGGCTCGGGAGGCGTCCAGGCCGCGCGCCGACGCTCCAACTCGGCGTCCTCGACCTCCAGACGCAACGTCCGCGCCTCGACGTCCAACGTGATCAGATCCCCGTCCCGCACCAGGGCCAACGGCCCCCCGACATGGGACTCAGGCGCGATATGCAACACACAGGCGCCGTAACTGGTGCCACTCATCCGCGCGTCCGAGAGCCGCACCATGTCCGTCACCCCCTGCTTGAGGAGGTAGTCCGGGATCGGGAGCATCCCGTACTCCGGCATCCCAGGACCGCCCAACGGCCCCGCGCCACGCAACACCAACACACTGTCCGCCGTGATCTCCAACGCCGGCTCGTTGATCGTCGCCTGCATCGTCTGGTAGTCATCGAAGACCACCGCCGGACCCGTGTGCTTCAACAGGTGCGGCTGCGCCGCGATGTGCTTGATCACCGCCCCGTCCGGCGCGAGATTCCCCCGCAACACCGCCAACCCACCCTCGGCCAACGGCCGATCCAACGGCCGCACCACCTCGGTGTCATGCGTGGCCGCCCCCACCAACTGCTCCCGCAACGACGCGTGCCCCACCGTCGGCCGATCCAGACACAGATACTCCTCACCCAACCGAGCCAACAGACTCGGCACCCCACCCGCGTAGTAGAAGTCCTCCATCAAAAACCGCCCACCCGGCCGGAGATCCGCCAACACCGGCACCTCACGCGCGATCCGATCGAAATCCGCCAACGACAACGGCACCCGCGACCGACCCGCCATCGCGATCAAATGAATCACCGCGTTCGTCGAACCACCCAACGCCAACACCGTCGCGACCGCGTCACGATAGGCATCCAACGTCAAAAACCGCGACAACCGCGCATCCGACCACACCAGATCAACAATCCGCCGCCCCGCCGCCGCCGCCATCCGACTGTGCGCCGAATCCACCGCCGGAATAGCCGCCGCCCCCGGCATCGTCACCCCCAACACCTCAGCCACCGACGCCATCGTCGAAGCCGTCCCCATCGTCATACACGTCCCAGGCGACCGCGCCAGACCACACTCCAACTCACCCAACTCACGATCCCCGATCCGCCCCGCCCGCCGCTCATCCCAGTACTTCCACATATCCGTACCCGAACCCAACGTCTCCCCCCGCCAATGCCCCCGCAACATCGGCCCCGCCGGCACGAACACCGCCGGCAGATCCACACTCGCCGCCCCCATCAACAACGCCGGCGTCGTCTTGTCACACCCACCCAACAACACCGCCCCATCCACCGGATACGAACGCAGCAACTCCTCCGTCTCCATCGACAACAAATTCCGATACAACATCGGCGTCGGCTTCTGAAACGTCTCCGACAACGTCGCCACCGGAAACTCCAACGGAAACCCACCCGCCTGCCACACACCCCGCTTAACCGCCTCAGCCCGCTCCCGCAAATGCTGATGACACGGATTAATATCCGACCACGTATTCACCACCGCGATCACCGGCTTACCCAAATGCTCCTCCGGCAGATACCCCAACTGCCGAGTCCGCGCCCGATGACTGAACGAACGCAGACCGTCCGTCTCGAACCAGCGCGCGCTGCGCAGGGAGACCCGCTCGCTCATACGCCGGCCCACCCCTCGACGACCTTGGCGACCTCCGCGCGCTCCGCCAGCGACAGCACGCTGCTGGGCGGGCGTACCGACCGGTCGCACAGGCCCCGTACGGACAGGGCCTCCTTCACCACGCTCACGTTGTTCGCGGCCTGGCGGGCCGCGCGCAGCTCCTCGAACGGGCGGATCGACTCCCACACCCGCATCGCCGCCGGATAGTCCCCGGCCCGCAGCGCGTCCCGCATCGCCAACGACACCTCCGGCGCCACATTGACCAGACCCGACGTGAACCCGGAGGCCCCACAGGCGAAGTACGCGGGCGCGTACAGCTCGGCCAGACCGGCCACCCAGACGAACCGCTCCAGCCCCGCGTCCCGCGCCACCGAGGCGAACCGCACCGGATCAGGCACCGCGTACTTCACCCCGATCACGTTCGGACAGGCATCGCCCAGCCGGGCGATGGCCGCCCCGTCGATCAACGGATTCCTGATGTAGGGCACCACACCCAACTCCGGCACCGCCTCCGCGATAGCCCGGTGGTAGTCCACCCAACCGTCGAGCGAGACATACGGATGCACCGGCTGATGCACCATCACCAGCTGCGCGCCGGCCTCGCGCGCGTGGCGGGCCGCCGCGACGGCGGACGGCACCTCGTGCCCGACGCCGACGACGACCTGGGCCGTGCCGCCCGCCTCGGCGACGGTCGCCACGGTCAGCTCGGCCTCGGCCCGGCGCTCGGCGGTGGTCAGCGCGTAGAACTCGCCGGTGTTGCCGTTGGGCGTCAGGGTGCGGACGCCGGCGGCCAACAGCCGCCTGAGCAGCGCCTGATAGGCGTCGGCGTCCACCCGGTCCTCGGCGTCGAAGGGCGTGACGGGGATGGCCACCACGTCGGCCAGGGCGTCCCGTTGGGCCGCGAAGTCGTGCATGCCTGTTCCTCGTTCTCTGTCCGTCGTGGGGCTGTGGCGTGGAGCGGTTGTACCGGTGCGGGGCGGGCTACAGGTCGACGCCCAGGGCGAGTTCGTCGACCGTGACCGGCAACCCGGTGGCCAGGGAGCGGTTGGCGGCGATGCCGACGGCGACGGCGCGCACGCCGTCCAGGTAGTCGGCCGCGCGCCGCAGCGGGTCGGGGGCCAGCCGCAGGTCGCCGCGGAGGATGTCCATCAGGAGGATGGCGTCGCCACCGCCGTGCCCGCCGATGCCGGCGGGGATCGTGACCTCCTCCGTCCGCCGCCAGTGCCGCTGGACCGTCAGGCGCTCCCCCTCGGGCCGCAGCGGGTCGTGGGTGGCCAGGCCCGGGGTGGCGGACGGGTCGAGGATGGCGTTGCCCTCCTCGTCGACCTCGACGAAGCCGCGCTCGATCACCTCCAGTTCGGCCCGGCCGGCGGTGCCGTTCACCGTGACCCGGTAGCCCTCCCAGGGGCTGTGCGCGTTCAGCGAGTAGCTGAGCGTCGCGCCGCGCCGGTAGTCGACGAGGACGGCCATGTTGTCCTCGATGGTGATGCCGGGCGCGAACGGGTCGAGGTCGCGCCGGTAGCCGTCGTGCCGCTCGGCCCGCAGGTAGAGCCCTTCGAGCCGGGGGTCGGAGCGCAGGTCGAGGGAGAACGGGTCGCCGGCGGCGTCGGTGCCGCGCTCGGGCCGGTCCGGCCAGCCGCGGGCCCGCGCGTTCTCGTCGCCGTAGAAGCGCAGGGCGCCCGACGCGTAGACCCGCCGCGGAACGTCGTCCAGCCACCAGTTGACCAGGTCGAAGTGGTGGCTGGC
This sequence comes from Streptomyces chisholmiae, assembly GCF_031845445.1. Taxonomy (NCBI): domain Bacteria; kingdom Bacillati; phylum Actinomycetota; class Actinomycetes; order Kitasatosporales; family Streptomycetaceae; genus Streptomyces; species Streptomyces chisholmiae. Next base: position 242,379 of record NZ_JAVREO010000003.1, on the reverse strand, counting down.
CTTGTGCACGAGGAGCCCGCCGGAGTTGGCCTTGTCCCGGTGCCAGCGGCGGAAGTAGTCGGCGCCGTGCACGGTGTCCAGCGCCCACTCGAAGTGGACCCCGGTGACCTCGCCGATCGCGCCCGAGGCGATCACCTCGCGGAGCGTGGAGTTCCTGGGCGCGTAGCGGTAGTTGAAGGTCGTCACGACGCCTCGGCCGGTCTCGGCCACCGCCCGGGCGATGCGTCGGCTCCCCTCGGCGTCGGTGGCCAGCGGCTTCTCCACGACGACGTCGGCGCCGGCGCGCAGCGAGCGGTCGACCAGCTCGGCGTGGCTGTGGTCGGGGCTGGTGACGATGACGATGTCGACGCGCTGCTCGGCCACCATCCGTTCGAGCTGGTCGGGCGTGTAGCGGGGCAGCGGCGCCGCGTCGGGCCGGGCACGCCGCAGCTCGTCGTCGTACCAGTCGACGCGGGCCGGGTTCGGGTCCAGCCAGGCGACGATCTCCCCCACGTCGGCGTGGTCCCCGGTCAGGGCGGCCACGTACATGCCGGCCCGGTGCCCGGTGCCGACCACGGCGTAGCGCCGGCGGGCGCGGCCGGGCGGCGGTGGCGCGAAGTCCGGCACGACGCCGGCGGCGGGCGAGCCGCTGCGGCTGGACGGGGGCAGGGGTGCGGTCGGGTTCTGGTCGATGGGGCCGGAGGTCGTCATGGCTCGTCCTCAAGGGGCTCTGGGTGCGTCGTGGTCGGTGGACCGGAGGGCTCGGCTCGGCTGGCGCAGTCCACGGCATGACCGTTCACTCTGGTGGCGCGGGTCCGGGCGGTCCCGCGTTTCTCCTGGTCGCGGATCCACCCAGGCTAGGGGGCGTTGAGGAGGTGATTTTCGGGGAGCACCCGCCATTGAGTGAACGGTCACTCGACGGTAGTGAGGCAGCCTTCGCCGTGTCAAGATGGGCCAGAGCGCACATCCGGGAAGGGACGGCGATGACCACTGAGCCCCTCGGGGGCGGCCGTACGGCGCCACGGCGACCGACGATGCGGGAGGTCGCCCGCCTCGCCGGGGTCTCCCACCAGACGGTCTCCCGCTATTTCAAGGCGGACGACACCATCCACGCGGAGCTCCGTCAGCGCATCAGCGTGGCCGTCGCCCAGCTCGGCTACCGGCCCAACCTGGTGGCCAGGGCCATGCGCAACCGCCGCACCGGCCGGCTGTCGTTCCTGCTGCCGCCCGGCACGGCGGCCAGCTCCCTCGAACTGCTCGCCGGAGCCCAGGAGGAGGCACACCGAGCGGGGTACGGGACGGAGGTCTTCACCCTGGACGGCCCCCTGGAGACCCGGGCCGAGCGGGCTCTCGAACTCGCCGACTCCGGCTTCTACGAGGGCATCCTGGCGCTCACCCCCCTGCCCCTTGACACCCGGCGGGCCGCCGGCGACACCCCGATCGTCATCGCCCCGCACTACGACCAGCACATGCGCAGCATCGGCCAGTTGGCCGACGCCCCGGACCTCGACGAGATCATCACCCGGCTGGCGGCGCTGGGGCACCGGCGGTTCCTGCACCTGGGCGGCGACTACCGGCACACGTCCGCCCGCCGGCGGCGCGACGTCTACCTGGAGACGATCGACCGCCTGGGGCTGCGCTCCCACGCGGTGATCGACTGCGCCTGGCGCGCCGAGCTGGCCCACCGGGCCATCCTCGACCTGCCGGCGGACAGCGGGGTCACGGCCGTGGTCGCGGCCAACGACGTGGTGGCCGTGGGGGCGATCAGCGCGGCGCTGGCCCGTGGCTGGCGGGTGCCCGAGGACCTGAGCGTGACGGGCTGGGACAACAACCCGGTCGGGGCCGCCATGACGCCGTCGCTGACCACGGTCTCCGTCGACCACGAGGAACTCGGGCGGCGGGTCAGCCGGGAGCTGCTCGCGACCGTCAGGGAGGAGCCGGTGCCGGAGGAGAACGAGGGGTTCACCCGGGTCTTCTGGCGTTCCTCCACCGGGCCGGCGCGGTCGGACACGGGCGGGGCGTCCCTGGGCCGCGGCCGCTGACGGGGGCAGGAGACGGGGCGCAGGGGGCAGACGGGCAGGGCGGGAGGCAGGGGCGTCAACGGCCCCGGTTCGTGCGCTTCCTCGCCGTCGCGGACCTCCTCGCCGTCCCGGACTTTCTCCGGGGCGCGGTCCCTCCCGCGGGCGTGGTCCGCGCCGACCGCGCGCTGCGGGCCGGCATCGCCGCCGGCGCCGCCTTGGCCTCGTCCGCCACCTTCTTGGCCTTCTGCGCCTTCTTGGCCTTCTGCGTCCTGTTCACCTTCACCACCAGGTAGCCGAGCAGCACCCCGGTGACCGGGACGGCCAGCCAGCCCGATCCGGCGATCAACGCCGGCCGCTCGTGTGCCTGGTCCAGGAGGCAGTAGAAGCCCTCCTCGCACAGCACCGGGCCGCGGTAGCCGCGCGGGGCCGGCGCGGCGAAGAGCACGGAGAACGAGGCGGTGGTGAGGCCGATGCCCAGCGCCGCCAGCAGGCCAGCACCCGGACGGGTCAGCCGCGCCCGGCGGTTGACCGCGAAGACCGCGCCGGCGACGCCCAGGACCACCGAGGCCCCGACGGACGGCAGGAAGACCCGTGGTCCCCCCGGCCACCGCTCGGCCAGCGCGAAGTAGTCGTCCTCGAAGAGGTTGGCGGACACCAGCGCCGCGATCAGCAGCACGCAGAACAGCACCGTCCCACAGGTGCTGATCAGCAAAGCGGCCCGCTCGCCCGGGGTGTCCGCGCCGACGGTGCCGGCGATCACCAGCGCCCCGACGAACAGGGTGAGCAGGGCGACGCCGAGCCCGGTGGCCGTCGCGCCGGGCGCGTGCGCGTCGAACAACTCCCGCAACCCGCCGAGGAAGGCCCCGGTGGACGAGCGGGCGGGAACCGACGACAGCAGGACGAGCAACGCGAAGCCGGTAACGACTCCGGCCACGGCCACCGTCCACCGCGTGGCCCGGGCGCCGAGCCGCAGCCTCGGCCCGACCCGGTGCGGCGACTTCCCCGTCACCGAGAGGAAGATCACGACCAGCGGCCCCAGCGCGCAGAGGAAACCGAGCGTGACGGCGAAGCCCGTCGGTCCGCCGGGCCACCTCCGGGCACCGGCGATCAGGGTGTCCTCCAGCGCCGCGACCACGCCCATGGCGCCGAGGAACCCCACGATCGTGGTGACGACGATGATCCACGGGGCGGGGGTCGCGGCGGCTCTGGGCATCGGGTCCTCTGTCGGTCGCTGGGTCGGCTGGCTCGGCCCGGGCCCCAACCCGCTGGGCAGGCCACGGAGGTTGGCAGCATCTCACCCGCCGGCGCGGCGAGCCGCCCCGGGACGGCGCCCGGCGGGTGCCGGCGCGATGGGCGGCGTGGCCGGCTGGGACGATGGCCGCCTCGACGCCGAGGAGCCGTCCGGATGCGCACACCCGCCGACTGTCTCTCGCTGGCCCGCGACACGCGTTGCGGCGCCGCCCTGGGGGAACTCGCCCGCTGCCCCTACCCGTTCGTCTGGCGCGCGGTGGCGGCCAACCCGCACGCCCCGCCGGCCGTGCTCGTGGCCCTCACCACCGCCCGCAGCTCGGCGTGGGCCGACAACGGGCTTCTGCGTCTCCTCGCCGCGCACCCGAACGCCGACCGGCGGGTGCTGCGCGCCGTCCTCCGAGCGACGGCGGCGGGACTCACGGAGGGTGAACGGCCGTATGCCGCCGTGCTGGTGCTGGCCGAGCGGGAGGAGCTGGCCGTGGCCGAGGTGGCGCCGTTGGGGGCGCTGCGCGGGGCGTCGGCGCGGCTGCGGCGCGGGCTGACCCGGCGGCTGGCGGCCCGGGGCGCCGCCGCCGAACGGGGCTGAGCCCGGCCGAAGATCACGCCGCTTTGCGATCTCGTGAACTCGGCGGCGCCGCGCTTGCCCCGCCCCGGGGCCGCTGGCAAAGTCCCAGGTGGTGAGGCCACAAGCCAGTCACCAGTGAGCGCGCGTCACCTTCGTCGAACGATGCCGGGGTGCCTCCGCCCCGCCGCTCCCGGGCGCCGTCGCCCTCCCCCCCTCTTCCTCCCTCCCCCTCTCCGAGGATCGGTCTGACATGCCCAAAATATCCCGTCGGGTCTTCGGCGGACTGGTCAGTGGCGGTGCGGTGACGGCCGTCGCCGGCACGGCCGGCACCGCCGAGGCCGCCGCCGCCACGCCCGCCGAGCGCCCGTTCCAGGCCCGCCCCGCGGGAGGCCGGCCGCGCCGGCGCCCCAACATCCTGTTCATCCTCGCCGACGACCTCGGCTGGGCCGACCTGTCGTCCTACGGCTCGCCGCACATCCGCACCCCGAACCTGGACCGACTGGCGTCCCGGGGCGTGCGGTTCACCGACGCCTACTCGGGCTCCGCGACCTGCTCCCCGACCCGGTTCAGCCTCTACACCGGCCGCTACCCGGGGCGCACCCCCGGCGGGCTGGCCGAGCCGCTCGGCAACCGCAGCCAGGGCCTGGACCCGAACCACCCCACGCTGGCCTCGCTGTTGAAGGACGCCGGCTACGCCACCGCGCTGATCGGCAAGTGGCACTGCGGCTGGCTGCCCGACTACAGCCCGACCAGGTCGGGTTGGGACGAGTTCTTCGGCAACTTCGGTGGCGCGCTGGAGTACTTCTCCAAGCTGGGCCAGCTCGGCGACTACGACCTGTACGAGGGCGACGCCACCTACCACGACCTGCGTTACTACACCGAGGTGTTGACCGAGCGGGCCGTCGAGTACGTCCGCCGGGACCACGACCGGCCGTGGCTGCTCAACCTCAACTACACCACCCCGCACTGGCCCTGGCTGACGGCGGACGACGAGGAGACCGGCGCGGAGATCGCCGAGCGGATCCGGTCGGGAAACGTGCTGGGCGCGCTGCGGCACGCCGACGGCGGCTCGGTGGAGAAGTACCGGGAGATGGTGGAGGACCTGGACGCCTCGGTGGGCCAGGTGCTGGACGCGCTCCGCAGGTCCGGGCAGGAGGAGAACACCGTCGTCGTCTTCGCCAGCGACAACGGCGGCGAGCGCTTCTCCTACCAGTGGCCACTCAGCGGCGCCAAGTCCGGGCTGCTGGAGGGCGGGATCCGGATCCCGACGATCCTGCGCTGGCCGGCCGCGGTCGACGGTCGCCAGGTCAGCGACGTGCCGGTGTACTCCCCCGACTGGACGGCGACCCTGCTGGAGCTGGGCGGCGCCCGGCCCGACCCGGCCTACCCGCTGGACGGCCACAGCCTCGCCGACTACCTGCTGCGCGGCGCACGGGTGCCGGAACGCGACCTGTTCTGGCGGGTGCGCGGCAGCCGGGCGCTGCGGCGCGGCGACTGGAAGTACCACCAGGACGCCAACGGCCGGGACCACCTGTACAACCTGGCCGATGACGCCCGCGAGCAGGCCGATCTCGCCGGCCGGCGGCCCGAGTTGCTGTCCGAGCTGCGGGCCGCGTGGGAACGGATCGACGACGAGCTGCTGCCGTACCCGACGAGCTGACCGACGGGTCGGGCGTCGCGGGCCGGGGCGGCAGGGCCCCGGCCCCGGCCCTGGCCCCGGGCCCTCGGCCGGGCAGCGGCAGGCGTCGGGCCCCGGGTCAGCCGCCCCGGGGCGCCCCGTCGTCGTCCGCCGGCGCCCCGTCGCGCCGGACCAGGAACCGCGTGAGCAGGTCGGGCACCGCCTCGTCCGCGAAGCGCAGTCCCTCGGGCAGCAGCACGTCCTTCACGTGGTAGGCGCCACGCCCACCCGCGGTCGTCGCCGTGACCCGGCACAGCCCCGAACGTCGCTGCCACGCCCACTGGTTGATCCGCCACCCGACCACCCCGTCGCGGCGCAGCGCGATGGTGCGGCGCTTGAGGGAGCCGTGCCGGGTCACCAGGTAACGTCCCGTGACACCGTGCCCGAGGTTGCGGTACGCGTCCACGGCGAAGCAGCACCCCACGGCGTACACCACCAGCGCCGTGACCCAGCCGAGGTGGATCAGTACCGGGGTCAGCAGCGTCCCGAGCAGCGCCAGGACGCCGCCCAGCGAGGTGCCCACGGCGCACACCAGCCGCAGTCGGCGGTGCAGCGCGTGCCGGGTGTGCGGGATGAGGCGGACCGCCGCCGTCGGGTCCCGTTCCTCGCGCAGCACGGCCGCCGCCACCCGGTGCGCCTGCCGCAGCGGGGCCGGGGGCAGCAGCACGCTGCTGTTGCTGGCGCTGATCTCCTCCTCCGCCGTGCCCGCCCCGGTGACGACCGCGTAGGTGAGCGCCCCACCGCCCCAGCGCAGCGACAGCGGCTCGGCGACCTCCACGCCGCGCAGTCTGGCCTCCTCCAGGGTGACCGACCGGGCCACGAACAGGCCACGGCTGGTCCGCAGCGTGCCGTGCGGCTCGCGGAGCAGCCGGAAGCCCCACCACGTCTCCACGAACATGCCGAGCGAGCCCACCGTGCCGGCCAGCGCCATCGCCACCACGGCCAGCAGCACGACGGGCCACAGGTCATCGACCGAGCCCAGCCAGGCGATCAGCCCGGGTATCACGGTGTTGTCGGGGTCGGCGCCGAGCAGGTCGAGGCCCTCGTACAGGGCGCCCACGAAGCTCAGCCCGAGCAGTGGCACCGACATCGACAGCGGCGCGTACCGGAGCCAGCGCCAGTCGAGCACGGCCAGGGTCCGCTCTCGCCCGCCGTCCGCGGCCGGGTCGTCCGGCCGGCGCGACAGCCGCTCGCGCAGCGCCTCGCACTCCTCGGCGGCCAGGGCGTCCAGGGTGAGGGCCGCACCGGCGGACGAGCTGACGCGCTGGCCCGTGCCGACCTTGACGGTCGCGATCCCCAGGAGCCGGTGCATCGGCTCCGCCGTCACGTCGACGCTGCGCACCCGCTGGCGCGGGATCGAGCGGTGCCCGCGCACCAGCACGCCGGTCCGCAGCTCGACGAGGTCGGACGTCACCCGGTACGTCGTCCGGCGCCAGCGCAGCGCCTCGTACCCCAGCACGCCCAGCACGGGCGCGGGCACCGAGACGTGCAGCCACCAGGGGGCGCCGCGCCACCACATGACCAGGGCCGCCGCGAGGACCAGCAGCAGGCACCAGGCGCCGACGGCGGCGATGACGCGCGGGTCGAGCCGCCGCCAGGCGGTGTCGGCACCGTTCCCGGCCGGCGGGTCGGGGTCCGCCGTCGGTGCCTCGGCCGGGTCCGCGGGCAGCCGGTCCACCTCGCCCGGGTCGGCGCTCATGTCGCGTCCCCCGGCGCGGCCTGGGTGAGGCGGGTCAGTTCCTCGCTCAGGTCGCGGGCGACCGCGTGGTCCAGGCCGTCGATCCGGACCGGTCCGGCCGCCGAGGCGGTGGTGATGGTGACCGTGGACAGCCCGAACAGCTGTTGGAGCGGGCCGCGTACGGTGTCGACGGTCTGGACCCGGGACAGCGGCGCGATCCGCCACTCCTGCCGCAGCCAGCCGGCGCGGGTGAAGACGGCGTCGGTCGTGTGCTCCCACCGGTGTACCCGGTACCGCCACCAGGGCATCACCAGGACCGTCAGCAGACCGGGCACCCCGACGGCGGCGGCGGACAGCAGCAGCCACGGACGGGCCGGGGTGATCAGCACGGCGAGGAGCACCAGCACGAGGACCGGCGGCAGCACCACGGCGACGGCCTGCGCCGCCCACCAGCCGATGGAGCGGCGCTCCACCCGGCGGCTCGGCGGGCGCAGCGCCAACGGGGCGTCGTCGGCACCGACGGTCGGCGCGATCGGCTCGTCGGTGGGGGGTTCGGCCATCGTTCAACTCCACAGCGGTCGGCGCCCGGTTGGTCAAGGGAGGGGCAGGCCGTCCACGGGCTCGGCGCGGGGTCCGTGCGCGGCGATCTCCCGGCCACGACTCTAGGTGGTGCCCGACCTGCGCCGCCGACCGCCCGCCGGCCGGGGCCGGTTGGCGCCCAGGCGGCGGGTTCGGTGGCGGTGGTCAGCGCTTGACGGCCACCCCGCCGTACTGGTGCACCTCGGCCGGCAGGCCCAGGGCCAGGGTGTCGGGGTGCCAGCGGGAGCAGGAGACCACACCCGGGTCGAGCAGCTCCAACCCGTCGTAGAAGCCGAGTAGTTCGGCCGGCTCGCGGAGGATGTACGGCACCGGTGCCTGGGCGTTGTAGCCGCTGATCGCGGTCACGTAGTCGCCGCTGGTGGCGGTGGAGTCGTAGTGGACCAGGTAACTCCCGGCGGGCAGCCCGGCGGTGAGCCGACGGGCCAGGTCGCGGGCCTCGTCGAGGTCCTCGATGTGGCCGAGGATGCCCATCAGCATCAGCGCGACGGGCCGGTCGAAGTCGAAGTGCTCGCGGGCCCGTTGGAGAATGGTCTCGGGGTCGCGGATGTCCGCCTGGAGGTAGGCGGTGGACCGCGCCACCTCGCTGGTGAGCAGGGCCCGCGCGTGCGCGATGACCAGCGGGTCGATGTCCACGTAGAGGGTGCGGGACTCGCGCGCGACACGCTGGGCGATCTCGTGGGTGTTGTCCACGGTGGGCAGGCCGGTGCCGATGTCGAGGAACTGGCGCACCCCGTGCTCGCCGGCCAGGTGGCGGACCGCCCGGGCCAGGAAGTACCGGGCCGCCTTGGCCCCCAGGACGATGTCGGGGAACTGGCGCGCGAACTCGTCGCCGGCCGCCCGGTCCACCAGGTAGTTGTCCTGCCCGCCGAGCCAGTAGTTCCAGATCCGGGCGGAGTGCGGAACGGTCGTGTCGATCGCGTCGCTCATGCCAACTTCCTCTTCTGTCCGTGCGGTTGGAGCCGGGGTGATCGCGGACAGGGTCGGTCGCCGAAGCGTCCCACGTCAAGGCGGTGCGCCACGCCGGGGGTTGCCGACGGCCCGTGCAACGGGGCTGGTGGCGGGCTCAGTTGGCGGGTTCGATGCGGAGGACGGCGGCGGCGTCGGAGGTTTCGACGACCTCCAGGCTCATGGCGTCGTTGATGGTCGCGACGACGCCTTCGGCACAGCTCAGGCCGACGCCACCGCCGCCCGCCGAGGAGACGCCCCCACCGCCGGAACAGCCGGCCACGCTGTAGCCCGAGCCGGTCAGCGGCGCGGCCATCTCGACCTCGCCGCCGCCGATCGCGATCACCTCGATCGGGCCGAGGCCGTAGCTCTCCGGCACCTCCAGGACGTCCCCCACCGCGACCTCGACCTCGCACGAGCCCTCGGCGCACGGCCCGGTCGGCGGCGCGGGCGGGGACGCGTCGGCCTCCGTCTCGGCATCGGTCTCGGCATCGGGGTCCGGATCGGTTCCGGGGTCCGCGTCCTGGTCTTGGTCCTGGTCTTGGTCCTGGCCGGGGTCCGCTTCGGTGGGCGCGGGGCGGGCGGAGTCCGCCGGGTCGGAGTCACCGGCGCAGGAGGTGAGGGCGCCGAGGACGAGGGCGACGGCGACGACCGCGGCGGATGACGGTTTACGCATCATGGCCGCCATGGAACCCGACACCGTTCGGGACCCCTCCCGCGCCGGCACCCGCCGTCCGCGCCAGCAGGGTGGCCAACTCCCGTCCGTAGTGGGCGGGGTCGGTCTCCGGCCGGGTGGCCAGCTCCAGCGGGACGGCCTCCAGGGCACCGATCGTGGTGACGGCCAGCAGCCGGGCGTCACCGGGCGCGAAGTCGCCGGCGGCCTGCCCGTCCCGGAAGAACCGCTCCAGTCGGGCGGTCGCGGCGGCCCGGTGGGCGAGCGCCGCCTTGGCGCCCGTCGCGGTGTCCCGGGCGTTGTTCCTGATCGTGCCGAGGGCGTTCACCTCGCTGGGGTGCGCGGCGAAGAACTCCACCTGGGCCTCGACCATGGCGCGCAGCGCCGCGTGGTGGTCGCTCGCCGCCCCCGTGCGGTCGGCGATCGCCGCCTCCAACGCCTCGGTGACCTGGGCGACCACCGCGCCCACCAGGTCCTCCTTGTTGGCGAAGTGGTAGGAGATCAGCCCCGGGCTGATCCCGACACGGCGGGCGATCCGGGCGAACGAGGCGCCGCCGTAGCCCTCCTCGGCGAGCACCGCGATGGCGCCGGCGACGATCTGGTCCCGCCGGGCGGCCTCGATGAACGTCTGCCCGCCGCGTCGCTCCGTCCGCGCTCTGCTCGGCAATCCCGTCCCCTTCGTCGTGTCCCCTTCTCGCTGCCGAGCACCCAGTCTAGGGAGCCCACGGGGGCGGAACGGGCCCGTGGTCCGCGACCCGGCGGGATGGGTGGCCCGTTCGCCCTGGTATTTTCCTGGTTATGCGACCAAATTTTTGGCAGGCCGGCCAACCGGCCCCGCCCACGGCCGGGTCGCCCGGCCTTCCGCCGCGTGATGCCGCAGTGCGCGGCGGCACGCGGTCCGGCTTCCGGGGGGCGCGCGTGCCGGGGACGCGCGTGCCGGGTGCCGACGTTCCGTGGCCCGGTGGGCGCGGGGCGGCGATGCCGTGAACGCCGTCCTGGCGGCCCTGGTCACGGGGGTGTCCCATCTCGCGCTCGTCGCCGTGGTGTGCGGCCCGGTCCTCTGGTGGACGCGGCGGCGGCGACCGGACGCCGCGCCGGAAACGGTGTTCGGGGGCCGGCGGGGCGCGGCGCTGCTCGCGGTGGCGGCCGGGAGTTACCTGGCGGTGGTCGTGCTGACCCGGCTGCCCCGGCTCGGGCCGTTCGCGGAGCTGGAACGGAACTGGCAGGGGCAGCTGCTGGCGCTGGGCCTGTGCGGCCTGCTCCTCGCCCGGCACCCGCTGCTCACCGCGCGCGACGTGGGGTTGCGGCGGCCCCGGCCCGGCTCCTGGCCGCTGGTGGCCTGGGCCATCGGCGGTGCCGTGGCGGTGCAGTTGGCGGTCGGCCCGATGGGCGACGAGCGGGCGCCCGACGCCGAGACCTTCCTCAACTCCGCGCTGATGCCCGGCCTTTGGGAGGAGCTGTTCTTCCGCGGGGTGTTGTGGGCGCTGATCGCCGCGGCGCTGCCGGCGGGCGGCAACCCGCTCGGCCTGCCCATCAGTTGGGCCATGGTCCTGACCAGTCTGCTCTTCGGGCTGGGGCACGGCGTGCTGCTCGACCCGGCGGACGGCCTGGTGTTGGACCCCGGCCTCGTCGTGACCAGCACGGCCGCCGGCGTGCTGTTCTGCTGGCTGCGGGAGCGGGCCGACAGCGTCTGGCCGGCCATCGTGCTGCACAACCTCATCAACCTCAGCGGCCTGGTCCTGCTGCACGCCGGCAGGTGACCGCCGGCCGGCGGGGCGTGGCACGGCGGAACGCGCCGCTCGTCTCCTCGAAGCGGCAACTACCCCTCGGCGCACCGGAGTCGATCGGCCGGGCGTAGGCGGCGAGAAGCGGCGGTCCGGGACGCCCGCCGGGCCGGCCCGGGCCGTCCGGCCGGCACTCGGTAGGGTGCGGTGACCTCGCGCTTCTTCCGACGGGGACGGGGCGGGGCGACCTGGCGGGCGGAACCGGGCGCCGGGGCCGTCGTGGCGGAGCGTCGGGGCCGTCGTGGCGGGGCAACGAGCGGAAGGCGGGGCGATGTTCACGGAGCTGGAGGCGGGCGACCCGCGCCAGGTGGGCCGGTACCGGCTGCTGGCCCGGCTCGGTGCCGGCGGCATGGGGCAGGTCTTCCTGGCACGGTCGCCCGGCGGCCGGGAGCTGGCGGTGAAGGTGGTGCGCGCCGAGCTGGCCGAGGACGCCGGCTTCCGGGAACGCTTCGCCAGCGAGGTGACGGCCGCTCGCCGGGTCACCGGCATCTTCACCGCCTCGGTGGTCGACGCCGACCCGGCGGGCTCCCCCGCGTGGCTGGCCACCGAGTACGTGCCGGGGATGTCGCTGGGGCAGGCGATCGCCGGGCTCGGCCCATGGCCCGAGCCGGCCGTGCTGGCGCTCGGAGCCGGTCTGGTCGAGGCGTTGGAGGCGATCCACGGCGCCGGCGTGGTCCACCGGGACCTCAAACCGTCGAACGTGCTGCTGGCCCCGGACGGTCCGCGCGTCATCGACTTCGGGATCTCCGTCACCGACGAGCTGGGCGGGCTCACCCGGACGGGGGTGGCCGTCGGCACCCCCGGCTTCATGGCCCCGGAGCAGCTGCGCACCGGCGAACGGGCCGGCCCGGCCAGTGACGTGTTCGCGCTGGGCGGGGTACTGGCCTTCGCCGCCACCGGCGCCGGCCCGTTCGGCACCGGGGCCGCGCACATCCTGTACTACCGCACCGTGCACGAGGAGCCGGAGCTGGGCCAACTGGCTCCGGTGCTGCGTTCGTTGGTGGCTCGTTGCCTGGCCAAGGAGCCGGCCGACCGGCCCAGCCCGGCGGCGCTGTTGGCGGAGCTGTCCGAGGCGCTCCGCGCGGAGGAGTGGGCGGCGCCGGGCTCCCGCGCCGGGTACGGCTGGCTGCCGCCGGCGGTGGCGGCGGCGCTGCGGGAGCGGCGTCCGGCCGACGGCGGACCGGTGCCGACCGCGGGCGGCGGCGCGGGCGAGGTGGTGACGGCCGGCGCCGGCAGCCCGGGCGGCGGGGGCGTGGGCGCGCACCCGCCGACCGCCGTCGAGCCGCCGCGTTCCCCGGCGCCGGGGGCCCTCGGGGCCACTCCCCCGCCACCGCCGAGCCCGCCGCAGCCGACCCCGCCGGCCGCCGCCCCCGCCCGGTCCCGCCGCCAGCTCCTGGCCGCCGCCGCGGCGCTGGGCACGGCGGGCGTCGCGTTCACCGGCTGGCGGCTCATCGGCGGGGGCGGCGACCAGGCGCCGGGCGGCTCGGGCGGCGGTCATCTCGCGCCCCGCGTGGGGAGCGGCACCGAGCGCTGGTCCGTCACCGACTTCGTGGCGATGGACACGGCGACCGTCGCCGACGGCGTCCTCTACCAGTACGCGACGCACGGCCTGACGGAAGGCACCACCGGCCTGTACGCGCTCAACACCACGGACGGCACGACCCGCTGGTTCTTCCCGTCGGAGGCCAGGGTGCGCCGCCCCGCGGTCGCGGACGGCACCGTCTACCTGACCGCGCGGGACGACGCGCTGTACGCCCTGGACGCCGCCGACGGGCAGCGGCGCTGGCGGTTCACCGACGACCAGGCGCCGGCGACCGGCCCGGCGGTGGCCGGCGACACGGTCTACGTGGGCGGCGGCCTGGGCCGACTGCACGCCGTGGACGCCGCCAGCGGCGAACGGCGCTGGTCCTACCGCTACCCCTGGGAGGACGGCTCGGTCCCCGCGCCCCCGCCGGTGATCGCCGACGGTACGGTCTACCTGGGCGCCGACGACGGGACGCTGCACGCGGTGGACGCCGCGACCGGGCGGGAACGCTGGACCCACCTCGCCGAGAGCGGCTACCGCGTCTTCTCCCCGGCCGCGGTCGCCGGCGACACCGTCTACTTCTCCTGCGGCAACGGCCAGGTGTACGCCGTCGGCACCGTCAGTGGGGAGCGACGTTGGGCCTATCCCGCCGGTGAAGGCCAACCCTCCGGGCCGGTCGTCGCCGACGGCACCGTCTACGTGCACGACTTCAGCGACCAGCTGCACGCGGTGGACGCCGCCAGCGGGGAGCGGCGGTGGGGCTACCCACTCGGCACCAGCGTGTATCTCGACCCGGCCGTCGGCGAGGGCACCGTCTGCCTCGCCACCCTGGAGAACACCCTGCACGCCTTGGACGCCGAAACCGGCCGCGAGCGCTGGACGTTCACCGCGGTCGCCGACTCGGAGTCCGTCACCGAGCCGGTCATCGCCGACGGCACCGTCTACTACACCGTCCGGGACGTGTACCGGATGGAGCACTTCGTGCTGCACGCGGTCGCGCTCTGACCCCGCGGCACACCTCCCCACGCCCGCCGGGCACGGATCGCTCCGCCGGTTCGTCCGAGAGGGCGAGGGCTCAGGAAGGGGCGGGCGTGGCGGACGAGACGCGGGCAGGCGCCGGTGCGGCGGTCTCGGGTGCGGTGCGGGCGGTGCGCCGGTGGGTGGCGCGCTGCTGGGGCGAGGACGGGCGCGGCCGGTCGGCCTGGGCCAGGGGGCGGGTGCTCGGGGCGCTCGCGGTGGTGACCGGGGTGCTGCTGGCGTTCCCCCGGCTGGTGCCCAACTCGCCCGGCGGGCTGGGGAGTCTGCTGGAGTCCTTCCTGCCCTGGCTCGGCCTGGTGGTCGTGCTGCTGCTCGGCCTGGCGCTGCTGCGGCGGTCGGCCACCGCGCTGCTGGCCCTGCTGCTGCCGGCGGTCGCCTGGAGCTGGCTCTTCGGCGGGCTGTTCCAGGCGGACGCCGGCGAGCCGGACCTGGTCGTGGTGCAGCACAACGTGAGCGACGAGAACGCCGACCCGGCGGGCACCGCCCGCGCCCTGGCCGAGGCCGAGCCCGATCTGATCGCGCTGCAGGAGCTGCTGCCCACGGCGCTGCCGGCCTACCGGGAGGCGCTGGCCGCGCGGTACCCGCACCACGAGGTCCGGGGCACCGTCGGGCTCTGGTCGAAGCACCCGCTGACGGACGCGCGGGCGGTGGACATCAGGCCGGGCGCGGTCGAGGGGTACTGGAGCCGCGGGCTGCGGGCCGTGGTCCACACGCCGCACGGCGAGATCGCGGCGTATGTCGCGCACCTGCCCTCGGTCCGCGTCCGGGCCGGTGGCTTCGCCGCCGCCTGGCGCGACGAGAGCGCGGAGCTGCTGGGCCGGGCCATCGCCGCCGAGGAGCTGAGCACCGTGATCCTGCTGGGCGACCTCAACGGCACCGTCGACGACCGCGGGCTGGCCCCGCTGACCGGCCAGTTGAACGTGCCGGAACGCGGCTTCGCGTTCAGCTTCCCCACGGCCTTCCCAGTAGCCCGGATCGACCAGGTGATGACCCGCTCGGCGACCGTCCCGCAGATCAGCGCCCTGCCCGCCACCGGCAGCGACCACCTGCCGGTGGCGGCCCACGTCCGCCTGGACTGACGCCCGGCGCCGGCGCCTATCCTGGCGGTCGGCGAGTTGAGGAGGACGGATGGGGCTCGTGCTCTTCGCCGGGGACGACCCGACCGGCCCGGACGTCTCCTGGTCCCACAGCGGCTTCCACATGTACCGCGCGTGGCTGGCCCGGGCGGAGGGCCTCACCCTCAGCGAGATGCGGGGCTTCGGCGGCGACCGCACGTGGAGCACCGTCACCAGCCCGCTGACGCCACTGCTCGACCACCCGGACGACGACGGCGTCCTGACAGTCGCCCAATGTGCCGCGATGCTCCCCCGGTTGGAGGCGATCAGTACGGGGCCGCCCCCCGAGGACGACGACCCCGAGTTCGCGCGACGGGTCGCCGACACCCGCGAGCTGGTCACCGTCATCCGGCACTGCCTGCGGCGAAACACCGAGCTGGTCTTCGGCTGACCACCGCCGGCCCGGCGTCACCGCCGGCCACCACACCGACCCACGCACTACACCACGGTCCACCCCCGGCGCCCATCCCTCCCGTCACGCCTTCCTGGGACAGCGCCGCCCCGCGAGTCCGCCCCGCCTCCTGGCCGGCTCACGCGGCCATGCGCTGTGACCACTGCTCGCAGACGTCCTTCGTCACCGGTCCGAAAAGCTCCGGGCTCGACACCTCGACGAGAAACCGCGACAACAGGTCGAGGTCGCCCTCGACGATCTCAACGCTCTCCATCATGTGCACCGAGAACGCCCAGTGCGGAAGTTCCGCCAGGGCGAGATCGCCCGAGACGCAGCGCCGCAGCACATCTCGCACCGCGCTACGGCACAAGAGCGCCGCGGGCACCGTCCGGCGATCACACCTGTTCGCCGCCTCGATCAGCTCCCCCAGCGGCGCTTCCCAGCGGATCAGGCCGGTCAGGGCCTGAGCGTCGTCTGACTTCCCACTCATGTAGTCCCCTTCGAACGCGCCGTGCGCGACACCGCCACGGCGGCGGGCTGCCGGGGTGCGGGCGGGCGAGTGCGGCACCGTTCAGTCCGCGGTTGGGCGTAGCACGGCTGACGCGGGCAGCCCTGATTCCCTGAGGAACTGTTCGACGATCTCCTCGCCCGGTAGTTCCGAGACCGCGGTCATGATGTAGCCCGGAACCGGGGGGTGCACCTCGTGGCGGGCCAGGACGGCGATGACGCCCGTCTCCAGCCGCACGGGGGTGGAGAGCCTGGCCCCCAGGCCGTCCACCACCCGGTCAGGAGGCCCGCCTCCCAGTCGCTGGACTTCTTCGTCACTCACCAGGATCTGAGCGAGGTACTCCTGTCGCTTTCCGCGCAGCTCCGCGTCGCTGATCCTTCTCATCGGCTGAGCCTAGCCCGGAGGCGTGGAGCCCCTCCACACGTCGCACACCCCCGATGGCTGACGGAGGCCCCCGGGGCGTGGCGCTCGACATGGCGCAAAGCCGGGTGAACGGTCATTTCACGCCACCGGCGCGGCGGGATCGGCTCGTTCGCGATCGTGATCCCGATCGGATCACCGGACCCAAGAAGACTGTTGATCAAGGGAGTTGACGGGCACCCTACGCACTCCAGCGTCCCCGCGCGACCGCAACGAGGCAACGTCGAATGGCGTGTTCGACGCGTTGCGCTGACCTGCCGTCACAGCGCGTGGCATTATGGCCAACTGTCGAACAAAGGGTGGCTCTCGCGTGGGGGAACGCGGAGCCATGTGACCTGTGGGGGGTCTCCTGTGAAGATCGTGTTCCTGTTGAACAATGCCTACGGCATCGGCGGCACCATCCGGTCGGTCGCCAACCTCTCGGCCGGACTGGCCGCCCGCGGCCACACCGTGGCCGTCACCAGCCTCTACCGGCACCGCGACACCACCAGCTTCGCCTTCGATCCGCGGGTGCCGATCGAGACACTCATCGACCAGCGGGACGGCTCCCCGGACGCCGAGGCGCCGGCCGCCGGCAAGCCGAGCGAGCTGTTGCCGGCCTGGCAGGACGGCGTCTCGCTGCTCAGCGACCAGCGGATGCGCCAGCACCTCGCCGACCTGACGGCCGACGTCGTGGTCGCCACCCGGCCCACGCTCAGCGTCTATCTCGGCCACTGGGGCCAGCGCCGCTACCTGCGCCTCGGCCAGGAGCACGCGCCGCTGGCCACCCGCCCGCCCGAGGGGCAGGCGCTCCGGCTGGCGGCCGTCCCCCGGCTGGACGCCTTCACGCCGGTCTCCCAGGCCGACGCCGTCGCCTACCGCCAGGCCCTCCCCGAGGCCGGGACCGTCATCGAGCGGCTGCCCAACTGCTCGCCCCTCCCCCACACCGCGCCGGCCACCGGCGACTCCCGCACCATCGTGGCCGCCGGCCGGCTGGTCGAGACCAAGCGCTACGACCGGCTCATCGACGCCTTCGCGCTGCTCACCGACGAGTTCCCCGACTGGCGCCTGCGCGTCTACGGGCGTGGCCCCGCCCGGCCCGCGCTCCGCGCCCGGATCGAGGAGCGGGGCCTGTCCGACCGGGCCCGGCTGATGGGCGCCGTCAGCCCCATCGAGACCGAGTGGGCCAAGGGCGCCGTCGCCGCCGTCACCTCCCAGTGGGAGTCCTTCGGCCTCACCATCGTCGAGGCGATGGCCTGCGGGGTGCCGGTCCTGTCCACCGACTGCCCGCACGGCCCGGCCGAGCTCATCACCCACCGCCACGACGGGTACCTGGTGCCGCACGACGACGACCCGGTGCCGGAGATCGCCGCCGGGCTGCGCACCCTGCTCAAGGACGAGGCGCTGCGCCGCCGGCTCGCCGACAACGCGCTGGCCACCGCCCGGCGTTACTCGCCCGACGTGATCGCCGCGCAGTTCGAGGACCTCGTCGCGCGCCTGGCCCCGCGCCCCCGTGGCCTGGCCCGCCTCCGTGGCCTGTTCGGCGGCCGGAGCGGCGAGCCAGCCGGGGCGGCCGGCGCCGGCTCCGCGACCGAGGCGGCGCCGGAGCCGCCGCGGCCCGCCGCCCACGCCACGGCGGCCGGCGACGGCGGGCTGGCCGTCGCCCTCGACACCCCGGCGCGCGGCGAGCTGCTGTTCCGCCTGCGCAAGGACCCGCGCCGGCGCACCGTCCGGGTGCCCCTGGACCGCCACGGCCGGGCCACCCTCCGGCGGGCCGACCACCAGCTGGCCGAGGGCCGCTGGGACGCCTTCCTCGACGCCGGCGACGGGACCAAGCCGGTGCGGATCGCCGCACGCCTCGTCGAGACCGCGGCCCTGGTCCACGCGGCTCCGCTGGCCACGGCCCGGGGCGTCACCGGGTGGATCCCCTACCCGACCAAGGACGGCAACCTGACCCTCCGGGTCTGGCAGCGCGCCCAGCACGCCGAGGTCACCGAGATCCGCAGCACCGCCGGCGCCGCCACCCTCACCGTGGTCAGCGTCCCGCCGGTGGCGGACGCCGGCGTGGTCGCCCGCGACCAGGCCGGCCGGGAACGGCCGTTGACGGTCTCCCCCGGGCCCGGCACGGCCGCCGGCGCCGGCGGGGCGCTGCTGGCCACCCTCGACTGCCAGGGCCTGCACCCCGGCACCTGGACCCTGCACCTCACCACCCCCGAGGGGCAGCCCGACGCGCCGCTGGCCCGGATCGCCGGCGACACCGCCGACCGCCGGAAGACCGACGTCCAGCCCACCCACGCCGGACCCGACGGGGGCAGCCACCGACTCGTCTTCAACGGCGCCAACGAGCTGACGGTGAGCGTCACTTCGGCGGACGGCGCGGAGCAGCCCGGGTAGCGGGCGGGGCGGGGCGGCGGTGTGGGTAGCATGGTCGGCATGTCCGGTGCTTCGTGCGCGGCCGCCTGCGCCGCGGTGACGAGGACGCTCCGCTAGCGGCGGAGCGTTCGTCTCACTCTCTGTTGAACGTCTGAACGTTCCGCCGCTCCGTGTTGACCGGAGCGGCACGTTCGTGCTGCTCGGAACTCCCTTTCTGAGCAACGGAGCACCCGGTGTTTTCAGGCATTCTCCCTTCGCGCGGGGACACGGCGTCCCCGGCGCGCGCGTGGCTGACGCTGTCCTGCATGGCCATGCTGCAGTTCCTCATCGCGGTCGACGTGACCGTGGTCAATGTCGCGCTGCCCTCGGTCGGTGACGACTTCGGGGTGGCGGGTCACGCGCTGACCTGGGTGGTGGTCGGGTACACGATCACCGGCGGCGGGCTGCTGATGCTCGGCGGCCGGCTGGGCGACGTGCTGGGGCGGCGCCGCGTCCTGCTGCTGGGTACCGCGCTGTTCGGCGCGGCGTCGCTGCTGGCGGGGGTGGCGCCGACGTTCGCCGTGCTGGTGGCGGCGCGGCTGTTGCAGGGCGTCGGCGAGGCGATCGCGCTGCCGGCGGCGATGGCGGTGATCGTGCTGCTGTTCCCGGAGGGGCCGCGCCGGTCGCGGGCGCTGAGCGTGTGGGCGGCCGTCGCGAGCTGTGGCCTGGTCCTCGGCTTCGTGCTGTCCGGGGTCATCACCGAACTGCTCGGCTGGCGTTGGATCTTCCTGGTCTCGGTGCCGTTCATCCTAGTGGTGCTGGTGGCGGCGGCCGTCCTGGTGCCGGGTGAACGCCCGGCCGCCGGGGCGCCGTTGGACCTGCCGGGTTCGCTGCTGCTGGTCGCGGCCCCGTTCCTGTTCACGCTCGGCGTCGTCGAGGCGGGCGAGGCGGAGGGCACGCTGCCCTGGCTGCCGCCGGTGGCGCTGGTCGGCGCGGTGGTGGCCGGCGTGCTGTTCGTCCGGGTCGAGCGGCGGGCGGCGAGCCCGCTGGTGCCGCCGCGGTTCTTCCGCAACCGGCCGCGGGTGCTGGCCAACCTCGCCACCGCGCTGCTGAGCGCGGCGCTGTCCACCTCGTTCCTGCTGTTCGCCTACTACCTGCAGGAACGCTCGGGCGCCGGCCCGCTGCTTGCCGGTCTGACGATGCTGCCGCTGGCGGTGTCGCTGATCGGCGCCTCGGTGCTGGTCCCACGGCTGCTCGGGCGGTGGGGGGCGCGGGCCTGTGTGCTGGTCGGGGTCGGCTGCACCGCGCTGGCGATGGCGGTGATCGCGCTGGTGGCCCGCGTCGGGGCGGGCGGGGTCGCGCTGGTGCCGGCCATGGTGCTGATCGCCGCCGGGATGGGCTTCGGGATCGTCGGGTTGCAGTACGTCGCGGTGACCGGGGTGACCGAGGAGGACGCGGGGATCGCCTCCGGCGTGCAGCGGGCGGCCGACCAGCTGGGCGGTGCCACGGGCGTCTCGCTCTACGTCGGCGTCGGCTTCGCGCCGGCCGTGCACGGGGCGGACCCGTTCCTCGCCAGCAGTCTGCTGGCCGTCGCCGGCCTGGTGGCGGCGGGCGCCGTCGCCTGGCGGATCACCGGGCCGGCGGCGGTCCGCGAGGCCCCGGCGGGCTGACCGTCGGGCCGCGCGTCGGCCGACCGTTCGGCTCACCGCCGGCTCGCTCCGCGCCCGCCCGGGTACTCCTGGCGGGCGCGGGGGCGGGACGCGCGGGCAGCAGCTTGTCTTAGAGGGATATGGCAATGACCTTGCGCGCGGTGACGCGCACGACCAGGCGGACGACGTCGGCCGGTTCGGGGGGCGGGTCCTCGCCGAGGTACCGCTGGGAGAGTCGGCGGGGCAGGGCCTTGTCGGGGTCGGGCAGCAGTTCGGCCGTGCCCCGGATCTCCACCGACCGGTAGGGGTTGGCCCGGTCGTAGACGGTCAGGCTGACGCGCGGGTCACGGGCCAGGTTGCGCGCCTTCCGGCGCCCGGCGGTGGTGGAGAAGACGACGGCGTCCCGCTCGATCCCGACCCAGACGACGGAGGTCTGGGGGCCGCCGTCCGGGTTCAGCGTCGCCACCACCGCGAAGTTCCGGCCTTCGACCAACTCGCGCACGGTGGCGTCGAGTTTCACCGGTGGGGAAGGTTCCGCCGGGCCGCTGGTGTTGCTCATGGGTGGTCCTCCGTGTCCTGTCGCGCGCGGGGCGTTCCCACGCGGCCGGGCCCGCCCGTCGCGGAGCCGGTGCACGGGTTCCATCCTCGGAGGGAACGCCACACAACGGAAGGAGGCACATTTATGTCACGTACCACCGCATGTCGGACGGAAGGCGTCGAGGAGCGCGAAGTCTGCGTCATGCTCGACGTGTTGGGCCGGGTGAGCGGCAAGTGGAGCCTGGGCGTGCTGAGCGAGACCACCCGCGGCCCCGTCCGGTTCGCCGCGCTCGAACGGGCGCTGCCCGGGATCAGCCGGCGGATCCTCACCCTGACCTTGCGTGACCTGGAGGCGAACGGGCTGCTGACCCGCACGGTGTACCCGACGGTGCCACCCAAGGTCGAGTACACCGCGACCGAGCAGGCGCGCGAGCTGTACGCCCAACTCACCGGCCTCACCGCCTGGGCGGCCCGCCACCCGGCCGCACCCGCCCGGCCCGACCACGCCCGGCCCGACGCCGGCCGGCACCCGGCCTGACCGGGCCGCCACGGGGCACGCCGCCGTCGGGCGGGCCGCATACTGGGGCGGGCGGTCGGGCGGCGGGCCACCAGGTGGGAGGGGCGCGGTGGAGTGGGGAACGGGGCTGGCCGGCTTCGCCGCCGGTGGGCTGATCGCCGTGGTGACCGCGCCGGTCGGGGTCTCCGGGGCGGTCTTCCTGCTGCCGGTGCAGCTGAGCCTGCTGGGCGTGCCCAGCCCGGCGGTCACCCCGACGAACCTGCTGTACAACGTCGTCGCCGGCCCGGGGGCGCTGCTGCGCTACCGGCACGGCGGGGAGCTGACCGGCCCGTTGACCCGGCTGCTGCTCGCGGGCACCCTGCCGGGCGTGCTGCTCGGGGTGCTGCTGCGGGTCTTCGCCGTGCCGGGGCCGGCGGTCTTCCGGGTGCTGGTCGCGGCGCTGCTGCTGCCGCTGGGCCTGTGGCTGGTCGCGCGCACGCTGCGGCGGGCGCCCGGGCGGGCGCCGACCCCGCCGTCGCCGCGGGTCATCACCGGGCTGGCCGTGCTGGTCGGCACCGTTGGCGGGGTCTACGGGATCGGCGGCGGTTCGCTGCTCGGCCCGATCCTGGTCGGGCGCGGGCTGCCGCTGGCCAGGGTCGCGCCGGCGGCGCTCGCCGCCACGTTCCTGACCTCGGTGGTCGGCGCCGCCGGCTACGCGGCGTTGGCGCTGGCCGGCCAGGGGCAGGCCGCGCCGGACTGGCCGCTGGGGACGGCCTGCGGCCTGGGCGGGCTGGTCGGCGGCTATCTCGGCGCCCGGCTCCAACCCCGGCTGCCGGAACGGTTCCTCAGGCTGCTGCTGGGCGCCCTCGCCGCCGCCGTCGGCGCGCTCTACGCGGCCCAGTCCGTCGGCTGAGGCAGCTGAGCCGGCCCGCGGGGCCGGGAACTTCGGGGGGTGGCGGGCCGACCTGTGGGGTGGGTGCCCGTGGTGTGGCCCGGCGGGCACCGACGCCGGCGTTACCGATCCCTCGTGGAGGACGCGTGACACAGGACCAAGGACCCGAGACCTACGGCGAGTTGAACGCCGACGTGTACGACGAGTGGCATGCCGGACTGGACCCCGGGGAGGCGGTCGCGTGCCTGGCCGCGCTGGCCGGGGAGGGCCCGGCGGGGCCGGTGCTCGAACTGGCGGTGGGCACCGGCCGGGTGACGATCCCGCTGGCCGCCAGGGGCGTCGAACTGCACGGCATCGACGCCTCGCCGGCGATGGTGGAGCGGATGCGGGCCAAGCCGGGCGGCGAGTTGATCCCGGTCACCATCGGCGACATGGCGGACGTGGAGCCGGCGACCGACGCCGACTTCGCCCTGGTGTTCGTGGTCTTCTCCACCTTCTTCTTCCTGCTCACCCAGGAGGAGCAGGTGCGGTGCTTCGCCAACGTCGCCCGGCGGCTGCTGCCCGGCGGCCGGTTCGTGCTGGAGTGCCCGATGCCGGACGTGGGGCGCTACACCCGGAACCAGAACCTGGAGGTGCACCAGGTGGGACTGGACCGGGTGCGGCTGGTCGCCGTCCGGCACGATCCGGTCGAGCAGCGATTCGACGGGCACCACGTGCTGCTCACCAACGGCGGCGTCCGGATGGCGCCGGCGTCCATGCGGTACGCCTGGCCGGCGGAGCTGGACCTGATGGCCCGGCTGGCCGGGCTGGAACGCCGCCACCGGTGGGGCGGCTGGCGCCGGGAGCCGTTCACCGCCGAGGGCGGCCACGTGACCGTCTACGAGAAGCCGGCGGCCTGACCGACGGCCCCGGTCGGGGGCCGGAGCCGACGGGCGGGGCCGGAGCCGGCAGACTTGAGCGGCATGGACCTGGGGATCTCCGGTTTCCGGCCGTCGTTCCTGGTCGGGGTCGACGCGGTGCGGCGGGCGCACGGCGCCCGCCTGGCGGCGCTGGCCGGTCGGCGGCTGACGGGGTGCGCGGTGGTGCGGTTCGCCGAGGACGGGGAGTGGTTCGCCGACTGCCCGGTGGTGCTGGACTTCGACGGCGTCCGGGTGGAGGTGTGCCACTGGGGGCTGGCCGAACTCTCCCTCGGCTGGGACACGATCGACACCACCTCGCCGCTCACCGGCTGGGAGTGGCTCGGGCGCACGCCGCGCTGGGCGCACCACGACGAGCGTCTCGACCCGTTCGTCGGCGACCGGCTGCGGGAGGTGGCGCTGCTGGAGTGGCGGTCGGCGGAACGGGACGCGGCGGCCGGCACGGTGGCGGTGGAGTTCCGCTTCGGCGGCGGCCGCCTGCGGATCGTCAACGGCCTGGACGAGAACCGCGTCGAGGTCGGCCCCACCCCGCCCGGCTACCGCCGGCCCGGGCTCGGCCGCTGAGCCCGGCCGCTGCGCGCGTCCGCTGGTCGGGTGGCCGGCGGTGCCGGTTCAGTGGGGGGCGGTGCGGCGCTGGCGGCGGGCGGCGGCGAGCAGGAGCGGCGGGAGCAGCAGGCACTGGGCGGCGGCCAGCAGCCAGAACACGGGCGGCGCGGCCGCCTGTTCCAGCGTCGCGTAGAGCCGGCCGCCGACCGCCCCGCTGAGCAGCGCCCCGAGGCCGACCGCCAGCCGTTGCTGGCCGAAGACCACGGTCGGCGAGCGGCGGCCGGCCGCCAGCGCCTCCAGGTCGTTCTTCAGGAACAGCACGGCGTTGCCGACGCTCATCGCGACGGCGCCGGCCGCGAAGCCCGCCGGCCGGCCGGTGGCGATGGCCAGCATGCCGACGGCCATGCAGGGGAAGCCGACCGCCAGCGCGGTCGGGTAGCGCAGCCGGCCGATCCAGCCGGCCGCGAGCGGCTGGACCAGCGCCAGCCCGAGCGCGTACCCCATCATGACCGCGCCCAACGCCGGGGCGGCCAGCCGGCCTTCGGCGTACACCGACAGGTACTGGTAGAACTGCATGTACAGGTAGTGGGTGAGCACGGTCACCGCGAAGGGCAGCCCGGCGATCCCGTGCGGCACCCGCCGGAACGGCTCCGGCCGGCCGACGTTCCCCGCCGGCCGGTCCAACGGAGGGCTCCGGTCAGGTGGTTCGGGCGCGGCCGGGCGCGGCTCCCGGCGTGGCTCCGACGGCGGTCCCGGGCGTGATCCCGGCAGTGGTTCCGGGCGGGGTTCCGGGCGGGGTTCCGGGCGGAGGAGGAGGTGCCCGGCCGCCAGCAGGGCGTAGAGCACCGCGGTGCCGGCGAACAGCCGGCCCGGCTGGTCGAGGAGGAACGCACCCACCACAGGGCCGAGGGCGATGCCGAGGGTGCCGGCGGCGTTGCCGGCCGACACCAGGCGCGGGCGCCGCCCGGGCGGCGCCCCGTGCACCAGGTAGCCGCGGAACGCCGGCGAGTAGAGCGCCCCGGCGGCGCAGCTGAGGAACAGGCCGAGCACGGTCAGCGCCGGACTGCCCGCGCCTGCCAGGTAGGTGAGCGCGCCGAGGCAGTACAGCCAGGCGGCGAGCGACAGGGCGCGCTTGAGGCCGACCCGTTCGGCGAAGACGGCGGTCAGGGGCGCGCTGGCGAACTGCACCAGGGTGGCGGCGCCCAGCACCAGGCCCACCTGGGCCAGGCCGACGCCCAGCCGGTCGCGGAGCAGCACGGCCAGATACGGGTAGACCGCGAAGGTGCCGACGTTGACCAGCAACCCGGCGGCCAGCAGGGCGCGTTGGCTGCCGGTGAACGGCTGGCGGGCGGCCGGCCGCACGGGCCGGGCGGGGCGACCCGGCGCGTTCCTCGTCCACCGGACCATGAGGTGACCTCCGGGGGTCTGCTCCGACGACGCGAGCGACACGCCGGCCGGACGCGGGTGTGCTCCGGGTCTCGTAGCACGGGTCGGACGGCGACCCCGGTTGGTTCCCGGTGGCCGGCGGGGAATCCGAAGCAGTCAGCGGGAGCCGGAATACGCCGCGGAAATCCCCTTTACCAGTCGGATATGAGTAGCCGTCAGTTCCCGTATGCCCGGCGGTAATTCGGCTGACGTTTACCGAGTTTGCCGGGCTGGCCGGCGGGCAGCATGGCACTGCCCGGCGGACCGCATTCCCGGGTCATCGGGAAAAGGGAATGCGCGCATCGTGCGCGGTGTTCTCCGTCCCGCGCGGCTCCCCTCAGCGAGGTGACGACGACATGCAGTGGTACGAGGACGAGGCGTTCTGGTCGGACTTCTCCGACACCATGTTCTCCGCACGGAGACGGGACGAGGTGGCCCGCCTGGTGGCGGATTCGCCGCTGCTGGCGTTCGGTGCGCGGGCGCGGGTGCTCGATCTCTGCTGCGGCCCCGGGCTGTTTCTGGTTCCGCTCGCCCAACAGGGCTATGCGGTGACCGGAGTTGATTTGAGTCCGCACATGCTGGACCGGGCACGGAAAGTCGTCGCCGACGCCGGATTACCGGTCCGCCTGGTCCGGGCCGACATGCTCACCCATGTGGAGCCCGGCGGCTATGACGTGGTGCTCAACCTCTTCACCTCCTGGGGCTATTTCGACCGGCCGGCGGACAACGCACGGGTGCTGCGCAACGCGTTCGAGTCGCTGGCGCCGGGCGGCCGGCTGGTGGTCGACGTGCTGGGCAAGGAGGTGCTGGCCGGCTGGATCGGCCGGCCCCAACTCGTCGAGCTGGACGACGGGTACGTGGTCCAGCGGGACACCGTGCTGGACGGCTGGCGCCGGCTGCGCACCGACTGGACGCTGGTGCGGGACGGCAACGCCCGGGAGGCGTCGATCACCTGCTGGCTGTACAGCGGCGCCGAGCTGTGCGCGCTGTTCGAGGAGGCCGGGTTCACCGACGTGGAGTGCTTCGGCGGGTTCGACGGCGCGCCGTACGACCAGCACGCGCGCCGGTTGATCGTCCGGGGCGTCCGGCCCACCGGCCGGTGACCGCCATGTCCCCAACCGGCCCCGGGAGGCCGTCCGTTGACCCGTCCGCAGCCCGATCGGGCGAGCGTCCCCAGGCCGGTGCCCCCGATCGCGCGGTGCCCGTGCACGGGCACATCACCGACGCCGTCAAGGCGCCCGACCTGGTCCGGCTCGCCCCGCACACGGTGCTGGCCAGGTTCGAGACGCTGAAGGTCTACGCGGCGCTCGGCGCGGTCCGCACGCTGCTGGAGCGCGGCACCATCGCCCCGGGGCAGACCGTGATCGACAGTTCGAGCGGCATCTACGCGCTGGCCCTGGCGATGGCCTGCCACCGCTACGGCCTGCGCTGCCACATCGTCGCCTCCACCACGGTTGACGCCACGCTCCGCACCCAGTTGGAGGTGCTGGGCGCCACCGTCGACCAGATGCCGCCCTCCGACGACCTGCGGCTGGACCAGGAACGCCGGGTGCGGCGGGTCCGTGACCTGCTGGTCGAGCGGCCCGGCCTGCACTGGATGCGGCAGTACCACGACGCCGTCCACTACACCGGCTACCGGGAGTTCGCCGACCTGGTGGCCGCCGCGCTGCCGGGGCGGGAGTTGACGGTGGTCGGGGCGATCGGCACCGGCGCGTCCACCGCCGGCCTGGTGCTGCCGCTGCGCCAACGGGGCGTGGCGGTGCGGCTGATCGGCCTCCAGCCGTTCGGCAGCGTCACCTTCGGCAGCGACCGGTTCCAGGACCCGGAGGCGATCATCGCCGGGATCGGCAGCGCCATCCCGTTCGGCAACGTGCGGCACGAGCTGTACGACACCGTGCACTGGGTGGACTTCCGGCACGCCACCGCGGGGGCCGTCGGCCTGCTGCGGGACCACGCCGTCTTCGCCGGCCTGTCCACCGGCGCGGCCTACCTCGCCGCCAGCTGGGAGGCCGCGCGCCACCCCGAGCAGACCTTCCTGGTCATCGGCCCGGACACCGGCCACCGGTACAGCGAGCAGGCGTTCGCCCGGCACCGGGAGTTCCCGGACCACCGGACGCTGAAGCCGCACCAGATCACCGACCTGGCGGACCTGGTGCCGCCCTGGTCCGTCATGGAGTGGCGGCGTCGGCGCCACGACCACCCCGTCCCGCCGTCGCCGGCCGCCCGTCAGGAGAGCCCGAAATGACTGTCGCCGCAATGGAGTTGCTCACCTTCGGCCTCGGCGACCTGGTGCGGGCCGCCGGGCGGCGCGGGCACCGGCTGTGCCTGCTGACCCGGGACCGCGCCGTCTACCGGCACGAGCTGGCCCGGCTGGCGCCGGACGCGCTGGACCTCGTCGACATCGACACGCTGGACGCCGCCGCCTGTGCCGCCGCGCTGGCGGCGGTGCCCGAGCTGGGCGGGCTGATCAACGGCACGGACACCTTCGGCGTCACGGCGGCCGAGGTGGCCGCGCGGCTCGGGCTGCCGGGCCCGGACCCGGCGGCGGTACGGCTGGTGCGGGACAAGCGGCTGGTCCGCGAGCGCCTGCGGGAGCGGGGCCTGAGCCGGCTGCGGGCGCACCGGGTCGGCGCCCCGGACCCGGCCGCGGCCGCCGGGCTGGCCCGGGCCGTGGGGCTGCCGGCGGTGCTGAAGGACACCGCCGGCACCTCCTCGCGCGGCGTGTGGCTGGTGCGCGACGAGCCGGCCCTCGCGGCCGCCCTGGCGGCGGCCGGGCGGACCGCGCTGAAGGGGGAGCTGCTGGTCGAGCCGCTGCTGAGCGGCCCGCTCTACAGCGCGGAGACGCTCAGCTGGGACGGCGAGACGCGGCTGCTGGGCGTCTGCAGCCGGCAGATGTCGCCGGAGCCGGCCGTCCGGGAGGAGGCCGCGGCCTTCCCGGTGGCGTTCCCGGATGCCCAACTGGCGCTGTTGGAGCGCTGGGTGGGTGGGCTGCTGGCCGCGGTGGGGCACCAACGGGGCTTCGCGCACACCGAGTTCGTGTACACCGCCGACGGTCCCGAGCTGGTCGAGATCAACCGCCGGATCGGCGGGGCGCTCGTCGGGGAGGCGCTCCGCCGGCGGTTCGGCGACGACGTGTACGCGGCCGAGATCGACGTGGCGCTCGGTCGCCGCCCGGCGCTGCTGGCCGCGCCGCCGGGCACCGGGCCGGCCAGCGGCTTCGTGCTCCGCTACGCCCCGCGCACCGGGACGCTGACCGGCTGGACGGGGCTGGCCGGCCTGGCCGCCTTCCCGGGCGAGCCGCGCTGGTACCCGACGATGGCGCCGGGCGACGCGGTGGTGACCACCGACGACCAGCGCGGCTGCACCGGCATCCTGCTCACCGAGGGGCCGACCGCCGAGCTGGCGCTGCACCGGGCGCTGAGCGCCGCCGGCAGCGTGCACCCGGTGGTCGAGGGGCCGCCGGGCGGCTGAGCCGGCGCAGGCGCGGGCCGGCCGGGGCCGCCGGTCAGCCGGCCGGCACCAGCTCGGGCTCGGCGCGCGCGGCCGGGACGGGCGCCGGCGCGGCGGCGTCCGGGGTCGCGCCGGCCGGTGCGCCGGCCGGTGCGGTGGCGCGGCCCCGGCGGGCGTGCACGAGCAGGCCGGCGGCGGCGGGGACGGCCACCAGCAGGCCGCCGATGACGAGTGCCGTCCGGGCGCCGGCGAGTTCCATCAGCAGGCCCATGGCGGGCGGACCGACCAGCCCCCAGCCGGTGCTCAGGCTGCGCCAGACGCCCAGCACCCGGCCGCGCATGGCGGGGGGCGGGTCGGTCTGGAGCACGGTGGTGCCGGCGGTGTCGGCGACCGACTCGACGACGGCCATCGGGATCACCAGCAGGATCAGCAGGCCGAGCGTGGGGGTGAGGCCGGTGGCGATCTGGAGCACCGCGCCGATCGCCGACATGGCGGCGACCAGCCGCACCGAGGGGCGCTGGAGCACGCCGGCGAGCAGCGCGCCGGCGATGCCGCCGACCGCGAGCGCGGTGGAGACGGTGCTGAAGCCGCCGGGTCCGGCGGCCAGCGGACCGGTGACGAGGACGGCCAGGGTCAGGGCGTAGTTGCGGCCGAAGATGGAGCTGAGCGCCGTGATGGCGGCGAGCAGCATCAGCTGCGGCCGGGCCAGGAAGAAGCGCAGTCCGGCGCGGGCGCCGTCGTCGACGGGGGTGGCCGGCACGGTGGTGGCCGGCGCCGGCGCCGGCTGGCCGAGGCCCTCGGTGGAGTCGTCGGTGGCCCGGTCGACGAGCCGGAGGAAGGGGATGACCGCGGCCACGAGGACGAAGGACAGGCCGTTGGCGACGAAGGCGGACGCGGTGCCGAAGAGCAGCACCGCGCCGCCGGCGAGCGCGGTGCCGGCCAGCCGGCCGACGCTGTGCACGGCGGAGCCCAGGGCGATGGCGGACGGCACGTCGCGGCGCGGCACCAGGTCGTTGCCGAGCAGGGCGGTGGCCGGCCCGTCCACGGTGCTGATCACGCCGGTGACGGCGGCCAGCAGCAGGAGGGTGGGCACGTTGAGGGCGTCGAGGGCGACCAGGGCGGCGGTGGTGAAGGCGACCAGGCCGAGGGCCACCTGGCTGACGGCGGCGGTCAGCTTGCGGGGCCAGGCGTCCACGGCGGCGCCGCCGGCGAGCCCGAGCAGCAGGCCGGGGCCGGCCTGCACGGCCAGGCTGAGGCCGGTCATCGCGGCGGAGCCGGTGACCTGGAGCACCAGCAGGTTCTGGACGGTGAGCTGCATCCAGGTGCCGGCGTTGGAGACGAGGTTGGCGGCGGACCACCAGCGCATGCTGCGGTACCGCAGGGAACGCCAGGGGTTGCGCCCCCGGGGGCGACGGATGACAGGCATGAGGATTCCCGGTGCCCCGTGTCGAGGCGGGTGAGGGGGAGGACGGGCCGCGGCGCCCGTGCGTGGCGCGCTCCACCGTGGCAGACGGGTCGGCCGTTGAGAAGACCAAGATCGTTCCGCCCGGGCCGCGGGCCGGCCCCGGCCGTGTCAGCGCGGGGTGTCGGGGGCCGGGTGGGCTTGCTCACACGGCCTTCCGGGGGGTCATGCCGGGCCGTCGCGGGCGGTGCGTCCGGTTTGCCCTGGTCCGTCCGGGGTACCTGGGATCGCGGTCGGGGTGACGGGTCGGGGGTGAGCGTCGGGGCGAGAGGAGTGGACATGGATGGCAGGCCGTTTCGGCACGCCGTCGTCACCGGAGGCGCCGGCTTTCTCGGCTCCCACCTGTGCGACGCGCTGCTCGCCCAGGACACGGAGGTCACCTGCGTCGACGACCTGTCCACGGCGCCCCCGGAGCACGTGACGCTGCTGTCGGACCGGCCCGGGCTCACCCTGGTGCGCGCGAACGTCAACGAGCCCTTCGAGGTGACGCACGACGTCGACCTCGTCCTGCACTTCGCCTCCCCGGCGTCCCCGGCCGACTACCTGCGGCTGCCCCTGCACACCCTGGAGACGGGCAGCCTGGGCACCCGCAACGCGCTGGCGCTGGCCCGCGAGCACGGCGCCCGCTTCGTGCTGGCCTCCACCTCCGAGGTCTACGGCGACCCGCTGGAACACCCGCAGCAGGAGAACTACTGGGGCAACGTGAACCCGGTGGGGCCGCGCGGCGTGTACGACGAGGCGAAGCGGTTCGGCGAGGCCATGACGGTGGCCGAGGCCGAGGTCAACGGCACGGACACCGGCATCGTCCGGCTGTTCAACACCTACGGGCCCCGGATGCGCGGCCACGACGGCCGCGCCGTGCCGACGTTCATCCGGCAGGCGCTGGCCGGCGAGCCGCTGACGGTGACCGGCGACGGCGGCCAGACGCGTTCCCTGGCCTACGTCTCGGACACGGTCGCCGGGGTGCTGGCGATGGCCGCCTCCGACCTGCGCGGGCCGGTCAACATCGGCAACCCGGACGAGATCAGCATGCGGGAGCTGGCGGAGACGGTGATCAGGCTGACCGGCTCGCCGTCCACCGTGCGCCTCGTCGACCGGCCGGCCGACGACCCGATGGTGCGCCGGCCGGACATCACGCTGGCCCGCGGCAAGCTCCAGTGGCAGCCGGTGGTCGAGGCGGACGAGGGGCTGGCCCGCACCATCGCCTGGTTCCGCGACCACCGCCCGGCCGGCTGAGCGCCGGGCTCACCCCGCTCCCGGCCCACCTGACGGAGGTCCCATGCGCGTACTCGGCGTCAACGCCCTCTTCCACGACCCGGCGGCGGCCCTGGTGATCGACGGGCGGACCGTCGCCGCGGCCGAGGAGGAGCGGTTCTCCCGGCGCAAACACGGCAAGCGGCCGCTGCCGTTCTCCGCCTGGGAGCTGCCGCGGATGGCCGCCGCCTGGTGCCTGGGCCAGGCCGGGCTCCGCCCGCAGGACCTGGACGCGGTCACCTACTCGTTCGACCCCGGGCTGGCCCGGCCGGCCGACCAGCTGGGGCTGGACGACCCCTGGGACCACCTGCGGCAGACCTACGCCAGGGAGGCGCCGAACTTCCTCTGCGAGGCGCTGCCCGGCCTCTCCCCCGAGCAGGTGCGGTTCGTCCCGCACCACCTGGCGCACGCCGCCTCATCGGCGTTCGCGGCGCCGGCGGCGGAGCGTTCCTCGGTGCTGGTGCTGGACGGGCGGGGCGAGGCCACCTCGCACCTGGCCGGGCGGCGGGACGGGGCGCGGCTGGAGCCGCTGTTCGGGCAGGAGCTGCCGCACTCGCTGGGGCTGGTCTACGAGGAGCTGACGGAGCACCTGGGCTTCCTGCGGTCCAGCGACGAGTACAAGGTGATGGCGCTGGCCTCCTACGGCGACCCGGGGCGGTTCCTGCCGGAGCTGCGGCGGTATGTGCACCCGACCGGGGACGGCGGATTCCGGGCGGCCGGGGTGCCGTGGTCACAGCTGTGCCCGGCGCGCCGCCCGGGGCAGGGCTGGACGCCGGACCAGGCCGATCTGGCGGCCGGCGCGCAGGCCTGCCTGGAGGAGACGCTGCTGGACCTGGTGCGCTGGCTGCACGGCCGGACCCATGACGAGGTGCTGACCATGGCCGGCGGTGTGGCGCTGAACTGCGTGGCCAACTCGCGGCTGGCGGCGGAGGGGCCGTTCCGGCGGATCTGGGTGCAGCCGGCCGCGGGGGACGCGGGCACGGCGCTGGGCGCGGCCCTGCTGCACGCGGCGGAGGTGGAGCCGGCGGCGCCGGCCGCGATGCCGGGCGCCGACCTGGGGCGTGGCTGGTCGGATGCCGAGCTGGAGGGCTGGTTGAAGACGGCCGCCGTGCCGTTCGAGCGGCCGGCGGACGTGGCGGTCGAGGTGGCCCGGGCGCTGGCGGAGAACGCCGTGGTGGCGTGGTTCCAGGGCCGCTCGGAGTTCGGGCCGCGGGCGCTGGGGCACCGTTCCCTGCTGGCGCACCCCGGCCCGTCGGGGAACCTGGAGCGGCTGAACGACATCAAGGGCCGCGAGCAGTTCCGTCCGGTGGCGCCGATGGTGCTGGCGGACCGGGCCGCGGAGATCTTCGACGGTCCGCTGCCCAGCCCGTACATGCTCTTCGTGCACGGGGTGCGGCCCCAGTGGCGGGAGCGGATCCCGGCCGTGGTGCACGTGGACGGCACCGCGCGGGTGCAGACGGTGGACCCGGAGGCGGAGCCGCTGGTGGCGCGGATGCTGACCGCGTTCGAGCGGGCCACCGGGCTGCCGGTGGTGGTCAACACGAGCCTGAACACCGCCGGGCGGCCGATGGTGGACGACCCCAGGGACGCCCTGGAGTGCTTCGGCTCCTCCCCGGTCGACGTCCTGGCGCTGGGGCCCTTCCTGGTCCGGCGGCGGGACTTCTTCGCCGGCCGGGGCGACTGACCGGCCCGGCGCCAACGGCCGCCCCGGGCCCCCCGGGGCGGCGCCGACGGACGAGCCCCCGGAGGTGGCAGGTGAGCGAGGAGCCGTTCGCGTACGCCGTGGTGATCCCGACGCTGGGCCGGCCGTCGCTGGTGTCCACCCTGGCCGCGCTGGCCGACGGGGCGGGGCCGCTGCCGGCGCGGGTGGTGCTGGTCGACGACCGGCCGGCCGACCCGGAACCGCTGGCGGTCGCCGTGCCGGCCGCGCTCCGCGCGGTCACGGAGATCGTGCGCGGCCGC
This sequence comes from Streptomyces chisholmiae, assembly GCF_031845445.1. NCBI lineage: Bacteria > Bacillati > Actinomycetota > Actinomycetes > Kitasatosporales > Streptomycetaceae > Streptomyces > Streptomyces chisholmiae. The sequence continues at coordinate 209,287 of NZ_JAVREO010000003.1, read as the reverse complement.
GCCCGGGGGCCGGCCGCGGCCCGGAACACCGGCTGGCGGCGGGCGACGGAGCCGTGGATCGCGTTCCTCGACGACGACGTGGTGCCCGGCCCCGACTGGCGGGCCGCGCTGGCGGCCGACCTGGCGGCCAGTGCCCCGGGGACGGGCGGCGTGCAGGGGCGGATCGACGTGCCGGCTCCCCCGGGGCGTCCCACGGACTGGGAGCGGACCACGGCGGGGCTGGCGTCGGCGCGCTGGATCACCGCGGACCTGGCCTACCGCCGGGCGGCGCTGGCCGCGGTCGGCGGCTTCGACGAGCGGTTCCCCCGCGCGTTCCGGGAGGACGCGGACCTGGCGCTGCGGGTGACGACCGCGGGCTGGCGGCTGACGGTCGGCGAGCGGCGCACCACGCACCCGGTGCGGCCGGCCGGCTTCTGGGTGTCGCTGCGCACCCAGGCGGGCAACGCGGACGACGTGCTGATGGGCCGGCTGCACGGGCGGGACTGGCGGGCGCGGGCCGAGGCGCCGCGCGGCCGGTTCCCCGCCCACCTGGCGACCACCGCCGCGGCGGCGGGCGCCCTGCTGGCGCTGACGGCGCGGCGGCGGCGGGTCGCGGTGGGCTGTGCGGCGCTGTGGCTGGCGGCCACGGCGGAGTTCGCCACCGCCCGGATCAGGCCCGGTCCGCGCACGCTCGACGAGCTGGGGCGGATGGCGCTGACCAGCGCCGCGATCCCGCCGGCCGCGGTGGGGCACTGGCTGCGGGGCGTGGTCCGACACCGTTCGGTCCCGCCCCACACCGTGTTTGAATCGGACATATCAGGAAACTCTGGGGCACATGACTGACCGCCCCGCGGCCCGGCCCCTGACGCCGTGGCTCTTCCCGCCCGGCGCCACACCACCCCGTGGCGTGGTCCGGCGGCAGCACGGCCCGGCCGCCGTCCTCTTCGACCGGGACGGGACCCTCGTCGAGGACGTGCCCTACAACGGGGACCCGGAGCGGGTCGTGGTGCTGCCCGGCGCGCGCGAGGCGTTGGCGCTGCTGCGGGCCGAGGGCGTCGCCACCGGCGTGGTCAGCAACCAGTCGGGGGTGGCCCTCGGCCGCGTCGACCGGGCCGGGCTGGCGGCGGTGCGGGCCCGTATCGAGGCGGAGCTGGGCGCGTTCGGGGTGTGGGCGGTCTGCCCGCACGGCCCCGGCGACGGCTGCGGCTGCCGGAAGCCGGCGCCCGGCCTGGTCCTCGCGGCCTGCGCCCGACTGGGCGTCCCGCCGCACCGCGCGGCCGTGATCGGCGACATCGGCGGCGACCTGGCCGCCGCCCGCGCGGCGGGCGCCCGGGGGGTGCTGGTGCCGACACCGGCCACCCGCCCCGAGGAGGTCGCCGCCGCCGAGGAACGGGCCCCCGACCTGCTGACCGCGGTGCGGACGCTGCTGGAGGGCGCCCCGCGCCTGGCCGGAGGCCGGCGGTGACCGGTCGGCCGCGCGGCGGCCAGCGCGGACACGGTGACCAGCACGGGCGGTACGACCGCCCCGCCCGGCCGGCGCCACGCTCGCTGGTGGTCCGGCTGGACAGCGCGGGCGACGTGCTGCTGGCCGGCCCCGCCGTCCGGGCGGTGGCCGCCGGCTCCAGCGAGGTGACGATGCTCTGCGGGCCGCTGGGCGAGGCCGCCGCCCGGCTGCTGCCCGGCGTCGACCGGTTCCTCGTCTACGACGCGCCCTGGGTCAGCCTGGCCGCCCCCGACCTGGACCGGACGCGGGTCGCCGACCTGGTCGACCGGGTGGCGGCCGGCGGCTACGACCGGGCCCTGATCCTCGCCTCCCAGCACCAGAGCCCGCTGCCGGCGGCGCTGCTGCTGAAGCTGGCCGGGGTGCCCTGGATCGGCGCCGACAGCGAGCACTACCCGGGCTCGCTGCTCCAGCTGCGCCACCAGCGGGACCCGCACCGGCACGAGGCCGCCGCCGCCGTCGACCTGGCCAGGGCGGCCGGCTTCGCGCTGCCCGACGGCGACTTCGGCGAGCTGCGGGTGCGCCGGCCGCCGGACACGGCCGCGCTGACCGGCCCGGGACCCTACCTGGTGGTGCACCCGGGAGCGGCGGTGCCGAGCCGGACGTGGAGCGCCGAGCGGGCCGTCCGGGCGGTGGCGGCGCTGGCCGCGGCCGGGCACCGGGTGGTGGTGACCGGCGGGCCGGGCGAGGCGGAGCTGACCCGCCGGGTCGCCGGCCGGCACGCGCTGGACCTAGGCGGCCGGACCGGGCTGGCCGAGCTGGCCGGGGTGCTGGCCGGGGCCCGGGCGGTGATCGCCGGCAACACCGGCCCCGCGCACCTCGCGGCGGCCGTCCGCACCCCCGTGATCAGCCTCTTCGCGCCCGTCGTCCGGGCCAACCGGTGGCTGCCGTACCGGGTGCCGCACCTGCTGCTCGGCCGGCAGGACGCGCCGTGCGCCGGCAGCCGGGCCCGGGAGTGCCCGGTGGCGGGCCACCCGTGCCTGGACTCGATCACCGACGAGGAGGTGCTGGCGGCCGTGGACCGGCTGCTGGTCGGTGGCCCTCCCTGCGACCACATCGGACGAAAGGCCCACGCGTGAACATCCTGCTGTGGCACGTGCACGGGTCGTGGACGACGGCGTTCGTCCAGGGCTCCCACACCTACCTCGTCCCGGTGCTGCCCGACCGGGGGCCGGACGGGCTGGGACGGGCGCGCACCTTCGCCTGGCCGGAGTCCGTGGTGGAGCTGGAGCCGGAGCGGCTGCGGGAGGAGCCCGTCGACCTGGTCGTGCTGCAACGCCCGCACGAGGCCGAGCTGGCCGCCCGCTGGCTGGGCGGCCGGCGGCCCGGCCGGGACGTGCCGGCGGTCTACCTGGAGCACAACGCGCCGGAGGGGGACGTGCCGCGCACCCGGCACCCGTGCGCCGACCGCGACGACCTGCTGCTGGTCCACGTCACCCACTTCAACCGGCTGTTCTGGGACAACGGGCGGGCGCCGACCGCCGTGGTGGAGCACGGCGTGGTGGACCCGGGCCACCGCTGGACCGGCGAGCTGCCCCGGGCCGCCGTCGTCGTCAACGAGCCGCTGCGGCGCGGCCGGACCACCGGCACCGACCTGCTGCCGGGGCTGGCCGAGGCGGTCGGTCTCGACGTGTTCGGCATGGGCACCGCGGGGCTGGCCGAGGCGCTGGGGCTGCCGGCCGGGCGCTGCCGGAGCTGGGAGCTGCCGCAGGAGCGGCTGCACGAGGAGCTGGCCCGCCGCCGGGTCTACGCCCACCCGGTGCGCTGGACCTCGCTGGGGCTGTCCCTGATCGAGGCGATGCACCTGGGGATGCCGGTGGTGGCGCTGGCCACCACGGAGGCGGTGGAGGCGGTGCCGCCCGAGGCGGGCGTGCTGTCCACCCGGCCCGAGGTGCTGCGGGAGGCGGCGGCCCGCTACGTGGCCGACCCGGACGCGGCCCGGGCGGCCGGCGAGGCGGCCCGCCAGGCGGCGCTGCGCCGCTACGGGCTGAAACGGTTCCTGGCCGACTGGGACCGGCTGATGGAGGAGGCGGTCCGGTGATGCCGCACGGCGACCCGCGAGACGGGCTCACCCTCGCCCTGGTCTCGGAGCACGCGAGCCCCCTGGTCGCGCTCGGCGGCGTGGACGCCGGCGGGCAGAACGTCCACGTGGCACAGCTGGCCGGGGAACTCACCGACCTGGGCCACCGGGTGACGGTGTACACCCGGCGGGACTCCCCCGGGCTGCCGGAGGCGGTCAGCCCCCGGCCGGGCCTGACCGTCCGGCACGTGCCCGCCGGCCCGGCCCGGGCCGTACCGAAGGACGAACTGCTGCCGTACATGGGGGAGTTCGCGGCCTACCTGGAGCGGGACTGGGCCCGTGACCAGCCCGACGTGGCGCACTCGCACTTCTGGATGTCCGGGCTGGCCGCGCTCACCCCGGCCCGGGCGCTGGGCGTGCCGCTGGTGCACACCTTCCACGCCCTCGGCGTCGTCAAGCGGCGCCACCAGGGCGCCGCCGACACCAGCCCGGCCAGCCGCGTCGACTGGGAGCGGCACCTCGGCGGCAGTTGCGACCTGACGGTGGCGACCTGCCGGGACGAGGTGGCCGAGCTGACCGCGCTGGGCGTCCCGCCGGATCGGGTGCGGGTGGTGCCCTGCGGGGTCGACCCGGACGTCTTCACCCCCGAGGGGGACCGGCTGCCCCGGGGCCCCTGGCGGCACCGGCTGCTGCACCTGGGCCGGCTGGTGCCGCGCAAGGGCGCGGAGATCTCGCTGGCGGCGCTGGCCCGGCTGCCGGACACCGAGCTGGTGATCGCCGGCGGCCCGCCGAGCGAGGAGCTGGCCGTCGATCCGGAGGCGACCCGGCTGCGGCGGGCCGCCCGGCGGCTGGGCGTCGCCGACCGGGTGCGGTTCACCGGCTCGGTGCCCCGCTCGGCGGTGCCCCGGCTGATGCGGGGCGCCGACCTGGTGCTGTGCCCGGCGGACTACGAGCCGTTCGGCATCGTGCCGCTGGAGGCGATGGCCTGCGGGGTGCCCGTGGTCGCCAGCGCGGTCGGCGGGCAGCGCGACTCGGTCGCCGACCCGGCGACCGGTCGGCTGGTCCCGCCGGGCGACCCGAAGGCGCTGGCCGACGCGGTGGCCGCGCTGCTCGCCGACCCGGCGGAACGGGCGGCCTGCGGCGCGGCCGGCCGGCGGCGGGTGCTCACCCGCTACCGCTGGGCCTCGGTGGCGGCCGCCACCGAGCAGCTCTACCTGGGGCTGCGCGCCCGCTGCCCGGCACCGGTCAGCGGCGCGGGCTGACCCGCCGGCGACCGACGAAGCGGCCACCCACCCGGCCCGGGAGCCCGGGACCGACCACCGCGAGACCACCGCACGACCACGGGACCGACGACGGGACGACAAGGAGACAGACACGTGGACGCACCCCCCACCGCGCGGCAGCACTGCGCGTCCCTGCAGGAGGCCCTGACCCACTTCCACGACGACCGGCGGGCCGGGCTGGCCCAGGCGGTCGCCTGGGGCCGCCGGCTGGCGGCGCTGCTGCCGACCGGCGGCCGGCTGCTGGTGGCCGGCAACGGCGGCAGCGCGGCGCAGGCGCAGCACCTGACGGCCGAGTTCGTCGGCCGCTACCGGCGGGAGCGCGCCCCCTACTCGGCCATCGCGCTGCACGCGGAGACCTCGGCGGTCACCGCGATCGGCAACGACTACGGGTTCGACGAGGTCTTCGCCCGCCAGGTCGCCGCCCACGGCCGGGCCGGCGACGTGCTGCTGCTGCTCTCCACCTCGGGCAGCAGCGACAACCTGCTGGCCGCGGCACGCGCGGCGCGGGCCGCCGGGCTGGGGGTGTGGGCGATGACCGGCCCGGCCCCCAACCCGCTGGCCGGCCGGGCGGACTCGACGGTCGCGGTGCGCTCCCCGTCCACGGCGACCGTGCAGGAGGTCCACCTGGTGGCGCTGCACGTGGTGTGCGAGGCGTTCGACGAGGCGCTCGACGCGGCCGACCGCGCGGCCGGGGCCGCGGTGCTGTCGGGGAAGGCCGCGTGACCGGCCGGCGCCCGGTCGTCGTGGTCGGTGACCTGCTGCTGGACCAGGACATCTCCGGGGAGGCCAACCGGCTCGCGCCGGACGCGCCGGTGCCGGTGGTGGAGGTGGCGGCCGAGCGGTGCCGGCCCGGGGGCGCCGGGCTGGCCGCCGCGCTCGCCGCCCGGGACGGCCGCGAGGTGATCCTGGTGACGGCGCTCGGCTCCGACGAGGCCAGCGAGACGGTCCGGGCGATGCTGCCGCCCGGGGTGCGGCTGGCGGAGCTGCCGCTGGCCGGCAGCCTGCCCGTCAAGTCCCGGGTGCTGGCCGGCGACCGGCCGCTGATGCGGATGGACCGGGGTGGCGGCACGCCGGGGGCGCCCGGCCCCGAGGTGCTGGAGGCGCTGGCGGCGGCCGGCTCCATCCTGGTGGCCGACTACGGCCAGGGCACGGCCACCGCCGTGCGGGAGCCGCTGGCCGGCGCCGCCCGCCGGCTCCCCGTGGTGTGGGACCCCCACCCCCGGGGGGACCGGCCGGTGCCGGGGGCGCGCCTGGTCACCCCGAACGAGCGGGAGGCCCGCTGGTTCGTCCGCGAGCACTGCGCCGGGGCGGCCACCGCGGTGGCCGAGGACGACGACTCACTGCGGGCACACAGCCTGCGCGGGACGCTGCTGGCCGAACGCTGGGCCGCGCTGTCGGTGGCGGTCACCCTCGGCGCGCGCGGTGCCGTGCTGGCCCGCGCCGAGTGCGACGACCCGCTGTACATCCCGGTCACCGCGGGCAGCGACGGGGACCCGTGCGGGGCCGGCGACTGCTTCGCCGCGACCGCCACCACGGTGCTGGCGGACGGCGGGCTGCCGACCGAGGCGGTGGACCTGGCCACCGAGGCGGCCTCGGCGTTCGTCGCCACCGGGCGGGCGGACCGGCGGGCCTGGTGCGGCGAGCCTAAGCGGCCGGTCCGGGTCGCCGCGGTGCCCCCGGCCAAGCCCCGCCGGCTGGCCGACATCACCGCGCTCGCCGACTCGGTCCGGGCCGGCGGCGGCACGGTGGTGGCGGCCGGCGGCTGCTTCGACCTGCTGCACGCGGGCCACGTGCGGTTCCTGGAGAACGCCAGGCGCACCGGCGACCTGCTGATCGTCTGCGTGAACTCGGACGCCTCGGTGCGCCGGCTGAAGGGCGCCGGCCGGCCGCTGAACCCGGCGGCCGACCGGATCCGGGTGCTGGAGGGGCTGGGCTGTGTGGACGCGGTCGCGGAGTTCACCGAGGACACCCCGCAGGCCCTGCTGCGGCTGCTGCGCCCCGACATCTGGGTCAAGGGCGGCGACTACAGCGTCCGCGACCTGCCGGAGGCGGCCCAGTTGCGGGAGTGGAACGGGCAGGCGCTGGTGCTGCCCTACCTGGACGGGCACTCCACCACGGCCATCGCCCACCGGGCCGCGCGCGCCGCGTCGTGAGCCGGGTGCTGGTGCTGCGGGCCCTGGGGCTCGGGGACCTGCTGACGGCGGTGCCCGCGCTGCGGGCGGTGCGGCGCTCGTTCCCCGCGCACCGGCTGCTGCTGGCCGCCCCGGAGTCGCTGGCCGGGGCGGTGGCGGCGCTGGACTGCGTCGACGAGCTGGTGCCGACCGTCGCGCCGGGCCGGGAGGTGCCGGCCCGCGTCCCGTGGCGGGGACCGGCCCCGGAGCTGGCCATCGACCTGCACGGCAACGGCCCGGCGAGCCTGCGCCCGCTGCTGGCCCTGCGGCCCGCGCGGACGATCGGGTACGCCCTGCTGCCGCCGGACCAGTGGGCGGAGCGGGAACACGAACGGGAGCGCTGGTGCCGGCTGCTGCGCCGGCACGGGATGCCGGCCGACCCGACGCGGCTGGGGATCGCCGCACCCGCGGTGGCCTCCCCCGCGCCCGGGGCGGTGGTGGTGCACCCGGGGGCGGACGCGGGCGCCCGGCGGTGGCCGGCCGAGCGGTTCGCCGCGGTGGCCCGCTCGTTGGGCGACCGGACGCGGGTGGTGGTGACGGCCGGGCCGGGTGAGGAGCCGCTGGCCCAGCGGGTGGCGGCGCTGGCCGGGCTGCCGGCGGGCGCGGTGCTGGCCGGGCTGCCGTTCCCCACGCTGTCCGCGCTGGTCGCCGAGGCCAGCGCGGTGGTGGTGGGCGACACCGGGGTGGCCCATCTGGCGACCGCGCACGGCACGCCGTCGGTGGTGCTCTTCGGCCCGGTCTCCCCCGCGCTGTGGGGTCCGCCGCCGGGCCGCCGGCACCGCGCCCTGTGGCACCCGGACCCGGCGGACGGCGCCCGGCCGGGGGACCCGCACGGGGCGGCGCCGGATGCCCGGCTGGCCCGGATCTCGGTCGCCGAGGTGCGGGAGGCGCTGGCCGAGGTAACGGGCGGCCGCGCCGACCGGACGCTGCGCCGGCCGTAGGTACCGACCGTGGCGCGGGGGTCGGGGGCGGCGTCGGCCGGTCCTGGCCGCGCGGCGCCGGTGGGGGGGGCGACGGCCGGTTGACGGACCCGGCGCGCGGGCAACCCGGCCCGCCCCGGTCGTGCCCGCCCGGCTCCGCCAGTTCGGGGGGCCGCACCCGGCCGGGCGGCACCGACAGGAGGAGTGGATCACGATGGGCCCGCCGGCTGCTGACGGCCGAGCGGATGGCGCCCACCCGCCCGCACCCCGGCACGGCGGGTTCGACCGTCGTGCGGTGGGCGGTCGGGCCGTTCGCCGCGATGACCGACCGGGTCAGGGACGCGCCGCGGAGCCGCGCCGACGGGCGGCTGACCGGCCGCAGGGCGAGCCCGCCCGGGCGAGCGCCGGGCGGGCTTCGCCGTGGGCGCGGCCCGGCGCCGGTCCCGGACGACTCACGTCCGCGGGTGCCGCCGGTCCCCGCGGCGCGGCCTCTAGGGTGACGTCCGGTGGGCGAAATATCCGACTTGCCCTACCGATGAGCTCGCGGGCCCGGGCATCGGACACCCTCAGGGCCCCAGGTGCCGGCCACGGCCGGCCGACGCGGAGGAACTACCGACGATGGACGAGAGCAACCCACTCAAGCGCGCCGCCGACCGGGTCAGCGAGGCCCTGCGGCCGGACACCGGACCGGAGGAGGGCATCCCCGGCAAGCCGGGCGCCGAGACGCCCCCGGTGGACGAGCCGGTCAAGCCCCGCGGCCCGCTGCCGCCCAAGCCGGACCAGCGCGGCCCGGACACCTACTCCCCCACCGGGCAGGCCACCGGCGTCGACCAGGCGGAGGTCGCCCAGGGCGGCAGCCGGCTGACGAACGCCCAGGGCACCCGGCTCCCCGACAGCGACCACTCGCTCAAGGCCGGCCCCCGCGGGCCCGTCCTGCTGCAGGACCACCACCTGCGCGAGAAGGTCATGCACTTCGACCACGAACGCATCCCCGAGCGGGTGGTGCACGCCCGGGGCGCGGCGGCGCACGGCGTCTTCCAGGGGTACGGGACGGCGACGGAGGTCAGCAAGGCGGCGTTCCTCGCCAAGGACGTGGAGACGCCGGTGTTCGTCCGGTTCTCCACGGTGCTGGGCTCGCGCGGCTCCTCGGACACCGTGCGCGACACCCGGGGCTTCGCGACCAAGTTCTACACCTCGGAGGGCGTCTTCGACCTGGTGGGGAACAACATGCCGGTCTTCTTCATCCAGGACGCGATCAAGTTCCCGGACGTCATCCACGCCGGCAAGCCGCACCCGGACCGGGAGATCCCCCAGGCCCAGAGCGCGCACGACACGTTCTGGGACTTCGTCACGCTGCACCAGGAGGCGACCCACCACACCCTGTGGAACATGTCCGACCGGGGCATCCCGCGCTCCTACCGGATGATGGAGGGCTTCGGCGTCCACACCTTCCGGCTGGTCAACGCCGAGGGCACCACCACGCTGGTGAAGTTCCACTGGAAGCCGCGTCTTGGCACGCACTCGCTGGTCTGGGAGGAGGCCCAGCTCATCAACGGGGTCGACCCCGACTTCCACCGCCGGGACCTGGCCGACGCGATCGAGGCCGGCGCCTTCCCGCAGTGGGAGCTGGGCATCCAGGTCTTCCCCGACACCCCGGAGCAGACCTTCGAGGGCATCGACCTGCTGGACCCGACGAACCTGGTGCCCGAGGAGCTGGCCCCGGTGCGGCCGATCGGCCTGCTGACGCTGAACGCCAACCCGTCGAACTTCTTCGCCGAGACCGAGCAGGTCGCCTTCCACGTCGGGCACCTCGTGCCCGGCATCGACATCACCGACGACCCGCTGCTGGCCGGCCGGCTCTTCTCCTACCTGGACACCCAGATCAGCCGGCTGGGCGGGCCCAACTTCGGCCAGCTGCCCATCAACCGGACGCACGCCCCGGTCAACGACATGCTGCGCGACGGCATGCACCAGACGGCCGTGCACCGGGGCGTCGCCCCCTACCGGCCCAACTCGCTCGACGGCGGCTGCCCGTTCCAGACCGGCGCGGCGGACGGCGGGTACGTGGAGACGCCGGTCCAGCTGCCGGCGGCGAGGAAGGTGCGCGAGGCCCCCGAGTCGTTCGCCGACCACTTCAGCCAGCCCCGCCGGTTCTGGCTCAGCATGTCGCCGGTGGAGCGCGAACACATCATCGGCGCCTACACCTTCGAACTCGGCAAGTGCTACGAGCAGTCCGTCAAGGAGCGGGCGCTGCGGGTGCTGGCCACCATCGACGGCGAGCTGTGCGCGGGGGTCGCGGCCGGGCTCGGCCTGCCCGCCCCCGAGCCCATCGAGGAGGTGCCCCCGGTGGCACCCAGCCCGGCCCTCTCGCAGCTCGGGAGCACCTGGCCGGTGGACGGCCGGATCGTCGGCGTCGTCACGGACGGGACGACCGGCCTGGACGGGGTGCGCGCGGTGCGGCAGGCGGTGCTGGACGCCGGCATGGTCCCGCTGGTGATCGCCCCCACCGGCGGGGTGCTGGGCGCCGGCGATGACGCCGTCACCGTCCAGCGGACCTATGTCACCGCCCGCTCCGTCGAGTTCGACGCCGTCCTCGTCGCCGGCACCCCAGGCCCCGGCCAGGACGCCTTCGGCGCCCGGGACGCCAAGGCCGCGGCCGGCGCCGGCGGCGCCACCGACCCGCGGGTCGGGCTGCTGCTGGCCGAGGCGTACCGGCACGGGAAGGCACTCGGCGGCTGGGCCGGCGCCGAGGCGGCGTTCACGGCGGCCGCCGTGCCGGCGGACGCGGCCGGCGTGGTCCTGGCCGAGGACGGGCCGGGCGCGCTGCGCGGCGTCGTCGAACTGCTGGGCGCCCACCGGGTGTGGGACCGCTTCGCCACCACCGGGTGACGGCCGGCCGACCCGCCCCGCGCCACCAGCGGCTCACCGCCGCCGGGGCGCCCCCTCCCCGGGGGCGGGGCGGGTCACCTGGTCGAGGAGTTCCAGCAGGTGCCGGTAGGGGTGCCCGGTCGCCCGGGTCATGCCGAGTTCGCAGGTGCGGTTGACCGAGGCGTGCGCGGCCGCCGCGTGCCGGCGCACCGCGCGGGCCTCGGCGGCGGTGGCCGACGCGGTCAGCTCCGGGTGCAGCAGGCCGCGGTCGCCGGCGAAGGCGCAGCAGCGCCACTCCTCGGGCTCGATCACCTCGTCGGCGACGGCCGCCGCCACCCGGAACAGGGCGGGGTTGAGGCCGAGTTGGGTGGAGGAGCAGGTCGGGTGCACGACCAGCGACGGAATCCGGCGGGCGGCGGGCAGCAGCGGCAGCAGGGTGGTGTCGACGAACTCGACCGCGTCGATCACCCGGACGCCCGCGTCGGCGAGCAGCCCGGCCAGGCCCTCGGTGCAGGAGGCGGCGTCGACCACCACGGGCAGCGCCCCCTGGTCGCTGGCCCGCAGCAGCAGCGGCACCACGCGGGCGCGCATCGCCTGGTGGCCGGCCGTCAGGCCCTTGGACTTCCAGGGCGTGCCGCAGCAGAGCGAGCCGATCCGCTCGGGCACCCGAACCTCGACGCCGGCCCGGGCGCAGAGCGCGAGGAACGCGTCCCGCACACCGGGGGCGGGCGCGGCGGACTCGGCGGGCGCGGGCCGAGGGGGGTCCCCCTCGGCCGTGGCCCCGGCCGGGCCGGTCGCCGGGATGACGCCCCCGGTCGTGGTGTCCTTCGCGGTCGCCGAGCCCGCCGAGCCCGCCGGACCGGTCGCCGAGCCCGCCGCGCCGGTCGCGGGCGTGGCCGGGCCGGTTTCGGTCGTGGCCGGGCCGAAGAGGGTGGTGACGCAGGACGGGAAGAAGACGGCCCGTGGTGCGGCGGCCGGCCGGGGGCGGCGACGGCTGCCGCCGGCGGGCAGGTCGGGGGACCAGGCGGGCACCGTCTCGTGGCCGAGGAGCGCCCGGCCGGCGGCGGTCGCGGCGCGCGGCAGCGCGTTCGGCAGCGCGCGGCCCACGGTGAGCGCCGCGGCCCCCGCCACGGTGGTGGCGTCCCAGTGCCGGGCGGCCGTCGCCCACAGGGCGCGCTCGGCGCGCCCCCGCCCCTCGGCACGGAGCCGGCGGGTGAGGTCGCCGGTGTCGATCAGCACCGGGCAGGCGGTCCGGCACATGCCGTCCACGGCGCACGTCTCGACGGCGTCGTACCGGTACTCCCGCTCCAGCTGGGCCAGCAGCTCGGTGTCGCCGGCGGCCCGGGCCCTGGCCGCCTCGCGGCGCAGCACGATCCGCCGCCGGGGGCTGGTGGTCAGGTCCTGGCTGGGGCAGACCGGCTCGCAGTAGCCGCACTCCACGCACCGGTCCACCTCCTCCTCGACGGTGGGGCTGGACTTGAGGTGGCTGACGTGCGCGGCCTCGTCGTCGTTGAGCAGCACGCCCGGGTTGAGCAGGCCGCGCGGGTCGACCAGCCGCTTGATCTCGCGCATCACGTCGTACAGTTCGTCGCCGTACTGGCGGCGCAGGTAGGGCGCCATCATCCGGCCGGTGCCGTGTTCGGCCTTCAGCGTGCCGCCCTGGCCGAGCACCAGGTCGACCAGGTCCTCGGTGAACGCCAGGTAGCGGTCGCGCAGTTCGGGGCGGTCGAAGGACTCGTTGAGCAGGAAGTGCAGGTTGCCGTCCTTGGCGTGGCCGAAGATGACGCTGTCGGTGTAGTCGTGCGCGCGGAACAGCTCGGTGAGCGCGACGCAGGTGGGCAGCAGGCCATCGACGGGGACGGCGATGTCCTCCAGCAGCGCGGTGGTGCCCGACGGGCGGGCGCCGGCGACGGCCGCGTAGAGACCCTTGCGGATGTGCCAGAGCGCGGCCCGGGCGGCCGGCTCGTCGCTGAGCACGCCCGGCACCTCCAGCGGGAGCGTGGCGAAGAGGCCGGTGCCGGCGCGGACCCGGTCGGCGAGCGCCTCGGCGGTCGGCTCCTGGTACTCGACCAGCAGCGCGGCCTGCCGCTCGACGGCCAGCCGGCGCAGCGGCTCGGCGGCGCGGGCGTCGCGCTGGGCGACCCGCAGGCTGGTGGCGTCGAGGAGTTCGACGGTGGCCAGGCCGGCGGCGACCAGCTCGGGCAGGACGCCGGTGGCCGCCGTCAGGTCGGGGAAGAGCAGCAGCCCGGTGGCGGTGTGCGGGTGCGCCGGGACGGTGCGGAAGGTCGCCTCGGCGACGAAGGCCAGGGTGCCCTCGCTGCCCACCACCAGGTGGCCGAGGATGTCGACCGGACGGGTGTGGTCGACCAGGGAGTTGAGCCCGTAGCCCATGGTGTTCTTGATGGCGTAGAGCCGGCGGATGGTGGCCAGCGAGGCGGGGTTGGCGCGGACCCGGTCCCGGAGCCGGGCCAGCCCGGCGTGCAACGCGGGGGCCACGGCCCGCAGTCGCTCGTCGGCGTCCGGGGCGCCGGTGTCCACGACGTGACCGCTCGGCAGGACGAGGACCGCCGACTCCAGGGTGCGGTAGGTGTTGAACTCGGTGCCGCAGGCCATGCCGCTGGAGTTGTTGGCGACGACGCCGCCGATGGTGCAGGCCGACTCGCTGGCCGGGTCGGGCCCGAGCTTGCGGCCGTACCGGGCGAGCCGGGCGTTGACGGCGCGCACCGTCGCGCCGGGCTGGACCCGCACCCGGGCCCCTTCGTCCAGCACCTCGACGGCCCGGAAGTGGCGGCGGGTGTCGACCAGCACGCCGTCGTTGGTGGCCTGGCCGGAGAGGCTGGTGCCGCCCGAACGGAAGGTGAGCGCCAGGTCGTGCGCGGCGGCGGCGCGCAGCAGCGCCGCCACCTGCTCCCGGTCCCGTGGGGTGACGACGGCCTGCGGCACCAGCAGGTAGTGCGAGGCGTCGTGGGCGAAGGCGAGCCGGTCGGACGCGCGGGCGGCGACCGCGCCCGGTGCCGCCTCCTCAAGTCGGGCGAGCAGGGCGGCTGATGGGCTGCGGAACATGGCGGGCGTTGGCTCTTTCCAGTCGGGCCGGCGGGGCCGTTCGGGTCGGGAGGTCCGGCGGGGCCGGTGCGGGTGGCTTCCGGGCGGCCTTCGCCGCTTGCGGGTGTCCCGGTGTTGATACCGCCGCCGGCGCCGCTTTGCCAGGGGCGGCACGCCGGGACCCGCCGGGGGACCGCCCGACCACCGTCTTCCGCGGCGCCGAGCTGCTCAACGGGACCGGGTGCGGTGCGCGGGCCGGTCCGGGCCAGGCCGGCAGCCCGGCCGTGTCAGTCCCGGAAGGCGACGGAGGCGGCGAGGGGTTGTTGGGATTCGAGGGCGGTGCGGCGCTCGGTGAGGGCGGCGTGGATGGCGTGGTAGGTGTCGGCGCCGAGGGTCAGGCGCAGGGGTGGCCGGTGCTGCCGGGTGGTGGCGTGAACGGCGGCGGCGAGCCGCGCCGGGTCGCCGGTGAAGAGGCTCTCGTCCGCGCCCGCCAGGGCACGCCGGGTCCGGCCGACGACGTGGTCGCGGTAGGGGGCCGTCTCGGTCGTGTACCGCAGGGCGGCGGCGAAACCGGTGCGGGTGGCGCCGGGTTGGACGAGGGTGAGGTGGATGTCGAAGTCGGCGACCTCCTGGCTGACGCTCTCGGTGTAGCCCTCAAGGCCCCACTTGCCCGCGTGGTAGGCGCTGTGGGTGGGGGTGCCGATCTGGCCGCCCATGCTGGAGATCTGGATGATCCGGCCGCCGCCCTGCTCGCGCATCGGCCGCAGGAAGGCGCGGGTGATCATCATCGGGGCCAGCAGCAGGACCTCGACCTGGTCGCGGACCTGCTGGGCGGTCATTTCCTCGGCGGCGCCGACGACCGCGTAGCCGGCGTTGTTGACGACGATGTCGACCGGCCGGCGGCGGAGCGTCGCGCCGATCACCCGGTCGATGTCGGCGGGCCGGGTGAGGTCGAGGACCTCGACGGTGAGCCGGTCGCCGTGGGTCTCGCGCAGGTCGTCCAGGGCCGCGGGGCGGCGGACGGTGGCGGTGACGCGGTCGCCCTCGCGCAGGGCGTGCGCGGTGAGGTGGCGGCCCAGGCCGCCGGCGGCTCCGGTGATGAACCAGTGCCGTTCGGCCTGGTCGGCAAGGGTTGGCATGGCGGGCTCCAGGCATAGAGTGTGAGCGGAATCCGTTCCGCTTGAAGTTAAGCGGAACATGTTCCGGAAAGCAACCGTCCGCCGACCCCAAGGGATTCCGCGTGCCCGCCACCCCCCGTCGCACCAGGAGCGACGCGCTACAGAACCGCGAGCGCCTGCTGGAGGTCGCCGCGCGGATGTTCGCCGAACAGGGCCTGGAGGCCGCCCCGGCCGCCATCGCCAAGCGGGCGGGCGTCGGTGTCGGCACGCTCTACCGGCACTTCCCGACGCGCGAGGTGCTGATCGACGCCGCCTACCGGCGTCAACTCGCCCAGGTGTGCGCCAAGGCGGACGACCTGCTCGCCGCGCACCCGGCGGCCGAGGCGACCCGGCTCTGGATGGACCACTTCGTTCGGTACGCCACCGCCAAGAGCGGCATGTCCGAGGCGCTCAACGCGGTGATCGCCGCGGGCGTCGACCCGTACTCCGACAGCCGCGCGCTGCTGACCGACGCCGTCGCCACCCTCCTCGCGGCCGGCGCCCGGGACGGCAGCCTGCGCGCCGATGTCGATCCCGAGCACGTGCTGCTGCTGATGGGCGGCGTCGCGTACGCGGTGCGGCAGGGTACCCCGGAACAGGCCAGCCCGCTGGTCAACCTCCTGCTGGACGCGCTGGTCAGGGGGACGACCCGGGGGTGAGGTCGCCTCAGGCGGGGCGGACGTTGGCGCGCAGCAGGCAGAACTCGTTGCCCTCCGGGTCGGACAGCACGTGCCAACTCTCCTCGCCGGTCTGGCCGATGTCGACGGGGCGCGCGCCGAGGGCGAGCAGGCGGGCCAGCTCGGCGTCTTGGTCGTGGTCGGTGGGGTTGACGTCGAAGTGCAGCCGGAGCTTGCCGGCGCGCGGGTCGTCGGTAGGACTGATGACCAGGGTGGGCCGCGAGCCGCCGAAGCCCTCCCGGGGCCCGAGCTGGATGCTGCCGTCCGGCTCGCGGTCCAGCTCCACGTAGTCGAGGACCGCGCGCCAGAACGCGGCGAGCCGCTCGGCGTCGGCGGCGTCGATGACCAACTCGGTGATGCGGCATGCCATGTGCGGCAGTGTAGGCAGCGGCGGCGCGCCGGGCGCCGGTGTTTTTGGCGGGGCGGGTCGGTGGGCGCTGCCTATGCTCGGCGGCATGGCTATTCAGCGGATGGACAACGTCGCCATCGTCGTGGACGACCTGGACGCGGCGATCGCGTTCTTCACCGAACTCGGTCGATGACACCAGTCCCTGACAACCTTGCCTTCGGCCACGGGCGGCTGGGGCACCGCCCCGCCCTGACGGCTACTCGTTCAGGCGGGCGGAAGCGAAGGCGAGAAGCGCGTCGAGCGTGGTCTCCCACGGTGCGCCGTCCTGGGTGTCCCATTCAGCGATGTACCAGGTACCGTGCCATTCCACACGCCACACCTGCCCATGTCGATTCTCGAATTCGACGAAACTTCCGGGGGCATCGGCCATCTGGCTCAGCTCGCGTTCCAGGATGACGGGTTCGGCGAGTCCACGTCCCTCGTTCGTACTGCGGCCCAACGTCCTGGTATTCGCGAACCGCATTTTGAGGAAGGGGACGGGACCGCGCTTCCATCGGACAGCCTGGAGCATCTGGTAGCGCGTGATCGATTCCGCCAGGGTCTCACCGCCGGAGAACTCGCACACGTAGGCCGGGAAGACGACGCGAACCAGCGGCGTCAGCTCCGGCAACTCCACCGCGTAGAACCGGTGAACGGCCGGTGCCACACCGGCGACAGCGTCGAAAGGCGCCCCGTTCGGCGCGGTGAACCCTGCGACGGACCCCAGGTTCGGGTTTCGTGCGAAGATCTCCTCCTCCCGTTCTTGGGCGAACCGCAGGATCGCTACCGCGAGGTCCTGCTCGTAGGAGTCACGGCTGCTGGTCTGGATCAACCTGTTTCCGTCGGCGGAGAGTGTGCCGGCGAAGTCGATGCCGGGCGCCGGCGACCAGCGCCAGGCGTCTTCGAGGCCCTCAAGTTCCGCCACGGCAGGGAATCCGGTGACGGCCTCCCGGATATTCATGAGATCTCCTTGGTCAGGAACACGAGTAGCCCGGTCCGGTCTCCTGGATGTACTCGGTTGTCATTCTGCCTCCACCGGCCGAGTTCTGACTCCAGTCCATTGGTTCGATCCGTTCCGTGTGGTTGTAGAAGCTGTTCCGAGTGGCCCGATCGGAGAACCTTCCTGTGTTGTTCCAATGTTCGACCACTGGGTCGAGGTGTTCGTACGTCACTGTCCGACTGAACGGCTTCGGATTGTTCGCATGAGGGTCCCAGATCACATTGTTCGCGCCGTCGCGCCAGGTTAGTTGATCCCGGGGGATACGGTTGCCGTCGCTGTCGAGCGGCGTGCCTCCTGCGGCCCTGCCCTCGTCGGTATAGTTGGCGGTCATGTAGTCGTGTGTTCCTTGCCAGTATTCGGAAGGGTACTGGTTGCCACGGGTGAACTCGCGACCGCCTTCGGCTGGGGGCGGGAGGCTAGGGTCACGGCCGAACCGCATGCCGTTGTTCGGGTCCTGCCAGGCGAGTCCCAGCGGGTCGGAAGCGCTGTAGGGGTTGGGCACGTACCCCGAGTCGTGCGGTCCCGGCGCGAGCCCGAGCGGGTCGGCAGTGGCGTACTGTCCGACCTGCGGGTCGTAGTAGCGCTGGTAGTTGTAGTGCCAGCCCGTCTCAGCGTCGGCGTACTGCCCGGGGAAGCGTAGGGGGCATTCCACTCCTCCGGTGGCGGGCACCGATGTCTCGTCGTGCGCTCGGCCAGGCAGGGGGATTCCCCACAGTGTGGTCCGGTGTCGCCATGCGATGTTCCCTTCGGCTGATACCAACTCCGTCGGTGCGCCGGACAGGTCCGCGACGATGGCGTGGAAACGTACATCGATGTCGGTGCGATCGACCTGGGCGAGCGGGCGGTGACTTCCGGGCGCATAGTCCCAGGAAGTCGCGTGCCCTCCGTCGGTGATCTGCTCGATCAGACGTGCACCGTCCCAGACGAACAGCGTCTGGTCTGCGACGCCGCCACGGCTGTCGAGGCGCTGCTTCGCCACCCGGCGGCCAGCGGGATCGTAGACATAGCGCCAACGAATACCCTCAGGAGTCGTTGCCCCGACGAGCCGACTCTGGCTGTCCCAGCTGAACCCGCGCTGCCGCTTCTGGCCGTTGAGCAGCCGGTGCACGATGCGAACGACACGTCCTTCGGGATCGCGCTCGTACCGAGTACGGCCACTGTGGGTGATCCGGGTGCCCCTATGCGTGCGCTCAGCCCGTTCGTCGCCGGTGCCTGGAGTCGTCGCCGCACTGATGTTGCCGATGGCGTCGTAGGCGTATGTCTCCGTCCAGTTCCGTCCGTTCACAGCTGTCACGCGGCCGTGCGTGTCCAGGTCGAATCGGCGCGTACCCGAGGTGAGTTCGTCGATGGCCGTCAAGACACCGTCGGGCCGGTAGGCGTAGGTACGGTGCTCCAGCAGCGCCTCCTCGGCCTGCTCGGTGGCCCGGGCTAGCCGTTGTTCAACAAGCAGCCCTGCCTCATTCCACGATTGGGTGAGCTGGGCACCTCCCGGGAGCCGGCGCACGCGCTCCCGGAGGGCGTGGTCGAATTCGAAATCGATGCGGTGCCCCGCTGTTATCAGCGTGAGGGGGGATCCGGAGGCGTCATACGTCCAGGTCGACTCGATGCCGCTGGGGGTGCGGCGCCCGGTGCGCCTACCGAGCGCATCGTAGGTGAAAGTGGTCCTCCGGCCGTTGACGGCCTCGGACAGGAGCAGGCCGACCGGGCTGTACTCCCGCTCGACGACCACTTCTGAGTTGGCCTCCCGCACGATGTTCCCGGACGAGTCGTAGGTGAAGTAGGCAGTCACACCGTCGTGGTACATCTCCACTGTCCGACCGAGCTCGTCGCGGCAGAAGAGAATCCGCTCATCGGCCCCGTTGGTGCGCGAAACCAGCCCGCCGGCCGCGTCCACCTCATAGTTGAGCGCGCGACCACCGAAGTCGGTCTCGGAGGCCACTCGATTCGCGGCATCGTAGGTGTATGTCCACACCTGGCCAGCGGGGTTCGTCACGCGCAGCAGGTTGAGCTCGGTGTCGTAGGCGAAGGCGTATCCGCTGTCGCTGTCCTTCGTTTGCGACGTCACCTGGCCAAAGGGGCCAACGGCATAGCGCGTCCGACTCCCCGCGCGGTCGGTGTGCGAGACGAGGTTTCCCTCACCATCCCATTCCCAGGTCTCGCGGTTTCCTGTTTGGTCCTGACGCCAGGCGATCTTGCCCTCGACGGTCCAGCCGAACCGCGTCGTGTGACCGAGCGGGTCGGTGAAGCAGGTGACCCTGCCGAACGCATCACGCACGATGCCGCTGACCGCCCCCCGGGCATCGGTGAACCGCACAGGGAGACCCGCGGCATTGGCACGCGCCCGGCTGGTCCTTCCGGCGGCATCGGTCACACCGACAAGAGCTCCTGTAGCGTCATACGCGTAACGCGTTTCCGTCCCCGACGGGTCCCGGGTGAAGACGTGGTTCCCGGAATCGTCATAGTCGTGCCGCCAGACCCGACCGTCCGGCATCACGGCCTGTACCACTTGGTGCCGCTCGTTGTAGGCGGCCCTGGTGACGTTGCCGTCTGGGGTCTGGATGGCAACGAGGTTGCCCTCGTCGTCATGGTCCTGACGCCGCGTATGGCCCAGCGGATCAGTCCGGGCGACCAGCCGTCCCGCCTCGTCAAAGGTGTTGCGCACAACGCCGCCCAGCGGGTCGATGACCTCGACAAGCCGGAAGCGGTCGTCGTGCCGGTACGTCCGGGTGTGCCCTCTGGAGTCGGTGTAACGGGTACTGCGCTGGGCCGAGTCATAGGTGATGACGCAGCTCAGCACGCCTTCTTCCCCCTCCCCGACGACGCAGCGGCTCTGGTCGTCGTAGGCGAACCGGTACCAGTGCCCGTTCCGGTCCGTGTGGCAGATAATCCGAGCCCGCTCGTCGTAGTCGAAGACCGTGGGTATCCCGGAGGAGTTGTAGTCCTCTCGCAAGAGGCCGTCGACGGTGTACGCGTAACGCCGCAACTCGGTTCCGTCGTACTCTCCCGAGGCATCCCTCAGCCGCAGTCGGAGTATTCGGTCGCTGCGGATGTCGACGTCGATGTGATAAGCCGCGTGACGCACGGCCTGGGGCAGGCCCGCTTCGTCGCGGTCGATGCTGACCCTGTTGCCGTTTCGGTCGGTGATCTCCACCAGGTAGAGGGTGAACGCCGAGGTGCCCTGTGGCGCCCGGGCCATAGGCGCGAAGTGCCGGGTCCAGCCGCTGTCGGGATCAGTGATGAGCATTCGGTCACCGACCCGGCCGGACCAGGTGAGCGGCCGGCGCGAATTCGACGTAGGCAGCGTAGGACGGCCGGGCCGAGGTATGGGATAGACCAGAATCATGCCGTCCTCGGTGGCGAACCGGACACCCTCCTCGTCAATCTCCAGCCGCTCATCCAACGTCGAGGCCCACGAAGCACCGAAGAATCGGCCCCACTGGTAGGTCGAAAGGTAGGTGCGCCGCAGGACCACCGGCAGCACGCCAGGCAGGATCACGTCGGTCTCCTGCGTGATCATCTCACCGGAAACCATGTCCACCGGATGCCCGTTGACGCACCTCCCGCTTGGCGGCACATCATGTGGAACCGGCACGTCATCCGCCCCACGCAGCCCGCCGCGCCCGATGTTGCGGATCGACCGGCCCATGTTGCGCATCCCGGCAGCCAGACCGGCGGCGGTGGTAATGCCGCGGCCACCCGGAATGCAGTCCAGGGCCGCGAAAGCGACATCGAGGAGCCCGACTTCTCCTCGTGCGTACTTGATGAGGGTGTCGGCAAGGACTACCACCGCCGCCGCGAGGACCACCCAGGTCAGCGGGCCACCGATGATCAACACGACCACACCGAGAACTGCCACGACGACCTTGCAGATCTCGACGAGGGTGTCCCAGTTGTCGGTCACCCAGTCGATGGCCTTCTCCCACCAACGCCGGTTCTGGATGCCGGCGTCAGAAGCCTCGCCGATGTCACGGGCGCACTCGCGAGCAGCTTCCTCACGCATCTCTTGAGCTTCCAGGGCGAGTTGACGTGCCGCCGAGAGACGCTCCTCAGCGCTGTCGACCCGGCCCTGAGCGGCGCTGGCCGCCGTCTCGGCGGCCTGTTGATCGCGGGCGGCGGCGCGGACGGTGTGCTCATCGGGCGGCTCGACGTTGTCCCGTTCGCCCCCGCGTTGCAGGCGCTCGCTCTCCTCAGCGGCGCGACCGACCCAGTCGGTGGCGTCCCCAAGCGCGGACTGGGCCGCTACCAGGTCCGTCTGAGCGGCGATGGCGCGGTCCAGCGCCCGATCGGCCATGCCCTGCGCCGTCTGGAGCTTGGGCCAGTAGGTGTGGAGGGCTTGAGCGCACAGGGAGTAGGAGTCTTCGAGCTTCGTGAGATTGTCAGGGACGCCGTCGAACTCCCGTCGGAAAGCGTCTGCTGACAGACCAGCCCAGTCCAACATGGCACGCTCACCCGCCATGCCACGGATCTTCCCCAACGCCTCACCGACATCATCAGCGAAATGCTGGAGGTCATCTGCCAGCTCACGAACCTCGTCCGGGTCGCCCGGTGTTGGATCCCGATCCATGTCTACCGGCGACCAGTCAAACGCTCGCATCACGCCTCCCCCGAGACAGCATCACAAAAATACACCCTGAAGGCTACTCAGGGTAATATCTCAGGGTAACACCTCACATCTGGAGCGGGTTGCCCCCGGGCACCAGGAGTAGGCCTGCACACTGGCCCACCCACCGCTGGACGCGCTGGCGGAGGAAGTACCCTCGAGCTAAGGGCTGGTCAGGAGCAGCTCGCACAGATCCAATCGAGGCTGTTCCAGCTCGGCCCCTGTCCAGCAAGAAGGAACAGGAGACGGGGCGTCAGCGCGAGCTGGCAGACACGGGTGCACCCAGGGCGGGGCTCGCCACTCTCCGGGGCTTCGATCGCATGAGGTCCCGCTCGCGGCCCCGATCTCGGCACAGGGCAACGCTGTCCACGAGCGGCCCACCGCAATTCACGACGCGGTCGGCCGACTTGGCACCAGGGTCGGCCTCGGCCCTCTCAGGGATTCCGTCATCGGCCCACGGCCCGCCCTGCTCGCGGCAGCGGCGGCGCGCCGGGCGCCGGTCGCGGGTGTTTCTTGGCGGGGCGGGTCGGCGGGGCGGGTCGGTGGGCGCTGCCTATGCTCGGCGGCATGGCTATTCAGCGGATGGACAACGTCGCCATCGTCGTGGACGACCTGGACGCGGCGATCGCGTTCTTCACCGAGCTGGGCATGGCGCTGGAGGGCCGGGCCGAGATCGAGGGCTCGTGGGCGGACCAGGCCGTGGGGCTGGCCGGGATCCGCAGTGAGATCGCGATGCTGCGGACCCCGGACGGCCACGGCCGGCTGGAGCTGACCGTGTACCACTCCCCCGCGCCGGTCACCGCCGAGCCGGCCGTCCCGGCGCCCAACACGTTGGGCCTGCACCGGGTGATGTTCGCCGTCGACGACATCGACGACACCCTGGCCCGGCTGCGCGCCCACGGCGCCGAACTCCTCGGCGAGGTGGCGCGGTACCAGGACGCCTACCGGCTGTGCTACCTGCGCGGCCCGGCCGGCATCGTGGTGGCCCTGGCCGAGCAGCTCAACTGATGTGCGGGCCGGGCTGGTTCGGGCGCACCAGCCGGCCCTGGCCGAACAGCTGAACTCACCTGCGGGCCGGGCCGGTCGAGGCCGCCGGGCCGGCCCGGCCAAGCGGTCAGTCGAGGCAGAACTCGTTGCCCTCGATGTCCCGCATCACGATGCAGGACTCGTTCTCCTCGTCGGCGAGCATCACGCGCTCGCAGACCGCGCCGAGGGCGACCAACCGGTCGCGCTCGGCCTCCAGGGTGGCCAACCGCTCGGCGCCCACCAGGCCGGCGCCGGCGCGGACGTCGACATGCACCCGGTTCTTGGCGACCTTGCCCTCGGGCACCCGCTGGAAGTACAGCCGCGGGCCGGCCCCCGTCGGGTCGGCGCAGGCGAACCACGCGCCGCGCTCCTCGGGGCGCAGCGAAAGGTGGTAGTCGTCCCAGGTGGCGAAGCCCTCCGGGGGCGGCGGCGCGACGTACCCGAGCACCTCGCACCAGAAGCGGGCGACGCGCTCGGGGTCGGCGCAGTCGAAGGTGATCTGGATCTGCTTGACCGATGACATCGGCGCACCCTAGCAGGGGGCCGGGCCCGGCGGCCCGGCCGTTTCCGGCTACGCGGTCTTGATCGCGCCGCCGTCGATCAGGTAGTCGGCGCCGGTGGTGGCGGCGGCGCGCGGGGAGGCGAGGTAGGCGACGAGGGTCGCGACCTCCGCCGGCTCGATCATCCGGTCCAGCAGCATGCCGGTCGCCGCCGGCAGCCCGGCCAGCAGCTGCTCCTGCGTCACTCCCGCGGACTCGGCGACGCCGGCGCCGAAGCCGGTGGGGCTCTCCCACAGGGAGGTCCGGACGGCGCCGGGCGAGACGGTGTTCACCCGGACCCCGCTCGGGCCGTACTCCTCGGCCAGCGCCTTGCCGAACGCGGTGAGCGCGGCCTTGGCCGTGGTGTACGCGATCGGCCCGCCGTGCGGGGTGCGGGCGCCGGCCGAGGAGATGTTGACGATCGAGCCGCGGGCCTCGACGACCGCGGGGAGCGCGGCGCGGGTGACGCGGACGGTGGCGAAGAAGTTGAGGTCCACCACCTCCGCCCAGCGCTCCTCGGTGGTGTCGAGGAAGCCGCCCTTGAGGGGGCCGTCGCCGCCGCCGACGTTGTTCACCAGGATGTCGATGCCGCCCAACTCGGCCCGGGCGGCGGTGACCAGGCGCTCGGCGGCGTCGGGCGCGGAGAGGTCGACGGCGAACGGGACGGCGCCGGTCGCCGTCAGCTCCGGCGGGGTCGTGCGGGCGGCGGCGACGACGCGGACGCCCTCGGCGGTGAGGGCTTCGACGACGGCCCGCCCGATGCCGCGGCTGGCGCCGGTGACGAGGGCGGTCTTGCCGTTGAGGTTCAGGTCCATGGGATTCCTCCACCAGGGGAGACACATGAGCGCGTCTCGGTTGATGCAGCAAAGGTAGAACACGCATCACTACTGTTGCAAGTTAAGAGCGAGCCGCCACATCGGCGTATCCTTGTGGCGTTGCCCGACAGCCCGCCCAGGAAGGAGCCCTGCCGGCATGACGCCCCCCACGCCGAGGGACTCGCCCCCCGCCGCCCCGAAGCCGCTGCGCGCCGACGCGGAACGGACCGTGCGCACGATCCTGGAGGCCGCCGAGCGGGTGCTGTCCGTCCACCCGACGGCGCCGATGGAGCAGATCGCGGAGGCGGCCGGGGTCGCGCGGACCACCGTGCACCGGCGGTTCGCGTCCCGCGAGGCGCTGGTCACGGCGCTGTCGGCGTGGGCGACGCAGCGGTTCCACGAGGCCGTCGAGTCGGCCCGGCCCGACACCGCGCCGCCCGCCGTGGCGCTCTACCAGGTGACCGCCAACGTGCTCAGGGTGAAGGTCAGTTGGCGCTTCGGGATGGGGGCGCTGCCCACCGAAGCCCCGGAGGTCGCCCGGGTGCACGCCGAGGTGCTGGCCACCTGCGACCGGCTCTTCGCGCGCGCCCGCGACGTCGGCCTCTTCCGGCCGGACGCCGACCTGGAGTGGGGCCGGCGGGTCTACTACGCGCTCATCTACGAGGCCGCAGCCGAGGCGCCCGACACCGACGACGCGGTGGACGCGCTGGCGGGCCGGGTCGTCGAGACCCTTCTGCACGGCATCGGCACGGCGCCGGCCCCCCGGGGGTAGCCGCGCAGGGCGAGCGGGCGCGGGGCACTCCGCGCCCGACCGGTCGGAACGCGACCCGCGGCGGACCGCCGGCGACGGCCCCACCGCCCGCCGGCCCCCCGGGGGCAGCAGCGCCGGGCGAACGGACGGGGCAGCCCGCGCCAGGCGGCGGCGACCGCCGACGACGGCCCAACGCGGCGGCAGGCTGGCAGAATTGACGCATGACCTTCTCCTCCGACCGAAAGGCCCGTGCCGCGTAGCCGGCCGGGGCGGGTCCGGGCCGGGCAGCGCCCCCGCGGCCCGGCCCAGGAAGACCAGCGGCTCCGCCGCGCCGGGCTGTCCGCGGCGACCCGTGCCGAGATCGCCGGGATAGAGCGGCGGCGAGGCTACCTCTGGCCGGGCGCCACGGCGACGGCCCTGCGGCACTGGCGGGACTTCGCGCACGACCCGTACCGCCGCCTCCGGGTGGCGGACGACGGCGGCTGCGGCGTCTGGGAGTGCTGCGGCGACCCGTTCGAGGCGCGGGACTTCCTCGAAGCGGTCCTGCTCGCGCTGTCCCGGCGCGGCCGTCGTGAACTGCGCGCCCTCGTCGACTCACTCGACGCGCGCTACTGACCGCGGGGGCCGGGGGCCGGGAGGCCGGGCGGTGCGCGGGCCGGGCGACGCCGGGAGGCTGGTCGGTGTGGTCACGGAAAGGACGGGACCGTGGACGTGAGCGGGTGGCCGCTGGAGCGGCTTCGGGTGTTCGCGGTGGAGGGGGACGACTGGTGGCGCCTTGAGGCGGTGCGACTGGTCGCTCAGCAACGCGCCCTCGCCGCCGGCCAGCCGGCCGAAGTGCGGCGCCGCTGGGCCGCGTTGGCGCTGTTCGCCAACCGGCGCACGGCGGGGGACGGGGCGACGCGGGCGCTGACGCAGGAGTTCTGGCTGCGGACGTGGGTGATCGAACGGCTCGGCCCCGAGCCGGGTCAACCCGACTGGGAGGCCGAGGCGTTGGCCGACGACACGCTGGCCGCGCTCACGCTCACGGCGGCGGACGCGGCGGCCCGGGCCGACGACTGGCGGGCGCTGCCCCTCGACGAGATCCGCGCGCTGCGGCGGCACAAGAACCTGACGGCCCATCTGGCCACGCTGGTCGACCAGTTGGAGCCTGGGCCGAGGCGTGACCAGCTGCTGCCCTGGGTGCGGGTCCGCGGGCTGCTGCCCTGACGGGCGGCGGGGTGCGGCGTCAGCCGCTCGGCTTCCGCCAGACGGAGACGTGCGAACGGCTGTCCGAGGTGAAGGGCGACTCGTCCCAGTCCGCCCACCGCTGGTGCGGTGCCAGGCCCGCGAGTAGGGCCATCAGGTCGAGTTCGGACGGCCACACCCAGCGGTGCGGGGAGCGGAAGACGTCCGCCGGCCCGTCGTCGATCCGGTAGTGGTGCGAGACCAGCCGCTGGTTGACCAGGTCGTAGGTGTCGATACCGACGTGGTGTTCGCCGACGTGGAACGGGCGGGCGGTCTCGCCCGGCGGGAGCCGTTGCAGGTCGGGGACCCAGACCTCGACCACCAGGCGCCCGCCCGGGGCGAGGTGCCGGGCGGCGTTCCGGAAGCAGGCGACCTGGTCGTCCTGGGTGAGCAGGCAGGTGATGGCGTTGTAGACGAGGTAGACCAGGCTGAACTCGCCCGGCGCCCGGACGTGTGCCATGTCCCCGATGGTCACCGCGATGTCGTCGCCGCCGGGCTTCTCCCGCAGCCGCCGCGCCATGGGTTCCGACCGCTCGACGCCGGCCACCCGGACGCCCCGGGCGCGCAGTGGCAGCGCGACGCGGCCGGTGCCGATCGCGAACTCCAGCGCCGGGCCGGCGCCGGCCTGCCGGGCGAGGAAGTCCACCGCGGGCTCCAGCACCGCCGGCTCGTACATGGAGGCGGAGGCCGCGTCGTAGCCGCGGGCGACCTGTTCGTTCCACACGTCCGCTGCCATGGCCGGCAGGTTGACACACCCCCGACCCAACCCGCCACCGGTTATGGCGCGTTGACCATGGCGCCGGGTTGGTGCGCATGGGGCCGGGTAACCGACCGACGGCGTGGCCGACTTCGCCGGCCGGGCCGATCCGGCCGGCCACGCACGCCGGCCGACTGGGCGACTTCGGCCGGGGTGATCCGGTTCCGGGTCCGCGCGCGGGTGACTTTCACCGTTCCAGGTGATCGTTTGGCGGCATCCACGCCGGGAGAATGGCACGTTGTCGCCTCGTCTGTCCGGAAAGAGTCCAACCTCCATGCCCACTCGCTCGTCCTCCCCGCCGCACCCAGCTGCCGGAGCACGGCTCTCGGCGACCGCCGGCGACCCGGGCCCCCTTCGCCCGGGGCCGGTGACCCTGCTCGCCTGGACCAACGTGCTCTTCGGGGCCACCGGCGCCGCCTGCGCCTGGGTGACCAGCACGGCGCTGGGACACCCCGGTGATCCGGTGCTCGCGGCCTTCGCCTTCTTCCTGGTGGCCGCCGTCTACACCCGGGACCGACTCCAGTCGGCTGGGGACGGCACCAGCCGGCGCTCCGCGTGGACGGCGCGGCACGCGCGCTCGCTGCGTGGATGGACCGCCGCCTGCGTGCTGGTCCTGCCGCCGCTGGCCGTGCTGCGCCCGTGGTGCGCCGTGGCTCTGGCCACGGCCGGGACCCTGGGCTGGTGCTACGCCACTCCGTTGGTGCCCTGGCGCGGGCCGCGCCGGGCGCCCCGGGATCTGCCGGGTCTGAAACTCCCCTACGTGGTGGCCGTTTGGGCCGTGGTGACCGTCCTCCTGCCCGCCGCCCAGCACGGCCGTCTCCAGGACTCGCGCACCTGGTGCCTGGCGCTGAGCCTCGCGCTGATCATGAGCGTGACGGCGCTGCTGAACGACGTGCGCGATGTGGACGACGACCGGCACCAGGGCGCCATGACCCTGCCCGTACTCCTCGGGGAGCGCGGGACCCGCGTCACCGCCTACGCGCTGGCCGCGGGAGGCGTCGGCGTGGGCCAGCTGGTACTGCCGTTGCCGACGCTGGTGTGGGCGTTGTACAACGTCACGCTGCTCGCCCGCTACCGCCCGCGCCCCGGCGTCCATCCCCGTCCCTGGGTCGATGTCCAGGGACTGGTCCCCCTGACGGCGGTGCTGCTGACCGGGTAGTGGCCGCGGGCGTCCCGGGCGGGCACGGGCTCGGCGCGGCGGCCCCGAACTCCCCCGGTGGGCCGGCGGCTTCCGGACGGCGGTGCCCGGTCAGGAGCGCCGGCGCGGGCCGGTCGAGCGGGTGGGCGCCGGGGCGTGGTGGTCGGCGCGGTAGAGGGAGGTGGCGAGGGCGACGACGGTGTGGGTGGCGGGGTGGGGGTCGTGCGGGCGCCAGACGAGGTGGACGGGGACCAGGTCGGCGTCGCGGAGCGGGCGGTAGGTGATGCCGTCGCGCCGGTACTGGGCGGCGGTGGCCCGCGGCGTCAGTCCGACGCAGCGGCCGGTGGCGATGACGGCGAGCCAGTCGTCGATGTCCCGGGTGTACTCGACCGCCGGCCGCTGTCCCTCGGGCCACAGGTCGAGGGTGGTGGTGCTGGTGCGGCGGTCGAGGGCGAGGGTGCGGGTGGTGATCTCGGCCAGCCGGAGGTGGCGGCGGCGGGCCCAGGGGTCGTCGGAGGCGAGGGCGACCCAGCGGGGTTCGTGTCCGATCAACGCGTGGGCCCAGGGGCGCAGGTCGATGGGGGCGCGGATGACGGCGAGGTCGCAGAGGCCCTCGGCCAGTCCCCCGGTCGGGGTGTTGTGCCGGATGAGACGTAGCTCGGTCTCCGGGTGCTGCTCGTGCCAGCGGCGCTGGAACTCGGTGGTGTGGCGGCCGAAGGAGGACCACGCGTGGCCGATGTGCAGGCGGGTGTGGCCGGTGGTGGCCTCGCGGACGAGTTCGTCGGCGCCGGTGAGCAGGACCCGGGCCCGGGCGAGGACCCGCACGCCGGCGGTGGTGGGGGCAACGTGGCGGCTGGTGCGGTGCAGCAGCCGGGTGCCCAGCAGGCGCTCGAGTGCGGCGAGGGTCCGGGAGACGGCGGCCTGGGAGATGCCGAGCTGAAGGGCGGCGTCGGTGAAGCTGCCGGTTTCGACGATGGCGACCAGGCAGCGCAGGTGTTTCAGTTCGAGCGCTCCGGCATCGCCGCGCGCCCCCGCGTTGTCCCGCGCCCCGGCGCGTGTCACGGCACCGCGCGCCCCGTCCGGGTGTCCGTCCACTCCTCCGGCATCCATACGCCCAGCGTATAGGTAGCGCCGTGGATGCATTTTGCGTATGGGCGGGGCGCTTCCATGGTGGGAGGCATGCAGCCTGACTCCGCCACCCGGCCGACCGTGGCCGGCCCGGCCGCCGGTGCCGAAGCGCCCGCGGCTGCCCGGCGGGCCGGGCGCTGGGGCGGGGTGGCGCTGATGCTGGGCAGCGGCCTGTCCAACCAGGCGGGCGCCTCGGTCGGGGCGCTGGCGTTCCCGGTGCTCGGCCCGGTCGGGGTGGTCGCGGTCCGGCAGTGGGTGGCGGCCGTGGTGCTCGCGGTGGTGGGCCGGCCGCGGATCGGCCGGTTCAGCGCGGCCCAGTGGCGGGTGGTGCTGGCGCTGGCGCTGGTCTACGGCGGGATGAACCTGGCGCTGTACGCGGCGGTCGACCGGATCGGGCTCGGCCTGGCCGTCACCCTGGAGTTCCTCGGCCCGCTGACCGTGGCCCTGGTCGGCTCGCGCCGCCGGGCCGACCTGCTCGCCGCGCTCGCCGCCGCGGGCGCGGTGGCGGTCATCGCCCGGCCGACACCCACCACCGACTACCCGGGGATCGGGCTCGCGCTGGTGGCGGCGCTGTGCTGGGGCTGCTACATCCTGCTGAACCGGAGCGTCGGGGCCCGCCTGCCGGGGCTTGAGGGGTCGGCGGCGGCGGCTGTCGTCTCCGGCACCCTCTATCTGCCGGTCGGCGCCTGGGTACTGTGGCAACACCCGCCGACGCTCGCGGCGTTGGGCTGCGCGCTGGTGGCCGGGGTGCTGGCATCCGCCGTGCCGCTGCTGTCCGACCTGCTGGCGCTGCGCCGGGTGCCGGCGCACTTCTTCGGCGTCTTCATGAGCGTCCACCCGGTCTTCGCGGCGCTGATCGGGCTGGTCGTCCTGGGGCAGCACCTCGACGCGCCCGCCTGGTCGGCGATCGCGGTGATCGTGGTGGCGAACACCGTCGCCGTCTCCGCCCCGGCGCGGTCCGCCGCGCGACGGGCACCGCGCCGGGCCACGGTCCGGGGTCGTGGGGCTTGACCCTCACGTGACGTGATGCCGCATGGTCGGTGTCGTGGCAGAACATCTGACCGTGGGGCGCGTGGCCGAGCTGGCCGGGGTGAGCGTCCGCACGTTGCACCACTACGACGAGATCGGCCTGGTGCGCCCGTCCGCGCGGACGGCCGCCGGCTACCGGGCCTACGCGGCGGCCGACGTGGCACGCCTGCGGGAGGTGCTGGCCTACCGGCGGCTCGGCTTCGGGCTGCGGGAGATCGCGGCGCTGGTCGACGACCCGACGACGGACGCGATCGCGCAGCTGCGGCAGCTGCGCGGCCTGCTGCTGGATCGCCGCGACCGGGCCGCCGCCATGGTGGCCAACATCGACAGGGAGCTGAGGGAACGGGTGACAGCGGTGGAGACGGAAGACGGCGCGACGGAGCGACCCAGGCTGTCCGGCGCGGAGTTGTACGAGGTGATCGGGGCGGACTACCCGGCGACCCGGCGCACCGAGCCGCGGATCGCGGCGCAGGTCAACGCCGCGCTGGGAGACGCGCGGACGGTGCTCAACGTCGGCGCCGGCACCGGCTCCTACGAGCCGGCCGACCGGGAGGTGGTGGCGGTGGAGCCGTCGGCGGTGATGCGGGCGCGGCGCCCGCCCGGGGCGGCGCCGTGCGTGGCGGCGCACGCGGAGCATCTCCCGTTCCCTGACCAGTCCTTCGACGCGGCGATGGCGTTCAGCACGGTGCACCACTGGCGGGACCCGCTCGCCGGGCTGCGGGAGATGCGGCGGGTGGCGCGGCGGGTGGTGGTCTTCACGCACGACGCGAGCGAGGCCGGCTGGCGGCAGCGGTTCTGGCTGATCCGGGACTACCTGCCGGAGGTGGCGGGCCTGGTCGCCGGCCGGCCCTC
The DNA here is from genome assembly GCF_031845445.1 of Streptomyces chisholmiae. Classification (NCBI taxonomy): domain Bacteria; kingdom Bacillati; phylum Actinomycetota; class Actinomycetes; order Kitasatosporales; family Streptomycetaceae; genus Streptomyces; species Streptomyces chisholmiae. Next base: position 178,422 of record NZ_JAVREO010000003.1, on the reverse strand, counting down.
GGTGGTGGACCTGGCCCGGGCGGTGGGGGGCCGGCTTGAGCCGGTGCTCATCCCGTGGGACTGCGCGGACGGCTTCTTCGAGGCCCACTGGCGCCGGCCCGAGGGGTACCTGCACGAGCCGGTGCGCCGGGCGGTGTCGATGTGGACGCGGGTGGGCCCGGCGGCCGAGCGGCGCGCGGTGCGCGAGCTGGGCGCGGACCTGGACTCCGGCCGGTGGGCCGAACGCAACCGGGACCTGGTCGAGCTCGACGCGGCCGAGCTGGGGCTCCGGCTGCTCATCGCCTGACCCGGCGGGCCGGTGCCGGCGGGCCGGTGCCGGCCCGAAGCGGTGGCCCGTCGGGGCTGGGGCCGGGCGAGGGCGCGTTCGATGTCGTCCAGGGTGGCCGTGGCGAACCGGGCGCGGAGCGCGGCCCGTTGGTCGGCTGGCGGCTTCGGCGGGCGGCTTCGGCTGGCGGGGCCCGGCGTCCCTGGCGGTGAGCCACTCCACGGCGAGGGCGCGCACGGCCCGGTCGAGCGCCGGGGTGCGCGACAACGCACCGGCGTGGTCGTACACGGCGTACTCGTCGCCGTCCGCGACGAGGATGAGTTCGGGCTTCGCCTGCGACGCCCAACGCCAGGAGCTGGCCCGGCAGGTGGGCCGGCTCGTGGACGTCGTAGACGCCGGGCGCGTGGTGCCAGTCGGCCTTCACGTCGGCGAGCCAGCGGGCGATGCGGGGCAGGTGCGCGCGGTCCAGGGGCACGGTGCGGCTGTCGGCGATCCGCTTGCCGAGGAGCGGGCACCCTACTCGGTGGCCGGACCGCCGCCGGGCGCCGCCCGGGAACGCGCTCCGCGGGTGAACGGGCTCAGGCCGGGGGCCAGTCGCGCAGCGCGGTGTCGGCGACCTCGCGGAGCTCTTCGCGGGTGGCGCCGCTGGCGGCGCTGACGGCGATGCCGTTGGCCACCACCATGATGTACCTGGCCAGCCGGCCCGGGTCCGAGTCGGGCGGCAGGTCGCCCTCGTCGCGGGCGCGTTGGAACCGGTCGGCGAGGCTGGCCCGGGCGTCGTCGCGCCAGCCGGCGAGCAGGTCACGGACGGGCTGGTCGCTCGGGGCGGCGGCGAGGCAGCCCTGGACGACGAGGCAGCCGGATGGCCGTTCCGGGGTGGTGACGGTGCACACCGCGCCGTGCAGGAAGGCGGTGGCTACCTCGCGGGCGGTCGGCTCCCCCAGGGCGGACGCGGTGTAGGCGGCGGGCCCCTCGGAGTAGCGCGTCAGCGCCTTGCGGAACAGCTCCTCCTTGTTGCCGAACGCGGCGTACATGCTGGTGCGGTTGATGCCCATGGCGGCGGTCAGGTCGCTGAGGCTGGCGCCCTCGTAGCCCTGCTCCCAGAACACCGTCAGGGCGCGCTCCAGCGCCTCGTCCGCGTCGAATCCCCGCGGGCGGCCGATCGCCGCCCTCTCCTTGCCCGCCATGCCTTCGAGCATAGACCGCCGGTGCCGGTCCTGAGCCGTGCTACGGTATTTCCGTACCGAGCGGTTCAGAACTAGGGAGAGGTCAGAACCCATGGGACAGCTGGATGGCAAGACCGCGGTGGTGACCGGCGGCAGCACCGGCATCGGCCTGGCGGCGGCGGAGCGGCTCGCCGCCGAGGGGGCGCACGTCTTCATCACCGGGCGGCGCGAGGCCGAGTTGGCGAAGGCCGTCGCCACCGTCTCCGCCGCCGTCGGGAACGCCGCCACCGGTGCCCCCAGCGGCGGCGGGGTCACCGCGGTGCGCGGCGACGTCAGCGTCGCCGCCGACGTGGACCGGCTCTACGAGCGGGTGCGGGAAGGCGGCCGGGGCCTGGACGTGCTCTTCGCCAACGCGGGCGTCAACCCGCTCGCCACGCTGGACGAGTTGACCGAGGAGCTGCACGACCTGATCTTCGACATCAACGTCAAGGGCACCTTCCTCACCGTGCAGAAGGCGCTGCCGCTGCTCAACGAGGGCGCCTCGGTGATCCTCACCGGCTCGACCGCCGGCGAGGGCGGCTCGGCCGGGATGAGCGCCTACGGCGCGTCGAAGGCCGCGATCCGGGCCTACGCCCGCGCCTGGACCAGCGAGTTGAGCGGCCGGGGCATCCGGGTCAACGTGGTCTCCCCGGGGCCGGTGGACACTCCGCTGATGGACACGGCCTTCGGTGCGCGGGCCGCGGAGATGAAGGCGAAGCTGGGGGCCGGGCTGCCCGCCCAGCGGATCGGGGAACCGGCGGAGGTCGCCGAGGCGGTGGCCTTCCTCGCGACCCGGCGCAGCAGCTTCGTCTACGGCGCCAACCTCTATGTCGACGGCGGCATGAACCAGGTCTGAGTCGGCCAACCGGCGAGCGGAACGAAGCAGGAGGGGACAGAAGACGGTCATGCCCGAACAGCACGAGGCGCACGCCTTCTACCGGCGCTACCTCGCCGCGCTCAACGCGCACCAGTTCGACCGGATGGGCGAGTTCCTGCACGAGCGGGTCACCCACAACGGCGCGCCGACCACCCGGGCGCACATCCAGGCGGCCCTGCGGGACATCGGCGAGGCGGTGCCCGACTTCACCTGGCGGCTGCGCGGCCTGGTGGCGGAGGGGGACCAACTGGCGGCGCTGCTCACCAACACCGGCACGCCGACGCGGGAGTGGCTCGACCAGGCCCCGACCGGGGCCTCGTTCGAGATCACCGAGTACGGCTTCTACCGGCTGCGCGACGGCCGGTTCACCGACCTGTCGAACCTGCACGACGCGGACACGCTGCGCCGGCAACTGGCCGGCTGACCACGCGCTCCGGGCGCGCGCGGGCCGGCGCGCCGGCCGGGCGGCCGGCCGCGCGCCGGTATGCGATCAGTTGTTTCCATCTCAACGACTCGGCGGGCGGGGCGGTCGCCGAGGGCGACGGGCACTGCCCGGCCTGGGGCCCGGACTCCTGACGGCGGCGGCGACGAGCGACGTGCCGGGGCGCCGTGTTGTCAGTCGTGGCGGCCCCGGCCGGGTCGTCAGGAGATCCCGCCGGGACGGTGCCGAGGTGGTGCATGATGCGTGCGTGGAACATCTCCCCGTCGACGTGCGCGCCTCGCTCCGACTGTTCGCCTTCTACCTGGCGAACGGCACCATCGACGTCGAGTTGCTCGACGGGATCGACTACCGCTCCACCGTCTTTCACTCCGGCTCGTCGCTGGAACAGGTCTTCGCGATCTACGGCAACGTGCTGCGCGTCGACGCGGAGGGCACGGTGCTGAACGACGGGGACGCGCAGTACCGGGTCGCGCAGTGGATTCGGGCGTGCTGCGACCCGAGCTACCGGGTCGAACCGCCGTTCGAGGCCTGGGAGACCGAACTCCATCTGTGAGGACAGCCCCCATCCGCAGCAGGCCAGGCGCATTTCGCCGGTCGGACCCGCCTCGGGACGGTCCGAGGGCAGGGCTCGAAACCCCCTATCCCCGCTCCGGCGGCGTGCCGGTGGGCACGGACGACGCCCAAGTCGGCCGACACCGGCCGGTAGAGGTCACCGGCCGCGTCAGCCTGCGCTTCGCGCGGTCCGGGGCATCAGCGGATCCTCGCCAGGCCGTCCGCGAGCCCACCGGCGGTTCTCCGACATGGCGTTCGCCGAGACCCGCGCCGTCCGCGAACCCCGCACCACCGGGCGAACGCGCGGCCACGGCCGCTAGGTTGGTGCGTCACAGGGGCGCTGTTCGGGGGCGGCTGGCTGATGGCAAGGACGTGGGGTGTTGCCGTGGACGGGTGGGGCACGAGGTCCGGGGAGCGGGCGGCGTGGGTGCTGGAGCCGCTGGTGAGGGTCGGGCCGTTGTGGTTCGGGATGCGCCCGGGTGAGGTGGCCTCAGCGCTGGGCGGGGCAATCGCCCGCGCCTCGCGGGGGTTGGGCAGCGGCATCGGCTGGGGCTCCCACCCCGACTGGGGCGCGACCGCGATCTACGGCGCGGACAACGGCCTGGTCGCGGTGGCGGTCGACGCGACGGACGGGCCCCTGGTACGTCTGCGGGATGTCGAACTCATCGGCCGGGTGCCGTCCGAGGTGCGCACGGACCTGCGGGGTCTCGCGCTCCGGGAGGGGACTTCCGTGCGGGTGAACCGGGGCGGTGATCCGGAGGTCGAGGCGTGGGGGATCTCCCTGGGTGCCGTACCGGCACACGGGTTGACGCCCGAGGGGTACCTGCGGCGGTTGGACACGGTGCTCACCCACGCGCTGCTGGTCGGCCCGGAGTTGGCGGCGGACCCGTTCGGGTCCGAGCCGGTGGTCCGTTGGCGCGACGTCCGTGCCGAGCCGCCCGACGCGGGGGCGTGGCCGGTCAGGGCCGACCGAGAGCGGCAGCACTGGGACTGGACACCGTTGGTGAACGTCGGTCCGCTCGCGTTCGGCATGCGGCCGCGGGAGGTGGCCGGCGCGCTGGGCGAGGAGCCGACGGCCCGCCACGGCCGGTATCCCTTCGGAACGTCGGGGGAAGGTCCGGGGCCGTGGCTCCTGGGCGAGGACCGCTTCGACCGCGTGGGGGTGACCGCGCACTACTCCGGTGGCCGGCGCCGGTCCCCCACCCTCGACGCCGTCACCGTGCACGGACGGACCGGCCCGCAGGTCGAGTTGGCGGGCATCCGGCTGGTCGGCCGACCCGTCTCGGCCGTGGACGCGGCCCTGGTCCAGCACGTCGAAGGGCAGGGACTGCGGTTGGTGGTCGGCCCTGACGGCGAGCTGGCGGTGGCCGAGCTCGGCATGCGGATACGGGCCGCCAGGGCCGGGGATGCCGTGGTGAGCGAGGCCAGGTTCGGCGCGGCCGGCGGGGCGGACCACGGCTGATCCGGGCGGCGCCGCGGCCACCGTGCCGCGCACCACCCGTCGTCGGCGCCGTTGACCACGCCCCAACTCCCGCGGGTCCAGCACGTGGACGAGCAACCGCCCGACCCGTCCCAGGAGTCGGCGACGAACGCCGCCGCAGGACTGGCGGGTCAGTACGCGCGCAGGACGGCGCACTTCTCGCGGACCTGGGGGTTCGGGTGCCGCTCCGCGCTCCGCAGAAGCGGCTGGGCCTCGTCGGCGTCGATCTGCCCGCGCGACAGCAGCTGGTCCAGGACGCCGATGCCCCAGAGCTGGATGGCCGGATCGGCGTCGGCGAGGAACTCGGCCACCAGCGGCAGGTCATCAGCCGTGGCGACGACGCGCAGCAACTCGACCGCGAGGTGCCGACGTTCCGCGTCCGGGTCGGTACGGTAGATCTCCAGGCAGCGGGATCGGGCGGCTTCGGGCCGCAGCAGCGAGAGAACCGAACGCGCGTGTTCGGCGGCCGGGAGGCCCGCCACGTACCAGTCCACCGCCCCGCGCATCGCCTCGTCACCCAGCAGCGACGCGATGGCCCGCCGAGCGACGCGGTCACCGCCGCTGTTCGGATCGGCACCGATGCTGTCGGCCAGCGCCCGCCAGTCGACCGGTTCGTCGCGGCCTGTCACACACCCATGTTCGCAGCGCCTCAGGGCGCCGAGCAAGCGGTCACGTCTTGGTGGTGATCCGGGCCCGAACCCGGCCGCCCCCCGGTCAGTCGCCGGAACCGGCGATGGCGGTGACGCGGATCTCGACGCGCATGGCGGGGAGGCCGAGGACGGTGACGCCGGTCTCGGTCCAGACGGGGGCGCGGCCGCCGAGGCGGCGGCGGAACTGGTCGGCCATGACCGCGTTGTGGTCGTCGCCGATGGCGTCGTCGCCCGGGGCGACCTTGTGGTACGAGTTGACGTGGATCACGTCCTTCCAGGTCGCGCCGACCGTAGCGAGGGTGCGCTCGACGTTGTCGAAGGCCCGGACGATCTCGTCCTCCAGCGCGTCGGGGATGACCAGGTCGTCGTCCACCCCGGCCTGGCCCGAGATCTCGACCCGGTCGCCGACGCGGACGGCCCCGCTGTAGCCGAGGGCCGCGTGCAGCTTCTCGCCGTAGCCGGGGACGATGCCGAAGGTGACAGTGTCGCTCATGGTGTTACCGCTTCCTGTTCGTGAGGGGTTCCCCCCGCCATCACTTCATGCGTGAATTCACGCATGAAGTGACACTAGCAGGCGATGACTTCACATGTAAAGTGATAGCCGGCTTCGCCGGAGCGGCGGGCAGGTCCATCAGCGGCGACGGAGGGTCCATGAGCGGCACGGCGGAGCACGGGGGCGACGACGAGCCGCGCTGGCTCGACGAGCAGGAGAAGGCGGCGTGGACGGGGCTGATCTCGCTGGTCCTGCTGCTGCCCGGCAAGTTGGAGTCGCCGCTGCGGCAGGAGCACGGCCTCACCCTGTTCGAGTACCTGGTGCTCAGTCACCTCTCCGAGGCCCCCGGACGCACGCTGCGGATGGGCGAGCTGGCCTTCCTGGCCAGCGGCTCGCTCTCCCGCCTGTCCAACGTCGTCAAGCGCTGTGAGCAGCGCGGCTGGGTGGTGCGGAGCCCCGACCCGGCCGACGGCCGCTACACCCTCGCCGCCCTCACCGACGCGGGCTTCGAGCTGGTGCACGAGGCGGCGCCCACCCACCTGCGCTCGGTGCGCCACACCGTCCTCGACTCGCTCAACGCGACCGACCAGAAGGCGCTGGCCCGCATCGCCGAGAGAATGCGCATCGTGCCCGACGGCCTCGGCTGACCGGCCACCCCGGGCGGCGTTCAACGCGCGGCACGCGCGGCACCAGGTCGCGGTGCCCGCGCGGGGAGCGGCCGGAGACGGCCCCCCGCCCCGACACGCTCCCGAACACGGTGCCCCCGGAGGGGAGTTGAGCGACGGCGCCGGTTCGCACCGTGGCGTTCGTACACTGGCCAGGGTGGAAGACCATGCGGCCACCAGGATCGACGCGCGTCCGGCGCCCGCCTTGCGGCGGTACGTCGGCTCGTATGTGGGTTTCGACCTGCGCGGGTTTCCGGCGGGGGTGCACTGCGGTCCGCCGGGCCGCCTGCTGACCACGGTGATCAGCCTGTCCGACCCGTTGGAGATGGCGGCGGGCGTCGACGACGGGTCACCGGTCGCCCGGTTCGGCAGCGTGGCCGGCGGTCTGATGTGTCGGTCCGTCGCGATCCACCATGACGGACGCCAGCGAGGCGTGCAGGTGTCACTGACCCCGCTCGGGGCTCGGGCCGTCTACGGCATGCCGGCCGCCGGGCTCGCCCACCGACTGGTCCCGCTCGACGAGCTGCTCGGGGCGCTCGGCGTCGAGCTGGTCGACCGGGTCCGGGCGGCGACGACCTGGGCCGCGCGGTTCGCCGCGCTGGACGCGTTGCTGCTGCGAGCCGTCGGCCGCGGCGCCGGCGGCGACCGCGCCTCCCGGGTGCGCCCCGAGGTGGCCGAGGCCTGGCGGCGCCTCGTCGCCGCGCGGGGCCGTGTCCAGGTCGGGGCGGTCGCCGCGGATCTGGGCTGGAGCCGCCGGTACCTCACCGAGCGGTTTCGCGGTGAGGTGGGCCTGTCGCCGAAGACCTTCGCCCGGGTGCTGCGCTTCGAGCACGCGCACGAACTGGCGACGGCGCCCGAACCGCTCCCGTGGGCCGAGGTGGCGACCCTCTCCGGCTACGCCGACCAGGCCCATCTCGTCCGGGACTGGGGCGAGTTCACCGGCCGATCGCCCACGGCCTGGCGGCGCGGCGAAGTCCTCCTCGGGACCGGGTAGTCACCGGCCGACCGGCCGCCCCGTCGCGTCGGTTTCCGTTCCCTTTCCTTCAAGACCGCCCGATCCCCGTCGCGTGAGGATCGTCGGCATGAGACTCGTCAACGACACACGCGACGCCATCGACCTGCGGACCACCCCCGTGCACCTCGGGCTGGGATCGAGGGCGAAACCCGTCGAGGGCTTCGCCTGGGACCCGGAGGTGCTCCAGGCCTACAGCGCCGCGGTCGCGGCGGACGGCGCCGAGGGCCGGCTGGTGGCCATCTTCGACGGCGAGGGCCCCGGCGACCACTGGGAGCGCCACCCCGCCGGCGACGAACTGGTCGTCTGCCTCAGCGGGTCGGTGACGGTCACCCGTGACGGGGACGGGGACGGGGCGCCCGACCGGGTGGTGCTGGGGCCGGGCGAGGCCACCGTCAATCCGGCCGGGACGTGGCACGCGGTCGACATGGCGGGGCCGGCGACCATTCTGACCATCACCGCCGGCCTCGGCACCGACCACCGGCCCCGGACCGACCCCCGCCCGACCGAGCCCGCCGGCACGCCCGGCCGGCAAGCGCCGTGACCACGCGCGTCGCGTGCCTCGGCGACAGCCTCACCCGCGCGCAGCTCAGCGTCGACTACCTGGAGCTGCTCGCACGGCGCCGCCCTGCCGGCGACGTGCGGCTCGCCCGCTTCGGCGTCAACGGCGACTTCGCCCACAACCTCGCGCGGCGCCTCGACGCCGTCGTCGCGGACCCGCCCGACGCGATCACCGTGTTGATCGGGACCAACGACGCCCGGGCGAGCCTCGCCGGCTACCCCGTCGAGCGGGCCATGAAGCGCAAGCGGCTTCCCGAGCGCCCGTCGGCCGGCTGGTTCCAGCAGTGCCTGGGCGCCGTCGTCGAACGACTGCGAACGGAGACCGACGCGACGATCGGCCTGCTGTCGCTCCCGGTCCTCGGCCAACAACCCGACGGAGCGCCGGCGCGGGCATCGCGCGCGTACAGCGGGCTGATCGCCGAGGTCGCGACGGCCAACGGGGTGTCCTACCTCCCGCTGCACGAACGCCAGATCGAGGAGCTGCGCCAGGCGGACCCGCCGCCGATCCCGTACCGGGACCCGACGCCCGCGGCGGGCCTCGGCGTCCTCGTCCGGCACGCCGTGCTGCGCCGTGACCTCGACACCATCGCGCGGCGCCGGGGTCTGGTGCTCACGACCGACCACATCCACCAGAACAGCCGCGGCGCCGCCCTCATCGCCGAGGTCATCGACGCCTGGCTGCCGGCCAGGAGCGGGTAGCCGGTTCCGGCGGCGGCCCCTTCCGGTGTTAGGCGATTACCCCTCCTACCGGCGGAGGCGGGCCTGGAGCCGACACGCCGCCGGGGACCCCCATGGCCGCCGGAGCCCGCCGGGTGGAGAGCGCGGCGGCGCGCACCGCCGTGGGCTCCCGGGCGCAGCCGACGAGGGCAGGACGAACAGGCATGGACGACACGGCCTGCCGGCCCGGGTGTTGCGCGACGCGAGCGGCGCGGTGGTCGCCGGCACCGCGGAGGTGGCTGCGGGCCGTCGCCGCCGCGCGGGTGGACCGGGCCTGGCCCGGCACCCCGCCGACCGAGGGCGGGCGCACACCCGCTGGCCCGCCTACGCGCTGCCGCCGGGCTCGCCGCCGCGCTCCGCGCTGTTTTACGCGGCCCTTGCACACGGCCTGCGCCCGACACCGAAGGTCGCCGGCCCGTCGTACATCGGCAACTCCCTGGCGGGCCTGGGCATCCCGGCCACCGCCGGCTTCGGCGTCGAGTACGTGGGCCTGCACGCCGCCGAACGAACGGTGCCGGATCGACGGCCTGCCCACCGTCCAGGCCGTCTACCACTCCGCGCTGGCCACCCTCCTCCGTTGAACGCCCCCGCCCGGCCGGGGTCTGGGAGCATGGGTGGCATGGCAAAGCACCGCCGGCCTGGGCCGGTGGATCAACCGTCTCGGGCTGTTCCCCGAATCGACGCGGGTGATCCGCTCGCCGCGTACCGCCGGCGGCGGCGTCCTCCCCTGGACGGGTGGCGGCGGCACCGCCCCCTGCACGGCGGCGCCGGCCATCTGCGGCCCGGGGAGCCGCGGGTGCTGGAGGAGTGGGACGGCTTCGCCTACCAGGTCACCGGCGCGGCCCCGGATCTGGCCACGGCCCAGGCGTGGCTGGCCGAGGCCGAGACCAGGGACGATCCGGCCGGGTAGCGCGCCCCCGCCCCGGCCCGGCCGCCGGGCCGGGGCGGGGGCGCCCAGGCGTCAGTGGAAGGCGGCCTCGGGGCGGTCGTGGTTGATGAGGAGGGGGAGGGCGTGGCGGCGGCCGGCGGAGATGATGGCGTACTGGTAAAGGCCGGGCGGCTCGTGGAGCTCGCGGAGCGGGACCCAGCCGGCGCGCGGGCTCGGGTCGTGCGACGGGACCTCCGGGAGGACCTCGCCGTCCAGGACGTAGGTCAGCCCCGTGACATGCCCCCGCTGGTCGGTGGTGGTGGAGACGGCCAACACCTCCGTCAGCGCCCGGTCGTAGCCGGTGCTGGCCATCAGGTGCTCACGGGCGGTGGTGATCGGGCACTGCCCGGCCGGCACGGTGCCGTGCGGCAGCACCCACCCCTCGCCACTGCCGTCCGGCTTCTCGCCGCGCACCATCAGCGCGTGGTTGCACCTGGTGGTGGCCAGGATGTGGAAGCTGACGGGGAGGGTCATGCGAAGTCTCCTTGGTGATGCGGTGGTTGGCGGGTCAGCTGGTGAGGGTGGGCAACAGTCCGGAGAGGGCGGTCAGCAGGCACATCAGCCCGACGAACGCCGGTCCGGCGGCCCGGTCGAGAAAGGCCCCGACCGGCGAGGCCCGCCCGCCGCCGCCCTCGCCGGCGTCCGGCCGGCGCACCGCCCGCCAGTGCTGTTCGGTGCGGAACAGGAACCGGTCGTGGTCCGGGGCCTGTTGGGTGTGTTGGAGAGCCCAGACGGCGACGGGCAGCGCGTCGTTGTCGAAGAGCGGGGACCGCTGCCCGCAGGCCAGGCACTCGGCGTCGTGGATCGCCTCGGGCGCGCCGGCCGCGCGTTCCTCGCAGAGCACCCAGTCGGCGCCGAGGACGATGGAGTGGTGTCGCTGGTCGGTCACCAGGACCGCCCGCCCTTTATCAGCCAGTTCCGGCGGCTCATGGCGTTGATCTCCCTTACTCGGGCGCGCAGTTGGTCATGTGGATCGACGTGCGGTTTCGGGTCGGGCGGTGGCTCGGGCGGGGCCGGTCGGTCGCGCCCGGGGTGGGTCCACATCGGTGGGGAGCACCCTTCGTGTTGGTCGGGGAGAAGCTCAGTTGGTGGTCGCGCGGGCCCGGTTGAGGCGGGCGCCGAACGGGGTGCGGGGCCGTCGGTGCCGGCCACGGTGCACGGTGGGCGCCGGTGGCGGCTGCGGGCCGAGCGCCGGGTAGAGCGGGAGGGCGCGCCCTGTGGCGTCGGTCGGCGTCGACCAGCTGGCCTCGGTGAAGTCCCAGACCATGGCGTGGAGTCGCTCCAGGCACGGCCCGCAGGCGTAGAGCGGCGCGCTGGCCCCCGCGGTGCTGACCGCGCCGAGCCAGGCCACGGCGGTGACGCGGTGCCCGCAGAAGAACCAGCACGGCCCCAGCACCCAACCCGCCTCGGGGTCCGCCGAGTCGGGCCCCGGCTCCGGCGCCAGGAACTCCCAGCCGACGCCCGTCACGCGACCACCGCCGGCCGGAACGCCCCCCGGCAGACGAACCACACCGTCTTGGCCATCCGCAGCCCGTCGTCACCACAGGCGCACCCCGACGCGGCCGAGCAGTAGCCGAAGTCGTCGGCCATCTCGCGCAACAGCCAGAGCCCGCGCCCGTGTTCGGCGGTCCAGTCCGGCGCGAGCCCCACCCGGGGGGCGCGCGCGGAGCGGTCCGAGACGGCAACGCGCAACTCCGCTCCCCCGCAGCTGAGTCGGAGCCGGCATCTGGGGTCGGGAACGTGCCGGTGAACATTGACGAGCAGTTCCATGACGCCCTGTAGTGTCAACTCGGCGGTCTCCCGGGTCACCCGCCAATTCCCCAGCACCTCGGATACCGCTTTTCGCCATGTTTCCAGGTCCTCGGGCCGCACCCGCAGCGTCCACTGATGCTCGATTCGCCCCACGACCAAGTTCCGCGTGATAGCCATGGGGTGGTTCTCCCAGTTCAGAGCGGACAGCAATGGACGCGGCCACGCAATACCCCACTGTCGATTCCCACCGCAGTGAGTGAGCGGCCATGTTCAGAATGTCAGTCAGGCGCTAGGTTGAGAACCACAACATCAGAACTCGACAATCAAAATTCGGTACAACATGCCGCGAAATTGGCGAGTTACCACAGAAGAACAGGGCTCTACCGGAGAAACGCAGAACGTTGCTTGAACCAGCAGAACGTTCCACGTCACACTGGTAGGAGAAGGGACGAAGGATGATCACGGACATCGAGTCGGCGACCCCGGCGCTGTGCCGGTTGCAACTGGGCAGCGAGCTGGGCCGGTTGCGCGGCGTGGCGGGCCTGACGGGCAGCCAGGTATCGCGGAAGCTGATTTGGAGCCCGTCGAAGTTGACGCGACTCGAAACCGGCGAGAACGCGACCGTCGAGCAGTCGGACGTGCGGGCGCTGTGCGAGATGTACGAGGCCAACGAGGAGACCATGAATCTCCTGTTGGGATACGCGGCGGTCACCAAGACCAAGCGGGACTGGTGGCAGTCGAGCAAGTTCCGGCCGGTGATCACGCCGGTCTTCCGAGCCTTTCTCGGACTGGAGGCGACGGCCGCCTCGCTCTGTGCCTACGAGCAGGAGTTCGTCCCCGGGCTGCTACAGACCGAGGGCTATATGCGGGTCATTCACCAGAGCGCGTACATCGGGAAGACCCCCGACGAGGTGACGCGAATCATCGCGGTCCGGCTGGCGCGGCAGGAGGTGCTGCGCCGGAAGCAGGCGGCCCTGAAGTACACGGCGATCCTCAACGAGGCGGTGCTCCGCCGCCGAGTGGGGGACGGCGAGTTGATGAAGGAGCAGCTCAGCCACATCGTGGAGGTGGCCGAGGAGCTGCCCAACGTCCGTATCCAAGTCGTCCCGTTCGAGGCCGGCGACCACCCTGGGATGAACGGCAAGTTCGCAGTGTTGCGGTTCCCGGAGGGGGCCGCGCTGCGGTCCATCGTCTACCTGGAACACCTGACGGACGCCTTCGTCGGACGCCGACAGGAAGACGTGACCCGGTACGAGGAAGCGTTCAGCGATCTCCAGGCGCTCTCCCCCAGCCACAGGGATAGCCTGGCCATGATCAGGAAAGCGATCAAGGAGTTCTGACCCCATGAGCACCCAGCACCCCCAAGAGCTGGACCAGGCCGACTGGTTCACCTCCAGCTACAGCAACAACCAGGGCGGGGACTGCGTGGAGGGCGCGCGGCTGAGCGCCGACGCGATGGCCATCCGCGACACCAAGGACCGCACCCGCGCCACGTTCGTCTTCCCCACCCCCACGTGGACGACCTTCGTGACCGCCGTACGGTCCGGGGATCTCCCGCAATGAACCAACTCCTGTCCCGGGCCGACTGGTTCACCTCCAGCTACAGCAACAACCAGGGCGGCGCCTGCGTGGAGGGCGCGCGGCTGAACGCCGACGCGATGGCCATCCGCGACACCAAGGACCGCACCCGCGCCACGTTCGTCTTCCCCACCCCCACGTGGACGACCTTCGTCGCCGCCGTACGGTCCGGGGATCTCCCCCGCTGACCCGCGTGGGCCGGGGACGGCATGACCACCGCCCCCGGCCCATCCACACCTCACCCGGATCGACCGGACCCGCTGCGGCTACAGGGTCCGGGGCGGGGCGAAGTAGCCGGCCGCCAGGAACGCCCCGGAGAAGGCTCCCGGCCCGTGCCGTTCGTCCAGCCACTCACTGAGTCCCGCCGTTCTCCCGCTGATCACCGCGCGCAGTACGAGCCCGTGCAACTCGTCCTCCTCGCCGGGGGCGAACTCCGCGAGAAAGGCGGCGTAGCGCTGGTTCACGCCGCGCTCGTACCGGGCGAGGGAGACCAGGTACGTTCCTTCCTCCCCTTCGCCTTCCCCGGGGTCGGTCGCCACGTCCGCGGGTGAAATGCACCCGGTGAAATCACGGAAGGCGAGCCGGCGCGAGGGGGCCTCGGGCTCCGTCACCCCGGAGCGTGCCGCTGCCGCCCGGGTGAGTCGGCGCGCTTCGCGGTCGCAGGCACCTTCCATGACGACCCCGAGATTCCGGGTGTGCGGGGCGTTCGCCGCGTCGGCGGCGGAGTACGAAGCACCGTTCGCGCGACGGTAGTTGATGCCGTACTGGACCCGGGTCGGCACACCGGCCACGTCCACGTACCTGCGGCGCGACCCGTAGTGCAACGAGTCGTGTGCCCAGGCGCGCAGGAGGTCCAGCAGTGCGAGTTTCGGGTGAGCGGGGGCGTCTCCCTCCATCGGCCCGTACATGGTGAGCACGGACACCGCTTGCAGGTGCCGGTATCCCTGGTCGGGGTGGTGGAAGCCACCGAATGCTCCGGGCCTGGTGGACTCGGCCCCGACCAGTGTCCGCGAGAGCGGCAGGGGGCGCGTGAGGCCGAGTTCGGCGAAGCGCTCGCGCACGATCTGCTGCCCGGAGCGGAACAGCCCCGGGTTCACGCCGGACGCCTCCCAGCGGGCCAGTCGCTCGTCGGCGGTACGGAAGGTGTGGTGGGGGTGGCGTCGGGTGAGGGTCGCCGGGTCGGCGCGCAGCGCGGCGAGGGAGGCCGCCACCGCGCCGCTGCTCACGGTTTCGTTGGGGGTCAGGAAGGGGTGTTGCCCCCAATGAGCTGCCGGTGTGTTTCCTGAATCCCCGGCGGCAGCGAGTTGGGTTCGAACCACTGTGCCTCCAGAATCTCGAATGAGTCGATCTTGAGAGTTCCGCCGACGTAGTGCGCCTCGTAGGCGACTTCCACGCGGAGCTTGAACCCGCTGTGCAGTCGGACCAGGACACCGGGCTTGACGTCGAGTCCGGTCTCCTCCTTGACCTCCCGGACGATGGTCGCGGTGAACTCCTCACCGGCCACGGCGTAGCCGGTGGGGAGTCCCCACGGAGTCTCCGGAGGCCACATCCGGTGGCGAAGCAGCAGGACCCGTCCCGCGTCGTCCCGGACAACTCCCGTGACGCCCACCATGAATTTGGCGTGGCTCAGCCACAGCACCCGCCATTGCAGGGGGCCGCGGATGAGCCGCCAGAGGCCGGCGACGATGCGCTTGACAGGGTTCATCGGGTTCCTTTCGCTGCTTGCGACGGGCCGCGGAGGATGGACCCGTGACACACTGCTCAACCTTGTCAGCGCGGGTGCGTCACGCCCGCGACTCGACATCTCGTGTCGCCCTACCGTGGCGGCGCCGATTGGCCGTCCTTCGAGCCCGGCAGGGTGGGAGGTTCGGTGCGGTCCTGCTCACGAGCTGCCCCCTTACGCGGTGCGATGGAGGACACGCTAGGGAGGGACGGCTACTGCGAGCCAGCCAGTTCTACGGAGTTCCACGGCAGTCAGGCGAGCGCGTCTATGGCAGATGTGATCAATGCGCGGGCACGAGCACCGTGGACAGCGAGCTTCGCGAAGTGCCCGAATGCCTTGACGTACTGCTCCACCTCTGAGGGGGCGGTGATATTCACCTGCGCTGTCAGCGTTTCCACCTGTGCCTGCTGTTGATCGTAGATACTGAATGTCTCGATCATCCACATTCTGCGATCAGCCGCAAAGGGGATCACTCCGAGCGATACGGAAGGAACCGCCATCACGGACAGCAAGTGCCCCAGTTGTCCCGCCATCACCTCCGCGCCGCCAACGCGATGCCGCAGGACCGACTCCTCAACCAGAAACGCGAACCTGTGGTCTCCCTCGCGGATAACACGAGAACGCCGCATGCGGGCGGCCACCGCAGCGGACACATCATCCGGCGTGCCACGAAAAGCGGCGATCGAGCCCAACAGCGCGGCGGCGTACCCTTCCGTCTGGAGGAGCCCCGGCACGACGTTCGAGCAGTAGATGTGGGACGATCGCGTCCGCTCGAACAACGGGATATAGGACTCTTGCAGTCTCCGCAGTCCGGTGCGTTGCAACCTACGCCAGCCAATATAGGCATGGTTAGCCGAACGGGAGGCCGCGATGACGTCAGCGGCCATCTCGTCGGCTTCGCAAGCCGCACACCACGCGCGAACGTCATCATCAGAGGGCGGCGTGACGGCGTTCTCCAGCCGTGAGACCTTCGACTTGTACCAACCAGTCCGCTCAGCGACGTCCCTGGCTGTCAGATTCGCGTCTCGGCGGATCTCCTTCAAGCGATCCGCGACGGCTTGGCGTGCAGCTTGAACGCTTGACGAGGGAGAAGCGGCCATGTTTCCTCGTGCCGTCAGATCCTGTACTCGTCGTGCGGTGTCGCCGCGTTCCACACGGCTTCGAAAGCTGTGGCACAAAGCTCCGCCACGTCGGGCTGGTCGGTCACCTCATCCCCCAGATAGGCACCCCCACCCGAAAAGTATCCAAACCGGACGAGGTTTCCGTCAAAGAGCCAGAAATCATTACCTGGTAGCGCGATCACTGATGCCTTTTTGCGGGGGAGCCAACGGATCTGCTCGCCAGCTGCGATATTGGCGAAGGTCCCGTCGTAGAGATAGTGCGTGTACCGGCTGACCGGTTCGGAAACGATTCGCGCACGACGCATCTCTACGCCACGAGCGACCGTCTCCGAGACCATTTCGAGCCAGGGGCGCCACCAGGAATCGCGGTCGTCAGGGTCCGGACGGTATCCGGATTCCCACGCGGCGACGCGTGGCGCCTCATCCGGATCGTCATAGTGATCACGCATCTCAAGGTGAAGTGCGGACCGCTGACACCCCGCCAGCAGTTCACTGAACGGTGGAGCGGTCCGCCACATCACAAGCCTCCCGAATCGCTGCCACCATGCGCATGGGCAGCCGCACGATCTCTTCACTGTCCGGAATCGGGCCGGCTGTCAGGCAGGCAAGGCGGGTATCCCCACCCACCTTCCAGCCCTGGAACACCAACTCCTGCCGGGTCTCGTCCACCCACACGGTCGGGCAGTTCGCCCCGTCCGTGTTGGGGTCCTTCGCGATGAACCTTAGCGCCATGACAGCTCCCCGTTCGCGGTGTGTTCTACGTCGTTCCACGAACACTGAGGGTGAGGTGACGTGGCGTCAAGGGCGACTGCCGGGCGCACGGTTTCCCCGCCCTATGGCGGGCCGAGGTGGGCGGTTACGCGGGCACCCCGGGGTGAGCGGATGCCCGGGGGCGGCCGCACCGGCCGCCCCCGGCCCCGCCGGCCGGTGTCAGGGGCGGGAGGGCTCCCGGGTGGCGGCCCGGAGGGCCTCCTTGACGACGGCGATCACCTCGGCGCCGCGCGGGCTGAGGTAGAAGTGACCGCCCGGGAAGACGTGGAGTTGGAAGGCGCCGGTGGTGTGGGCGCGCCAGGCCTCCGCCTCCTCGGTCGTCGTCTTCGGGTCCGCGTCGCCGACCAGCGCGGTGATCGGGCAGTCCACGGCGGCGCGCACCGGGTGGTACGTCTCGATCGCCGTGTAGTCGGCGCGGAGCGCCGGCAGCACCATCCGCAGCAGCTCCTCGTCGCCGAGGACCTTCGCGTCGGTGCCGCTCATCATCTTCATCTCGGCGACGATGCCGTCGTCGTCCCGCTGGTGGACGTTCTCCGCCCGGCGGGTGGAGGGGGCGCGGCGGCCGGAAGCGAACAGGGTGGCGGGCGTGTGGCCGCCCGACTCCCGTAGCCGGCGGGCGACTTCGAAGGCGAGGATGGCGCCCATGCTGTGCCCGAAGAAGACCACGGGCCGGTCGAAGAGGGGCGCCACCCGCGGCGTGATGTGGTCGGCCAGCTCGCCGAGGTCGGTCAGGTTGGGCTCGTGCCGCCGGTCCTGCCGGCCCGGGTACTGGAGCGCGACCACGTCGCAGTCGCCGGTGAGCGCGGCCGACACCGGGTGGTAGAAGCTGGCCGAGCCGCCCGCGTGCGGGAAGCAGACCAGCCGGACGGGGGCGTGCGGCGCGGGGTGGTACCGGCGGAGCCAGAGGGCGCTGTCCGCGGAAACTGTCATCTCGTTCGTTCGTCCGTTCTCCGCCGTCGGGCGGTGGCGCGGTCGGTGGGGGTCGGCCGTCAGTCGGTGGCGGTGTCGAACTCGCCGGCGGCGAGCCAGGTTTGGACGGCCTGGGCGGTGGTCTCGGAGTGCTCCTCCATGATGGTGAAGTGGTCGCCCGGAACAAAGGCCTCCTCGTGCGGGAACGGCCAGGTCGGCTGCCAGTCCTCCGCGACCTCGACCGCCGCCGACTCGCCCGGTGGGAACGCGGCGTGCACGTAGAGGGTGGGCGCGGCGACCGGCTCCGGCTCCCAGTCGTCGAAGATCCGCAGGTAGCCGCCCTGCGCGGTGAGTGTCACGCCGGTGATCAGGTCAAGTGCGTTGGTGGTTCTGGTGCGTTCGCGCATCGCCGTCTCCAGGCGGGACTCGAACGAGGTGGTCGCGGTGTAGGGGTCGAGGAGCAGCACGCCGGCCGGCGGGCAGCCCTGCCGCTCCAGCTCGGCGGCGACCGCGTTGGTCAGCCAGCCGCCGGAGGAGTAGCCGGCGAGCAGGAACGGGCGGCCGGCGGCCTGCCGGCGGGCCGCCGCGGCCTGGAAGGCGACGGCCAGCTCCCGGGTGGCGGGCAGCGGCTCGCCGGTCGCGAAGCCGGGGTGCGGCAGCACCGTCACCTCGCGGACGCCGGCGAAGACCGGCGCGAAGCGGGCGTAGTAGCTCCAGCCGGAGGGGGCCATCGGGGGCGGGAAGCAGAGCAGCGGGATGCCGGGGCCGGTGGCGAGGGTGACCGGCGGGGCGGCGACGCCCGCGTCCAGCGTGTCGAAGAGCGGCCGGACCGCCGCGGCGGTCTTCATCAGCTGCCAGCCGGCGTCCCAGAGGCCGGCCCGGCAGGCCGCCCGGTAGAGGCCGGCGACCGAGTCCTCCGCCTCCGGCGCGCCGGCCGACGCCGTGGTCTCCCCCGCCAGGCCCTGGGCGCGGGCGGCGAGTTCGCGGCGCAGGAAGCCGGCGAGGGCCGGGCCGGTCGGCTCGTCGAAGACGACGGTGGTGGGCAGCCGCAGTCCGGTGGCGGCGCCGAGCCGGTTGCGCAGCTCGACGGCGGTGAGGGAGTCCAGGCCCAGCTGGGTCAGCGGGCCGGTGACGTCCAGCTCGTCGGGGGCGTAGCCGAGGACGGCGGCGGTCTGGTCGCGGACCAGCCGCAGCAGCTCCCGTTGTTGTTCCTCGGCGTCGAGGCCGGCGAGGCGGCGGGCCAGTGGCTCGGCGCCGCCGGCGGCGGCCCGGGTGGCGCGCTGCCGGACCAGGCCGCGCAGCAGCGGCGGCACCGCGCCCGGCTGGCCGCGGAGGGCGGCGACGTCCAGCCGCATCGGGACGGTGACGGGGTCGCCGGCGGCCCGGCCGAGGTCGAAGAGGGCCAGGCCCTCGTCCTCGGTGAGGCCGACGACGCCGGACCGGGAGAGCCGGGCCACGTCGGCGTCCGTCATGTCGCCGGTCATCGCGCCGGCGGTCTGCCACAGGCCCCAGGCGAGGGAGGTGGCGGGCAGGCCGGCGGCGTGCCGGTGCTGGGCGAGGGCGTCGAGGAAGGCGTTGGCCGCCGCGTAGTTGCCCTGCCCGGGGCCGCCGAGGACGCCGGCGGCGGAGGAGAAGAGCACGAAGGCGGCCAAGTCCAGGTCCTTGGTCTGCTGGTGCAGGTGCCAGGCGGCGTCCACCTTGGGGCGGAAGACGGCGTCCAGCTGGTCGGCGGTGAGGGAGGTGACGACGCCGTCGGCCAGCACGCCGGCCGAGTGCACCACGCCGGTCAGCGGGTGGTCGGCCGGCACGGCGGCGAGCAGCTCGGCGAGCGCGGCCGGGTCGGTGACGTCGGCGGCGGCCAGGGTGACCTGGGCGCCCAACTCAGCCAGCTCGGCGTGGAGTTCGGCGGCGCCGGGAGCGGCCGGGCCGCGCCGGCTGACCAGCAGCAGGTGGCGGACGCCGTGCCCGGTGACCAGATGGCGGGCGACGAGCCGGCCGATCATGCCGGTGGCACCGGTGAGCAGGACGGTGCCACCTGGGGTGAAGCCCGGCTCGGACGCCTCAGCTGGCTGGGCGGGGTCGGGCCCTTGGGCGGGGTCGGGTGTCTGGGCGGGTTCGGCGGGTGGGCGGGCGCGGGTGAGGCGGGGTAGCAGCGGCTCGCCGGCGCGCAGCGCGGCCTGCGGCTCGGCGCCGGCCAGCAGCGCGGGCAGCGCCGCCCAGGACGCGTCGTGCCCGTCCACGTCCACCAGCGTGAAGCGGTCCGGGTTCTCCGACTGGGCCGCCCGGATCAGGCCCCACACGGTGGCGGCGGCCGGCTCCGGCACGTCCTCGCCGGGGGCGGTGGCGACCGCCCGTTGGGTGACGAAGACCAGCCGGGCGTCCCGAAACCGGTCCTCGGCCAGCCACTCCTGGGCCAGCGTCAGCGCGCGCAGCGCGGCGGCCCGGGCGGCCGCCGGGGCGGCCGGGTCCGGGTCGGCGGCGCACGGCACGAGGACCAGCTCCGGCACGTCGGCCGCGGCGAGCGTGCCCAGGTCGCGGTGGTCCACGACGGGCACGCCGGCCGCGGCGAGACCCGCGGCGACCTTCAGGTCGTCCGGGCCGACCACCGCGCAGCCGCCGGCCGGCACGTGGGTGGCCGTGCCGGTCGGCACGGCCACCCACTCCAGCCGGAACAGCGAATCGCGGTGGCGCGCACCCCCCTGGTCAGCGGCGATCGGCCGCAGCGCGAGGGATGCCACCGACGCGAGGGGTCGCCCCTGGGCGTCGGTGAGTTCGAGGGACACGGCGTCCTGGCCGGCCGGCGCGAGGCGCACCCGCGCCACGGTGGCGCCGGTCGCGTGCCAGCGGACGCCGCTCCAGGAGAAGGGCAGCAGGGGGCGGCCGGCGTCCTCGACCAGGCCGCCGAGCGCGCAGGCGTGCAGCGCGGCGTCCAGCAGCGCCGGGTGGACGCCGAACGCGGCGGCCTCGGCCCGCTGGTCCTCGTCCAGCTCCAGCTCGGCGAAGAGCTGGCCGTCGCCGCGCCAGGCCGCCTTGAGGCCCTGGAACGCCGGCCCGTACTCGAAGCCGGCGACGGCCAGGCCGTCGTAGAGGCCGGCGAGATCGACGGGTTCGGCGTCGGGGGGCGGCCAGGCGGTGGTCGCCGACGCGTCGGGCGCGTCGGCTTCGGCCGCTACCGGAGTGGCTTCGCCGGCTACCGGGGTGGCTGCGGCGGCTTCGGCCGTGGTGAGGGTGCCGGTGGCGTGGCGGGTCCAGGCGGCGTCGGCCAGCTCGTCGGCGGCCGGGTCGTCGGGGCGGGAGTCGACGGTCAGCTGGTGGTGCCCCGTGCCGTCGTCGGCGCCCAGCGAGACCCGCAGCCGCACCCCGCCGCGCTCCGGCAGCACCAGCGGCGCGGCCAGCGTCAGCTCCGCCACCTCGGCGAGGCCGAGCCGGTCGCCGGCGGCGAGCGCCAGCTCGGCGAAGGCCGTGCCGGGCAGCAGCGGCACGCCGGAGACGGCGTGGTCGGCGAGCCACGGGTGGGTGTCCAGGCCGAGCCGGCCGACGCACACCAGGCCCTGGTCGTCGGCGAGTTCGACGGCGGCGCCGAGCAGCGGGTGGTCGGCGCCGGCGAGGCCCAGGCCGCCGGCCGCCTCCTCGAAGCTCAGCCCGCGCGGCGCGTCGAGCCAGTAGCGGCGGCGCTGGAACGGGTAGGTGGGCAGCTCGACGGGGCGCGGCCGGTGCGGGCCGGTCGCGGCCGGCCAGGTGACGGGCGTGCCGTGCACGTGGACGGCGGCCATGGCGGCCAGCACCCGGCGGAGGGTGCCCTGGTCCCGCTGGAGGGAGCCGACGGCCAGCACGTCGGCGCCCACGGCGTCGGCGGTCTGGCCGATGCCGGGCACCATCACCGGGTGCGGGCCGCACTCGACGAAGACGGTGTGCCCGTCGCGCAGCAGGGCCCGGGTGGCGCGCTCGAACTCGACGGTGGAGCGCAGGTTGCGGTACCAGTAGGCGGCGTCCAGCTCGGTCCCGTCGATCGGCTCGCCGGTCACCGTGGAGTAGAGCGGCACCGTGGCCGGGACGGGGGCGACCCCGGCGAGCAGCCTGGCCAACTCGTCCTGGATGGCCTCGACATGGGGTGAGTGGGAGGCGTAGTCGACGGGGACGCGGCGGGCCCGGATCTCGTCCGCCGCGCAGCGTGCCATGAGCGCGTCGAGAGCGTCGGCGTCGCCGGCCACCACCACGGAGCCGGGCCCGTTGACGGCGGCGACCGAAATCCGGCCGTCCCACGCCGCCAGCAACTCCCGCGCCCGGTCGGCCGACACGGCCAGGGAGACCATGCCGCCCTGCCCGGACAGCGCCAGGATCGCCCGGCTGCGCAACGCCACCACCCGCGCGGCGTCCCCCAGGGACAGCGCGCCGGCCACATGCGCGGCGGCGATCTCGCCCTGCGAGTGGCCGACGACGGCGTCCGGCTCGACGCCGTGGGCGCGCCACACGGCGGCCAGCGACACCATCACGGCGAACAGCGCCGGCTGCACCACGTCCACCCGCTCCAGCGAGGCCGCGCCGGGCGCCTGCCGCAGCACGTCCAGGAGCGACCAGTCGGTGAAGGGCGCCAGCGCGGCGTGGCAGTCCTCGACGGCGCGGGCGAAGGCGGGTGACTCGGTGAGCAGGTCGGCGGCCATCGCCGGCCACTGGGAGCCCTGCCCGCCGAAGACGAAGACGGTGCCGCCCGGGGTGCCGGGCGGGCCGGTGACGACGGTCGCGTGCGCGCCGACGGTCGTGGTGATGTCCTGCTGGGCGGCGTCGGGCTCGGGGGGTGTGGTGGCGGCGAGTTGGGCGAGGCCGTCGAGGAAGCCGGGCAGGTCGTCGGCGAGAACCACCGCCCGGTGGTCGAAGCGGGTCCTGGTGGTGACGAGGGCGTGCGCGACGTCGGCGGGGCGGAGGTCCTCGGGGTGGTCTTGCAGGAGGCGGTGCAGGCGGGCGGCCTGGTCGCGGACGGCCGGGGCGGAGCGGGCGGAGAGCGGCCAGGCGAGGGGGGACCGTGCGGCGTCGGTCTCCGGTGCCTCGCCGGTTTCGGTGGGGACCTCGGCCGGGGTCTCGGCGGGGGCCTCGATGATCAGGTGGGCGTTGGTGCCGCTGACGCCGAAGGAGGAGACGCCGGCCCGGCGGGGGCGCCCGGTCTCCGGCCAGTCGGTGTGCTCGGTGAGCACCGAGACCGCGCCGGCCGACCAGTCCACGTGCGGCGATGGCTCGTCCACGTGCAGGGTGCGCGGCAGTTGGCCGTGCCGCATGGCCAGCACCATCTTGATGACGCCGCCGACGCCGGCCGCCGCCTGGGTGTGGCCGACGTTCGACTTCAACGAGCCGAGCCAGAGCGGCTGTTCGGCGTCCCGGTCCTGGCCGTAGGTGGCCAGCAGGGCCTGCGCCTCGATGGGGTCGCCCAGCGTGGTGCCGGTGCCGTGTGCCTCGACCGCGTCCACGTCTGCGGCTCGCAGTCCGGCGGCGGCCAACGCCTGTCGGATGACGCGCTGTTGGGAGGGGCCGTTGGGGGCGGTCAGGCCGTTGGAGGCGCCGTCCTGGTTGATCGCCGAGCCGCGGATCACGGCGAGGACGGGGTGCCCGTTGCGCCGGGCGTCGGAGAGGCGTTCGACCAGCAGCATGCCGGCGCCCTCGCCCCAGCCGGTGCCGTCGGCGGCGGCGGCGAACGCCTTGCAGCGGCCGTCGGGGGCCAGCCCGCGCTGCCGGCTGAACTCGATGAAGGTCGCCGGGCTGGACATCACCGTCACGCCGCCGGCCAGCGCCAGCTCGCACTCCCCCGAGCGGAGCGCCTGGGCCGCCCAGTGCAGGGCGACCAGCGAGGAGGAGCAGGCGGTGTCCACGCTGACCGCCGGGCCCTCCAGGCCCAGCACGTAGGAGACCCGGCCGGAGGCGACGCTGCCCGAACTGCCCACCCCGATCTGGCCCTCGAAGCCGTCGGGGGCGCGGCCGAGCCGGGAGGCGTAGTCGTTGTACATCACGCCCGCGAACACCCCGGTCCGGCTGCCCCGCAGCGTCCTGGGGTCGATGCCGGCGCGTTCCAGCGCCTCCCAGGCGGTCTCCAGCAGCAGCCGCTGCTGCGGGTCCACGGTAAGCGCCTCGCGCGGGGACATGCCGAAGAACGCCGGGTCGAAGTCGGCGGCGTCGTGCAGGAAGCCGCCGTGTCGGACGGTGCTGGTGCCGGTGTGCGCCGGGTCCGGGTCGTAGAGCGAGGCGACGTCCCAGCCCCGGTTGTCGGGGAAGTCGGAGATGGCGTCCCGGCCCTGGGCGACCAGCCGCCACAGCTCCTCGGGGGACGCGACGCCGCCGGGGAAGCGGCAGGCCATGCCGACGATGGCGATCGGCTCGTCGGTACTGCCGGGGGTGGGGGCTCCGGTCGTGGCCGGACGGGCGCCGGCGGCGGTCTCGGCGTCGCCGATGAGGGTGGTGCGGAGGTGGGTGGCGAGGACCAGGGGGGTGGGGTAGTCGAAGACCAGGGTGGCGGGCAGCCGCAGGCCGCTCGCCGTGTCCAGCCGGTTGCGCAGCTCGACGGCGGTGAGCGAGTCGAAGCCCAGCTCGGTGAAGGACCGTTCGGCCTCGACGGCGGCGGCCGAGGCGTGGCCGAGCACGGCGGCGACGGCGGTCCGCACCAGGTCGAGGAGGGTGGGCAGGCGCTTCTCGGCCGGCAGCGCCAGCAGTTGGGCCGCCAGGCCGCCGTGCTGGCCGCCGGTGTCCTCGGTGCCGGCCGCGTCGGGGGTGGCGGCGGTGGGGCGGGTCGGGCGGACCAGGGCGCGCAGCAGCGCGGGGACGGGACCGGGGTGGGCGCGCAGCGGCGCCAGGTCGAGGCGCATCGGCAGCACGACGGGGTCGGTGCCGAGCGCGGCGGCGTCGAAGAGCGCCAGGCCCTCGTCCGGCGCCAGCCCCGCCGCACCGGTGCCGGCGAGCTTGGCGCCCATGCCGTCCTCGCCGGCCCACAGACCCCAGGCCAGCGAGGTCGCCGGCAGCCCGGCCGCCCGGCGGTGCTGGGCCAACCCGTCCAGGAAGGCGTTGGCCGCCGCGTAGTTACCCTGCCCCGCGTTGCCGAAGGTGCCGGCGGCCGAGGAGAACAACACGAACGCGGACAGCTCCAAGTCGGCCGTCAACTCGTGCAGATGCCGGGCCGCGTCCACCTTGGGACGGAAGACGGTCGCCAGCTGATCATCCGTCAACGAGGTGATCGTCGCGTCGTCCAGCACGCCGGCCGCGTGCACCACCGCCGTCACCGGGTGCGCGGCCAACAACGCGGCCACCGCGTCCCGGTCACCCAGGTCACAGGCCACGGCGGTCACCTCGACACCCGACGCCGTCAACTCGTCATGCAGCTGCCCGAACTGGCCACGCCGGCTGACCAACACCAGCCGCCGCACCCCGTGTTCGGCCACCAACCGGCGAGCCACCAGACCACCCAACAGCCCGGAGGCACCCGTCACCAACACCGGACCCGCACCAAAGCCGGCACCCGCCCGGGGCTCGGCCTGGGCCCGCGCCAGCCGGGGAGCGAGTGGTGCGCCGTCCCGCAGGGCCAGTTGGGGTTCGTCGGTGGCGAGGGCGGAGGGCAGGGCGGCGGCCGAGCGCGGGGCGTCGTCGAGGTCGAGCAGGGTGAACCGGCCCGGGTGTTCGGCCTGCGCGGCACGCACCAGGCCCCACAGTGGGGCGTTGGCCAGGTCCGGCACCCCCTCGTCCGCGCCGGTCGCGACCGCGCCCCGGGTGACGAACACCAGCCGGGCGTCGGCCAGTCGCTCCTCGGCCAGCCAGGCGCGGAGCAGCGCCAGCGCCCAGCGGGTGGCGGCAGCCGGGTCGGCGGCCGGCGGCACGGGCGCCAGCACCACGTCGGGAACCTCGGGTTCGGGCCCTTCCGCCAGCAGCGCGGGCAGGTCCGGGTAGGCCGGCGCCTGCTGGTCGGCGAGCCCGTCGCCCAGCACCACCGTGCGCCGGCCGGTCGCCCGCGTCGCCGGCCGCAGCCGGGTCCACTCGACACGGAAGAGCGCGTCCGAGCGGTCGCCGCCCAGTCCGTCCGTGGTCAACGGGCGCAGGGCGAGGGCCTCGACGGTGGCGACGGGCGCGCCGGCGGCGTCGGTCAGGGCGAGGGCGACGCCGGCCGGGCCGGCCGGCGACAGCCGGGCCCGCAGCACGGCGGCGCCGGCCCGGTGCAGCCGCACCCCGCGCCAGGAGTAGGGCAGGTGCAGCCGCTCGGCGTCGGCGACGAAGTCGCCCAGGCCGACGGCGTGCAACACCGAGTCCAGCAGCGCCGGGTGCAGCCCGAACGAGCCGGCGGCGGCCGGGTCGGGCAGCGCGACCTCGGCGTGGACCTCCTGGCCGAGCCGCCAGGCGGCGCGCAGGCCGCGGAAGGCCGGCCCGTAGCCGAGGCCGGCGGCGGCCAGCGCGTCGTAGCGGCCGGCCAGGTCGAGCGGCTCGGCGCCGGCGGGCGGCCAGGTCGCGTCGCTCGCCGTCTCCGTGCGGTCCGCCGCGCCGTCCGCCGGGGCGGCGGTGAGGGTGCCGAAGGCGTGCCGGGTCCAGGCGGGGTCGGCCGCCGGGTCGTCGGGGGTGGCGTGCACGGTCAGCGGGCGGCGGCCGGCCGGGTCCGGCGGGCCCACCGCCACCTGGAGGCGCACCGATCCGTCCGCCGGCAGCACCAGCGGCGCGGCCAGCGTCAACTCCTCGACCAGGTCGAGGCCGAGCTGGTCGCCGGCCCGCACCGCCAGCTCCAGCAGCGCGGTGCCCGGGACCAGCACCACGCCGCCCACCGTGTGGTCGGCCAGCCACGGGTGGGTGGCCAGGGAGAGCCGGCCGGTGAGCAGCGCGCCCTCCTCGTCGGCCAGGGTGACGGCGGCGCCCAGCAGCGGGTGGTCGGCCGGCCACAGCCCGACCGAGGCCACGTCGCCGGCGGCCGTGCCCGCGTCCAGCCAGTAGCGGGCCCGCTGGAACGGGTAGGTGGGCAGGTCGATCCGGTGCGCGTCGCGGCCGGCGAAGAAGGCCGGCCAGTCGACGGCGACGCCCGCGGTGTGCAGCGCGGCGACGGCGGCGGTCAGGGTGGCGCCCTCCGGCCGGTCGGCGCGGGCCGCCGGCACCAGCAGGGCGTCGGCGTCGAGGCAGTCCCGGCCCATCGCGGTCAGCACCGCGTCCGGGCCCAGCTCCAGGAAGTGGCTGACGCCCTGTTCGCGCAGGCGGCGCACGCCGTCCAGGAAGCGCACCGCCTCGCGGGCGTGGCGCACCCAGTGCTCCGGGTCGGTGGCCTGCTCCGGGGTGAGGAGGGCGCCGGTCAGCGTGGAGACCAGCGGGATGGTGGGCGCCGCGTAGTCGACGGTGCGGGCGACGGCGCGGAACTCGGCCAACACGGCGTCCACGTGCGGGGAGTGGAAGGCGTGGCTGACCCGCAGGTAGCGGGTGCGGCCGCCGCGGGCCCGCCAGGCGGCGTCGATGGCGGCCACCGGTGCGGCGTCGCCGGCCACCACGGTGGACTCGGGGCCGTTGACCGCCGCCAGGTCCACCGCGCCGGCGCCGTGCTCGTCCAGCAGGGCGCGGGCGGTGGCCTCGTCGGCGCGCAGCGACAGCATCGCGCCGCCCTCGGGCAGCGCCCCCATCAGCCGGCCCCTGGCGGCGACCAGCCGGGCCGCGTCGGCGAGCGGGAAGACGCCGGCCACGTGGGCCGCCGCCAGCTCGCCGACGGAGTGGCCGGCGAGGAAGCGGGGCGTGACGCCCCAGGCGGTGACCAGCCGGTGGAGCGCCACCTCGATGGCGAAGAGCGCGGGCTGGGTGTAGGTGGTGTGGTCCAGCAGCGCGGCGGCTTCGGGGTCATCCTCGGCGAAGAGGAGTGCGCGCAGCGGCCGGTCCAGGTGCGGGTCGAGCGCGGCGCACACCTCGTCCAGCGCGCGGGCGAACACCGGGAACTCCAGGTACAGTTCGCGGCCCATGCCGAGGCGCTGGCTGCCCTGCCCGCTGAACAGGAAGGCCAGCTTGCCGCGGCTGCCGACGGTGCCGCGCAGCAGGTTGGCAGCCTCGCCCTCGGCGGCCAACGCGGCCAGCCCGTGCCGCAGTTCGGCCTGGTCGGCGCCGACCACGGCGGCCCGGTGTGGCAGTGCGGCGCGGCTGGTGGCGAGCGCGTAGCCGACATCCACCGGCGTCTCGTCCCGCCCGTCCAGGTGGGCCAGCAGCTCGGCGGCGCGGGCGCGCAGCGCGGCCCGGTCGTTGCCGGAGAGCACCCAGGGGACGGCGTCGGCCAGCACCGGGTCGGCGGGCTCGGCCGGCTCGCCCCATTCCTCGTCGGGCTCCGGGACGGGGGCCTGTTCGAGGACCACGTGGGCGTTGGTGCCGCTGATGCCGAACGAGGAGACGGCCGCCCGGCGCGGCCGGCTGGTCGCCGGCCAGGGGCGGGCCTCGGCCAGCAGCTCGACCTGGCCGGCCGACCAGTCGACGTGCCGGGACGGCTGGTCCAGGTGCAGGGTGCGGGGCAGCAGGCCGTGTCGGATGGCGAGGACCATCTTGATGACGCCGGCGGCGCCGGCGGCGGCCTGGGTGTGCCCGATGTTGGACTTCACTGAGCCCAACCACAGCGGCTCGCCCGACCGTTGCCGGCCGTAGGTGGCCAGCAGGGCCTGCGCCTCGATGGGGTCGCCGAGGGTGGTGCCGGTGCCGTGCGCCTCCACCGCGTCCACGTCGCCGGCCTGGAGCCCGGCGCTCTCCAACGCCTGCCGGATGACGCGCTGTTGGGACGGGCCGTTGGGGGCGGTGAGGCCGTTGGAGGCGCCGTCCTGGTTGACCGCCGAGCCGCGGACCACGGCCAGGATCGGGTGGCCGTTGCGGCGGGCGTCGGAGAGCCGCTCCAGCAGCAGCATGCCGGCGCCCTCGCCCCAGCCGGTGCCGTCCGCGCTGTCGGAGAACGACTTGCAGCGGCCGTCGGCGGCCAGGCCGCGCTGTTTGCTGAAGCCTATGAAGGTGTCGGGGGTGGCCATCACGGTGACCCCGCCGGCCAGCGCCAGCTCGCACTCGCCGGCGCGGAGCGCCTGGGCCGCCAGGTGGAGCGTCACCAGCGAGGACGAGCAGGCGGTGTCCACGGTGACCGCCGGCCCCTCCAAGCCGAAGGTGTAGGAGACCCGGCCGGAGGCGACGCTGCCGAAGCTGCCGGTGCCGAGGAAGCCGGCCACCTCCTCGGGCACGGCGCGCAGCCGCGCCGCGTAGTCGTGGTACATCACCCCGGCGAACACCCCGGTCCGGCTGCCGCGCAGCGTCGTGACATCCAGCCCGGCCCGTTCGAACGCCTCCCACGAGGTCTCCAGCAGCAGCCGCTGCTGCGGGTCCATGGCGAGCGCCTCGCGCGGCGAGATGCCGAAGAGGCCGGGGTCGAACTCGGCGGCGTCGTGCAGGAAGCCGCCCTCGGTGCGGAAGACCCGGTCCGGGTCCTCCGGGTCGGCCAGCGCGACCTCGCCCCAGCCCCGGTCGGTGGGGAACGCCGTCACTCCGTCCCGGCCCTCGGCGACCAGCTCCCACAGCTCCTCGGGCGAGCCGACCCCGCCCGGGTAGCGGCAGCTCATCCCGACGATGGCGACCGGCTCCTGCTCGCCCTCCTCGACCCGGCGCAGCCGCCGACGGGTCTCGCGCAGGTCGGCGGTGACCCGCTTCAGGAAGTACCGGAGCTTGTCCTCGTTGTCCATGCCGTCTCAACTCCAGGGAAACGTCGAGCAAGTGGGGTGGCGGCGCCGCGTCGGGCCGGGCGTTCGGTGGGGTGTCGGGGCCGGGTCAGGAGATGCCGAACTCCTTGCCGAGCAGGTCGAACATCTCGTCGTCGGTGGCGTCGTCGAGGTCGTCCGACGCCCCCTCGGCGGCGCCGGCCGTCCGCTCCCGCCAGGCGGCCAGCAGGGCCGCCAGTCGGGCGCCGACCAGGTCGTCCACGTCGTCGCCGGGCCGGACGGCGGCCAGGCCGGCCTCGATGCGGCCCAACTCGGCGAGCAGCGGCGCCACCCCGTCGGCCGGCTCGTCCACGACGAGGCCGTCGGCGAGCCGGGCCACCAGGTCCAGCGGTGTCGGGTGGTCGAAGACCAGGGTGGCCGGCAGCCGCAGCCCGGTGGCCGCGTTGAGCCGGTTCCGCAGGTCGATGGCGGTCAGCGAGTCGAAGCCCAGCTCGGTGAAGGCGCGTTGCTCGTCCACCGCCGCCGCGCCGGGCAGCGCCAGCACCGCGGCGACCTGCGCGCACACCAGGTCCACCAGGGCCGAGGTCCGCTCGGTCGGCGGCAGCGCGGCCAGCCGCTCGCGGAGCGCGGCGGCCGGGTCGATCCCGGTCTCCGCCGCCCGGCGGGTCGGCGTCCGCACCAGGCCGCTGAAGAGCGGGGGCACCACCGGGAGTTGGCGCACCGCCCGCAGGTCGAGGCGCATCGGCAGCACCACGGGGTCGGTGCCGAGCGCGGCGGCGTCGAAGAGCGCCAGGCCCTCGTCCGGCGCGAGTCCTGTGGCGCCGGTGCCGGCGAGCTTGGCGCCCATGCCGTCCTCGCCGGCCCACAGACCCCAGGCCAGCGAGGTCGCCGGCAGCCCGGCCGCCCGCCGGTGCTGGGCCAGCGCGTCCAGGAACGCGTTGGCCGCCGCGTAGTTGCCCTGCCCCGCGTTACCGAAGGTACCGGCGGCCGAGGAGAACAACACGAACGCGGACAGCTCCAACTTCGCCGTCAGCTCGTGCAGATGCCGGGCCGCGTCCACCTTGGGACGGAAGACGGTCGCCAGCTGATCATCCGTCAACGAGGTGATCGTCGCGTCGTCCAGCACGCCGGCGGCGTGCACCACCGCCGTCACCGGGTGCGCGGCCAACAACGCGGCCACCGCGTCCCGGTCACCCAGGTCACAGGCCACGGCGGTCACCTCGACACCCGACGCCGTCAACTCGTCATGCAGCTGCCCGAACTGGCCACGCCGGCTGACCAACACCAGCCGCCGCACCCCGTGTTCGGCCACCAACCGGCGAGCCACCAGACCACCCAACAGCCCGGAGGCACCCGTCACCAACACCGGACCCGCACCAAAGCCGGCACCCGCCCGGGGCTCGGCCTGGGCCCGCGCCAGCCGCGGCACCCACACCTCGCCGTCCCGCACCGCCAGCTCGGGCTCCGCGCTGACCACGGCCGGCTTCCAGCCGTCCTCGCCGTCCACGTCCAGCAGCACCAGCCGGTCCGGGTGCTCCGACCTGGCCGACCGCACCAGCCCCCACACGGCGGCGCCCGCCAGGTCCGGCACCCCCTCGTCCGCGCCGACCGCGACCGCGCCCCGGGTGACCAGCACCAGCCGGGACCCCTCGCACCGCTCGTCGGCCAGCCAGCCGCGCAGCAACTCCAGGACGTCCAGCGTCCGTTGCCGGGCCGCCGCCGGCTCCGGGTCGCCGGTGCAGCGCACCACGACCTGCTCCGGCAGCGACTCCCCCGCCGCCAGCGCCGCCCGGACCGCCGCCCAGTCGGCGAACTCCGCCACCGAGCCCGGGCCACCGGCCGACGCCACCGCCGGGCGCGGCGTCGGGGCCGGCACCCAGTCCACCCGGAACAGCGACTCCGAGCGGCGCGCCGCGCCCAGCGCCTCCGGCGCCACCGGCCGCAACACCAGCCCGGCCACGCTGGCCACCGGGGCGCCCGTGCCGTCCGCGACGGCCAGCGACACCGCGCCGCCGCCCGCCGGGGCCAGCCGCACCCGCAGCGCCGTCGCGCCGGCCGCGTGCAGCCGCACCCCGGCCCAGGAGAACGGCAGGCCCTGCTGGGCGCCGGCGGTCAGGCCGATCGCGTGCAGCGCCGCGTCCAGCAGCGCCGGATGCAGCCCGAAGCCGTCAACCGCGACGTCCTCGTCCAGGGCGACCTCGGCGAACACCTCGTCGCCGCGCCGCCAGGCGGCCCGCAGGCCCCGGAAGAGCGGCCCGTAGCCGAAGCCGCCGTCCGCCATCCCGTCGTAGAACCCGGCCAGCTCCACCGGCTCGGCCCCGGCCGGCGGCCAGGCCGCCGGCTCGGCGGGCCCGGCGGGGGCGCCGTCGCCGGCGGCCAGCAGGCCGCTGGCGTGCCGGACCCAGGCCGGGTCGCCGTCCTCGTCCCTGGCGTGCACGGCCAGCGGGCGGCGCCCCGCCGCGTCCGGCGCGCCCACCCGCACCTGGAGCTGCACCGCGCCGCGCTCCGACAGCACCAGCGGCGACTCCAGCGTCAACTCCTCGACCAGGTCGAGCCCCACCTGGTCGCCGGCCCGCACCGCCAGCTCGACGAACGCCGTGCCCGGCAGCAGCGCCGCGCCCATGATGCGGTGCCCGGCCAGCCACGGGTGGGTCCGCAGCGACAACCGGCCGGTGAACAGGACGGTGTCCTCGTCGGCCAGCGGGACCGCGGCGCCCAGCAGCGCGTGGTCGGCCGAGCCGAGGCCAAGCCCGGTCGCGTCGCCGGCCGGCAGGGCCGCGTCCGGCCAGTACCGCTGGTACTGGAAGGCGTAGGTGGGCAGCTCCACACCGGGGCCCTCGGCGGCGTAGTACGCCGCCCAGTCCACCGGCACCCCCAGCACGTGCAGCTCGGCGAGCGCGGTGCGCAGCGCGCCGTCCTCCGGCCGGTCGGCGCGCAGCGCCGGCACGAAGACCGCGTCGGGCGCGGACTCCTGGCCGAGCGCGGCGAGCGTGCCGCCGGGGCCGACCTCGACCAGCACGTCGGCGCCGAGAGCGACGACGGCGTCGGCGAAGCGGACCGCCTCGCGGGCGTGCCGCACCCAGTAGTCGGGGTCGGCGAGTTCCTCGGCGGAGACGGGCTGGCCGGTGAGGGTGGAGACCAGGGGGAGGGTGGTCGGCTGGTAGCTGACGCTGTCGAGTACCTGGCGGAAGTCGGCCAGCATGGGGTCCATCAGCGGGGAGTGGAACGCGTGGCTGACCCGCAGGTGGGTGACCTTGCGACCGGCCGCCCGCCAGTGGTCGGCGACCGCCTCGACGTCCCGGGCGGGGCCGGAAACAACCACGGAGCCGGGGCCGTTGACGGCGGCGATGGACACCGTGTCGGTGAGGGTGGGCGTGATCTCGGCCTCGGTGGCGCGGATCGCGGCCATCGCGCCGCCGGCCGGCAGGGCCTGCATCAGGCCGGCCCGGGCGGCCACCACCCTGGCGGCGTCGGCCAGGGACCACAGGCCCGCGACGTGGGCGGCGGCCAGCTCGCCGATGGAGTGGCCGGCCAGCACGTCGGGGCGCACGCCCCAGGACTCCAGGAGCCGGAAGAGCGCGACCTCGACGGCGAAGAGCGCCGGCTGGGTGACCCCGGTCTGATGCAGCGCCTCCTCGTCGTCACCGTGGAGCGTCGCACGGACCGCCGGGTCGAAGTGCGCCAGCGCCTCGTCGAGCGCCGACGCGAACACGGGGTAGGCGGCGGCCAGTTCGCGGCCCATGCCGAGCCGCTGCGAGCCCTGGCCGGAGAAGAGGAACCCGACCCGGTGTTCGCCGGCGACCCCGCGCAGCACCAGGCCGTCGCCCAGCCGCCCCTCGGCGGCGTCGGTGAGGCCGGCGACCAGGTCCGTCAGGTCGCGGCCGACCACGGCGAGCCGGTGCTCGAAGCCGGCGCGGGAGGTCGCCAACGCGCGGGCCACGGCGGCCGGTTCGAGGTCCGGGTGGGCCGCCAGGTGGTCCCGGAGCCGCACCGCCTGGTCGCGGAGCGCCCCCTCGGTGCGGCCGGAGACCAGCCACGGGCCGAGCGGCGCGGCCACCGCCGGCGCCGGGGCCGGCTCGGCGGGCGCCTCGATGATGACGTGCGCGTTGGTGCCGCTGAACCCGAACGAGGAGACGCCCGCCCGCCGGGGCCGGCCGGTCGCCGGCCAGGGCCGGGCCTCGGTCAACAGCTCCACCGCGCCCGCCGACCAGTCGATGTGCGGCGACGGCTCCCCGACGTGCAGCGTCTTCGGCAGCAGGCCGTGCCGCATGGCCTGCACCATCTTGATCACCCCGCCCACCCCGGCGGCGGCCTGGGTGTGGCCGATGTTGGACTTCAACGAGCCCAGCCACAGCGGCTCGTCGCCTGACCGGTCCGGACCGTAGGTGGCCAGCAGCGCCTGCGCCTCGATCGGGTCACCGAGCCGGGTGCCGGTGCCGTGCGCCTCCACCGCGTCCACCTCCGCCGCCCGCAACCCGGCCGACGCCAACGCCTGCCGAATCACCCGCTGCTGGGAGGGACCGTTCGGGGCCGTCAGGCCGTTCGAGGCACCGTCCTGGTTGACCGCCGAGCCGCGCACCACCGCGAGGACCTGGTGCCCGTTGCGGCGCGCGTCGGAGAGCCGCTCCAGCACCAGCATCCCGACGCCCTCGGCCCAGCCGGTGCCGTTGGCGTCGGCCGAGAACGAGCGGCACCGGCCGTCCGGCGACAGGCCCTGCTGGCGGCTGAAGTCGATGAACGCGCCCGGCGTCGACATCACCGTCACGCCGCCGGCCAGCGCCAACCCGCACTCCCCGGCCCGCAGCGCCCGCGCCGCCAGGTGCAGCGCCACCAGCGAGGAGGAGCACGCCGTGTCCACCGTCATGGCCGGCCCCTCCAGGCCGAAGGTGTAGGAGACCCGGCCGGAGGCGACGCTGCCCGCGTTGCCGGTGCCGAGGTAGCCCTCGACGCTCTTCGGCACGCCGTGCAGCTGGGAGGCGTAGTCGTGGTACATCACCCCCGCGAAGACGCCGGTCGCGCTGCCGCGCACCGTGTGCGGGTCGATCCCGGCGCGTTCGAACGCCTCCCAGGAGGTCTCCAGCAGCAGCCGGTGCTGCGGGTCCATGGCGAGCGCCTCGCGCGGCGAGATCCCGAAGAACGCCGGGTCGAACTGGTCCGCGTCGTGCAGGAAGCCGCCCTCGCGGGTGGTGGAGCTGCCGACCCGCTCGCCCGACGGGTCGTAGAGCGCGTCCAGGTCCCAGCCGCGCTCGGTCGGGAAGAGCGTGACGCCTTCCGCGCCGTCCGCGACCAGCCGCCACAGGTCCTCAGGGGAACGCACCCCGCCCGGGTAGCGGCAGGCCATGCCGACGATGGCGATCGGCTCGTCCGTCTCGGTCGCCGGCACCCGGCTCGGCTCGGCGACGGCGGGTGCGGCGCCCGCGAACTCGCCCTCGACAAAGCCGGCCAGCGCGGCGGGCGTCGGGTAGTCGAAGACCAGGGTGGCCGGCAGCCGCAGCCCGGTCGCCGCGTTGAGCCGGTTCCGTAGATCGACCGCGGTCAGCGAGTCGAAGCCCAGCTCGGTGAACGCCTGCCCGGCCGGCACCGCCTCCGGGCCGGCGTGGCCGAGCACCAACGCCACCTGGGTGCGGACCAGTTCGAGGAGCAGCCGGGCCCGCTCCGGCTCGGTCAGCGGCGCCAGCCGGTCGCGGAGCGCGCCGGCCGGGTCGGCCCCGCCGGCTACGGCCCGGCGGCCGGTGGTGCGCACCAGGCCGGCGAAGACCGGTGGCACCGCGGGAAGTTGACGCACGGCGCGCAGGTCGAGGCGCATCGGCAGCAGCACCGGGTCGGGCGCGCCGGTGGCGAGGTCGAAGAGCGCCGCGCCCTCCGCCCCGGCGAGACCGTGCTCGGCGGCGTTCGCCACCCGGGCCCCCATGCCGTCCGCCCACAGGCCCCAGGCGAGGGAGGTGGCCGGCAGGCCGGCGGCGCGCCGGTAGTGGGCCAGCGCGTCGAGGAACGCGTTGGCCGCCGCGTAGTTGGCCTGTCCCGGGGCGCCCAGCGTGCCCGCCACCGAGGAGAACAGCACGAACGCCGACAGGTCCAGGTCACGGGTCAACTCGTGCAGGTGCCAGGCCGCGTCCACCTTCGGCCGGAACACCGCGTCCAGCTGATCGGCCGTCAGCGAACCGACGGTGCCGTCCGCCAGCACGCCGGCGGTGTGCACCACGGCCGTCACCGGGTGCGCGGCCAGCAGCGCGGCGACCGCGTACCGGTCGGCCACATCGCAGGCCACCGCCGCCACTTCGGCGCCGGCCGCCGTCAACTCGTCGTGCAGCTCGCCGACCTGACCGCGCCGGCTGGCCAACACGAGCCGTCGCACGCCGTGTTCGGCCACCAGGTGGCGGGCGATGTGGCCACCGAGCGCGCCCGTGGCGCCGGTCACCAGCACCACGCTGTCCGGGCCGAACGCCGGCGCCCGGTCGGCCTCCGGCCGCACCCGCGCCAGCCGGGCCACGAACGTCCGCCCGTCCCGCACCGCCAACTGTGGCTCGTCGACCGCCAGCGCGGACCGCCAGCCGTCGTCCGTGTCGCTGTCCACCAGGACGAAGCGGTCCGGGTGCTCGGCCTGCGCGGTGCGCACCAGGCCCCACACCGCCGCCAGCGCCAGGTCCGGCACGTCGTCCGCCGCGCCAACCGCGACCGCGCCCCGGGTCACCAGCACCAGCCGGGAGTCATCGCACCGCTCGTCGGCCAGCCAGTCGCGCACCAACTCCAGGACGTCCAGCGTCCGTTGACGCACCGACGCGACGCCGTGCGACTCGGCGAAGCGCAGCACCACCCGGTCCGGCGGCGCCTCCCCCGTGGCCAGCGCCGCCCGGAGCGCCGCCGTGTCGGTGAACTCCGCCACCGCGCCGGCGTCGCCCGTCGAGGCCGAGGCCGGCGCCCAGTCCAGTCGGAACAGCGAGTCCCAGCCCTGCCGGGCCACCGCCGTCGACACCGGCCGCAGCACCAGCGACCCGATGTCGGCCACCGGGGCGCCCGCCCCGTCCGCCACCGCCAGCGCCACCCGGTCCGGCCCGGCCAGCGTCAACCGCACCCGCAGCACGGTCGCGCCGGCCGCGTGCAGCCGCACCCCGGCCCAGGAGAACGGCAGGCCGCCCGGGGCGTCCGCCGCCCCCACCAGGCCGATCGCGTGCAGCGCCGCGTCCAGCAGCGCCGGATGCAGCCCGAAGCCGTCAACCCCCACGCCCTCGTCCAGCGCGACCTCGGCGAACACCTCGTCGCCGCGCCGCCAGGCGGCCCGCAGGCCCTGGAAGACCGGCCCGTAGCCGAAGCCACCGTCCGCCATCCGGTCATACACCCCGGCCAGCCCGACCGGCTCCGCGCCGGCTGGCGGCCAGGCCGCCAGCTCGGCGCCGGCCGGCCGCGCGGGCCCGGCGGTCGTCAGCACGCCGCTGGCGTGCCGCACCCAGGGGTCCGCCTCGTCGTCACGGGCGTGCACGGTCACCGGCCGGCGCCCGGCCGCGTCCGGCTCGCCGACCCGCACCTGCACCCGGACGCCGCCCCGCTCGGGCACCACCAGCGGCGCCTCCAGGGTCAACTCCTCGACCAGGTCGGCCGCCACCTGGTCGCCGGCCCGGACCACCAGGTCCAGCAGCGCCGTGCCCGGCAGCAGCACCGCGCCCTGGATCACGTGGTCGGCCAGCCACGGGTGGGACTCCACCGACAGCCGGCCGGTGAGAATCCGCCCGTCCCCGTCGGCCGGCTCGACCAGCGCGCCCAGCAGCGGATGACCGGCCGCGCCGAGCCCCGCCGCGTCCAGATCGCCGGCACCCACCCCGGTGTCCAGCCAGTAACGGCGGTGCTGGAAGGCATAGGTGGGCAGCTCGACCCGGGCGGCGCGGGCGGTGTCGAGGACGGTCGGCCAGTCGACGCCGATGCCTCGGGTGTGGGCCTGGGCGAGGGCGGCGAGCAGCGCCGGCTCCTCGTCGCGGTCGGCGCGCAGCGCGGGAATGAAGGCAACGTCGGGGGCATCCGGAGTGGCCTCCTGGCCGAGCGTCTCCTGGCCGAGGGCGGTGAGGGTGCCGCCGGGGCCGATCTCGACGAAGGTGACCACGCCCTCCGCCGCCAGCAGCCTGACGGCGTCGGCGAAGCGGACCGTCTCCCGGACATGCCGCACCCAGTAGTCGGGGTCGGCGAGTTCCTCGGGGGCGGCGGGGCGGCCGGTGAGGGTGGAGACGAGAGGGAGGGTGGTCGGCTGGTAGCTGACGCTGTCGAGTACCTGACGGAAGTCGGCCAGCATCGGGTCCATCAGCGGCGAGTGGAAGGCGTGGCTGACCCGCAGGTGCATGACCTTGCGACCGGCCGCCCGCCAGTGGTCGGCGATGGGCGCGACCTGGTCGGCGGGGCCCGAAATCACCGTGGACGTCGGCCCGTTGACGGCGGCGATGCCGACGGTGTCGGTTAGGGCCTCCGCGATCTCGGCCTCGGTGGCGCGGATGGCGACCATCGCGCCGCCGGCCGGCAACGCCTGCATCAGGCCAGCGCGGGCGGCCACCACCTTGGCGGCGTCCGCCAGGGACCAGAGGCCCGCGACGTGGGCGGCGGCCAGCTCGCCGATGGAGTGGCCGGCGAGGACGTCGGGGTGGACGCCCCAGGATGCGAGGAGCCGGAAGAGCGCGACCTCGATGGCGAAGAGGGCGGGCTGGGTGAAGCCGGTCTGGTTCAGCGCTTCTTGGTCGTCACCGTGCAGCGTCGCGCGGACCGCCGGGTCGAAGTGCGCCAGCGCCTCGTCGAGGGCCTGGGCGAACACCGGGTAGCGGGCGGCGAGTTGGCGGCCCATGCCGAGCCGTTGCGAGCCCTGCCCGGAGAAGAGGAAGCCGACGCCACCGGTGGCAACGGAGCCGCTGAAGACGCCCGTTGACGGCCGGCCCTCGGCCAGCGCGGCCAGCCCGTCCAGCAGCGCCGCCCGGTCCTGGCCGAGCACCACCGCCCGGTGGTCGAAGGCCGTGCGCGCGGTGGCCAGCGAGTGGGCGACATCCGCAGGCGCCAACTCGTCATGGCGGTCCAGGTGTTCGCGCAGTCGGGCGGCCTGCGCACGGAGCGCCTCGGGGCCGCGGGCGGAGACCAGCCACGGCACCAGCCCGTCGCTCGACCGCGGAGCGTACTCCGGCTCCGGGACCTGCTCGATAATGGTGTGCGCGTTGGTACCACTGATACCGAAGGACGAGACGGCCGCCCGGCGGGGGCGCCCGGTCTCCGGCCACGGCCGGGCCTCCGAGAGCAGCTCCACCGCGCCGGCCGACCAGTCCACATTGCTGGACGGCTCCCCCACGTGCAGCGTCTTCGGCACCACGCCGTGTCGCATCGCCATCACCATCTTGATCAGGCCCGCGACGCCGGCGGCGGCCTGGGTGTGGCCGATGTTCGACTTGATGGAGCCCAGCCACAGCGGCTCGTCCCCCGACCGGTCCTGACCGTAGGTCGCCAGCAGCGCCTGCGCCTCGATCGGGTCACCCAGGGTGGTGCCGGTGCCGTGCGCCTCCACCGCGTCCACATCCGCAGCCCGCAACCCGGCCGAGGCCAACGCCTGCCGAATCACCCGCTGTTGGGACGGGCCGTTCGGGGCCGTCAGGCCGTTGGACGCGCCGTCCTGGTTGATCGCCGAGCCGCGGATCACGGCGAGGATCGGGTGCCCGTTGCGTTGGGCGTCCGAAAGCCGCTCGACCAGCAGCATCCCGACGCCCTCGCCCCAGCCGGTGCCGTCCGCGTCGTCGGAGAACGACTTGCAGCGGCCGTCGGCGGCCAGGCCCCGCTGGCGACTGAAGTCGACAAAGGTACTTGGCGTGGCCATCACGGTGACGCCGCCGGCCAGCGCCATCCGGCACTCGCCCTGGCGGAGCGCCTGGGCCGCCCAGTGCAGCGCGACCAGCGAGGAAGAGCAGGCCGTGTCGATGGTCACGGCGGGACCTTCGAGGCCCAGCGCGTACGCGACCCGGCCGGACGCCACGCTGCCGGACCCGCCGGTGCCGAGGTAGCCCTCGACCTCCTCGGAGACAGAGCGCAGTCGGGCGACGTAGTCGTGGTACATCACGCCGGCGAACACCCCGACCGCGCTGCCGCGCACCGACTCGGGGTCGATGCCGGCGCGTTCGAACGCCTCCCAGGAGGTCTCCAGCAGCAGCCGCTGCTGCGGGTCCATCGCGAGCGCCTCACGCGGCGAGATCCCGAAGAACGCCGGGTCGAACTGGTCGGCCTCATAGAGGAAGCCGCCCTCGCGGGCATAGGAGCTGCCGGTGTGCTCCGGGTCCGGGTGGTAGAGCGCGTCGAGGTCCCAGCCCCGGTTGGTGGGGAACTCGCTGATCGCGTCCACACCGTCGAGCACCAACCGCCACAACTCCTCGGGGGAGTTGACGCCGCCCGGGTAGCGGCAGGCCATGCCGACGATGGCGATCGGCTCGTCCGTCACGGTCGCGGTCACCGGGGTGGGCTCGGCGACGGCGGGCGCGCCGGCGAACTCCGATCCGATGAATGCGGCCAACGCGGCGGGGGTCGGGTAGTCGAAGACCAGGGTCGCGGGCAGCCGCAGTTCGGTCGCGGCGTTGAGGTGGTTGCGCAGCTCGACCGAGCTGAGCGAGTCGAACCCCAACTCCCGGAACGCCCGCTCAGGCGCCACGGCATGGACGGAGCTGTGACCGAGCACCGTCGCGGCATGCGTGCGCACCAGCTCCAGCAGCGTCTTCTCCCGCTCGGTGGCGGTCAGGGCGGCAAGCGACTGGGCCAGCGCCGAGCCGGCAGCTGCCGAACCGGCGGCGGCCGTCCGGCGGGCCGGGGCGCGGACCAGGCCGCGCAACAGCGGCACGACCGGCTGGGTGCGCGCCTGCCGCTGCAAGGTCGGCAGGTCCAGCGGGACCGGTGCCAACAGCGCCCGGCCGGTGGTGGCCGCCGCGTCGAAGAGCGCCAGGCCTTGGGCTGGGGCGATGGGGACCAGACCGCCGCCGGTGATCCGCCGGGTGTCCCCCGCGTCCAGGCTGCCCGCCATGCCACCCTCGGTGTCCCACAGCCCCCAGGCCAGCGAGGTGGCCGGCAGGCCCAGCGCGTGCCGGTGCTGGGCGAGGGCGTCGAGGAAGGCGTTGGCCGCCGCGTAGTTGCCCTGCCCGGGACCGCCGAGGACACCGGCCACCGAGGAGAACAACACGAAGGCGGCCAGGTCCAGGTCGCGGGTCGCGTCATGCAGGTGCCAGGCCGCGTCCACCTTCGGGCGGAAGACCGCGTCGATGCGCTCGGGGGTAAGCGAACCGATCGTGCCGTCGTCCAACACGCCGGCGGTGTGCACCACCGCGGATATCTCCCGGCCGGCCAGCAGCTCGGCCACCGCGTCCCGGTCGGCGACATCGCAGGCCGCGAAGGTCACCTCGGCACCCAACGCTTCGAGATCAGCGCCCAGTTCGGCAGCGCCCTCAGCATCGGCACCACGCCGGCTCACCAACAACAGGCTCCGCACGCCCCGTTCGGCCACCAAATGCCGAGCCACCAAACCACCCAGCGTGCCCGTCGCACCCGTCACCAACACCGTCCCCGCGCCGAAGCCCGGGTCCGCCACCGCCTGGCGGGCCACCCGGGCCAGCCTCGGCACCCGTATCTCGCCGCCACGGATGGCCAGTTGGGGCTCACCGGTGGCGAGCGCGGCCGGCAGCGCCGCGACGGAGGCGGCGTCGTCATAGAGATCGAGCAGCACGATCCGGCCCGGGTTCTCCGACTGCGCCGACCGCACCAACCCCCACACCGCCGCCTGCGCCACGTCGCGCACCGTCTCGCCGGCGGTGGCGGGGATCGCGCCGCGCGTCACCAGGGCCAGTCGGGTGTCGTCGTACCGGGCGTCGGCGAGCCAGCTCTGCACGGTGCCCAGCGCCCAGTGCGCCACCGCGTGCGCCTCGGCGACGGGGTCGGCCCCCGAGCCGACCGGGCAGGAGAGGACCGCGACGTCCGGCAGCTCGGTCGCCGAGGCCAGCGTGTCGAGGTCGGTCCACTCGACCACCGGGTGGTCCTCGTCGCCGGTCGGCAGCGGCAGCGGCACCCAGTCGATGCCGAACAGGCCCTCGACGCCCGGCTGCTCGAGCGTGGCCGGCCGCAGCACCAGGGTGTCCACGGTGGCGACCGGCGCGCCGGTGCCGTCCGCCACCACCAGCGACACCCCACCGGTGGCCAGCGAGGCCAGCCGGACCCGCAGCCCCGTCGCCCCGGCCGCGTGTAGCCGCACACCCGACCAGGCGAACGGCAGCCGGCCGGTGCCGTCCGCGTCCGGCAGCAGCCCAACCGCGTGCAGCGCGGCATCCAGCAGCGCCGGATGCAGCCCGAAGCCCGCTGCCTTCACCCCGTCTGGGAGGGCTACCTCGGCGAACACCTCACCGCCGGCACGCCAGGCGGCCCGCAGACCCCGGAAGACCGGACCGTAGCCGAAGCCGCCGGCGGCCATCCGCTCGTAGAACCCGTCCAGGTCGAGCGCCTCGGCCCCGGCCGGCGGCCACTCCGCCAACGTGCCCGCCGCCGACCGGCCACCAGCCCGCAACACACCCGTCGCATGCCGAGTCCACGCCCGCCCATCATCGTCCGACTCGGCATCGCTGGAGTAGAGGGTCAGCTCGCGCCGCCCCGAGCCGTCCTCGGCACCGACCCACACCTGCACCCGCACCGCGCCACTCGCCGGCAGGACCAGCGGCGTCTCCAACGTCAACTCCTCCACCAGATCACACCCGACCTGGTCACCCGCCCGCACCGCCAACTCAACAAACGCCGTACCCGGCAGCAGAACCTGACCCTGGACCGCGTGATCAGCCAGCCACGGGTGCGTCCGCACCGACAACCGCCCCGTCAGCAACGTGCCATCCGTGCCGCCGAGCGTGATGGCCGCGCCCAGCAGCGGATGCTCGGCCGGGCCGAGCCCGGCCGCCGCGACATTGCCGATCAGCGGCAGCGCGTCGGGCCAGAACCGCTCCCGCTGGAAGGCATAGGTCGGCAGGTCGACACGTCGGGCGCCGGTACCGGCGAAGAACGCCGACCAGACCACGGGGACGCCACGCACGTGGAGTTGCCCGGCGGCCGTGGTGACGGCCGCCGGCTCCGGCCGGTCGGCGCGCAGCGCCGGCAGGAAGGCGGCGTCGGGGGCGGTCTCCTGGCCGAGGGTGGTGAGGGTGCCGCCGGGGCCGATCTCGACGAAGGTGCGGATGCCCTGGTCGGTGAGGGTGGCGATGGCGTCGGCGAAACGGACCGTCTCGCGGACGTGCCGCACCCAGTAGTCGGGGGTGGCCAGTTCCTCGGCGGAGACGGGCTGGCCGGTGAGGGTGGAGACCAGGGGGAGGGTGGTCGGCTGGTAGCTGACGCTGTCCAGCACGTGGCGGAAGTCGGCCAGCATGGGGTCCATCAGCGGGGAGTGGAACGCGTGGCTGACCCGCAACCTGGTGACCTTCCGGCCCTCGGCCTCCCAGTGGGCGGCGACCGTGGCGATATCGTCCCCGGTCCCGGAAACGACCACGGACGACGGCCCGTTGACCGCGGCGATACCCACATGGCCCGTCAGGGTCGGCGCGACCTCGGCCTCGGTGGCCCGGATCGCCACCATCGCGCCGCCGGCCGGCAACGCCTGCATCAGGCCGGCGCGGGCGGCGACCACCTTGGCGGCGTCGGCCAGGGACCAGAGCCCGGCGACATGGGCGGCGGCCAGTTCGCCGATGGAGTGGCCGGCGAGGACGTCGGGCCGGACACCCCAGGACTCCAGCAGCCGGAAGAGCGCCACCTCGACGGCGAAGAGGGCGGGCTGAGTGACCCCGGTCTGGTTCAGCGCTTCTTGGTCGTCACCGTGGAGCGTCGCGCGGACCGCCGAGTCGAAGTGCGCCAAAGCATCATGGAGGGCCTCGGCGAACACCGGGTAGGCGGCGGCGAGTTGACGGCCCATGCCGAGCCGCTGCGAACCCTGCCCGGAGAAGAGGAAGGCCACTCGACCGGGCGCGTCCGCGACGCCACTGGTCACCGCGCCGCTGGGCCGGCCCTCGGCCAGTGCGGTCAGCGCCTCCCGGAAGGTCGCCAGGTCGTCGGCCACAAGCACCGCCCGGTGCTCCAACGCCGACCGGGATGTCGCCAACGAGAACCCGATGTCAGCCGGCGCGTGCTCGTCCACCACCGCGAGCAGCCGCGCCGCCTGACCGCGCAGGGCCGCCGCGTCCCGGGCGGAGAGCAGCCAGGGCAACACCGCCGGAGCCACATCGGCCACCGGAGCCGGCGCCACCTCCGCCACGGCGGGGGCCTGCTCGATGATGGTGTGCGCGTTGGTGCCACTGAACCCGAAGGACGAGACGCCGGCCCGCCAGGGACGGTCCACGGCCGGCCAGGCCCGCTCGTCGGTGAGCA
This sequence comes from Streptomyces chisholmiae, assembly GCF_031845445.1. NCBI lineage: Bacteria > Bacillati > Actinomycetota > Actinomycetes > Kitasatosporales > Streptomycetaceae > Streptomyces > Streptomyces chisholmiae. The sequence continues at coordinate 134,685 of NZ_JAVREO010000003.1, read as the reverse complement.
GCCGCACGGCGCCGGCCGACCAGTCCACGTGCGGCGAGGGCTCGTCCACGTGCAGCGTGCGGGGCAGCACGCCGTGCTTCATGGCCAGCACCATCTTGATCACGCCCGCGACGCCAGCCGCCGCCTGGGTGTGCCCGATGTTGGACTTGATGGAGCCCAACCACAGCGGCTCGCCCGGTCGTTGCTGCCCATAGGTGGCGAGAAGGGCGTGCGCCTCGATCGGGTCACCGAGCGTGGTGCCGGTGCCGTGCGCCTCGACCACGTCCACGTCCCCGGCCTGAAGTCCGGCCGACGCCAACGCCTGGCGAATGACGCGCTGTTGGGACGGGCCGTTGGGGGCGGTCAGCCCGTTGGACGCGCCGTCCTGGTTGACCGCCGAACCCCGGACGACAGCCAGCACCTGGTGCCCGTTGCGCCGCGCGTCCGAGAGCCGTTCGACGAAGAGCATGCCGACGCCCTCGCCCCAGCCGGTGCCGTCCGCGGCGCCGGCGAAGGCCTTGCACCGGCCGTCGACGGCCAGCCCGCGCTGCCGGCTGAACTCGACGAACGAGGTCGGCGTGGACATCACCGTCACGCCGCCGGCCAGCGCCAGCTCGCACTCGCCGGAGCGGAGCGCCTGGACGGCCAGGTGGAGGGCTACCAGCGACGAGGAGCAGGCGGTGTCCACGGTGACCGCCGGGCCCTCGAAGCCGAAGGTGTAGGCGAGCCGGCCGGAGGCCACGCTGGCGGCGTTGCCGGTCGCGGCATAGCCGCCGAAGTCCTCGGCGGCGGCGCCCAACACCCAGCCGTAGTCCTGCATGTTGGAGCCCACGAAGACGCCGACCCGCTCACCGCGCAGCGCCTCCGGATCGATGCCGGCGCGCTCCAACGCCTCCCAGGAGGTCTCCAGCAGCAGCCGCTGCTGCGGGTCCATGGCCAGCGCCTCGCGCGGCGAGATACCGAAGAAGGCGGGGTCGAAGTCGGCGACGCGGTCGAGGAAGGCGCCGCGCCGGCTGTAGCTGGTGCCGGGGTGGCCGGGCTCCGGGTGGTACAGCGCCGCCAGGTCCCAGCCCCGGTCGGTGGGGAACTCGGCGACCGCGTCGCCGTCCGCGAGGAGCATCCGCCACAGGTCCTCGGGGGACTCGACGCCGCCGGGGAAACGGCAGGCCATGCCGACGATGGCGATCGGCTCGTCCGTGACGCCGACGACGGCGGCCGGGGCGCTGGGGGTCGCGGCGCTCACCCCGGCGAGTTCGGTGCGCAGATAGCCGGCGAGGGCGGCGGCCGTCGGGTAGTCGAAGACCAGGGTGGCGGGCAGCGCCACGCCGGTGGTCTCGCTCAGCCGGCCGCGCAACTCCATCGCGGTGAGCGAGTCGAAGCCCAGCTCACGGAAGGCACGGGTGGCGGAGAACGCGTCCCCGGAGACGTGTCCGAGGACCGTCGCCGCCTCGTACCGCACCAGCTCGGTCAGCTGCCGCTCCTGCTCGGCCGGGTCCAACCCAGCCAGCCGCGCCGCCAACGCGGAGATACCGGCATCCGTCGTGTCGGTCGCGAACGCGGCCTGCACGTCCGGGAGTTCGCCAAGCAGCGGGCTGGGGCGCTGGGCCATGAAGGTGCCGGCGAACCGGCCCCAGTCCACGTCGGCGATCACCAGGTTGCCGTCGCCGCGCTCCAAGGCGGTGGCCAGCCCGGCCATGGCCACGGCCGGCGCCATGGTGGGCAGGCCCAGCCTCCGCAGTCGGCCGGCCGCGTCGCCGCCGGCGTTGGCCACCATGCCGCCGCCGTCCCACGGGCCCCAGGCGATGGCGGTCGCCGGCAGGCCAACGGCCCTGCGGTGCTCGGCGAGGGCGTCCAGGTAGGCGTTGGCCGCCGCATAGGCGGCCTGCCCGCCGCTGCCCCAGATACCGGCGATGGAGGAGAAGAGCACGAAGGCATCCAGCGGGCGATCAGCCAGCAGCTCGTGCAGATGCCGCGCCCCATCGACCTTGGCGGCCAACACCTCGGCGAACTCGCCCAGGTCGCCGGGGTCCACCTCGGCCAGCAGGCCGGACCGCTCGATGCCCGCCGCATGGACCACGGCGGTCAACGAAGGGATGCCGTCGAGGAGTTCAGCGACCGCGCCACGGTCCGTGATGTCGCACGCGGCGAACGAGACGTCGGCGCCCAACGCGGTCAGTTCGTCGTGCAGCTCCTCGGCACCGGTCGTGGCCCGGCCCCGACGGCCGACCAGCACCAGGTGCTCGGCGCCATGCTCGGCCAGCCAACGGGCCACCTGGCCGCCGAGCGCGCCCAGGCCGCCGGTCACCAGCACCGTGCCCCATGGGACCCAACCGGGCTGCGCGGGGGCTGCGTTGACCGGTGACGGAACCAACCGGCGGGCCAGCAGCCCGCTGGGGCGCACCGCCACCTGGTCCTCGCCGCTGCCGCCAGCGAGGGTCGCGGCCAGCAACTCCCCGGCACGGTTGTCGCACTCCGCCGGCAGGTCGATCAGGCCGCCCCAGCGCTCGGCGTGCTCCAACGCGGCGACCCGGCCCAGGCCCCACACCATCGCCTGCTCGAAACCGGCCACCGTATCGCTCGACGCGGCCGCCACCGCGCCCGAAGTCACCGACCACAGCGGCGCCGACACGCCCGCAACGCCCAGCGCCCGCAATGCGGCGACGGTGTCCCCCAGATCCAACAGCGAAACGACGCCGGCCAGTTCCGGCAGCTCGGCGGTGAGGTCGTCCACGGTGCCGAGCTGAACCTCCGCGCCCTGCGCGGCCAACGCGTCCCGCACCCAAGCGGCGCGCTCATCACCAGCGGGCGCGACCACCAACCAGACACCCGACAGCCCCCCGGGCTGCACCGCCACCGGCCACCACTCCACCCGGTACCGCCAGCCCTCGGCCGCCGACCGATCCCGCTGGCCGCTGCGCCAGCTGGCGAGCCTGGGCAGCACGGCGCTCAACGGCTCGTCGGGCGACACGTCCAGCAGGCGGGCGAACTCGGCGAAGTCGTTGCCCTCCACCACGTCCCAGAATCCGGCCTCGGCCGGCGACATCGGATCGGTGGTGGTGCTCGGGTAACCGGCGGGCGCGTCCAGCCAGTACCGCTCCCGTTGGAACGCGTACGTCGGCAACTCGACCCGCCGGGCACCAGCGCCGGCGAAGAACGCCGACCAGTCCAATGCCACGCCTCGGACGTGGAGTTGGCCCACCGCCGTCAACGCGGCCACCGGCTCCGGCCGATCCGACCGCAACACCGGCACGAACACCGCCTCCGGCGCCGACTCCGCCCCCAACGCCGCCAACGTCCCACCAGGACCCACCTCGACGAAGGTCCCGACACCCTCACCGACCAGCGTGGCCACCGCGTCGGCGAACCGCACCGCCTCCCGCACATGCCGCACCCAGTACTCCGCCGACCCCAACTCCTCAGCCGACGCCAACCGCCCCGTCAACGTGGAGACGATCGGCAGGGTCGGCGCCCCGTACGACACCGACTCCAACACCCGCCGGAACCCATCCAACATCGGCTCCATAAGCGGCGAATGGAACGCGTGACTGACCCGGAGCCGGGTCACCTTCCGGCCCTCCGCCCGCCAGTGCTCTGCCACCACCTCGACATCCTGGGCCGCGCCCGAAACGACCACCGACGACGGCCCGTTGACCGCCGCGATACCGACCGTCTCCGACAGCCCGGCCGCCACCTCCGCCTCACTCGCCCGGATCGCCACCATCGCCCCACCCGCCGGCAACGCCTGCATCAACGCACCCCGCGCCGCCACCACCCGCGCCGCATCCGCCAACGACCACACCCCCGCCACATGCGCGGCCGCCAACTCACCAATCGAGTGCCCGGCCAACACATCCGCCCGCACCCCCCACGACTCCAACAACCGGAACAACGCCACCTCGACCGCGAACAACGCCGGCTGCGTCACCCCCGTCTCGTTCAACACCCCCTCATCCGCACCAAACAACGCCCCCCTCACCGCCGGGTCGAACTCCCCCAACACCTCATCCAACGCCGCACCGAACACCGGGAACCGAGCAGCCAACTCCCGCCCCATCCCCAACCGCTGCGAACCCTGACCCGAAAACAGGAAACCCAACCGACCCGGCTCGTCGGCAACTCCGGTAACCACCGAGCCGCTGCTCCGGCCCTCGGCCAGGGCCGCCAACCCGGCCTGGAACTCCGCCCGTTCGCCGGCCACCAGCACCGCCCGGTGATCCAACGTCGCACGCGAAGTCACCAACGCGTGCCCGACATCGACCGGCTCGACCGCGTCGAGGTCGGCAACGGCGGCGGCCAACCGGGCCGCCTGCGCCCGCAACGCCGCCGCGCTGCGGGCCGACAGCACCCAGGGCAGGACGGTCCCGAGCGGCAACTCGACCGGCCGGTCAGCGGTTTGGGACGCCTCGGGGGCCTGTTCGACGATGACGTGCGCGTTGGTGCCACTGACACCGAAGGAGGAGACGCCGGCGCGGCGGGGCTGACCGGTCGCCGGCCACGGGCGGTGTTCGGTGAGCAGCTCGACGGCGCCGGCCGACCAGTCCACGTGGCTGGACGGCTGGTCGACGTGCAGGGTGCGGGGCAGTTCGCCGTGCCGCATGGCCAGGACCATCTTCATCACGCCGACCACGCCGGCGGCGGCCTGGGTGTGCCCGATGTTGGACTTCACCGAGCCCAACCACAGCGGCCGGTCGGCGGGCCGGCCCTGGCCGTAGGTGGCGAGCAGGGCCTGCGCCTCGATCGGGTCGCCGAGCCGGGTGCCGGTGCCGTGCGCCTCGACCGCGTCCACCTGCGCCGGGGTGAGCCCGGCGGCGGCCAACGCCTGCCGGATGACGCGCTGTTGGGACGGGCCGTTGGGGGCGGTCAGGCCGTTGGACGCGCCGTCCTGGTTGACGGCCGAGCCGCGGATCACGGCGAGCACCTGGTGGCCGTTGCGCTGGGCGTCGGAGAGGCGTTCCAGGAGCAGCAGGCCGGCGCCCTCGCCCCAGGCGGTGCCGTCGGCGCCGTCGGCGAAGGCCTTGCAGCGGCCGTCGAGGGCGAGGCCGCGTTGCCGGCTGAAGTCGATGAAGACGCCGGGGGTGGACATCACGGTGACGCCGCCCGCGATGGCCAGGGGGCACTCACCGTGCCGCAGGGCGTGCACGGCGAGGTGCAGGGCGACGAGGGAGGAGGAGCAGGCGGTGTCGATGGTGAGGGCGGGGCCCTCGAAGCCGAGGGTGTAGGCGACGCGGCCGGAGATGATGCTGGCCGCGTTGCCGGTGCCGAGGTAGCCCTCGTAGCCCTCGGGGGCGCCGTTGGCCAGGCGGACGGCGTAGTCCTGGCCGTTGGTGCCGACGAAGACGCCGGCCCGGCTGCCGCGCAGGGTGTGCGGGTCGATGCCGGCGCGCTCCAGCACCTCCCAGGAGGTTTCCAGCAGCAGCCGCTGCTGGGGGTCCATGGCGGCGGCCTCCCGGGGGGAGATGCCGAAGAAGGCGGGGTCGAAGTCGGGCACGTCGTGGACGAACGCGCCGTGCCGGCTGTAGCTGGTGCCCTGGCGGTCCGGGTCGTCGTCGAAGAGGGCCGCCAGGTCCCAGCCGCGGTCGGTGGGGAACTCGGTGACGGCGTCCCGGCCGTCGGCGAGCAGCCGCCACAGGTCCTCGGGCGAGGTGACGCCGCCGGGGAAGCGGCAGCTCATGCCGACGACGGCGATCGGTTCGGCCTCGCGTTCCTCGGCCTCGCGGAGCTTGCCGCGCATCTCCTGGAGGTCCACGGTGGCCCGCCGGAGGTAGTCGAGGTACTTCTCCTCGTTCGACATGTGTTGCGACCCTTCAGGCGTGTTCATGGCGTCAGGACCTACCGAGTTCGTCGTCGAGCAGCGCGAGCAGTTCGTCGGCGGAGGCGGTGCGCGCGTCCGGGCCGGCGTCGGTGGTTTCGGGGCGGGAGTGGGTCTCGTCCCAGCGGGTGAGCAGGGCGCGGAGGCGGGCGCCGATGTCGGCGCGCTGGGTGTCGTCCGGGGTGAGGACGGACAGCGCGGACTCCAGGCGGTCCAGCTCGGTGTCGATGGACGGGCTCTGGCCGCCGGGGAGTTGGGTGAGGACGTGGTCGGCGAGGGCGGCCGGGGTGGGGTGGTCGAAGACGAGGGTGGCGGGCAGGTTGAGTCCGGTGGTGGCGTTGAGGATGTTGCGGTACTCGACGGCGGTGAGGGAGTCGAACCCGAGGTCCTGGAAGGCCCGTTCGGGTTCGATGGTGCGGCCGCCCGGGTGGCCGAGGACGGCGGCGGCCTGTTCGCGGACCAGGTCGAGGACGGCACGGGCGCGGTCCTCCGCGGGGAGGCTGGCGAGGGTGGCGGCCAGGTCGGCGGGTTGGGTGGTCTCGGCGGTGGAGTCGGTTGGGGCGCCGGGGAGTTCGCGGAGCAGCGGGCTGGGGCGGACGGCGGTGAAGCCGGGGGTGAACACCGCCCAGTCGACGTCGGCGACCAGTTCGGTCGGGGCGCCGTGCCGGATGGCCCGGTCGAGGGCGGCGACGGCCCGTTCGGGGCTGAGCGGCGGCAGGCCGCGGCGGCGCAGCGCTTCGCCGAGCGGCCCTTCGGCCATGCCGCCGCCGTCCCACGGGCCCCAGGCGACGGCGGTGGCGGGCAGCCCCTCGGCGGCGCGCTGTTCGGCGAGCGCGTCGAGGTAGGCGTTGGCGGCGGCGTAGTTGGCCTGGCCGGGTGCGCCGAAGGTGGCGGCGACGGAGGAGAAGAGGACGAACGCGGTCAGTTCGTGGTCGCGGGTGAGTTCGTGCAGGTTGACGGCGGCGTCGATCTTGGGGCGGAGCACGGTGTCGAACCGGTCGGGGGTGAGGGAGGTGAGGACGCCGTCGTCGAGGACGCCGGCGGCGTGCACGACGGTGCTGAGTGGCTGGTCGGTGGGGAGGGTGGCGAGCAGGGCGGCCAGCGCGTCCCGGTCGGCGGCGTCGCAGGCGGCGATGGTGACGTGGGCGCCGCGGGCGGTGAGTTCGGCGGCGAGTTCGGCGGCGCCTGGCGCTTCGGGGCCGCGCCGGCTGGTGAGCAGCAGGTGGTCGGCGCCGCGGTCGAGTAGCCAGTGGGCGATGTGCCGGCCGAGGGAGCCGGTGCCGCCGGTGACGAGGGCGGTGCCGGTGGGCCGCCAGTCGGTGGCGGGGCCGGTGGGGGCGGGCAGCAGCCGTCGGGCGTAGGTACCGGCGGGGCGGAGGGCGACCTGGTCCTCGGCCGGCTGGCCGGTCAGGATGCCGGCGAGGCGGGCGGCGGCGGCCTCGTCGAGGCGTTCGGGCAGGTCGATCAGGCCGCCCCAGCCGGCCGGGCGTTCCAGGGCGGCGACCCGGCCGAGGCCCCAGAGGGTGGCCTGGTCGGGCCTGGCGGGCGGGTCGGCGGCGCCGACGGTGACGGCGCCGCTGGTCGCGCACCACAGGGGGGCGGCCAGGTCGGTGTCGGCGGCGGCCTGGACGAGGGCGAGGGTGGCGGGCAGGCCGCCGGCCGGCTGGGCGGGGTCGAGGGCGAGGAGCGAGAGGACGCCGGCGGCCGGCCCGGCGGCGGTGAGCAGGGCGGTCAGCGAGGCCCGGTCGGGGGTGTCGCCGGTGTGGAGGGGGATGACGTGGGCGCCGTGCCGGGTGAGGGCGTCGGCGACGGGGGCGGTGCCGGTGCCGTCGCGGCTGACCAGCAGCCAGTCCCCGGTGAGGGTGGCCGGGGCGTCGTCCACGGCTTGCCAGGTGGCGCGGTAGCGCCAGCTGTCGGCGGCTGCGTGGGCGGCCTGTTCGCGGCGCCATTGGGACAGCCGGGGCAGCACGGCGGCGATGGGCTCGTCCGGGGCGATGGTGAGGGTGTCGGCGAGGCCGGTGAGGTCGCCGTCGGCGACGGCGGTCCAGAACCGTTCGTCGACGGCGGAGCCGGGGCCGGTGGGCCGGCCGGTGGGGGGCTTGGGCCAGAACCGTTGGCGGCGGAAGGCGTAGGTGGGCAGGTCGATGTGGCGGCCGCCGGGGGTGAGCACCGACCAGTCGACGGCGACGCCTCGGGTGTGCAGGCTGGCGACGGCGGTGGTGAGGGCGAGTGGCTCGCTCCGGTCGGGGGTGGGCAGGGTGGGTAGGAAGGTGGCGTCGGGGGTGGTCTCCCGGCCGAGGGCGGTGAGGGTGGTGCCGGGCCCGATCTCCAGGAAGAGGTCGGTGTCCTCGTGGCCGAGGGTGTCGACGGCGTCGGCGAAGCGGACGGGTTGCCGCGCGTGCCGGACCCAGTAGTCGGGGTCGGCCAGTTCCTCGGGGGTGGCCCGTTTGCCGGTGAGGGTGGAGACCAGGGGGAGGGTGGTCGGCTGCGGGCTGACGCTGTCGAGTACCCGGCGGAAGTCGGCCAGCATCGGGTCCATCAGGGGTGAGTGGAAGGCGTGGCTGACCTTGAGGTGGGTGACCTTGCGACCTGCCGTCCGCCAGTGGTCGGCGACCGCCTCGACGTCCTGGGCGGGGCCTGAGATGACCACGGCGGAGGGGCCGTTGATGGCGGCGATGGCGACGGTCTCGGTGAGGGTGGGGGTGATCTCGGCCTCGGTGGCGCGGATCGCGGCCATCGCGCCGCCGGCGGGCAACGCCTGCATCAGGCCGGCGCGGGCCGCGACCACCCTGGCGGCGTCGGCCAGGGACCACAGCCCCGCGACGTGGGCGGCGGCCAGCTCGCCGATGGAGTGGCCGGCCAGTACGTCGGGCCGGACGCCCCAGGACTCCAGGAGCCGGAAGAGCGCGACCTCGACGGCGAAGAGCACCGGCTGGGTGACCCCGGTCCGGTGCAGCGCCTCCTCGTCGTCGCCGTGCAGCGTCGCACGGACCGCCGGGTCGAAGTGCGCCAGCGCCTCGTCGAGCGCCGACGCGAACACGGGGTAGGCGGCGGCCAGTTCACGGCCCATGCCGAGTCGCTGCGCGCCCTGACCGGAGAAGAGGAAGCCCAGCCGGTGCCCGGCGGCGGTGCCGGTCACCAGTCCGTCGGCGGTGCGGCCGGCGGCGAGGGCGGCGAGCCCGGCCAGCAGGCCGGCGCGGTCCTGGCCGAGGACGACCGCGCGGTGGTCGAGGGCGGCGCGGGTGTCGGCCAGGGTGCGGGCCACGTCCAGTGGGCGCAGCTCGGGGTGGGCCGTCAGGTGGGCGTGCAGCCGGGCGGCCTGGGCGGGCAGCGCGTCGGTGCCGCGGGCGGCGAGTGGCAGCGGCAGCACGGGCGGTTCGGGCGGCTCCGGCGCGGTCGGGGCCGGTTCCTCGACGTCCGGGGCCTGTTCGATGACGGCGTGCGCGTTGGTGCCGCTGAACCCGAAGGACGAGATGCCGAACCGGCGCGGCCGGTCGCCCGCCGGCCAGGGGCGGGCCTCGGTGAGCAGCTCGACGCCGCCGGCGGACCAGTCGACCCGCGGGGTCGGTTCGGTGACGTGCAGGGTGCGGGGCAGCACCCCGTGGCGCATGGCCTGCACCATCTTGATGACGCCGGCGACGCCGGCGGCGGCCTGGGTGTGGCCGATGTTGGACTTCAACGAGCCGAGCCAGAGCGGGTGTTCGGCGTCCCGGTCGCGGCCGTAGGTGGCGAGCAGGGCCTGCGCCTCGATGGGGTCGCCGAGGGTGGTGCCGGTGCCGTGCGCCTCGACCGCGTCCACGTCGGCGGCCTGGAGCCCGGCGGCGGCCAACGCCTGCCGGATGACGCGCTGTTGGGAGGGGCCGTTGGGGGCGGTCAGCCCGTTGGACGCGCCGTCCTGGTTGACGGCCGAGCCCCGCACGACGGCGAGCACCCGGTGGCCGGCGCGGCGGGCGTCGGAGAGCCGCTGGAGCACCAGCACGCCGACGCCCTCGCCCCAGCCGGTGCCGTCCGCGCTGTCGGAGAACGACTTGCAGCGGCCGTCGGCGGCCAGGCCGCGCTGCCGGCTGAAGTCGATGAAAGAGTCCGGGGTCGACATCACCGCGACGCCGCCGACCAGCGCCAGCGAGCACTCCCCCGCCCGGAGCGCCTGGGCGGCCCAGTGCAGGGCGACCAGCGAGGACGAGCAGGCGGTGTCCACGGTGACCGCCGGGCCGGTGAGGCCGAAGGTGTAGGAGACCCGGCCGGAGACGACGCTGGCCGCGTTGCCGGTGCCGATGTAGCCCTCGACGCTCTCCCCGCTGGCGGCCAACAGGGTGCCGTAGTCCTGCATGTTGGTGCCGGTGAAGACGCCGATGTCGCGCCCGTGGGCCGCCGTCGGGTCGATGCCGGCGCGTTCGAACGCCTCCCAGGAGGTCTCCAGCAGCAGCCGCTGCTGCGGGTCCATGGTGAGCGCCTCGCGCGGCGAGATGCCGAAGAACTCCGGGTCGAAGCGGTCGGCGTCGGGCAGGAAGCCGCCGGAGCGGGTGTAGGTGGTGCCCTGGTGGTCGGGGTCCGGGTGGTAGAGGGCGGCCAGGTCCCAGCCCCGGTTGGCGGGGAACTCGGTGACGGCGTCCACCTCGTCGCGCACCAGCCGCCACAGGTCGTCGGGCGAGTTGACGCCGCCGGGGTAGCGGCAGCTCATGCCGACGATGGCGATTGGCTCGTCGGCGGCCACCGGGCCGGCCTGGCGGTGCGCGGAATCGGTCGCTCCGGTCAGCTCGGCGTCGAGGAACGCGGCCAGCGCGGCCGGTGTCGGGTAGTCGAAGACCAGGGTGGCGGGCAGCGTCAACTCGGTCGCCCCGGTCAGCTGGTTGCGCAGCTCGACGGCGGTCAGCGAGTCGAAGCCCAGTTCCTTGAACGGGCGGTCGGCGGCGACCGGGTGGGCGGTGCCGTGGCCGAGGACGAGGGCGGCGTGGGTGCGGACCAGTTCGCCGAGGGTCCGCGCCCGGTCGGCGTCGGTCAGGCCGGCCAGCGAGCGGGCCAGCGCGGAGCCGGCGGCGGCCAGCGCCTCGGCGGCTGCGGTGCGGCGGGGCGCTTCGGAGGGGGCGCCGGTGTCGGGTGGGGCGCCGCCGACCAGGGCGGCGCCCTCGGGCCAGTACCGGGTCCGCTGGAAGGCGTAGGTCGGCAGTTCGACGCGGTTGGCGCGCGGGGCGCCGAGGATGGCCGGCCAGTCCACCGGAACGCCCCGGACGTGGGCCCTGGCCAGCGCGGTCAGCACCGCCGTCGGCTCGGGTCGGTCGCCGCGCAGGGTGGGGACGAACGCGGCCTCGGGGGCGGTCTCCTGGCCGAGTGCGGAGAGGGTGCCACCGGGGCCGACCTCGACGAAGGTGGTCACGCCCTCGGCGGCGAGGGTGGCGACGGCGTCGGCGAACCGCACCGGCTCGCGTACCTGCCGCACCCAGTAGTCGGGGTCGGCCAGTTCCTCGGGGGTGGCGGGCCGGCCGGTGAGGGTGGAGACCAGGGGCAGGGTGGGCGGCTGGTAGCTGACGCTGTCGAGCACGTGCCGGTAGTCGGCCAGCATCGGGTCCAGCAGCGGGGAGTGGAAGGCGTGGCTGACCCGCAGCCGAGTGACCTTCCGACCTGCCGCCCGCCAGTGCTCGGCGACCGCCTCGACGTCCCCGGCCGGGCCCGAAACGACCACGGCGGACGGGCCGTTGACGGCGGCGATGCCGACGCCGTCGGTCAGGGTCGGCGTGATCTCGGCCTCGGTGGCCCGGATCGCGGCCATCGCGCCGCCGGCCGGCAACGCCTGCATCAGGCCGGCCCGGGCCGCCACCACCCTGGCGGCGTCGGCCAGGGACCACAGCCCCGCGACGTGGGCGGCGGCCAGCTCGCCGACGGAGTGGCCGGCCAGCACCTCGGGCCGCAGTCCGAAGGACAGCAGCAGCCGGTGCAGCGCCACCTCGACGGCGAAGAGCGCCGGCTGGGTGACGCCCGTCTCGTGCAGCGGCGCCTCGTCCGCGCCGTGCAGCGCGGCCCGGACGGCCGGGTCGAAGTGCGCCAGCGCCTCGTCCAACGCCGACGCGAACACCGGGAAGTGGTCGGCCAGTTCGCGGCCCATGCCGAGCCGCTGCGCACCCTGCCCGGCGAAGAGGAAGGCGAGCGAGCCGGGGCCGGCCGTCCCGGTCACCACGTCCGGCGTGGGCCGGCCGTCGGCCAGCGCGTCGAGGGCGGCCAGCCGGGCCTCCTGGCTGTCGGCGAGGACCACCGCGCGGCTGACCAGCGCCGCCCGGCTGGTGGCCAGCGCCAACGCGGCGGCCACCGGGTCGGGTTGGGCGAGCGCGGGGCGCAGCCGGCCGGCCTGGGCGCGCAGCGCCGCCGGGCCGTGCGCCGACAGCGGCCAGGGCAGCACGGCGCCGGCGGGCGACGCGGTCGGCGACTCGGCTCGCTGGTCGGGCTCCTGGGGCGCTTCGGGGGCCTGTTCGACGATGACGTGCGCGTTGGTGCCGCTCACCCCGAAGGAGGAGATCCCGGCCCGGCGCGGCCGGTCGGTCGCCGGCCAGGGGCGGGCCTCGGTGAGCAGCTCGACCCGGCCGGCCGACCAGTCGACGTGCCGGGAGGGCTCGTCCACGTGCAGGGTGGGCGGCAACTCCCCGTGCCGCAGGGCGAGGACCATCTTGATCACGCCGACCACGCCGGCGGCGGCCTGGGTGTGCCCGATGTTGGACTTGACCGAGCCGAGCCACAGCGGCTCGCCGTCGGGCCGGCCCTGGCCGTAGGTGGCCAGCAGCGCCTGTGCCTCGATCGGGTCGCCGAGCCGGGTGCCGGTGCCGTGCGCCTCGACCGCGTCCACGTCCGCGGTGGTCAGGCCCGCGCTGGCCAACGCCTGCCGGATGACGCGCTGTTGGGACGGGCCGTTGGGGGCGGTCAGGCCGTTGGACGCGCCGTCCTGGTTGACCGCCGAACCCCGGACGACGGCGAGGACCTGGTGGCCGTTGCGGCGCGCGTCGGAGAGCCGCTCCACCAGCAGCAGGCCGACGCCCTCGCCCCAGCCGGTGCCGTCGGCGGCGTCCGCGAACGCCTTGCAGCGGCCGTCCGTCGCCAGCCCGCGCTGCCGGCTGAACTCCACGAAGACGCCCGGCGTGGACATCACCGTCACCCCACCGGCCAACGCCAACTCGCACTCCCCCGAGCGGAGCGCCGCCACCGCCTGGTGGAGCGCCACCAGCGAGGACGAGCAGGCCGTGTCCACCGTGACGGCCGGGCCCTCCAGGCCGAAGGTGTAGGAGATCCGGCCGGAGATGACGCTGGCCGCGCTGCCGGTGCCGACATAGCCGTCCACCTGCTCCCGGGCGGCCGTCAACAGCGGCGCGTAGTCCTGGCCGTTGGTGCCGACGAAGACGCCGGCCCGGCTGCCGCGCAGGGTGTCCGGGTCGATGCCGGCCCGTTCGAACGCCTCCCAGGAGGTCTCCAGCAGCAGCCGCTGCTGCGGGTCCATGGCCAGCGCCTCGCGCGGCGAGATCCCGAAGAAGTCGGCGTCGAAGCCGCCCACGTCCGTCAGGAACGCGCCGTGCCGGCTGTAGGTGGTGCCGGGGTGCGCCGGGTCCGGGTCGTAGAGCGCCGCCACGTCCCAGCCGCGGTCGGTGGGGAACTCGGTGACGGCGTCCCGGCCGTCGGCGAGCAGCCGCCACAGGTCCTCGGGCGAGTCGACGCCGCCGGGGAAGCGGCAGGCCATGCCGACGACGGCGATCGGCTCGGCGGCCCGCTCCTCGACGTCGCGCAGCCGTTGCCTGGTCTGCCGCAGGTCGGCGGTCAGGCGCTTCAGGTAGTCGAGGACCTTGTCGTCGTGCGACATGTGCGTGCTACCCCTCTTGGTGGAGTCCGTGGTCGTCCGGGTCGGCGTCCGCGGCGCGGGTCAGGAGTCGAGTTCGCCGTCGATGATCTGGAAGACGTCGTCGAGCGTCGCCGCGCCGCTCAGGTCGTCGGCCGGCCCGGCCGGCTCCCGGCCGTCGGCCGCCCGGCCGTCCCAGGCGGTCAGCAGCGACCGCAGGCGCAGCCGGATGTCGCCGGCCAGCGCGTCGTCCGGGTCGAGCTTGGCGATGGACACGGTCAGCCGGTTCAGCTCGCCGAGGACCTCGGCGGCCGGCGTGGCCGACCCGGCCAGCAGCGTGGTCCGCAGGTGCGCGGCGAGCGCCGCCGGGCTCGGATGGTCGAAGACCAGCGTCGCCGGCAGCCGCACCCCGGCCTCCGCGTCCAGCCGGTTGCGCAGCTCGACGGCGGTCAGCGAGTCGAAGCCCAGCTCCTTGAACGCCCGGTCGGGGTCCACGGCCGCCGGCCCGGCGAAGCCGAGGACCGCCGCCGTGTGGCCGCGGACCAGCCGCACCAGCGCCCGGTCCTGCTCGGCCTCGGTCAGGCCGGCGAGCCGCTGGGCCAGCGGCACCGCGCCGGCGTCGCCGCCGACGCTGGCGGCCCGGCGGGCCGGCGCCGGCACCAGGCCGCGCAGCAGCGGCGGCACCCGGTCCGGGTGGGCCCGCAGCGCCGCCAGGTCCAGCGCGGCGGGCACCGCCGTCGCGGCGCCGGTGGCGCGGGCCGCGTCGAACAGCGCCATGCCGTCCTCGGCGGCCAGCGGCAGCATGCCGCCGCGCGCCAGCCGCCGCAGGTCGGCGTCGGCCAGGTGCTCGGTGAGGCCGCTGGCCGCCGCCCACAGGCCCCAGGCCAGCGAGGTGGCGGGCAGCCCCGCCGCCCGGCGGTGCTGGGCCAGCGCGTCGAGATAGGCGTTGGCCGCCGCGTAGTTGCCCTGCCCTGGACCGCCGAAGGTGCCGGCAGCCGCCGAGAACAGCACGAACGCGGACAGGTCCAACTCGGCGGTCAGCTCGTGCAGATGGCGGGCTGCCTCGACCTTGGGGCGGAAGACGGTGGCCAGCTGATCGCCCGTCAGGGAGGTGATCGTGGCGTCGTCCAGCACGCCGGCCGTGTGCACCACCGCCGTCACCGGATGCTCGGCCAGCAGCGCGGCGACCGCGTCCCGGTCGGCCAGGTCGCAGGCCACCGCGGTGACCCTGGCGCCCAGCTCGGTCAGCTCCCGGCACAGCGCGTCGGCGCCCGGCGTCGCCGGCCCGCGCCGGCCGACCAGCACCAGCTCCCGCACCCCGTGCCGGGCCACCAGGTGTCGGGCGGTCAGCGCGCCCAGCGTGCCCAGGCCGCCCGTCACCAGCACCGCGCCGGCCGGCGCGAACGCCGCCGGCGCCCCGGCCGGCGCCGCCAGCCGGGCCAGCCTCGGCACCGAGACGACGCCGCCACGGACCGCGGCCTGCGGCTCGCCGGCCGCCACCACGGTGGGCAGCGCCCGCGCCGATCGGTCGGCGCCGTCCACGTCGACCAGCGTGAACCGGTCCGGATGCTCCGACTGGGCGGACCGCACCAGCCCCCAGACGGGGGCCCGCACCAGGTCCGGCACGTCCTCGTCCGGCCCGGCCGCCACCGCCCCGCCGGTCACCAGCACCAGCCGGGACGCGGCGAACCGGCCGTCGGCCAGCCACCCCTGGAGCAGGTCGAGGGTCTGCCGGGCGGCGTCCACCGGGGTGGTGGCGCCAGCCGCCACCGGCACCGCCACCCAGCGCGGCGCCGGCGCGCCACCGTCGAGGGCGGCCGACAGCCCGGCCAGATCGGGGTGTTGGTCGACCGGCGCGCCGGCCGCGGCGAGCGCGCCCGCCAGCCGCCCCGACGGGTCGCCCAGCACCGCCCACGCCCCGGGGTCGGGCGCGGCGTCCGCCATCGGCACCCACTCCACCCCGAACAGCGCGTCCCGGTGCGCCGACCTGGCCAGGTCCAGCTGCTCGGCGGAGACCGGCCGGACGCTCAACTCGTCCACGGCTGCGACCGGTTGGCCGGCCCCGTCGGCGACGAGCAGCGCGACCGCCGACACCCCGACCGGGGTCAGCCGGACCCGCAGCGCGGTCGCCCCGGTCGCCACCAGCCGCACCCCGGTCCAGGAGAACGGCAGCCCGTCCACCGGCGTCAGCTGCCCGGCGGCGGCGTGCAGCGCCGCGTCCAGCAGCGTCGGGTGCAGGTGGTAGCCGTCCTCGGCAAGGCCGTCCGCCACCTCCACCTCGGCGTACAGCTCGTCGCCCTTCCGCCAGGCGGCACGCAGCCCGCGGAACGCCGGGCCGTGGTCCAGCCCGGCGGCGGCGACGGCCGGATAGTGGTCGGCCAGCTCGACCGGCTCCGCCTCGGCCGGCGGCCAGGCCACCAACTCCCCGGTCACCGGCGCCGCGTCGGCCGCCAGCCGGCCGGTGGCATGCCGGGTCCAGCCGCCGCCCCGATCACCCCGGGAGTCCACGGTGAACGCCCGCCGGCCCGCCGCGTCCGGCCCGGCCAGGCTCAGCCGCAGCCGCACCCCGTCCCGCTCGGGCAACACCAGCGGCGCCTCCAACACCAGCTCGTCCAGCGCCGCGCAGCCCACCTGGTCGCCGGCGCGCAGCGCCAGGTCCACATAGGCGGCGCCGGGCAGCACCGTCGAACCCAGCACCCGGTAGTCCGTCAGCCACGGGTGGCTGCGCGCGGACAGCCGCCCGCTGAACACCAGCCCCTCGGAGTCGGCGAGTTCGGTGACGGCGCCCAGCACCGGGTGCGCCACCCGGCCAAGACCGGCCGCGGTCACGTCCCCGGCGGCGGTCGGCGCCGCCGTGGGCCAGAACCGCTGCCGCTGGAACGGGTAGGTCGGCAGCACCACCCGCCGCGCGGCGGGCAGCGGCCACGCCACCCGACCGCCTCGGGTGAACAGACCGCCGGCGGAGAGCAGCAGCCGGTGCAGGCTGCCGTCGCCCCGGCGCAGCGATCCCGCCACCACGCCGTCCGCGCCGAGCAGTTCACCCAGCCCGGCCACCAGCACCGAGTGCGGGCTCACCTCGACGAAGGTCCGGTGGCCGGCCGCCGCCAGCGCGGAGACCGCGTCGGCGAACTCCACCGTCCGGCGCAGGCTCCGGTACCAGTAGTCGGCGTCCAGCTCGGCGGTGTCCAGCCAGTCGCCGGCCAGCGGCGAGTAGTACGGCACGTCGCCGGAGCGCGGCGCCACCCCGGCCAGCCCGGCCAGCAACTCCGCCTCCACCGAAGCCACCTGGTGCGAGTGCGGGGCGTAGTCCGCCTTGACCCGCCGCGCCCACACGCCGCGCTCGGCGCACTCCGCCACCAGCTCGTCCAGCGCGTCCACATCGCCGGACACCACCACCGACGCCGGCCCGTTGACCACGCCGACCGCGAGCCGCCCCTCCCAGCGGGTCAGCAACTCCCGTACGGCGGCCACGTCCAGCGCGACGGAGACCATGCCGCCCCGGCCGGCCAGCGAGGCCAGCGCGCGGCTGCGCAGCACCACCAGCCGCGCCGCGTCGCGCAGCGACAGGGCGCCGGCGACACAGGCCGCCGCGATCTCGCCCTGCGAGTGCCCGAGCACGGCGGCCGGTTCGACGCCCCAGGACCGCCAGGTGGCGGCCAGCGACACCATCACCGCGAACAGCGCCGGCTGGACCACGTCCAGACGCTCCATCAGGTCCGGGTCCACGATGGCGTCCAGCAGCGACCAGTCCACGAACTCGGCCAGCGCCGCCGCGCACTCGGCCATCCGGTCGCGGAACACCGGTGACTGGGCGAGCAGTTCGCCGGCCATGCCGAGCCACTGGGTGCCGTGCCCGGGGAAGACGAAGACCACGCCGGCACCCCGGCCACGGGCCACGCCGGTCACCAGGTTGGGCGCCTCGCGCCCCTCGGCCAGCGCGGCCAGCCCGGCCCGCAGCTCGGCCCGGTCCCGGCCGACCAGCACGGCCCGGTGGTCGAAGACCGTCCTGGCACGCAACGCCTGGGCGATGTCGGTGAGTTCGAGGTCGGGGACGTCCGGGGTCGCGGGTTCGGGGGCGGTCGCGGCCAGCAGCCGGGCGGCCTGCGCGCGCAGCGCCTCGACGGAGCGCGCCGACAGCACCCACGGCACGGCCGCCGGCGGCGCGTCGGTCGCGGGCTGGGTCGTGGTCCCGGACTCGGTCCCGGTCCCGGACTCGGACTCGGACTCGGTCGAGGGCTCGGGCTCGGGGGCCAACTCCGCTACGGCCGGCGCCTGTTCGATGATGGTGTGCGCGTTGGTGCCGCTGAACCCGAAGGACGAGACCCCGGCCCGGCGGGGCCGGTCCACGGCCGGCCAGGCCCGCTCGTCGGTGAGCAGCTCCAGCGCCCCGGCGGACCAGTCGACGTGCGGCGACGGCTCGTCCACGTGCAGCGTGCGGGGCAGCACCCCGTGCCGCATGGCCAGCACCATCTTGATGACCCCGGCGACGCCGGCCGCCGCCTGGGTGTGGCCGATGTTGGACTTCACCGAGCCCAGCCACAGCGGTTCGCCCGCACGCCCCTGACCGTAGGTGGCCAGCAGCGCCTGCGCCTCGATCGGGTCACCCAACGTGGTGCCGGTACCGTGCGCCTCGACCACGTCCACGTCCGCCGTGCCGAGACCCGCGCTGGCCAACGCCTGCCGGATCACCCGCTGTTGGGACGGACCGTTGGGCGCGGTCAGCCCGTTGGACGCGCCGTCCTGGTTCACGGCCGAACCGCGGACCAGGGCGAGCACCTGGTGCCCGTTGCGGCGCGCGTCGGAGAGCCGCTCCACCAGCAGCATCCCGATGCCCTCGCCCCAGCCGGTGCCGTCCGCGGCGGCGGCGAACGCCTTGCACCGGCCGTCCACGGCCAGCCCGCGCTGCCGGCTGAACTCGATGAACGCGCCCGGCGTGGACATCACCGTCACCCCGCCGGCCAGCGCCAGCTCACACTCGCCGGAGCGGAGCGCCGCCACCGCCTGGTGCAGCGCCACCAGCGAGGACGAGCAGGCCGTGTCGACCGTGACGGCCGGGCCCTCCAGACCGAAGGTGTAGGAGAGCCGGCCCGACATCACGCTCGCCGAGCTGCCGGTCGCCGCATACCCTCCGACGTCCTCGGCCGCGCCGCCCAACACCGTCGCGTAGTCCTGCATGTTGGAGCCGACGAACACGCCGACCCGCTCGCCGCGCAGGGCGTCCGGGTCGATCCCGGCCCGCTCGAACACCTCCCAGGAGGTCTCCAGCAGCAACCGCTGCTGCGGGTCCATCGCGAGCGCCTCCCGGGGCGACAGCCCGAAGAAGCCCGCGTCGAACTCCGCCACCCGGTCCAGGAAGGCGCCCACTCGGGCGTACGAGGTCCCGACCGCCGCCGGGTCCGGGTCGTAGAGCCCCGCCAGGTCCCAGCCCCGGTCGGTGGGGAACTCGGCGACCGCGTCGCCGCCCTCGACCAGCAGCCGCCACAGGTCCTCCGGCGAGGCGACCCCACCGGGGAACCGGCAGCCCATCGACACGATCGCGATCGGGTCGTCCGCCACGCCGCTCGTCCCTGGGGCGACGGCCGGCGCCGGGGCCGCGCCGTCGGGCACCCCGTCCAGCAGCGCCGACAGCAGGTGGTCGGCCAGCGCCGCCGCGCTCGGGTAGTCGAAGACCACCGTCGCCGGCAACGCCAGCCCGGACGCCGCCACCAGCCGGTTCCGCAGCTCCACCGCCGTCAGCGAGTCGAACCCCAGCTCGCGGAAGGCCCGTTCGGGGTCCACCGCGTCGGCCGACGCGTGCCCCAGCACGGCCGCCGCCTCCGCCAGCACCAGCGCGCGCACCAGCTCCCCGCGCCGCGCCGGGTCCAGGCCGGCGAGCCGGGCCCGCAGCGCGGCCCCCGCGCCGCCGTCCCCATCACCGGAACCGTCACCGGCCCCGTCACCGTTCCGGTCGGCGAGCGCGGCCCGCGCCTCCGGCAGCTCGGCCAGCAGCCGGCTCGGCCGTCCCACCGTGAACGCCGGCGCGAACCGCTCCCAGTCCACGTCCACCAGCACCGTGCCGGCCGCGCCGCCGCCCACCGCGTCGGCGACCGCGTCCACCGCCAGCTCCGGGGCCAGCGCAGGCAGCCCCCGCCTGGCCAGCTGCCGGCGGGCCTCCGCGTCCGCCATCCCGCCGCCGTCCCAGGGGCCCCAGGCCACCGCCGTGCCCGGCAGCCCGCGCGCCACCCGGTGCGCGGCCAGCGCGTCCAGGTAGGCGTTGGCCGCGCCATAGGCGCCCTGCCCGCCACCGCCCCACACGCCGGCGATCGACGAGTAGGCGAGGAACGCGTCCAACGGCACGTCCGCCAGCAGCTCGTGCAGGTGCGCGGCGCCCGCCACCTTGGCGGTGACCGCGTCCGCGAAGCCCGTCAGGTCCAGCTCACCCACCGGCGCCCCGTCGTCGGTACCGGCCGCGTGCACCACCGCGCGCACCTGGTCGCCGGCCGCGGCCAGCC
Source organism: Streptomyces chisholmiae (assembly GCF_031845445.1). Lineage (NCBI taxonomy): Bacteria > Bacillati > Actinomycetota > Actinomycetes > Kitasatosporales > Streptomycetaceae > Streptomyces > Streptomyces chisholmiae. Next base: position 114,596 of record NZ_JAVREO010000003.1, on the reverse strand, counting down.
GGTCCAGCAGCGCCGCCAGCCCGTCCCGGTCGGCGATGTCCACCGCCGCCACCGTCACCCGCGCACCCAACGCCACCAGCTCGGCCTCCACCTCGGCGGCACCCGCCGCCGCCGGGCCGCGCCGGCTCACCAACACCAGATGCTCCGCCCCCCGCTCCGCCAGCCACCGCGCCGTCCTGGCACCCAACGCCCCCAGACCACCGGTCACCAGCACCGTCCCGCGCGGCACCCACCCGGCGCCGTCCGCCGACCGCCCGGCCCGCCGCAGCCGCCGCGCGAACCCGGCCGCGCCGCGCACCGCGACCTCGTCCTCCCCGCCGCCCAACAGCCCGACCAACCGGTCGGCCACCGTCCCGTCCCACACCGCCGGCAGATCCACCAACCCGCCCCACCGGTCCGGGTGTTCCAACGCCACCGCCCGACCCAGCCCCCACACCAACGACTGGCCGAAGCCCGTCACCTCGTCGCCCTCGACCGCCGCCGCCGCGCCCGCCGTCAGGCACCACAGCGGCGCCGACAGCGCGGCATCACCCAACGCCTGCACCAGCGCCAGCGTGGCCGCCACCCCGTTCGGCACCGCCGGGTGCGCCGGGTGCGGTGCCTCGTCCAACGCCAACAGCGAGAGCACGCCGTTCAGTTCGCCGTCCGCCCCGGGGGCGACGGCGGCGGTCAGCGCCGCCGCCAGGCCGGCGCGGTCCCACGCGTCCGGCTCGACCAGCGTCAGGTCGAGACCCCGCTCGGCAAGCAGGCCACGCAGCACGGCGGCACGCTCCTCGCCCGGCGGTGCCACCAGCAGCCAGCGGCCGACCGCCGGCACCAGGGCCCGAGCCTGGACCGGCTGCCACTCGACGGCGTAACGCCAGCCGTCCACCGTCGACTTGGCCCGGTTCGCCCGCCGCCACGAGGACAACACCGGGGCCGCCGCGCGCAGCGCCTCGGCCGCCGCCTCGTCGGTGATCCCCAACGACGCGGCCAGCCCGGCCGCCTCCGCGCCAGCCGAGTCCGCCGAGTTCTCCAAGTCCTCCAACGCGGCCCAGAACCGCGCCTCGTCCACATCCGCCGGCCCGGGCTCGCCGGCCCCGGCCGGCGCGTCCAGCCAGTAACGCTGGTGCTGGAAGGCGTAGGTCGGCAGCTCGAGCCGGGGGGCGTGGGCGGTGTCGAGGACGGTCGGCCAGTCGACGCCGATGCCTCGGGTGTGGGCTTGGGCGAGGGCGGCGAGCAGCGCCGGCTCCTCCTCGCGGTCGGCGCGCAGCGCCGGGACGAACGCGGCGTCGAGGCCGTCCGGCGTGGCCTCCTGGCCGAGGGTGGTGAGGGTGCCGCCGGGGCCGATCTCGACGAAGGTGCGGATGCCCTGGTCGGTGAGGGTGGCGATGGCGTCGGCGAAACGGACCGTCTCGCGGACGTGCCGGACCCAGTAGTCGGGGGTGGCCAGTTCCTCGGCGGAGACGGGCTGGCCGGTGAGGGTGGAGACCAGGGGGAGGGTGGTCGGCTGGTAGCTGACGCTGTCCAGCACGTGGCGGAAGTCAGCCAGCATGGGGTCCATCAGCGGGGAGTGGAACGCGTGGCTGACCCGCAACCTGGTGACCTTCCGGCCCTCGGCCTCCCAGTGGGCGGCGACGGTGGCGATACCGTCCTCGGCCCCGGAAACGACCACGGCCGACGGTCCGTTGACGGCGGCGATGCCGACGCCGTCGGTGAGGGTGTCCGTGATCTCGGCCTCGGTGGCGCGGATGGCGACCATCGCGCCGCCGGCCGGCAACGCCTGCATCAGGCCGGCCCGGGCAGCGACCACCTTGGCGGCATCCGCCAGGGACCACAGCCCGGCCACGTGGACGGCGGCCAGTTCGCCGATGGAGTGGCCGGCCAGCACATCGGGCCGGATACCCCAGGACTCCAGCAGGCGGAAGAGCGCCACCTCGATGGCGAAGAGGGCGGGTTGGGTGAAGCCGGTCTGGTTCAGCGCCTCCTGGTCGTCACCGAACAGGGCCTCCCGCACGGTCGGGTCGAACTCGGCCAGCACCTCGTCCAACGCCGATGTGAACACCGGGTAGCGGGCGGCGAGTTGACGGCCCATGCCGAGCCGTTGCGAGCCCTGCCCGGAGAAGAGGAAGCCGACGCCACCGGTGGCAACGGAGCCGCTGAAGACGCCCGTTGACGGCCGGCCCTCGGCCAGCGCGGCCAGCCCGTCCAGCAGCGCCGCCCGGTCCTGGCCGAGCACCACCGCCCGGTGGTCGAAGGCCGTGCGTGCGGTGGCCAGCGAGTGAGCGACATCGACCGGGCTGAACTCCGGCCTGATGCTGAGGTGTTCGCGCAGTCGGGCGGCCTGGGCGCGGAGCGCCTCGGGGCCGCGGGCGGAGACCAGCCACGGCACCAGCCCGTCGCTCGACCGCGGAGCGTACTCCGGCTCCGGGACCTGCTCGATGATGGTGTGCGCGTTGGTACCACTGACGCCGAACGAGGAGACGGCCGCCCGGCGTCGCTGCCCCGTCGCCGGCCACGGCCGGGCCTCGGTCAGCAACTCGACTGCCCCCGCCGACCAGTCCACGTTGGCCGAGGGCGCACCGACGTGCAGGGTCGGGGGCAGCTGACCATGGCGCATCGCCATCACCATCTTGATCACCCCGGCGACGCCGGCCGCCGCCTGGGTGTGCCCGATGTTCGACTTGATGGAGCCCAGCCACAGCGGCTCGTCCCCCGACCGGTCCTGACCGTAGGTGGCCAACAGCGCCTGCGCCTCGATCGGGTCACCCAGGGTGGTGCCGGTGCCGTGCGCCTCCACCGCGTCCACATCCGCAGCCCGCAACCCGGCCGAGGCCAACGCCTGCCGAATCACCCGCTGTTGGGACGGGCCGTTCGGGGCCGTCAGGCCGTTGGACGCGCCGTCCTGGTTGATCGCCGAGCCCCGGATCACCGCGAGCACCGGGTGCCCGTTCCGGCGCGCGTCCGAAAGCCGCTCGACCAGCAGCATCCCGACGCCCTCGCCCCAGCCGGTGCCGTCCGCGTCGTCGGAGAACGACTTGCAGCGGCCGTCGGCGGCCAGGCCGCGCTGGCGACTGAAGTCGACAAAGGTACCCGGCGTGGCCATCACCGCGACGCCGCCGGCCAGCGCCATCGAGCACTCCCCCGACCGCAGGGCCTGCGCCGCCCAGTGCAGCGCGACCAGCGAGGACGAGCAGGCCGTGTCCACGGTCACCGCGGGGCCTTCGAGGCCCAGCGCGTAGGCGACCCGGCCGGAGGCGATGCTGCCGGCGCCGCCCGTTCCGAGGTAGCCCTCGACGCCCTCCGGCACCTCCCCGAGCCGGGCCGCGTAGTCGTGGTACATCATCCCGGCGAACACCCCGACCGCGTTGCCCCGCATCGACTCGGGGTCGATGCCGGCCCGTTCGAACGCCTCCCAGGAGGTCTCCAGCAGCAGCCGCTGCTGCGGGTCCATCGCGAGCGCCTCACGCGGCGAGATCCCGAAGAACGCCGGGTCGAACTGGTCCGCGTCGTGCAGGAAGCCGCCCTCGCGGGTGTAAGAGGTGCCGGTGTGGTCGGGGTCGGGGTGGTAGAGCGCGTCAAGGTCCCAGCCCCGGTTGGTGGGGAACTCGCTGATCGCGTCCACACCGTCGAGCACCAACCGCCACAACTCCTCGGGGGAGTTGACGCCGCCCGGGTAGCGGCAGGCCATGCCGACGATCGCGATCGGCTCGTCCGTCACGGTGGTCGCGAGAGCGGTGCGGCCGTGGTCGGCCGCGTCGAGCACCTCGCCCAGCAGCTCGGTGCCCAGGAAGGCCGCGAGGGCGGCGGGCGTCGGGTAGTCGAAGACCAGGGTCGCGGGCAGCCGCAGTTCGGTGGCCGCGTTGAGGTGGTTGCGCAGCTCGACCGAGCTGAGCGAGTCGAAGCCCAGCTCACGGAAGGCACGTTCGGGCGCCACGGCGTGCACGGAGCTGTGGCCGAGGACCGTCGCGGCATGGGTGCGGACCAGCTCCAACAGCGCCTTCTCCCGCTCCGCCTCGCTCAGCGCGGCGAGCGACTGGGCCAACGCCGAGCCGGCGGCTGCCGAACCGGCGGCGGCCGTCCGGCGGGCCGGGGCGCGCACCAGGCCGCGCAGCAACGGCGGAACGGCCTGCGTACGCGCCTGGCGGCGCAGGGTCGGCAGGTCCAGCGGCAGCGGAACGAGGGCGGGCCGCTCCGTCGAGCCGGCCGCGTCGAGGAGGGCCAGGCCCTCGGCGGGACCGATGGGGACCAGGCCACTCCCGGTGATCCGCCGGGTGTCACCCGCGTCCAGGCTGCCCGCCATGCCACCGTCGGTGTCCCACAGACCCCAGGCCAGCGAGGTGGCGGGCAGACCTTCGGCGGCGCGCTGTTCAGCGAGGGCGTCGAGGAACGCGTTGGCCGCCGCGTAGTTCCCCTGACCCGGGCCGCCGAGCACACCGGCCACCGAGGAGAACACCACGAAGGCCGCGAGGTCCAGGTCCTTGGTCTGCTGGTGCAGGTGCCAGGCGGCGTCCACCTTGGGGCGGAAGACCGCGTCGATGCGCTCGGGGGTGAGCGAACCGATCGTGCCGTCGTCCAACACGCCGGCGGTGTGCACCACCGCGGATATCTCCCTGCCGGCCAGCAGCTCGGCCACGGCGGCACGGTCGGCGACATCACAGGCCGCGAAGGCCACCTCAGCACCCAGCACTTCGAGATCAGCACCCAGTTCGGCAGCACCCTCCGCATCGGCACCGCGCCGACTCACCAACAGCAGCCTCCGCACGCCCCGTTCAGCCACCAGATGCCGAGCCACCAGACCGCCCAGCGTGCCCGTCGCACCCGTCACCAACACCGTGCCGTCACCGAAACCGGGGTCCTCCACCGCCCGTTGGGGGACTCGGGCCAGCCTCGGTATGCGTATCTCGCCCTCGCGCACGGCCAGTTGTGGCTCACCAGTCGCCAGCACCACCGGCAACACCGCGTCCAAAACGCCCTGCTCGTCCAGATCCAGCAACACGATCCGGTCCGGATTCTCCGACTGCGCCGACCGCACCAACCCCCACACCGCCGCCTGCGCCACATCCGACACCGGCGCGACCGCACCCCGCGTGACCACCACCAACCGGCCGTCGTCGGCCGCACTCTCGTCCGCCAACCAGGACTGCACCGCCTCCAACGCCCAGTACGCCGCCGCGCGCGCCTCACCCACCGGATCAACACCGGAGCCGACCGGGCAGGATGCCACCCGCACATCGACCAGCCTGGAATCCACGTCCTCCGGCATCGGCAGCGCGAGCCAGTCGATGCCCAACAGCCCTTCTACGCCCGCCTGTTCGATAGTCGCCGGCCGCAACACCACCGAGTCCACGGAGGCGACCGGCGCGCCGGTGCCGTCCGCCACCACCAGCGACACCCCACCGGTGGCCAGCGAGGCCAGCCGGACCCGCAGCACCGTCGCCCCGGCCGCGTGCAGCCGCACACCCGACCAGGCGAACGGCAACCCACCGGCCTCGCCCGTCAGCCCGACGGCGTGCAACGCGGCGTCCAACAGCGCCGGATGCAGCCCGAAGCCCGCTGCCTTCACCCCGTCTGGGAGGGCAACCTCGGCGAACACCTCACCACCCGAGCGCCAGGCGGCCCGCAGACCCCGGAACACCGGACCGTAGCCGAAGCCGCCGGCGGCCATCCGCTCGTAGAACCCGTCCAGGTCGAGCGCCTCGGCCCCGGCCGGCGGCCACTCCGCCAACGTGCCCGCCGTCGACCGGCCACCAGCCCGCAACACACCCGTCGCATGCCGCGTCCACGCCCGGCCATCATCGTCAGACTCGGCATCGCTGGAGTGGAAGGTCAGCTCGCGCCGCCCCGAGCCGTCCTCGGCACCAACCCACACCTGCACCCGCACCGCGCCACTCGCCGGCAGGACCAGCGGCGTCTCCAACGTCAACTCCTCCACCAGATCACACCCGACCTGGTCACCCGCCCGCACCGCCAACTCAACAAACGCCGTACCCGGCAGCAGAACCTGACCCTGGACCGCGTGATCAGCCAGCCACGGGTGCGTCCGCACCGACAACCGCCCCGTCAACAGCGTCCCGTCCGTGCCCCCCACTGCCACCGCCGCACCCAGCAGCGGGTGCTCGGCCGCGCCCAACCCGGCCGCCGCGACATCGCCGATCAGCGGCAGCGCGTCGGGCCAGAACCGCTGGTGGCGGAAGGCGTAGGTCGGCAGGTCGACCCGGCGGGCGCCGGTACCGGCGAAGAACGCCGACCAGTCCACGGGAACGCCGCGCACCTGCGCCTCGGCGAGGGCGCTGAGCAGCGCCGCCGGCTCCGGCCGGTCCGCGCGCAGGGCCGGCATGAAGGCGGCGTCGGGCGCGGTCTCCTGACCGAGGGCGGTCAGCGTGCCACCCGGGCCGACCTCGACGAAGGTCCCGACCCCCTCCCCCAGCAACGAGCCCACCGCGTCGGCGAACCGGACCGTCTCGCGGACGTGCCGCACCCAGTAGTCGGGGGCGGCCAGTTCATCGGCGGAGACCGGCTGGCCGGTGAGCGTGGAGACCAGGGGCAACGCCGGCGTGCGGTAGGTCACCGACTCCAGCACCCGCCGGAACTCCGCCAGCATCGGCTCCATCAACGGCGAGTGGAAGGCGTGGCTGACCCGCAGCCGGGTGACCTTCCGCCCCTCCGCCTCCCAGTGCGCGGCGACAGTGGCGATATCGTCCCCGGCACCGGAAACAACCACGGACGACGGCCCGTTGACCGCGGCGATACCCACATGGCCCGTCAGGGTCGGCGCGACCTCGGCCTCGCTGGCCCGGATCGCCACCATCGCCCCACCGGCCGGCAACGCCTGCATCAGGCCGGCGCGAGCGGCAACCACCTTCGCGGCGTCGGCCAGGGACCACAGCCCCGCCACATGGGCGGCGGCCAACTCACCGATGGAATGGCCAGCGAGGACGTCCGGCCGGACACCCCAGGAATCCAGCAACCGGAAGAGCGCCACCTCGACGGCGAAGAGCGCCGGCTGGGTGAACCCGGTCTGATGCAACGCCTCCTCGTCATCGCCGTGCAGGGTTGCGCGGACCGTCGGATCGAACTCGGCCAGCGCCTCGTCCAACGCCGACGCGAACACCGGGTAGACAGCGGCCAGCTCACGCCCCATACCCAACCGCTGCGAGCCCTGACCGGAGAAAAGGAAAGCCACCCGGCCCGGCGCGTCCGCGATGCCGCTGGTCACCGCGCCGCTCGGCCGGCCCTCGGCCAACGCGGTCAGCGCCTCCCGGAAGGTCGCCAGATCGTCGGCCACCAGCACCGCCCGGTGCTCCAACACCGACCGGGACGTCGCCAACGAGAACCCGATGTCAGCCGGCGCGTGCTCGTCCACCACCGCGAGCAGCCGCACCGCCTGCTCCCGCAGGGCCGCCGCGTCCCGGGCGGAGAGCAGCCAGGGCAACACCGCCGGAGCCACGTCGACCACCGGAGCCGGCGCCGACTCCACCTCCGCCACGGCGGGGGCCTGCTCGATGATGGTGTGCGCGTTGGTGCCACTGAACCCGAAGGACGAAATCCCGGCCCGCCAGGGGTGCCCGTGCTGCGGCCAGGGGCGGGCCTCGGTGAGCAGTTCGACGCTGCCGGCCGACCAGTCCACGTGGCTGGACGGCTGGTCCACGTGCAGGGTGCCGGGCAGCACACCGTGCCGCATCGCCATCACCATCTTGATCACGCCCGCGACGCCAGCCGCCGCCTGGGTGTGCCCGATGTTGGACTTCACCGAGCCGAGCCACAGCGGCTCACCGCCGGCCCGGTCCTGGCCGTAGGTGGCCAGCAGCGCCTGCGCCTCAATCGGGTCGCCGAGCCGGGTGCCGGTGCCGTGCGCCTCCACCACGTCCACGTCCCCGGCCTGGAGTCCGGCCGACGCCAAAGCCTGCCGGATCACCCGCTGTTGAGAGGGGCCGTTGGGGGCGGTCAGCCCGTTGGACGCGCCGTCCTGGTTGACCGCCGAACCCCGGACGACAGCCAGCACCTGGTGCCCGTTGCGCCGCGCGTCCGAGAGCCGTTCGACGAAGAGCATGCCGACGCCCTCGCCCCAGCCGGTGCCGTCCGCGGCGTCCGCGAACGCCTTGCACCGGCCGTCCAGGGACAGCCCGCGTTGCCGGCTGAACTCGATGAACGCGCCCGGCGTGGACATCACCGTCACGCCGCCGGCCAGGGCCAGCTCGCACTCGCCGGAGCGGAGCGCCTGGACGGCCTGGTGCAGGGCGACCAGCGAGGAAGAGCAGGCGGTGTCCACGGTGACCGCCGGGCCCTCGAAGCCGAAGGTGTAGGCGAGCCGGCCGGAGATGACGCTGGCGGCGTTGCCGGTGGCCAGGTAGCCGCCCACCTCCTCGGCCGCGCCGCCGAGCAGCGTCCCGTAGTCCTGCACGTTCGAGCCGACGAAGACGCCCACCCGCTCTCCGCGCAACGCCTCCGGATCGATGCCGGCGCGCTCCAGTACCTCCCAGGAGGTCTCCAGCAGCAGCCGCTGCTGCGGGTCCATGGCCAGCGCCTCGCGCGGCGAGATCCCGAAGAAGTCGGCGTCGAAGCCGCCCACGTCCGACAGGAACGCGCCCAGCCGCAGGTAGGTCGTGCCGGCCGCGTCCGGGTCGGGGTCGTAGAGCGCCGCCAGGTCCCAGCCCCGGTCGGTGGGGAACTCGGCGACCGCGTCACCGCCCTCCATCACCAGACGCCAGAGGTCCTCGGGCGAGGCGACGCCGCCGGGGAAGCGGCAGGCCATGCCGACGATGGCGATCGGCTCGTCCGTCGCCCCGGTGACCGCGAGGGGCGTGGTCGGGGTGGTGCCGGTGCCTACCAGTTGGGTGCGCAGATGGCCGGCGAGGGCGGTGGCGGTCGGGTAGTCGAAGACCAGGGTGGCGGGCAGCGCCACGCCCGTCGCCTCGCTCAGCCGGCCGCGCAGCTCCACCGCGGTGAGCGAGTCGAAGCCCAGCTCGCGGAAGGCGCGGGTCTCCGGTATGCCGGCGCCGGAGGCGAGGCCGAGGACGGCGGCGGCCTCGTCGCGGATCAGCTCGGTGAGCTGCCGCCGCTGCTCGGCCTCGTCGAGCCCGGCCAGCCGGGCAGCCAGTGCGGAGGGGGCGGCGTCCGTCGTGTCGCTCTCGAACGCGGCCTGGAAGGTGGGGAGTTCGCTGAGCAGTGGGCTGGGACGCTGGGCCGTGAAGGTGGCGGCGAACCGGTCCCACTCGACGTCGGCGACCACCAGGTTGCCGTCGCCGCGCTCCAGGGCGGTGGCCAGCCCGGCGATGGCCACGGCCGGCGGCATCGTGGGCAGGCCGAGGCGGCGCAGCTGCCCGGCCACGTCCTGGCCGGCGTTGGCGACCATGCCGCCGTCGGCCCAGGGGCCCCAGGCGATGGCGGTGGCCGGCAGGCCATTGGCCCTGCGGTGCTCGGCGAGGGCGTCCAGGTAGGCGTTGGCGGCCGCGTAGGCGCTCTGCCGGCCGCTGCCCCAGACGCCGGCGATGGAGGAGAAGAGGACGAAGACGTCCAGCGGGCGGTCGGCCAGCAGCTCGTGCAGATGACGGGCGCCCTCGACCTTGGCGGCCAGCACCTCGGCGAACTCGCCCGGGTTCTCCGGGTCCACCTCGGCCAGGGGGCCGGAACGCTCGATGCCGGCGGCGTGCACGACGGCGGTCAACGACGGGATACCGTCGAGGAGTTCGGCGACCGCGGCGCGGTCGGTGAGGTCGCAGGCGGCGAACGTCACCTCGACACCCAACGCGGTCAGTTCGGCGTACAGCTCCTCGGCACCGGCGGTGGCCCCGCCCCGACGGCCGACCAGCACCAGGTGCTCGGCGCCATGCGCGGCCAACCAACGGGCGGTCCGCGTACCCAACGCGCCCAGGCCGCCGGTCACCAGCACCGTGCCGCGCGGCGTCCAACCCCCGCCAGGTGCGGTGGTGTTGACCGGCGCGGGAACCAACCGGCGGGCCAGCAGCCCACCGGCGCGCACCGCCACCTGATCCTCACCGCTGCCCCCGGCCAAAACCGCCGCCAGCAACTCCCCGGCACGCTCATCCCACTCCGCCGGCAGGTCCACCAAACCACCCCAACGACCCGGCAGTTCCAGCGCCGCCACCCGACCCAGACCCCACACCACCGCCTGCTCAAAACCGCCGACCGAATCACCCGCCACGGCCCACACCGCCCCCGACGTCACCGACCACAGCGGCACCGACACACCCGCCGCGCCCAGCACCCGCAACGCCGCGACGGTGTCGAGCAACCCCGTCTCGGCCAGGCCCAACAGGGAGACCACGCCGGTCAGTTCGGGCAGGTCGTCCGTCAGGTCGTCCACCGTGCCGAGCTGAACCTGCGCGCCGTGGGCGGCCAGCACGTCCCGCACCCAACCGGCGCGCTCCTCACCCGCCGGCGCGACCACCAACCAGACACCGTCCAGCGTCGCGGGCCCGGCGGCCACCGGCCGCCACTCCACCCGGTACCGCCAGCCGTCCGCGGTGGTCTGGTCCTGCTGTTCCTGCCGCCAGGTGGCGAGCCGGGGCAGCGCGGCGCTCAGCGGCTCGTCGGCCGACAGGTGCAGGGTGTGGCCCAGTTCGGTCAGGTCGCCGTCCTCGACGGCGGCCCAGAAGCGGGCCTCCACCGGCGACATCGGCTCGCCGCCGCCCGTCGCGGGGGCCGCGGCGGCCAGCCAGTACCGCTCGCGCTGGAACGGGTAGGTCGGCAGGTCGACACGTTGGGCGCCACTGCCGGCGAAGAACGCCGACCAGTCCACCGGCACGCCCCGGGCATGGAGCGCGCCGACCGTGCTGACCAGCGCGTTCTCCTCCGGCCTGGCCGCGCGCAGCGCGGGCAGGAACACCGCGTCGGGCGCGTTGCCCAGGCCGAGGGCGGCGAGGGTGCCGCCGGGGCCGATCTCGACGAAGGTGCGGACGCCCTCGCCGGTCAGCGAGGTGACGGCGTCGGCGAAGCGGACCGTCTCGCGGACGTGCCGCACCCAGTAGTCGGGGGTGGCCAGTTCCTCGGCGGAGACCGGCCGGCCGGTGAGGGTGGAGACGAGGGGAAGGGATGTCGGTTGGTAGCTGACGTCTTCGAGTGCGCGGCGGAAGTCGGCCAGCATGGGGTCCATCAGCGGGGAGTGGAACGCGTGGCTGACCCGCAGCCGGGTGACCTTCCGCCCTTCCGCCCGCCAGTACTCGGCGACCTCCGTGACCTCCGCCTCGGCGCCCGAAACGACCACCGAGGACGGCCCGTTGACCGCCGCGATGCCGACGGTTGCCGGCAGCCCGGGCAACACCTCCGCCTCGCTGGCCTGGAGCGCGACCATGGCGCCGCCGGCCGGCAACGCCTGCATCAGGCCGGCGCGGGCGGCCACCACCCTGGCGGCGTCGGCCAGGGACCAGAGCCCGGCGACATGGGCGGCGGCCAGTTCGCCGATGGAGTGGCCGGCCAGTACGTCGGGCCGCACGCCCCAGGACTCCAGGAGCCGGAAGAGCGCCACCTCGACGGCGAAGAGCGCCGGCTGGGTGACCCCGGTCTGATTCAGCACATCCTGGTCGTCACCCTCGATGGCCGCACGGACCGCCGGGTCGAACTCCCCCAGCACCTCATCCAGGGCCGACGCGAACACGGGGTAAGCGGCGGCCAGTTCGCGCCCCATACCGAGCCGCTGCGCGCCCTGCCCCGCGAAGAGGAAGCCCAGTCGGCCAGGCTGGTCGGCGACTTCACCGCGCACCATGGCGCCGGTGGAGCGGCCCTCGGCCAGCGCGGCCAGGGCCTCCCGGAAGGTCGCCAGGTCGTTGGCCACCAGCACCGCCCGGTGCTCCAGCGCCGACCGGGACGTCGCCAACGAGAAGCCGACGTCGAGCGGGTCCAGCTCCGCCACGCCGGCGTCCAGCCGCTCGGCCAGCTGCCGCAGCGCCTCCGCGTTCCGGGCCGACAGCACCCAGGGCAGCACCCTGCCCTCGGGCCAGCGGGGTGCGGGCTCCGTCCCCCGCACGGCCTCGGGGGCCTGCTCGATGATGGTGTGCGCGTTGGTGCCGCTGAACCCGAAGGACGAGACGCCGGCCCGCCGAGGCCGGTCAACGGCCGGCCAGGCGCGGTCGTCGGTCAGCAGCTCGACCGCGCCGGCGGACCAGTTGACATGCGAGGACGGCTCATCGACATGCAGGGTGCGGGGCAGCACGCCGTGCTTCATGGCCAGCACCATCTTGATCACGCCCGCGACGCCGGCGGCCGCCTGGGTGTGCCCGATGTTGGACTTCACCGAGCCGAGCCACAGCGGCTCGTCGCCGGTCCGACCCTGGCCGTAGGTGGCCAGCAGCGCCTGCGCCTCGATCGGGTCGCCCAACGTGGTGCCGGTGCCGTGCGCCTCCACCACGTCCACGTCCCCGGCCTGGAGTCCGGCCGACGCCAACGCCTGCCGGATCACCCGCTGTTGAGAGGGACCGTTGGGAGCCGTGAGGCCGTTGGAGGCGCCGTCCTGGTTTACCGCCGAACCCCGCACCACGGCCAGCACCTGGTGCCCGTTGCGCCGCGCGTCCGAGAGCCGCTCGACGAAGAGCATGCCGACGCCCTCGCCCCAACCGGTGCCGTCCGCGCTCTCCGCGAACGCCTTGCACCGGCCGTCGACGGCCAGGCCACGCTGCCGGCTGAACTCGACGAAGGCGCCCGGCGTGGACATCACCGTCACCCCACCGGCCAGCGCCAGCTCGCACTCGCCGGAGCGGAGCGCCTGAACGGCGAGGTGGAGGGCGACCAGCGACGAGGAGCAGGCCGTGTCCACGGTGACCGCCGGGCCCTCGAAGCCGAAGGTGTAGGAGAGCCGGCCGGACATGACACTCGCCGAGCTGCCGGTGGCCAGGTAGCCACCGGTGTCCTCGGCCGCGGCGCCCAACACCCTGCCGTAGTCCTGCATGTTGGAGCCGACGAAGACGCCCACCCGTTCGCCGCGCAGCGTGCCGGGGTCGATGCCGGCCCGTTCCAGCAGCTCCCAGGAGGTCTCCAGCAGCAGCCGCTGCTGCGGGTCCATGGCCAGCGCCTCACGCGGCGAAATGCCGAAGAAGGCGGGGTCGAACTCGGCCGCCCGGTCGAGGAAGGCGCCCCGGCGGCTGTAGCTGGTGCCGGGGTGGCCGGGCTCCGGGTGGTAGAGCGCCGCCAGGTCCCAACCCCGGTCGGTGGGGAAGTCCGAGATGGCGTCCCCGCCGGAGCGCAGCGCCCGCCACAGGTCCTCGGGGGACCCAATGCCGCCGGGAAAGCGGCAGGCCATGGCCACGATGGCGATCGGCTCGTCCGCCACGCCCGAGACGGCGGTCGGCGTGTCGAGGTCGGCCACCGTGAGGTCAGTGCCGGCGAGTTCGGCGCGCAGGAAGCTCGCGAGGGCGGCGGCCGTCGGATAGTCGAAGACCAGGGTGGCCGGCAGCGTCACGCCGGTGACCTCGCTCAGCCGGCCGCGCAGCTCCATCGCGGTGAACGAGTCGAAACCCAACTCACGGAACGCGCGGTTGGCGGAGAACGCGTCGCCGGAGACGTGCCCCAGGACCGTCGCCGCCTCGTACCGCACCAACTCGGTCAGCTGCCGCTCCTGCTCGGCCGCGTCCAACCCGGCCAGCCGCTCCGCCAACGCGGAGACACCGGCGTCCGTCGCATCGCTCTCGAACGCGGCCCGCACCTCGGGGAGTTCACCAAGCAGCGGGCTGGGCCGCTGGGCCATGAAGGTGCCAGCGAACCGGTCCCAGTCCACGTCCGCCACGACGACGTTGCCGTCGCCGTGCTCCAGTGCGGTGGCCAGGGCGGCGATGGCGGCCTCGGGGGCCAGGGGTGCGAGGCCGAGGCGGCGCAGTCGGCCGGCCGCGTCGCCGCCGGCGTTGGCCACCATGCCGCCGCCGTCCCACGGGCCCCAGGCGATGGCGGTCGCCGGCAGGCCAACGGCCCCGCGATGCTCGGCGAGGGCGTCCAGGTAGGCGTTGGCCGCCGCATAGGCGGCCTGTCCCCCGCTGCCCCAGACGCCGGCGATGGAGGAGAAGAGCACGAAGGCGTCCAGCGGGCGATCAGCCAGCAGCTCGTGCAGATGCCGCGCCCCATCGACCTTGGCCGCCAACACCTCGGCGAGTTCAGTCGCGTCGAGGTCGGCGACGGCGGCCGAGCGTTCGATGCCGGCGGCGTGCACGACGGCGGTCAACGACGGGATACCGTCGAGGAGCTCGGCGACGGCGGCGCGGTCGGTGAGGTCGCAGGCGGCGAACGTCACCTCGACACCCAACGCGGCGAGTTCGGCGGCCAGTTCCTCCGCGCCGGCGGTGGCCCCGCCCCGACGGCCGGCCAGCACCAGGTGCTCGGCGCCATGCGCGGCCAACCAACGGGCGGTCCGCGCCCCCAACGCGCCCAGTCCGCCGGTCACCAGCACCGTGCCGCGCGGCGTCCAACCCCCGCCAGATGCGGTGATGTTGACCGGCGCGGGAACCAACCGGCGGGCCAGCAGCCCACCGGCGCGCACCGCCACCTGATCCTCGCCACTGCCCCCGGCCAGGACCGAAGCCAACAGCTCCCCGGCCCGGTCGTCCCACTCCGCCGGCAGGTCCACCAAGCCACCCCAGCGGCCCGGCAGTTCCAGCGCCGCCACCCGACCCAGACCCCACACCACCGCCTGCTCAAAACCGGCCACCGGATCACCCGGCACGGCCGCCACCGCCCCCGACGTCACCGACCACAGCGGCACCGACACACCCGCCGCGCCCAGCACCCGCAATGCGGCAATGGTGTCCGCCAAATCCAACAGCGAGACCACGCCCGCAAGTTCCGGCAGCTCAGCCGACAGGTCGTTCACCGTGGCGAGCTGGACCTCGGCGCCGTGCGCGGTCAGCGCGTCGCGCACCCAGGTTGCGCGCTCCTCACCGGCCGGCGCGACCACCAGCCAGACACCCGACAGCATTGCGAGCTCGGCCGTCACCGGCCGCCACTCCACGCGATACCGCCAGCCCTCCGCCGCCGACCGATCCCGCTGTTCCCTCCGCCAGCTCGCGAGCCGGGGCAGCACCGCGCTCAACGGCTCGTCCGAGGACACGTCGAGGGCGCGGGCCAGCTCAGTGAGGTCGTTGCCCTCCACGGCGTCCCAGAAGCGCGACTCAACCGGCGACATCCGCTCGTCGCCAGCCACGCCGGCGGCGGGCGCGTCCAGCCAGTACCGCTCCCGTTGGAACGCGTACGTCGGCAACTCGACCCGCCGGGCACCACCACCGCCGAAGAACGCCGACCAGTCCAACGCCACACCCCGCACATGGAGTTGGCCCACCGCCGTCAACGCGGCCACCGGCTCCGCCCGATCCGACCGCAACACCGGCACAAACACCGCCTCCGGCGCCGACTCCACCCCCAACGCCGCCAACGTCCCACCAGGACCCACCTCAACAAAGGTCCCCACACCCTCACCGACCAGCGAGGACACCGCGTCCGCGAACCGCACCGCCTCCCGCACATGCCGCACCCAGTACTCCGCCGACCCCAACTCCTCAGCCGACGCCAACCGCCCCGTCAGCGTGGAGACGATCGGCAGGGTCGGCGCCCCGTACGACACCGACTCCAACACCCGCCGGAACCCATCCAACATCGGCTCCATAAGCGGCGAATGGAACGCATGACTGACCCGCAACCGGGTCACCTTCCGCCCCTCCGCCCGCCAGTGCTCTGCCACCACCTCGACATCCTGGGCCGCACCCGAAACGACCACCGACGACGGCCCGTTGACCGCCGCGACACCCACCTCCCCGGTCAGCGTCGGGGCCACCTCCGCCTCACTCGCCCGGATCGCCACCATCGCCCCACCCGACGGCAACGCCTGCATCAGGCCGGCTCGCGCCGCCACCACCCGCGCCGCATCCGCCAACGACCACACCCCCGCCACATGCGCAGCCGCCAACTCACCAATCGAGTGCCCGGCCAACACATCCGCCCGCACCCCCCACGACTCCAACAACCGGAACAACGCCACCTCGACCGCGAAAAGCGCGGGCTGTGTGCACCCGGTCTGGTGCAACGCCGCTTCGTCCTCGCCGAACAACGCGTCCCGGACCGACGGCTCGAACTCCCCCAACACCTCATCCAACGCCACCCCGAACACCGGGAACCGAGCCGCCAACTCCCGCCCCATCCCCAACCGCTGCGAACCCTGACCCGAAAACAGGAAACCCAACCGACCCGGCTCGTCAGCGACCCCGGTAACCACGGCGCCACTGCTCCGGCCCTCGGCCAAGGCGGCCAACGCGACCTGGAACTCCGCCCGTTCGCCGGCCACCAGCACCGCCCGGTGGTCCAACGTCGCACGCGAGGTCACCAGCGCGTGGCCGACGTCAACCGGCTCGACCGCATCGAGGTCGGCAACGGCGGCGGCCAACCGGGCCGCCTGCGCCCGCAGCCCCGGCGCGCTGCGGGCCGACAGCACCCAGGGCAGGACGGTCCCGAGCGGCAACTCGACCGGCCGGTCAGCGGTTTGGGACGCCTCGGGGGCCTGCTCGATGATGGTGTGCGCGTTGGTGCCACTGAACCCGAACGAGGAGATCCCGGCCCGCCGGGGGCGGTCCACGGCCGGCCAGGCGCGCCGGTCGGTGAGGAGTTCCACCGCGCCGGCCGACCAGTCCACATGGCTGGACGGCTGGTCCACGTGCAGGGTGCCGGGCAGCACCCCGTGCCGCATCGCCATCACCATCTTGATCACGCCCGCGACGCCGGCCGCCGCCTGGGTGTGCCCGATGTTGGACTTCACCGAGCCCAACCACAGCGGCTCGTCGCCGGTCCGACCCTGGCCGTAGGTGGCCAGCAGCGCCTGCGCCTCAATCGGGTCACCAAGCCGGGTGCCGGTGCCGTGCGCCTCGACTGCGTCCACGTCCCCGGCCTGGAGCCCGGCCGACGCCAACGCCTGCCGGATCACCCGCTGTTGGGACGGACCGTTGGGGGCGGTCAGCCCGTTGGACGCGCCGTCCTGGTTGACCGCCGAACCGCGCACCACGGCCAGCACCTGGTGACCGTTGCGCCGCGCGTCCGAGAGCCGCTCGACCAGCAGCATCCCGACGCCCTCGCCCCAGCCGGTGCCGTCGGCGGCGTCCGCGAACGCCTTGCACCGGCCGTCGACGGCCAGGCCACGCTGTCGGCTGAACTCGATGAAGGCGGCCGGCGTGGACATCACCGTCACCCCGCCGGCCAGCGCCAGCTCGCACTCCCCGCGCTGGAGCGCCTGAACGGCGGAGTGCAGGGCGACCAGCGACGAGGAGCAGGCCGTGTCCACGGTGACGGCCGGGCCTTCGAGACCGAAGGTGTAGGACAGGCGGCCGGAGATGACGCTGGCCGCGTTGCCCGTGCCGGCGTAGCCCTCGACGCCGGGCTGGGTGGCGGCCAGCGTCGCGTAGTCCTGGCCGTTGGTACCGACGAAGACGCCGGCCCGGCTGCCCCGCACGGTGTCCGGGTCGATGCCGGCCCGTTCGAACGCCTCCCAGGAGGTCTCCAGCAGCAGCCGCTGCTGCGGGTCCATGGCGAGCGCCTCGCGCGGCGAGATCCCGAAGAACGCCGGGTCGAAATCGGCCGCCCGGTCGAGGAAGGCGCCCAGCCTGCTGTAGCTGGTGCCGGGGTGCGTCGGGTCCGGGTGGTAGAGCGAGGACAGGTCCCAGCCCCGGTCGGTGGGGAACTCGGCGACCGCGTCGCCACCCTCGACGACCAGTCGCCACAGGTCCTCGGGGGACTCGACGCCGCCGGGGAAGCGGCAGGCCATGCCGACGATGGCGATCGGCTCGTCCGTCGCCGCCGGGGCCGGCCCCTCGGGGGCGGCGGCCAGTACCCCGCCGAGCAGTTCGGCGCCCAAGTGCGCGGCGAGCGCGGCGGGGGTCGGGTAGTCGTAGACCAGGGTGGCGGGCAGCCGGAGTTCGGTCGCCGCGTTGAGCCGGTTGCGCAGTTCCACGGAGCTGAGCGAGTCGAAGCCCAGCTCCTTGAACGGGCGGTCGGGGGTGATGGCCCGCGTGGAGCTGTGGCCGAGGGCGGCGGCCACCCGGTCGCGCACCAGGTCCAGCAGCGCCTTCTCCCGCTCGGCGGCGGTCAGGCCGGCGAGCGACTGGGCCAGCGCGGACCCGGCGACGGCGACGGCGGAGCCGGCGGCGGCCGTCCGGCGGGCCGGGGCGCGGACCAGGCCGCGCAGCAGTGGCGGGACGGGCTGGGTACGCGCCTGGCGGCGCAAGGTCGACAGGTCGAGCGGCAGCGGGACGAGCGCGGCCCGGCCGGTCGTGGCGGCCGCGTCGAGCAGCGCCCGCCCCTGGTCGGCGCCGATGGGGACCAGACCGGCGTCGGTGATGCGCCGCACGTCGCCCGCGTCGAGGCTGCCGGCCATGCCGCCGCCGTCGGCGGCCCACAGGCCCCAGGCGAGGGAGGTGGCGGGCAGGCCGGCGGCGTGCCGGTGCTGGGCGAGGGCGTCGAGGAAGGCGTTGGCCGCCGCGTAGTTGCCCTGCCCGGGGCCGCCGAGGACGCCGGCGGCGGAGGAGAAGAGCACGAAGGCGGCCAGGTCCAGGTCGCGGGTGAGTTCGTGCAGGTGCCAGGCCGCGTCCACCTTCGGGCGGAAGACCGCGTCGATGCGGTCGGGGGTGAGCGAGCCGATGGTGCCGTCGTCCAACACGCCCGCGGTGTGCACCACCGCCGATATCTCCCGGCCGGCCAACAGCTCGGCCACCGCGTCCCGGTCGGCGACATCGCAGGCCGCGAAAACCACCTCAGCACCCAACGCTTCGAGATCAGCGCCCAGTTCAGCCGCACCCTCAGCATCGGCACCACGCCGGCTCACCAACAGCAGACTGCGCACACCCCGTTCGGCCACCAAATGCCGAGCCACCAGACCACCCAGGGTCCCCGTCGCACCCGTCACCAACACCGTGCCGTCACCGAAACCGGGGTCCTCCACCGCCCGTTGAACGACCCGGGCGAGCCTGGGTATGCGTATCTCGCCCTCGCGCACGGCCAGTTGTGGCTCACCAGTCGCCAGCACCACCGGCAACACCGCGTCCAAAACGCCCTGCTCGTCCAGATCCAGCAACACGATCCGGTCCGGATTCTCCGACTGCGCCGACCGCACCAACCCCCACACCGCCGCCTGCGCCACATCCGACACCGGCGCGACCGCACCCCGCGTGACCACCACCAACCGGCCGTCGTCGGCCGCACTCTCGTCCGCCAACCAGGACTGCACCGCCTCCAACGCCCAGTACGCCGCCGCGCGCGCCTCACCCACCGGATCAACACCGGAGCCGACCGGGCAGGATGCCACCCGCACACCGGCCAACTCCGAAACCGCACCCTCAGGAGCCGGCACGGACACCCAGTCGATACCGAACAGCCCCTCGACACCGGCCTGTTCGACCGTCGCCGGCCGCAGCACCACCGAGTCGACGGATGCCACGGGGGCACCCGCGCCGTCGGCCAGGGCCAGCGACACCCCGCCCGTGCCGGTGGCCGCCAGCCGGACCCGCAGCACCGACGCCCCGGCCGCGTGCAGCCGCACACCCGACCAGGCGAACGGCAACCCACCAGCCTCGCCCGTCAGCCCGACCGCGTGCAACGCGGCATCCAGCAGCGCCGGATGCAGCCCGAAGCCGTCGACCCCGACCCCTTCGGGGAGGGTGACCTCGGCGAACACCTCGTCGCCGCGCCGCCAGGCGGCCCGCAGGCCCTGGAAGACCGGGCCGTGATCGAAACCCGACGCGAGCAGCCCGGCGTAGAGGCCGTCGAGGTCGGCGACCTTGGCGCCGGCCGGCGGCCACTCGGCGAGCGACGCCCCGACCGCCGGCGGGCCGTCCCGCAGCACGCCGGTGGCGTGCCGGGTCCACGACCGGCCGTCGTCATCGGACTCGCCCTCGCTGGAGTAGACGGTCACCTCGCGCCGCCCCGTGGCATCCGCCGCACCGACCCACACCTGCACCCGCACCGCGCCACTCGCCGGCAGGACCAGCGGCGTCTCCACCGCCAACTCCTCCACCAGATCACAACCGACCTGATCACCCGCCCGCACCGCCAACTCAACAAACGCCGTGCCCGGCAGCAACACCACGCCCTGGACCGCGTAGTCGGCCAGCCACGGGTGCGTCCGCACCGACAACCGACCCGTCAACAGCACCCCGTCCGTGCCGCCCACCGCCACCGCCGCACCCAACAACGGGTGCTCGGCCGCGCCCAACCCGGCCGCCGCCACATCGCCGACCAGCGCGGGCGCGTCCAGCCAGTACCGCTCCCGTTGGAACGCGTACGTCGGCAACTCGACCCGCCGGGCACCACCACCGCCAAAGAACGCCGACCAGTCCAACGCCACACCCCGCACATGGAGTTGGCCCACCGCCGTCAACGCGGCCACCGGCTCCGCCCGATCCGACCGCAACACCGGAACGAACACCGCCTCCGGCGCCGACTCCGCCCCCAACGCCGCCAACGTCCCACCAGGACCCACCTCAACAAAGGTCCCCACACCCTCACCGGCCAGCGTGGCCACCGCGTCGGCGAACCGCACCGCCTCCCGCACATGCCGCACCCAGTACTCCGCCGACCCCAACTCCTCAGCCGACGCCAACCGCCCCGTCAACGTGGAGACGATCGGCAGGGTCGGCGCCCCGTACGACACCGACTCCAACACCCGCCGGAACCCATCCAACATCGGCTCCATAAGCGGCGAATGGAACGCGTGACTGACCCGGAGCCGGGTCACCTTCCGGCCCTCCGCCCGCCAGTGCTCGGCGACCGCCGCAACATCCAACTCGGCACCCGAAACCACCACCGACGAGGGCCCGTTGACCGCCGCGACACCCACCTCCCCGGTCAGCGTCGGGGCCACCTCCGCCTCACTCGCCCGGATCGCCACCATCGCCCCACCCGACGGCAACGCCTGCATCAGGCCGGCTCGCGCCGCCACCACCCGCGCCGCATCGGCCAACGACCACACCCCCGCCACATGCGCGGCCGCCAACTCACCAATCGAGTGCCCGGCCAACACATCCGCCCGCACCCCCCACGACTCCAACAACCGGAACAACGCCACCTCGACCGCGAAAAGCGCGGGCTGTGTGCACCCGGTCTGGTGCAACGCCGCTTCGTCGTCGCCGAACAGCGCGTCCCGGACCGCCGGGTCGAACTCCCCCAACACCTCATCCAACGCCGCCCCGAACACCGGGAACCGAGCAGCCAACTCCCGCCCCATCCCCAACCGCTGCGAACCCTGACCCGAGAACAGAAACCCCAACCGGCCCGGGGTGACCTGGCCCAGGGTGAGCCCCGGGTGGTCGTCGCGGCCCTCGGCCAGGGCCGCCAACCCGGCCTGGAACTCGGCCGGTTCGGTGGCGACCAGCACCGCGCGGTGTGGGAGGGCGGTGCGGGTGGTGGCCAGGGCGTGGCCGACGTCGGCGGGCCGCTGGTCGCTGAGGGCGGCGGCGAGGCGGGCGGCCTGGGCGCGGAGCGCTTCGGGGGTGTGGCCGGCGAGCGGCCAGGGCAGCGGCACGGCGTCGCCGGGGTGCGGGTCCGCCTTGTCGGCCGGGGGCGCCGGGTCGGCGGGGGGTGCCTGTTCGAGGATGAGGTGGGCGTTGGTGCCGCTGACGCCGAAGGAGGAGACGCCGGCGCGGCGGGGTTCGCCGGTCTCCGGCCAGGGGCGGTGTTCGGTGAGCAGTTCGACCGCGCCGGCCGACCAGTCGACGTGGCTGGACGGCTGGTCCACGTGCAGGGTGCGGGGCAGTTCGCCGTGCCGCATGGCGAGGACCATCTTGATGACGCCGCCGACGCCGGCGGCGGCCTGGGAGTGGCCGATGTTGGACTTGAGGGAGCCCAGCCAGAGGGGTTCGCCGGTGCGGCCCTGGCCGTAGGTGGCGAGCAGGGCCTGCGCCTCGATGGGGTCGCCGAGGGTGGTGCCGGTGCCGTGTGCCTCGACCGCGTCGACCTGGGCTGGGGTGAGGCGGGCGGACGCCAACGCCTGGTTGATGACGGCCTGTTGGGCCGGGCCGTTGGGGGCGGTGAGGCCGTTGGAGGCGCCGTCCTGGTTGATGGCGGAGCCGCGGATGACGGCGAGGATCGGGTGGCCGTTGCGGCGGGCGTCGGAGAGGCGTTCGACGAGCAGCATGCCGACGCCCTCGCCCCAGCCGGTGCCGTCGGCGCCTTCGGCGAAGGACTTGCAGCGGCCGTCGACGGAGAGGGCGCGCTGTCGGCTGTACTCGACGAAGGTGCGCGGGGTGGACATGAAGGTGGCGCCGCCGGCGAGGGCGAGGGTGCACTCCTCGCGGCGGAGCGCGACCATCGCGAGGTGCAGGGCGACGAGGGAGGAGGAGCAGGCGGTGTCGACGGTGACGGCGGGGCCGGTGAGGCCGAGGGTGTAGGCGACGCGGCCGGAGGCGATGCTGGCGGCGCTGCCGTTGGAGAGGTAGCCCTCGTAGCCTTCCGGGGCCTGGGGCAGTCGGGTGGCGTAGTCGTTGTAGACGAGGCCGGCGAAAACGCCGGTCCTGGTGTCCCGGGCGCTGGCGGGGTCGATGCCGGCGCGTTCGAACGCCTCCCAGGAGGTTTCCAGCAGGAGCCGCTGCTGCGGGTCGGTGGCGAGGGCCTCGCGGGGGCTGATGCCGAAGAACGCGGGGTCGAAGTCGGCGGCCCGGTCGAGGAATCCGCCGTGTCGGGTGAGGGAGGTGCCGGCGTGGTCGGGGTCGGGGTGGTGGAGTTCGTCGACGTTCCAGCCGCGGTCGGTGGGGAACTCGGTGACGACGTCGGTGCCGGCGCGCAGCACCCGCCACAGGTCTTCCGGGGACTCGACCCCGCCGGGGTAGCGGCAGCTCATCCCGATGATGGCGATGGGTTCGTGGTCCCGCTCCTCGACCTCGCGCAGCCGGCGGCGGGCGCTGCGCAGGTCGTTGGTGGCCCGCTTGAGGTAGTCGCGGAGCTTGGCCTCGTTCTCCATCTGGGGTGTGCTCCTTAGCGCGGTGCGGGTCGCGGTGGGGCGGGTCGCGGTGGGGCCGGCGGGTTCGGCGGCGTCGGGTTCGGCGGGGTGCTGGTCGGTCACGAGGTCTCTAGCTCGTTGTCGAGGTAGCCGAAGAGTTCGTCGTCGGTGGCCTCGTCGAGGTCGGCGCCGGGGTGCGGGTCGGGGCCGGTCTCGGGGGTCTGGCCGCCGCCGGTCCTGGTGTCGCTCCAGCGGGCGAGGAGGGCGCGCAGCCGCAGGTCGACCTTGGTGGCGGTGCCGTCGTCCGCGAGGTCGAACAGGGCGTGCTCCAGCTGGTCGAGCTGGTCGAGGAGGCCGGTCTCCCGCGCGGGTTGGCCGCCGGGCAGCAGGGTGAGCAGGTGCCGGCTGATGGCGGCGGCCGAGGGGTGGTCGAAGACGAGGGTGGTGGGGAGCCGCAGTCCGGTGGTGGTGGTGAGGCGGTTGCGGAGTTCCACCGAGGTGAGGGAGTCGAAGCCGAGGTCGCGCAGGGCGCGCCCGGGGTCGACCTGGCTGCCGGTGGCGTGCCCGAGTACGGCGGCGACCTGGGCGCAGACCAGGTTGAGCACGGTCTGTTCGCGGTCGGCCGGCGGCTGGCCGGCGAGGGTCTCGGCGAGGGTCTCGGAGGCGGCGGGTCCGGTGTCGGTGGCGCGGCGGGCGGGGGCGCGGACCAGGCCGCGCAGCACGGGCGGCAGGGTGCCGTCGGCGGCCTGGCCGCGGAGGGTGGCGGTGTCGAGGAGCACGGGGACGAGGGTGGGGCGGTCGTGGTGGGTGGCGGCGTCGAGGAGGGCGAGGGCGTCGGCGGTGGGCAGCGGGCGGATGCCGGAGCGGCCGAGCCGGGCGCGGTCGCCGGCGTCGAGGCCGGCGGTCATGCCGCTGGCGGCGGCCCACATGCCCCAGGCGAGGGAGACGCCGGGCCGGCCGGCGGCGCGCCGGCGTTGGACGAGCGCGTCGAGCGCGACGTTGGCGGCGGCGTAGCTGGCCTGGCCGGCGCTGCCGAGGACGCCGGCGGCGGAGGAGAAGACGACGAACGCGGTGAGGTCGGCGTCGCGGGTGAGGGCGTCGAGGTGGCGCAGGCCGTCGACCTTGGGGCCGAGGACCCGGTCGAGTCGTTCGGGGGTGAGGGCGGGCAGCACGCCGTCGTCGACGACGCCGGCGGCGTGCACGACGGCGCCGAGGGGTCGGTCGAGGGCGGCGAGCAGGGCGGCGACGGCGGCCCGGTCGGCGAGGTCGCAGGCGGCGACGGTCACTTCGGCGCCGAGGGCGGCCAGTTCGTCGCGGAGTTGCTCGGCGCCTTCGGTGGCCAGGCCGCGGCGGCCGGCGAGGGCGAGGTGCCGGACGCCGTGTGCGGTGACCAGGTGGCGGGCGACGAGCGCGCCGAGGGTACCGAGGCCGCCGGTGACCAGGACGGTGCGGTCGGGGTCGAAGGGCGCCGGGTGGCCGGCGGGCCGCCGGTGGTGGGGGGCGGTGGCCCTGGTCAGCCGGGGCGCCGTCAACCGGCCTTCTTGCAGGGCGAGTTGTGGTTCCTCGGTGGCGAGGGCGGCGGGCAGGGCGCGGGTGCTGGCGGGGGTGCCGTCGAGGTCGAGGAGCACGAACCGGCCGGGGTTCTCGGTCTGGGCGGAGCGGAGCAGGCCCCAGACGGCGGCCTGCGCCGGGTCGGGGGTCTCGGGGTGGACGGCGCCGTGGGTGACCAGGACGAGGCGGGTGTGTGCGGTCCGTTCGTCGGCGAGCCAGCGTTGGGTGAGGGTCAGGGCCCAGGTCAGGGCGGCCCGGATGGGGTCGCCGGCGCTGGCCTGGTCGGCCGCGCGGGGGCAGGGGGCGAGCAGCTCGGTGACGCCGTCGAGGTGGTCGAGGGCCAGGTCCAGGTCCAGGCCCGGGTCGCGGTGGTCGGGGGCGGCGTCGGGGTCGGGGTCGGTGGGCAGGGTGGGCAGGTCGAGGGCGGGACCCAGGCCGAGCGGGTCGGGGCCGAGGACGGCGCGGCCGGCTGGTGCCGCGCCGGCGGTGGCGGGGGCGACGGGGGTCCAGGTCAGGGTGAACAGCGCGTCGGCTGGGTGGAGTTCGGCGGGCTGGTCGGCGGCCGGCCGCAGCTGGAGCGCGGCGACGGTGACGACGGGCCGGCCGGCCGGGTCGGCGAGGGTCAGCGCGCCGGCGTCGGGGGCCGTCGGGGACCAGCGCACCCGCAGCGCGGTCGCGCCGGTGGCGTGCAGCCGGGCGCCGGTGAAGTGGTGGGGGACGAGGGGGACTTCGGAGGTGTCGTCGGCCCGGTCCCGGCTGGCTGGCCGGGCGGTGGTCAGGGCGGCGTCGAGCAGCGCGGGGTGCAGGGCGAAGCCGTCGTCGGCCGGCTCGTCGATGGCCACCTCGGCGTACCGGTCGCCGGCCAGCCGCCAGCCGCCGCCCGGCTCGGCCGGGGTGGCGCCGGGCGGCGGCCAGGCCGCCAACTCGCCTACGGGACCGGTGTCGTTCGGGGTCGCGTCGGCCAACGCGAGGGTGCCCGTGGCGTGTTCGGTCCAGGTGTCGTCCCGGTCGGCGTCCTCGGGCCGGGAGTGGACGCGGACGGTTCGGGCGCCGTCGGCGGCCGGGCCGACCGTGACGCGCAGCGCCAGGCCACCCCGGTCGGGCAGCGACAGCGGGGCACGCAGGGCGAGTTCGGCGACCGTGTCGAGCCCGTGGTGGGCGGCGGCGTGCAGGGCGAGGTCGAGGAGGCCGGTGGGCGGGAGGTGCCGCCGGCCGGCGAGCCACGGCAGGGCGTGGGCGGCCAGCCGGCCGGTGAGCACGGTGCCCGCGCCGTCGGGCAGTTCGACGGCGGCGCGCAGCAGCGGGTGGTCGCCGGTGGCGACGCCGAGGGCGGCCGGCGCCCCGCCGCCGGCCGGGGCGACCGCCGCGGTCAGCCAGTACCGCCGGTGCTGGAAGGGGTAGGTGGGCAGGTCGACGCGGCGGCCCCGGCCGCCGGTCGCGGCGGCCAGGTCCAGGCGGGCGCCGCGGACGTGCAGCCGCGCGGCGGCGTGCGCCAGGGTCTCCACCTCGGGCCGGTCGGCGCGCAGCGTCGGCACGAACACCGCGTCGGGCGCGCTGTCCTGGCCCATCGCGGCGAGCACCCCGCCGGGCCCCACCTCCAGCGCGGTGGTCACGCCCTGGGCGGTGAGGGCGGTGACGGCGTCGGCGAACCGGACGGGCTGCCGCACGTGCCGCACCCAGTAGTCGGGCGAGCCCAACTCCTCGGCGGTGGCCGGCTGTCCGGTCAGCGTCGAGACGACGGGCAGGGTCGGCGGGTGGAAGGTGACGGACTCCAGCACCCGGCGGAACGCGGCCAGCATCGGCTCCATCAGCGGCGAGTGGAAGGCGTGGCTGACCCGCAGCCTGGTCACCTTGCGGCCGTCCGCCTTGAGTCGGTCGGCGAGGTCGAGGACCTCCAGTTCGCGGCCGGAGAGGACCAGCGCGTGCGGGCCGTTGATGGCGGCGATCCCGACGTGTTCGGAGCACTCGGGGGCGATCTCCGCCTCGGTGGCCTGGACGGCGATCATCACGCCGCTGGCCGGCAGGGCCTGCATCAGGGCGCCGCGCGCGGCGATCACCGCGCAGGCGTCGGGCAGCGAGAGGACGCCGGCGACGTGCGCGGCGGCGAGTTCGCCGATGGAGTGGCCGGCGAGCGCGTCGGGCGCCAGGCCCCAGGACTCCCACAGCCGGTAGAGGGCGACCTCGACGGCGAACAGCGCCGGCTGGGCGAACTCGGTGCGGTCCAGGGCCTTCTGGTCGTCGCCGAAGACGACGTCGCGCAGCGGCACCGGCAGCAGCGGGTCGAGGTGGGCGAAGACCGCGTCGAGGGCGTCGGCGAAGGCGGGGTGCGCCCGGTACAGGTCGCGGCCCATGCCGACGCGCTGCGAGCCCTGGCCGGAGAAGAGCACGGCGAGCCGGCCGCCGTCCGGGGTGCCGAGCGGCACCGCCGGGTGGTCGAGGCCGGCGGCCAACGCGTCGAGGCCGGCGCGGAGTTGGGCCGGGTCGGCGCCGAGGACGACGGCTCGGTGGTCGAGCGCGGCCCGGCCGGTGGCCAGGGTGGCGGCGACATCGGCCGGGGCGAGTTCGGGGCGGGCGTCGAGGGTGGCGGCCAGCCGGGCGGCCTGGGCGCGCAGCGCCGTGGCGTCCCGGGCGGACAGCGGCCAGGCCAGCGGCGCCCCGGCCGGCTCGGCGGCCGGCGCGGCCGGGGCCTCGGGGATTTCGGCGTGCTCGGGCGCCTCGGCCTGTTCGAGGATGACGTGGCCGTTGGTGCCGCTGACGCCGAACGCGGAGACCGCGGCCCGGCGCGGCCGGCCGGTCGCCGGCCAGGGCCGCTGGTCGGCGAGGAGCTCCACGGCGCCCGTCGTCCAGTCCACGTGCCGGGAGGGCTGGTCCACGTGCAGGGTGCGGGGCAGCACGCCGTGCCGCATGGCCAGCACCATCTTGATGACGCCGGCGATGCCGGAGGCGGCCTGGGTGTGACCGATGTTGGACTTGACGGCGCCCAGCAGCAGCGGCCGGTCGGCGGGCCGGCCCCGGCCGTAGGTGGCCAGCAGGGCCTGCGCCTCGATCGGGTCGCCGAGCCGGGTGCCGGTGCCGTGGCCCTCGACGGCGTCCACCTCGTCCGGGGTCAGGCCGGCGTTGGCGAGCGCGGCGTGGATGACGCGCTGCTGGGCCGGCCCGTTGGGGGCGGACAGCCCGTTGGACGCGCCGTCCTGGTTGGTGGCGGAGCCGCGGACCACGGCCAGCACCTGGTGGCCGTTGGCGCGGGCGTCGGAGAGCCGCTCCAGCAGGACGAGGCCGGCGCCCTCGCCCCAGCCGACGCCGTCGGCGGCGTCCGCGAACGGCTTGCAGCGGCCGTCGGGCGCCAGCCCGCCCTGCCGGCTGAACTCGGCGAACGCGGTGGGGGCCACCATGACGGCGGCGCCGCCGGCCAGCGCCATCGCGCACTCGCCCGAACGCAGCGCCTGCACGGCGAGGTTGACGGCGACCAGCGCGGAGGAGCAGGCGGTGTCCACGGTGACGGCCGGGCCGCGCAGGCCGAGTGTGTAGGCGATCCGGCCGGAGACGACGCTCAGCGCGTCGCCGGTCAGCCGGTAGCCGTCCATCTCGGGCGCGGCCTGCTCCAGGGTGCCGGCGTAGCCCTGCGGGGAGGCGCCGACGAAGACGCCGGTGAGGCTGTCGCGGGCGGTGGCCGGGTCGATGCCGGCCCGTTCGAAGGTCTCCCAGGCGAGTTCGAGCACCTGCCGCTGCTGCGGGTCCATGGCCAGCGCCTCGCGCGGGGAGATGCCGAAGAAGTCGGCGTCGAAGCCGCCGGCGTCGGCGAGGAAGGCGCCCTCCAGGGTGCGGCTGCGGCCCTCGGCCTCGGCGTCGGCCGGGTAGAGCCGGTCCGGGTCCCAGCCGCGGTCGTCGGGGAACGGGCCGACGGCGTCCCGGCCGGCCAGCAGCAGCGACCACAGGTCCTCGGGCGAGGTGACGCCGCCGGGGAAGCGGCAGCTCATGGCGACCACCGCGATCGGCTCGTGCGGGTCGCGTGGCGCGGCCACGGCCGGGCCGGCGGCCTGGGCGGCGGCGCGCTCGCCGCCGACCTGGGTGCGCAGGTGGCGGGCGAGGGCGTCCGGCGTGGGGTGGTCGAAGACGACGGTGGTGGGCAGCCGGGTGCCGGTGGCGGCGTTGAGGCGCCTGCGGACCTCGACGGCGGTGAGCGAGTCGAAGCCCAGCTCGCGGAACGGCCGGTCGGGGGTGACCGCGTCCGGCCCGTCGTGGCCGAGGACCGCGGCGGCGTGGCCGCGGACCAGGTCGAGCAGCAGCCGGTGCTGGTCGGGTTCGGTGAGCCCGGCGAGCCGGTCGGCGAGGCCGCCGCCGAGGGCCGGCTCGGCGGCCGGCTCGGCGGCGGTCAGGGCGGCGACCGCCGGCAGATCGCCGATCAACGGGCGGGCCCGGGCGGCGGTGAAGCCGGGGGCGAACCGCTCCCAGTCGATGTCGGCGACGGTCAGCGTGGTCTCGTCGCCGGTCAGGGCGGTGGCGAGGGCGCCGACCGCCAGGTCGGGCCGCATGGGGCGCATCCCCCGGCGGCGCAGCTGCTCGTTGAGGTCGCCGGCGGCCATGCCGTCGCCGGCCCACATGCCCCAGGAGACGGAGGTGGCGGGCAGCCCGGCGGCGCGGCGCTGCCCGGCGAGCGCGTCGAGGTAGGCGTTGGCGGCGCCGTAGGCGCCGAGTTCGCCGCTGCCCCAGACGGCGGAGCCGGAGGAGAACAGCACGAACGCGTCGAGGTCCCGGCCGGCGGTCAGCGCGTGCAGGTGGGCGGCGCCGCCGGCCTTGGCGGCCAGCGCGTACGCCAGGTCGGCGGTGGTGGTGTCGGCGAGCGGCCTGGAGGGGACGGTGCCGGCGGCGTGGAAGACGGAACGGACCGGGGTGCCGGCACCGTCCAGCCGGTCGAACAGCGCGGTGAGCGCGGCCGGGTCGGCGGCGTCGCAGGCGGCGAGGGTGACCCGGGCGCCGAGGGCGGTCAGTTCGGCGGCCAGCGCGTCGGCGCCGGGCGCGTCCGGGCCGCCGCGGCTGGCCAGCACGAGGTGTTCGGCGCCGTTGCCGGCCAGCCAGCGGGCGACATGGCCGCCGATGGCGCCGGTGCCGCCGGTGATCAGCGCGGTGCCGGTGGCCCGCCAGGCGGGGGCCGGCGCCGGCGCGGGGGCGGGGACCAGGCGGCGGGCGGCGACGCCGGAGGCGCGGATCGCCAGCTGATCCTCGTCGTCGCGGCCGGCGAGGACGGCGGCGAGCCGGGCCGCGGCCCGGGCGTCTGGGCTCTCCGGCAGGTCGACGAGACCGCCCCAGCGGTCGGGGTGCTCCAAGCCGAGGGCCAGGCCAAGTCCCCAGGTCTGGGCCTGGGTTGGGTGGGTCGGCGGGTCGGAGCGGCCGGTGGCGACGGCGCCGGTGGTGGCCAGCCACAGCGGGGCGGCGACGCCGGCGGCGCCCAGCGTCCGGATCAGCGCGAGGGTCGCGGCCAGGCCGGCGGGAACGGCCGGCGCGGCCGGGTCGGGGGTCTCGTCCAACGCCAGCAGGGAGAGCACGCCGCCGAGCGGCCGGTCGGGGGTGGGCAGCGTGCCGGGGGTGCCGTCGCTGGTCAGGACGTCGGCGCCGTGCGCGCGCAGCGCCTCGACGGCGGCCGCGTGCCACGGGTGGCCGGCGGTGGCCGGCGAGCTGACCAGCAGCCAGGTGCCGGTCAGCGTCGGCGTGGTGGCGGCGGGCAGCGGGCGCCAGCTGATCCGGTGGCGCCAGCCGTCGGCGGTGGCGCGGTCCCGGTGGCGGCGGCGCCAGTCGGCGAGGCTGGGCAGCACGTCGGTGAGCGGGGCGTCGGCCGGCACGTCCAGGGTGCTGGCCAGGTCGCCGCGCTCGACGGCGGACCAGAACGCGGCCTGCGCCGGGTCCTCGGCCTCGGTGGCCGGGCCGGCGGTGTCCTCGATCCAGAACCGGCGGCGCTGGAACGGGTAGGTGGGCACCTCGACATGGCGCCCGGCGGGCACCACGGAGCGCCAGTCGAAGGGCAGGCCGGCGACGTACGCCTCGGCGGCGGACAGCAGGAACCGGTCGAGGTCGCCGTCGCTGCGGCGCAGGGTGCCGACGACGACGGCGTCGCCGCCGGTGGCCTCCAGCGTCTCGCGGACGCCGAGGCCGAGCACCGGGTGCGGGCTGCACTCGACGAACGCGCCGACGCCGCGGTCGAGGAGGCCGAGGGTGGCCTCCTCGAAGCGGACGGTGTCCCGCAAGTTGCGGTACCAGTAGGCGGCGTCCAGCTCGGGGCCGGTCAGCCACTCGCCGGTGACGGTGGAGAGCATCGGGACACTGGCCGGCGCCGGCTCGACGCCGGCCAGCGCGGCGCGCAACTCGTCCTGGATGGCCTCGACATGGGGTGAGTGGGAGGCGTAGTCGACGGGGACGCGGCGGGCCCGGATCTCGTCGGCGGCGCAGTGTGCCATCAGCTGGTCGAGGGCGTCGGCGTCGCCGGCGACCACCACGGAGCCGGGCCCGTTGACGGCGGCGACCGAAATCCGGCCGTCCCACGCCGCCAGCAACTCCCGCGCCCGGTCGGCGGGGAGGGCGAGGGAGACCATGCCACCCCGCCCGGACAGCGCGAGGATGGCCCGGCTGCGCAGCGCCACCACCCGGGCCGCGTCGTCCAGGGTCAACGCACCCGCCACATGCGCGGCGGCGATCTCGCCCTGCGAGTGCCCGACCACCGCGTCCGGCTCGACACCGTGCGCCCGCCAGAGCGCCGCCAGCGACACCATCACCGCGAACAGCGCCGGCTGCACCACATCCACCCGCTCCAGGGCGGCGGCGTCCGCCAGGACCTCCCACAGCGACCAGTCGACGTGCGGGGCGAGGGCCTCGGCGCAGGCGTCGAGCGAGGCGCGGAAGGCGGGCGAGGCGGCGGCCAGCGCGGTGCCCATGCCGAGCCACTGGGAGCCCTGGCCGGGGAAGACGAACGCGACCCGACCGGTGGGTCGGGCGACGCCCACCGCGACGCGGGCCGACTCGGTGCCGCCGGCCAGCGCGGTCAGCGCGTCGGCGCCGCCGGCCACCACCACGGCGCGGTGCTCGAACTCGGCCCGGGACAGCAGCGTACTGGCCAGGTCGGCCGGCGCCAACCGCTGGGCGAACGGGGCGAGTTGGGCGGCGTGCGCGGCCAGCGCCGTGGCGCTGCGGGCGGTCAGCACCAGCGGCGCGGGGCGGGCGGCGAGCGCCGAAGTCTCGACCGGTATCCCGTCCGCCGTCTCACCCGGTATCCCCTCCGGCAGCTCCGTGGGGGGCTCGTCCGGGGCCTGCTCCAGCACGGCGTGCGCGTTGGTGCCGCTGATACCGAACGAGGAGACGCCGGCCCGGCGCGGGCGGCCGGTCGCCGGCCACGGCGTGGCCTCGGTGACCAGCGACACCGCGCCGGCCGACCAGTCCACGTGCGGGGTCGGCTCGGTGATGTGCAGGCTGCGCGGCAGCGTGCCGTGCCGCAGTGCGAGGACCATCTTGATCAGGCCGGCGACGCCGGACGCCGCCTGGGTGTGCCCGATGTTGGACTTGACCGAGCCGAGCCAGAGCGGCCGTCCTTCGTCGCGGCCCTGGCCGTAGGTGGCCAGCAGCGCGTCCGCCTCGATCGGGTCGCCCAGCCGGGTGCCGGTGCCGTGCGCCTCCACCGCGTCCACCTCGGTGGCCGAGACGCCCGCGTTGGCCAGGGCCTGCCGGATCACCCGCCGCTGGGCCGGGCCGCTGGGCGCGGTCAGCCCGTTGGACGCGCCGTCCTGGTTGATGGCGGTGCCGCGGATCAGGGCGAGCACCGGGTGCCCGTTGCGCCGGGCGTCGGAGAGCCGCTCCAACAACACCATGCTGGCGCCCTCGGCGAGGCCGAAGCCGTCCGCGCTGGCCGAGAACGCCTTGCACCGGCCGTCAGGGGCGAGCGCCCGCTGCCGGCTGAACTCGACGAACATGCCGGGCGACGACATCACCGTCACCCCGCCGGTCAGCGCCAGCGGGCACTCGCCGCGCCGCAGCGACTGCACCGCCAGGTGCAGCGCGACCAGCGAGGAGGAGCAGGCCGTGTCGACCGTGACGGCCGGCCCGGCCAGCCCGAAGGTGTAGGAGAGCCGGCCGGAGGCGACGCTGCCGGTGTTGCCGGTCAGCAGGTAGCCCTCCAGGTCGGCCGGCGCCTCGTGCAGCCGGGGCCCGTAGTCCATGGTCATCGCGCCGAGGAAGACCCCGGCCTGGCTGCCGCGCAGCTCCCCCGCGTCGATGCCGGCCCGCTCCACCGCCTCCCAGGCGACTTCGAGGAGCAGCCGCTGCTGCGGGTCCATGGCGAGCGCCTCGCGCGGCGAGACGCCGAAGAACTCCGGGTCGAACCGGGGGACGTCGGCGAGGAAGCCGGCCTCCCGCTGGTAGTAGCCGCCGGGCCGCTCGGCGTCCTCGTCGTAGCGGCCGTCCAACCGCCAGCCCCGGTCGGTGGGGAACGCGGTGACCCCGTCGCCGCCGGCCGACAGCAGCTCCCACAGGTCCTCGGGCGAGGCGACGCCGCCGGGCAGCCGGCAGCTCATCGCGACCACCGCGATCGGCTCGTCGTCGCCGGCCACCTGGTGGACGACCGGCTCGTCGGCCTCGGCCGGGGCGCCGCGCAGCACCCGGTCCAGGTGCGCGGCCAGCCCCCGGCAGGTCGGGTTGTCGAAGACGGCGGAGACCGGCAGCCGCAGGCCGGTGGCCGCGTTGAGCAGGTTGCGCAGCGCCATCGCGCCCGCCGAGTCGACGCCCAGCTCCAGCAGCGGCGCGTCCGGGTCGGCGGTCGCGGCCAGGTCGCCGCGGACGACGGCGGCGACCTGCGCGCGGACCAGGTCCAGCAGGACCCCGGCCCGGTCGGGCGCGGCGGCCAGCCGGTCGGCCAGCTCGTCGGCCGGCGAGCTCGCCGGGCCGGCCGGCGCGGCGCCCAACGGGTAGCCGGGGAGCGGCACCTGGCGGACGTCCCGGCCGGCGAAGACCGCCGGCCAGTCCGGCCGCACGCCGTGCGCGTGCAGCTCGGCGAGGGCGGCGGTCACCTGGTCGAGGCCGCCCCGGTCGCGGCGCAGGGTGCCAACGGCGACGGCCGGCACCCCGGCGTCCTCGGCGGTCTCCTGCACCGCCCGGGTCAGCACCGGGTGCGGGCTGGGCTCCAGCAGCAGGCGGTGGCCGGCGGCCAGCGCCGCCCGGGTGGCGCGCTCGAACTCGGCGGTGCCGCGCAGGTTCCGGCACCAGTGGTCGACGGTGAGGGTGGCCGGCTCGACCAGGCCGCCGGCGGTGGCCAGGTAGAGCGGCACGTCGGTGGGGCGCGGCGCGATCCCGGCGAGGTCGGCGCGCAGCGCGTCCAGCACCGCGTCGACCTGGCGGCCGTGCGCGGCCAGCCGGATGGCGATGCCCCTGGCTTTCACGCCGTCGGCGGCCAGCTCGGCCAGCAGCGCGGTCGCCGCCTCCTCGGTACCGGAGACCAGCACCGAGCCGGGGGCGTGCACGGCGGCCAGGTCGAGGTCCGGGTAGCGGACCAGCCGGGCCCGCACCTCGTCGGCCGAGGCCAACACGGAGAGCATCACGCCGCGTTCCAGCAGCGCCACCTGGGCGCGGCTGAACCGGGCCACCGCCCGGGCGCCGTCCTCGACGGAGAGCGCGCCGGCGACGGTGGCGGCCGGGATCTCGCCGACGCTGGAGCCGATGACCGCGTCCGGCCGCACGCCCCAGGAGCGCCACAGCGCGGACAGCGCGACCATCATGGCCCAGAGCGCCGGCTGCCCGACCTCCGGCCGGTCCAGCGAGGGCGCGTCCACGGTGCCGCGCAGCACGTCCAGCACCGGCCAGTCCACGTGTGGGGCGAGCGCCGCCGCGCAGGCGTGCAGCTGCTCGGTGAAGACCGGTTCGGCGTCGAGGAGTTCGGCGGCCATGCCGAGCCACTGCGGGCCGTGCCCGGGGAAGACGAAGGCGAGGCCGCCGGCCGCCGGCAGGGCGGGGCCTCCGGTGGCCAGGCCGGGCACCGGACGGCCGGCGCCCAGCGCGGCCAACTCATCGGCGAGCCGGTCCCGTTCGGCGCCGACGAGGACGGCGCGGTGGGCCAGTGCCGGCCGGGTGGTGGCCAGCGTGTGGGCGAGGTCGGCGAGCGGCAGGGTCGGCTCGCCGGCCAGCAGCGCGGCGAGTTCGGCGGCGCGCGCCCGCAGCGCGTCCGGGCTGTGTGCCGACACGGTGACCGGAACGGGCGGCCCGGCCGGCGCGGCCCGCCCGGGCCCGGGCCGGCCCGCCCGCACCGCCGCCTCGACCAGCGCGGGCACCTCGGCGGGCCAGTCCGCGTCGGCCGTCAGCCGGTAGCCGAAGGTGTCGGTGCGGGCCAGGTCGGCGCGGGCCAGCACGACGAAGGCGCCGCCGGCGCCGACCAGGGCGCGGTCGCAGGCGCCGGACCGCAGGGCGGCGAGCGCGGCGGCCAGCGGCTGCCGGCCGGTCAGGCGCGGGCCGCGCAGGCCGAGCGCGGCGGCCAGGGCGTCGACCGGGGCGGCCGGCTGCCCGGGCGGGGCCGGCTCGGTGACCGGGGGGTGCACCAGGGTGGCGGCCTGGGCGGGCGGTTGGGCCGGGGCCGCTGGTGGGCCGGCCGGCGGGGCGGCGGCCGGAGGGGCCGCCAACTCGGCTGTGGGAGACGTCGGTTGGCCGGCCGGGCCCGTCGGGGCGCCCGTGCGGTCGGGGGCCGGGCCCGAGGCGGCGGGGCTGTCGGCGGTGGCGGCCCCGGGCTCGGGGGTGGCGGCGGGGTCGGCGGGGTCGGCGGCCAGGTAGACGCCGATGGCGGTGGGGTCGTCGGCGGCCAGGCCCGCGTCCTCGCAGGCCGTCCACGCCGCCGCCAGTGCGGCCGCCCGTTCCTCGGGCAGCGGCCGGCCGGTCAGCTCGGCCAGGGCGCCGGGATCGTGGTCCGCCCGCGCCGGAGTGGCGGGCGCGGCCCCGATGACGACGACGGTGTTGGTGTCCAGTACTCCGGATTCGCGCATGGCAGCCTCTGCCCTCGTCAGTCGTCCACCAGAAAAACGAAACACACGTACGATTGGCCCGCGATATTCGGCGACGCCGCTGCGACAACGGCGGCAATTCAAAGCCTGTTCCGCTCGCATTGTCAACACGCACTCGGACCGGGTTGGTTCCGGAACTTGATGCCGGCATTCCCACCACGGGGCCCAGGTCAGGAATGCCCGGGCGATGCGGCGCCGAAGCGTCGCGCAACTTGAGGACGCACCGATTTTACGGTCCGGACTCGCCGAATTAACTCACCCTTCGAAGCCGCCCAGGCGCGCGGGAGACGCACCTACCGTCGCGGCGACCGGACGGGGCACACCCGCCAAGGCTGGCGGGTTAACGTTCGGCCGACACACCGGAAACCGCTCGTCAGACGGTTGTCATATGCCAGCCACACACTCCGGCTTAACGTGCCACCGGGAGCCCACATTCACCGAGTAACCCCGATTTCACATACGCTCCACGCATCGGCCACAGGGCGCGGCACAGCGTGCCCGCCGCGCACGCCGGAGCGCACTCCAAAGGCCCGGGATGCCGCGCTTCCCGGCACGGTTTCTGTTCACCGGATGAATTCCCGGTGCACCACGGGCGGGTCACCACGGCCGGCCCAGGGCTCCGCGCACACCCCGCTGAGGTGGGGGAACGGCCGGACAACCGGCCCCACCGCCCACCGCGCGCCGACCGGTGGCACCGCCGCCCCGGCTTCGGCGCCGCACGCCGAAGGAGCCGGCAAAGCACGGCACCGACGAACTGGCCGACCCCTGATAAGGGTACGGAAAACACCGCACGGTGCGCGTGGGGCAAGGCACCCCGGGCGGGACGCCACACGCCGTCGGAACGCGCTTTATTAACCGGTGTTACCGCTTCATAGAATGCGCTTGCCCTAACCGGCACGGCCACGGCGGCGCACACCTGCAAGCACCTGAACCCAGGTCATGGGTCACTGCATATTGCCCCCCTTTTGATGGACTCCGCGAGCCGATCGGCCCGATACAGAAGATCAAGGGAACGACGCTCCACGCAGCCTGATTGACCGCATGGGCGGATCGCACAAGATCGGATGAAAGTCATGCCCAGGATCTTGCGCCTGCCTCAACGGTATCCGCATGGGCGTTGCCCGCGCCAGGCACTCCGCCTGTGGTTATGGTGCGCCAATCAACCGGTCACCAGCGGCACGTGGAGTCGGCCACCCGGCATCGCGGATATCGCCCCGGATACACCGTTGCGAATAGTGGGCACAGCCACCACCTGGCACGATCCAAAAGGTTCGCGGCCGCGAACCACGGGCAGGGCTGTCCGAAACCTCGGACATGGCAGCGGGCATCCGGCGGACGGGCGTGACGCACCGTGCCCGAAGCGGCACGCCTCCACTCCGCTTTTGCCCGCTTGCGGTCCGTGTCCGATCGGTCGCCGCACCCCCGGAGCGACCCGCCCGGGCGCGGTACGGGCGCCGCACGCCGGCCGCCCCCGGGCACCCGACGGCGACCGCCGGGGCCCAGAAGGTGAGCGGTGGCCCGCGGCCGCACGCGGCCGAGACGGCGCACCAAGGCACCCTCGCGGCGCCCCCACTCGCCCGACCGTCGGGCGCCCGGGGCGGGCGAGAGCCGGAGAAGTTCTGTGACGTGCCGTCACATGCTGGCCATGCGCGGCCACTTGACGTTCACGCGCGCTCGCAGGGGACGGCCGAAGGGGAGCAGCACTGACCCGTCACGACGGCGTGGCACCGCCGGTCCGACGGCGGGGCCACCCGACCGGCGACCGCCCCGCCCGCAACGGGCGTCGAGGCGACGACGGGGACGGGGGCGGCCGGCCCTGGCCGTCCATCGTCCCCCGAAGCCAGCGCCCGCGGGGCTCGCCCGCGAGGCGCCGAAGCCGACGGAGACGCACTGGAGCACCCGGGTGTCGCCGGTGCGGCCGCGGCCGGTGGGGAGCGGCGGAGCAGGGTGGCGCACGCGTCCGGCGGGGTGCGCCGCTTGACCTTGTCACGGTGACAGGCTCTGCACTGGACGCGGAGGTGGTTCTTCGATGACCAGGCAGACAGGACGACAGCGGGAGACCGGACCGCGGGAGACCGTACCGGGACTGGCGGACGGCCGGCCCTCGGTGCGGCTGCGGGCGGCGTTGGCGGCCGGCACGGCGCCCGACCCGGGGTATGTCGAGCACCTGGTGGCACGCTGCGCGGTGGAGCCCGACTTCTCTGTCCGGGAGATGCTGACCTGGGCCCTCACCCGACACCCCGCCGACCGCACGGTGCCCACGCTGGTCGCCGAGGTCCGCGCACCGGGCGCCCAGGCCAGGGCCCAGGCGTGGCACACGCTCTCCAAGATCGGCGACCGGCGGGCCTGGCCGGCGGTCACCCCGGCCGCGCTGGCCGACCCGGACGACGAGGCGGCCAGGAGCGCCTGGCGGGCGGCGGTCACCCTGGTGCCGGCCGACGCGGCCGGCCCGCTGGCCACGCTACTGTCGGGCCAGCTCGGACGCGGCCCACGGGAGACCCGGCGGAGCCTCAGCCGGGCGCTGATCGCGCTCGGCGAGGCGATGGACGCCCCGCTGCGCGCGGCGCTGACCGACCCCGACCCGCGGGTGCGGGCGCACGCGATCGCCACGGAACGGCTGGCCCGCGACCCCGAGTCCGGGTTCGACAGCGCGATCGAGGAGGCCAGGCGCGTGGTCGCGCTCGGCCCGACCGACGGGAGCGAGCGGTAGAACGTGTTGATCGGCGAGGTGGCCCGGCGGTCCGGGGTGAGCGCCCGGATGCTCCGGCACTACGACGCGCTCGGCCTCGTCCGGCCGACCGGTCGGACCCACGGCGGTTACCGGGAGTACGCCCCGGCCGACATCCAGCGGATCTTCCAGGTGGAGAGCCTGCGCTCGCTCGGGCTCTCGCTCCGCGAGGTCGGACAGGCGCTCGACCGCCCGGACTTCGCGCCCGGCGCGCTGGTCGCCGACCTGATCCGCCGGACCAGGGAACGCATCGCGGCCGAGACCGAACTGCTCGACCGGCTCCGCCACCTCGACGCGGCGGAGCCGGCCGGCTGGGAGGACGTGCTGCGGGTCGTCCCGCTGCTCCAGGCGCTCGGCTCGGAGCACGCCGGCCAACGCCAACGGGCCGCCCTGACCGCCGATCCCCCGGCCTCGGCGACCGCCCTCGCCGAGGCCGCGCTGCGGGAGGCCGACCCGGTGGTGGCCGGCGCCCTGCGCTGGGCGCTGGCCAGGGCCGGCGAGGCCGCCCTGCCGCCGCTGGCGGCCGGCTTGGCCGCCGCCGCGCCCGAGGTGCGGCGGCGGGCCGCCCAGACCATCGCCGAGTTCCCCCAGGAGGCGGCGACCGCGCTGCTCCGGTCGGCCCTCGCCGACCAGGACCCGGCGGTCCGCGCGGACGCGGCGCTGGCCCTCGGCGCCCGGGGCGCGGCCGAGGCGATCGGTCCCCTGGTCGGGCTGCTGGTCGAGGCGGCCAGCGACGCCGCGGCGGCCGACGCGCTCAGCGCGCTGGTCAGCCAACGCCCGGCGCTGGCGGACCGGGTGGCCGCCGCGATCGCCGGCACCGAGGCCGATCCGCCCGGCCGGCTGCGGCTGGCCCAGGCCCTGGCCGACCTGCCGGGGACGCGCGCGACGGCCGCCCTGACGGCCCTCACCCAGGACCCGGACCGCACCGTCGCCCGCACCGCCGCCGCCGTCCTGACCACCCGTCCACCGGACTGACCCGGGCCGGGCGCCGGGTCGCGGCCCGGGTCAGTCCGGTTGGTGGTGGGCCAGCAGGCGGCCGAGGAGGGTGGTCAGGGTGTCGCGGTCGGCGGCGCTCAGCGGGGCCAGCAGCTCGTCCTGCACCTGGTCGAGTGCCGTGTCCAGGCGGCCCAGTTGGGCGCGGCCCGGCTCGGTGATGGTCACCCGGTTGCGGCGGCCGTGGTGCGGGTCGGGGGCCCGGTCCACCTGGCCCAGCTCGACGAGTTGGTTGACGGCTGTCACCACGTCGCTGCGGTCGATCCGGCAGCGGCGGCCCAACTCGGCCTGGCTGGCCGGGCCGTACTCGTGCAGCGCGGCGAGCAGCCGGTAGTGGTAGGCGCGCGCGCCGGCGCTGGCGAAGGCGGCGAACACCAGTCGGCCGCTGCGGCCGGCGAGTTGGCTCAGCAGCCAGCTGGGGCGGGCGGCCAGCCGCTCGGGGGTCTCGTCCATGGCGACCACCCTAACCGTGTTGGTGCTACCAACACTCCGGGGCTAGTGTTGGCGCCACCAACACTGACTCCCGAGCGCAGGAGGCGCCGTGTCCGACCCCGCCATCACCCCCTTCCGCATCGACGTGCCGCAGGCCGCGCTGGACGACCTGACCGACCGGCTGGCCCGCACCCGCTGGCCCAACGAAGTCGCCGACGCCGGCTGGGACTACGGCTTCCCGCTGGCCCGGCTCCGGGAGTTGGCCGAGTACTGGCGCACCGGCTACGACTGGCGCGCGCACGAGGCCCGGGTCAACGAACTGCCGCAGTACACCACGGAGATCGACGGCCAACGCGTCCACTTCGCGCATCTGCGGTCGCCCCGGCCGGACGCCCTGCCGCTGCTGCTGACGCACGGCTGGCCCGGCTCCTTCCTGGAGTTCCTGGACGTGGTCGAGCCGCTCTCCCGCGACTTCCACCTGGTCATCCCGTCCATCCCCGGCTACGGCTTCTCCGGGCCGACCCACGAACGCGGCTGGGACATCACCCGGGTGGCCCGGGCCTGGGCCGAGCTGATGCGCCGGCTCGGCTACCAGCGGTACGGCGCGCAGGGCGGGGACTTCGGCTCCGGGATCTCCACGACGCTCGGCGCGCTGGCGCCGGACCGGGTCGTCGGGGTGCACGTCAACTACCTGCCGACGAGGCCCGACCCGGCGGCCGACATCACGCTCTCCGCGGCCGACGAGGAGCGGCTGGCCAAGGTCAGGGAGCTGATGGCGCGGCGCCCGCCGTACCAGGCGCTCCAGGCCGCCACCCCGCAGACCATCGGCTACGCGCTCACCGACTCGCCGGTCGGCCAACTCGCCTGGATCGCCGAGCGGTTCGCGCAGTGGACAGACCCGCGGGCGCCGGTCAGCGACGAGCGGATCCTCACCAACGTCACGCTGTACTGGCTGACCGCCACCGCCGCCTCGTCGGCACGGCTGCACCGGGAGTCGCCGCGCCGGTCCGAGCCGTGCCCGGTGCCGCTCGGCGTGGCGGTCTTCGCGCACGACATCACCCGGTCGGTGCGCCCGTTGGCCGAGCGGCGGTTCGACGTCCGGCACTGGTCGGAGTTCGACCGGGGCGGCCACTTCGCCGCGATGGAGGTACCGGAGCTGTTCGTCGAGGACGTCCGGGAGTTCTTCCTGAACGTGCTCGGGGCCGGGTCGGGGGCCGGGGCCTGAGCCCGGGCGGGGCGGGATACCGGGCGGGGAGGGCCGTCCGGGCCGGCGGCGGCCGGCCCGGACAGCGACGCACTACGGGCTCAACAGGTGTTGCGGCTGGTGTTGTTGAGGGTCAGGTTGCGGTAGACGATGTTCTCCCCGCACGGGCTCTCGCGGAGCGCGCTGTTGGTCAGGGTCAGGTTCTGCAGGGTGATGTCCCGGTTGTTGGGGAACTCCGACCGGGCCGCGAGCCGGACCTCGCCGCCGCCGGTGATGGTGCCACCCCGGCTGGCGATGTCCACGTTGTAGCAGTTCTCGATCAGGATCGCGTTGTTGCCGGTGTTGCTCAGCGTGATCTGCTCGATGACGGCGCCGCCGCTCTCCGAGACGCAGAACACGCCGCGCCCGCCACCCCGGGCGATCACCTCGCCGACCCGGATGTTGGTCGGGTAGGCGTCACCGATCCGGCCGTTCCGGTTGGCCATCCGGAACGCCGCGTAGCCGGTGCCGGTGCCGGCGTTCTCCGCGTCCACCCGGGTGATCGCCGCGTTGGTGGTGTCGTTGAGCAGCACCCCGGACTCGCCGACCGAACGGGCGGTGACGGTGCCGACGCTCAGCCCGTCCACCCCGTAGGTCTCCAGGGCGTGGCTGCCGGCGCCGGAGACGTAGAGGTTGTTGACCCGCACGTTGCTGGACGGCACGTCGCGGTTCCCGTGGTTGTCGATCCGCACCCCGAGCCCGCCGGACAGCCGCATGTCGATCTGGCCCAGGGCGATGTCGTTGACGCTGCGCAGGAAGATGCCGTAGAGCGGCGCGCCGGTCAGGGTCAGGTGGCCCACCTCGATGCCGGTGGTGCCACGGGAGTAGATCGGCGCGTGGTCACTGGCCGTCGCCCCGGTCACGTGGATGGTGCCGCACACGTCGATCGCGGTGTGACTGGGCAGCGAGACCCGGGTGTTGGCCTGGAAGGTGCCCGAACCGCGCACCACCACCCGCTCCTTGCTGCCCCGGTTCGGGGTGAGGCTGTTGACGGCGGCCTGCATGGCGTCCCGCATGCTGCTGCCGGTGTAGACGGTGCCGCCGTTGCGGTGGGCGGTCCAGGTGCTGCCGTTGAGCACCGCCTCGGCGTGGTAAGTGCCGGTGCCGCAGCTGTCGTTGACCGGCACGAGCGCCCACTGCTGGTTGGCGCCGTCGAGGTCGGCGAACTGCGAGAGGCGGGCGCCGTCCGTGGTGGACCACTCCCAGACCTCCAGCGCCTTCCCGCTGTTGCGGTTGATCAGCTGGACGTAGCCGTTACCGGAGTCAGTGACGGCGAACCGCTGGTTGCTCGCGTTGCCGTCGGCCCACTGCTGGACGTTGGCACCGTCCGCGGTCGAACCGCCGGCGATCTCCAGCACCTTGCCGCTGTGCCGGGACCGCAGCCGGTAGCTGCCGTCGCCCGAGTCGACGAACTGCCACTGCTGCCAGGCGCCGTCGTTGCGGGACCACTGGACCAGGGGGGCGCCGTCCCCGGTGGCCAGGTCGTACACGTCGAGTGCCTTGCCACTGTGCCTGTTGACCAGGACGTACCAGCCGTTCGGATCCACGGTGGCCGCGCTGGCGGATGACGCCGGCAGGGCGACCAGCGACACCCCGGCCAGGACCGCGACCAACGCGGCGGCACACAGGCTGCGCACGCCGCGCAGGGCGCGCAGACTTCGGAGGAACATGGCGGCTCCTTCTGCACTGAAGGGGAGAGGGGAGAGCGGGAACGCCTCGCACCGACCCATGAATCGATTCATGAGCGATGCGCGACCACGGGAGCGCTCCCACGCGCGGCCGCAAGGTAGCAGGTTGATCATGCTCTGGACAAGAGGAACGTCCGAACGGGCGGGC
This sequence comes from Streptomyces chisholmiae, assembly GCF_031845445.1. Taxonomy (NCBI): domain Bacteria; kingdom Bacillati; phylum Actinomycetota; class Actinomycetes; order Kitasatosporales; family Streptomycetaceae; genus Streptomyces; species Streptomyces chisholmiae. The sequence continues at coordinate 71,910 of NZ_JAVREO010000003.1, read as the reverse complement.
ACCGGACGGGCGTTGGCCCGCCCCGGCCGGCCGCTGCCGGCCGCCGTGTAGCGGCGCGCACGTGCCGGCGGAGCGGGAACGGCGCCCCGGCCGGTGGGGTCGGGGCGCCGCGGTGGGTCGGTGGTGGGGCTGGTCAGCAGGTGCGGGCCCCGGTGTGCAGGGCGAGGGCGGTGTCGGGGGCGAGGGTGGCGGTGAACCGGCCCGAGCCGTCGACGGTGACCGAACGGCCGCTCTGCACGTCGCAGTAGCCGCCGGCGGCCAGGGAGGTCTGGAAGGTCTGGGTCAGGGCGCCGGACTCGTGGTTGATGACCAGGAAGGCCCGGTCGCCGCGGCCGAAGGCGATGGCGTCGTTGCCGTTGTCCCACCAGTTGGTGACGGCCTGGCCGTGGCTGGCGTTGCGGAAGCCGACCATGCTCTCCACCTCGGGCCAGGCGTGCTGGCACTTCCAGCCGTCCTGCCAACAGGCGTTCACCTGGCCGTTGTTGGGCGGGCCCGCGTCGTGGTCGGAGAACTCGTAGCCGGAGTGCACGTCGGGCGCGCCGTAGGGCCAGGCCAGCATGAAGACCTGGGCCAGCGTGTAGTTGGCGCCGTTGCGGTAGTTGAGGGTGGAGCCGTTGCGCTCGGTGTCGTGGTTGTCCACGAAGACCGCGGTGCCCTGGTTGGGCATGTAGCCCCAGCCCTCGCCGAAGTTGTTGAGGTAGGCGAGGCGTTCGTTCTCGAAGACCCGCTTGAGGTCCCGGCCGTAGCGGAACTCCTGGACGTCGCCGGTGGCCCGGTACTCGTCGGGGGAGATCGCCTCGCCGGCGCCGAAGATCGCCTCCTGCTTCCAGTAGACGTTCGGGTTGCTCAGCCGGGAGCGGATGTTGGCCAGGTCGCCGGCGGGGATGTGCTTGACCGCGTCCACCCGGAAGCCGGCCACGCCGAGGGAGAGCAGGTCGTTGAGGTAGTCGGCGATGCGCTGCCGGACGTAGTCCTTGCCGGTGTTCAGGTCGGCCAGGCCGACCAGTTCGCAGTTCTGGACGTTGTAGCGGTCGCCGTAGTTGTTGCCGATGTCCCGGCGGCAGTCGTTGAAGTCCCAGTCGCTGTAGGGCGCGGCCGGGTAGTCGTACTTGGTGTAGGCGGAGCCGCCGGTGCCGGTGCCGGAGCCGGCCGACATGTGGTTGATGACCGCGTCGACGATCACGCCGACGCCGGCGTCGCGACAGCTGGCGACCATGCTCCGGAACTGGTCCCGGTTGCCCAGGCGGCTGTCGATCCGGTAGCTGACGGGCTGGTAGTTGGTCCACCACTGGTGGCCCTGGATCTGCTCCTGCGGCGGGGACACCTGGACGTAGCCGTACCCGGCCGGGCCGAGGCGGGTGGCGCACTCGCGGGCGATGGAGTCGAAGTTCCAGTTGAACAGCACGGCGGTGACGTCCCGGTTGCCCGGAGGCGCCGCCTGGGCCGCCGGGGTAGCGGCGGTCAGGGAGAAGACGGTGGCGGTGGCGGTGACCAGGCCGGCCAGCAGCGCGCTGCCGAGTCGCCTGAGTCTTCGGACGCGGGACCTGCCCCGAACGGGCGCGGACATGAAGCCTCCCAGGGTGTGTGGTGCGGCTGCCGAGCGGCCACGCGCCTCGCCCGCAGGACCAGCAACGCAACTTGTTGCGCAAGGACTTGCAGGCGCACCGTAGAGCGCGCCGCGGGGGTGGTCAATACCCCGCGCGGCAAGAGGAAGGTCCGGCCGGCCGGGCGCGGTGGCCCGGCCGGCGGCACGTTCAGAAGGTCAGGGACCAGGCGTTGAGCGTGCCGGTGTCCGCGCGGAGGGTGTCCTCGATCCGCAGCTCCCAGGTGCCGTTGGCCGGCACCCCCGAGGCGTCGATGTGGTAGTCGTGCGGCTCGTCGAAGGCCTCCAGCTCGAAGGCGCTCCCGTCGGGGGCGACCAGCTCCATGTCCAGGTCGCGGATGTAGCTGTGGTCGATGTCCACCCAGACGCCCAGCGCCCCGGGCGCGTTGCCGGTCAGGCCGGTGACCTCGATCGGCGAGGTCACCGAGGCGCGGTCCTCGATCTCCATGGAGTCGGTGTTCTCGAAGGTGCCGCCGCCGGCGGCGGACTCCTCCCCCACCTCCTGGAGGTCGCCCGGACCGAACCGCAGCGACCAGGAGTTGAGCGTGCCGGTGTCAGAAGAGAGCCGGTCCTCGACGCGCAGCCGCCACTGGCCGCTGGCCGGGACCGCCGAGGCGTCCACCGTGTACTCGTGCGGCTCGTCGTACGGCTCCAGGTCGAAGGACGTGCCGTCCGGGGCGAACAGCTCGATCTCCAGGTCCCCGAGGTAGGTGTGCTCCAGGTCCACCGCGACGATCAGCGAGGCCGGCGCGTTGCCGGCCAGGCCGGCGACGTCGATGGACGAGTTCACCGTGCTGCGGTCCTGGATCACCACCGCGTTGCCGTTGCGGTAGGTGCCGCCCTCGGTCGCGGGGATCCCGCCGCCCTCCGGCTGCGGCTCGCCGTTCCGGCTGCCGCCGGAACCGAACCGCAGGGACCAGGAGTTGAGGGTGCCGGTGTCGGCCGACGCGTTGTCCTCGACGCGCAGCCGCCAGGTGCCGTTGGCGGTCACCGCCGAGGCGTCCACCGTGTACTCGTGCGGCTCGTCGAACGGCTCCAGATCGAAGGACGTGCCGTCCGGGGCGAGCAACTCAAGCTCCAGGTCCCCGAGATGGGTGTGGTCGAGGTCCACCGTGACCTCCAGCGCGCTGGGCGCGTTGCCCGCGACGCCGGTCACCTGGATCTCCGACTCGAACGTGTTGTTGTCCTGGATCGAGCGGGCCGTCGTGTTCTCGAAGGCGCCGCCGCCGGCGATCGTCCCGGGGTCGTCGTCCGAGTCCCCCGTCTGGTTGACGACGACCAGCACGACCACCAGCACGCCGAGGGCCATGGCCACCGCCCAGCCCAGCCACCTGGTCGCCGGACTCCCGGCCGGGGGCGGCGGCTGCGGGGCCGGCGGGGCCCACCAGCCGTGTGGCTGGAGCAGGACGCCCGCCCCGGTCGGGCCCGTGGACGGGGGCGGGGTCACCGCGGTCATGGTGGGCAGCGCCTCGGGCGTCGGCGCGGCCAGCGGCACCGACGCCGGGGTGGCCGCCGGGTCCGGCGCGGGCTCCGGCTCGGGGTCGGCCGGCGGGGTGGGGATCGGGGTGGCCGGCGGGGTGGGTGGGGCCTCGGCCGGCACCGACTTGGTGAGCACCACGGTCGGCGGCACGGCGACCGGCCGCCGGGTCGTCGCCGCGGTGTCCGGGTTGTCCAGCAGCTCCAGTGCCTCGGCCACGGTCGGGCGGTCGCCCGGCTCCTTGGCCAGCAGCAGCGTGATGAGCGGGGTCAACGTGCCGGCGTGCTCCGGCGGCGGCGGCTCCTCGTAGGCCACCGCGTGCAGCGCGGCGGGCGTGGAGTTGCGGCCGAACGGGGAGGCGCCCTCGACGGCCTCGTGCAGGGTCACGCCGAGCGAGAACAGGTCGCTGGGCGCCTGCCCCTTCTCGCCGTGCACCCGCTCCGGCGCCATGTAGGGGGCGGAGCCGATGACGCTGCCGGTGACGGTGAGCGTCAGGTCCGTCTCGTGGGTCGCGATCCCGAAGTCGGTGAGCAGGATGTCGCCGTTGTCGCCGAGCAGGACGTTGGCCGGCTTGATGTCCCGGTGCACGATGCCCGCCCGGTGGGCGGCGCCGAGCGCCTTCAGCATGGCCCTGGCCACCTCGGTGGCCTCCGGCACGGTCAACGGGCCCGACTCGCGCAGCCGTTCGCTCAGGGCGCGGCCCACCACGAGCTGCATGGCGATCCACGGCACGTCGTCCTCGACCACGACGTCGTGCACGCTGACGATGTGCGGATGGTCGCGGAGCTTGGCCGCGTTCAGTACCTCGCGCTCCGAGCGCCTGAGCCGTTCCTCCTGCTCGACGGGCGAGGCGGAGGACGGGAGTACCAGCTGCTTGACGGCCACGTCCGTCCGCAGGCGCTGGTCGCGGGCCTTCCAGACCCGCCCGAACCCGCCGCGGCCGATGGGCTCCAGGAGTTCGTATCTCCCGCCTATCACCCGTCCCGGGCGCACGGTGTGGTCCATGTAACAGCACTCCCGTGTTCGAACGATGCGGCAGGTGAACAGCGTAGATGACACCGGGCGGCCCGGCGTCCACTTCGGTGCCGGCCGCTGCCGGGCGCCCAACCATCGCCCTGCGGGCAACCGTTGGACGCCCGGGTAGACGCCGTTTCCCCGGCGTCGGGTTCCCGGGGTTCAGGCGCGGGAGCGGCCGACGTAGAGGTCCCTGGCGTGGTAGAGGGTGTCGGTGGTCGGGCCGGAGGAGCCGGAGGAGCCCTCCATCTGGAGGTTGACAATGATCCACAGCGGTTGGCCGACGAAGCCGGCGCCGCGGTGCTGGCCGACCCAGGTGTCGTCCGAGTAGTAGTGGATGTCCACGTCGGTGGCGTTGACCCGCGCGATCCAGGCGCGGTAGCCGTGCCAGGCGCCGGGGTCGGCGACGTTGACGATGGTGTTGGACCAGCCGCCGGCGGCGTTCCGGTAGGTGTTGAACCAGTTCCGGGCGTCGCCCTCTGGTGTGGGACATGGTGGAGGTTGTGACCTCGTTCTGTGTCCGCCTGTATGGTCGTCGTTCCGCGAAGAACCGCGCGGAGAAGGCTCTTGCGGCGGCGGCCGATGGCTGAGCCGAGGAAGCAGCGGCTCCGCAGGCTCGAGGTGCCGTTCGTGGTGCTGGGTCCGTCCGGGGTGGCGATCCGTGACCGCCTCAAGCACCTCACCTCCGAGGATGACAGGGTGTTGCGCCTGACCGGCGAATACCTTGGGCGTCTGGCCTCGTTGGACCTCAAGGCCCGCTGCGCGGACGGGTTGGACCATGACTCGGATGCGTGGGCGGTTCGTAAGCGGGGCCTTACCGCCGTATCGTCGTCGCGGTGGGCCGGGTCGATCACGAGGGCCAGCCACGATCAGTGGGCGCTGTCGAGGCGTTGCCAACTCGCCCACATCCAAGGGCTTGAGGCCGGGGCGCGGACGCTGACGCACCGCCTGTCTCAGCCGCTCGGTGAGAAGGGCACCAAGCGGGCCCTGGGCGGCTACCGCTCGAAGAGCGAGTGGTTCCAGAAAACCCGGCGTCTGAGGATCCTGGAACACCGCCTCGACGTGGCCCGCGCTGAGCGTGAGGCCGGCGTCGTGCACGTCGTGCGCGGCGGCCGCAAACTCCTGAACACCCGGCGCGACCTTGCCGCCGCTCAGCTCACCGAAGGTGAATGGCGTGAGCGGTGGGAGGCGGAGCGCTGGTTTCTCGCCGCTGACGGCGAGTCCGGGAAGCCCTTCGGGAACGAGACGATCCGCGTGACGCCGGACGGGGAGGTCAGCATCAAGCTGCCCGCCCCGCTCGCGCACCTGGCCAACGCCGAACACGGCCGGTACCTGCTCACCTCGAAGATCGCGTTCACCCGCCGGGGAGCCGAGTGGGCTGATCGTGTGGAAGCGAACCGGGCCGTCGCCTACCGCATCCACCACGACGTCCAGCGCGGACGCTGGTACCTCACCGCGTCCTGGCAGCGCCCCGGCCTCCAGGCGATCCCGCTCGAAGCCGCCCGCGCCAAGGGCATGATCGGCGTGGACACGAACGCCGACCACTTCGCCGCCTATCGCCTCGACTCGCACGGCAACCCCATCGGCGACCCGCGCCGATTCTTCTACGACCTGTCCGGAACCGCCGACCACCGTGACGCCCAGATCCGGCACGCCATCAGCCAACTCCTGCACTGGACCCACCGGTGCGGTGTCAAGGCCATCGGTCTGGAGAACCTCGACTTCACCGCCGAGAAGACCCGCGAGAAACACGGCCGCAAGAAGAAGTTCCGCCAGCTGATCTCCGGTATCCCCACCGGCAAGCTCAAAGCCCGACTCGTCTCCATGGCCGCCGAGATGGACCTGTCCATCGTGGCTGTGGACCCGGCCTACACCTCCATGTGGGGCGATGAGCACTGGCGCAAGCCCCTGAGCAACAAGACACGCACGATGTCCCGTCACGATGCCGCCGGCATCGCGATCGGGCGACGCGCCCTCGGACACCCGATCCGGCGACGGGCGGCACCGCCCCGTGACGACCAGAGTGATCGTCACGGGCATCGGACCGCCCAGGCCGGACCAGGGATACGAGGGCGTGAGGAAACCCGCCCACCCGTCACGGAACGTGCACACGATGCACGCCACCGGATCGGGGAACAGCGAACGCGGGAGACCAGCGCATCCAACACCGTTCGGGATGCGCGCAGTTCCGGGAGCCGGCAGCAAATATCACTCCTGGACACTGTTGAGGAACGGTAGCGGTAGTGCCAGTTGGCCTCCAGGGTGGCGTAGTCGGCGAACGAGTCGCTGATGACCGTCTCCCAGGTGGCGGCGGCGGCTGGGCGGGGGAAGCCCAGCGCGGCGCCGGCGAGGCCGGCGCCGCCGGCTGCCAGAAAGCGTCGTCGTGAGTGCGTCACTGCTCTCGAACCTTCCTCGGCGGAGGTGTGGGGGCCCGCTCGCCGGCCACGGGGGCGGGCGGTGGCGGGGTGTGCCGCGCGTGGCTCGGACGCGTGCCGGTGGGGGGCGCGGCGGTGCTGGCGTCCCCGTCCGGGTCGACGCCGCTCGCGCGCCGGGAAGGCGCCGCGCGGGTGCCGCCACCGTCCCGCTCGGGCATGTCCCGGTCAACCAGGGTGGGGCGGAACGGTCAGCTTCGGTCAGCAGCGATCGACCGGGGTCGGCCGGGTCCGGCCGGCCTCAGCCGGCGGCGGCCGGCCGGTTCGCCAGGGCGAGGCGGCGGTCGATGGCGCGGACCGCGTCACGGCCGGCGCGGTTGGCGCCGACCGTGGACTGCGAGGGCCCGAACCCGATCAGGTGCACCCGTGGCTCCCCGGCCACCTCGGTGCCGCGCAGGGCGATCCCGCCGCGTTCGTTGCGCAGTCCCAGCGGGTCGAGGTGGCGCAGCGCGGCCTTGAAGCCGGTGGCCCACAGGATCGCGTCGACCGTGGTGAGGGTCCCGTCGGCCTCCCGGACGCCCCGGGGTTCGAGGGCGGTGAACATCGGCCGCCTGGCCAGCGCCCCGCGTGCCTCGGCGGCCCGCGCGTAGGCCGTCCAGGGCAGCCCGGTGTAGGAGACGACGCTGCCGGTGACGTTGCCGGCCGCCACGTCGGCCTGCACCCGCTCGATGGTCTCCCGGCCCTCCACCTCGGGCCGGAAGTCGCCGTCCCGGAAGACCGGCTCCCGCCGGGTGTACCAGAAGGTGGTCGCCACCCGGGAGATCTCCTCCAGCTGCTGGAGCGCGGAGATCCCGCCGCCGACCACCGCGACGCGCAGCCCGGCCAGCTCGGCCGCCGACACGTAGTCGCGGGTGTGCAACTGCCGCCCCAGGAACGTCTCCTGGCCCGGGTAGTGCGGCCGCACCGGGTTGTTCCAGGTGCCGGTCGCGTTGATCACCGTCCGGGTCCGCCAGCGGCCCTCGTCGGTGTCCACCAGCAGGTCACCGGCCGGGTCGGCGTCGGCCCTGGTGACGGCGGTGACGGCGACCGGGCGGCGAATCGGCAGCTCGGTGGCGCGCTCGAAGGCGGCGAAGTAGCCGGGCACCGCGGTGCGGCTCGGCTCCTCCGGGTCGATCGCCGGCTGGGGGAAGCCCGGCAGGTCGAAGATGCCGTTGACGGTCGACATCCGCAGCGACTCCCAGCGGTGCCGCCAGGCGCCGCCGGCGCCGGCCTCCGCGTCCAGCAGCACGAAGGTGCGCGCGCCGGCCGGCTCGGCCAGGGCGCTGACGAAGCCCCGGCGCCGCAGGTGGTAGCCGGCCGACAGGCCGGCCTGGCCGGCCCCGATCACCAGCACCGTGGCGTGGCGCTCGGCGTCCGTCCGCTCGGTCATGCGTGCTCACTCCCGGCCGTGGTCGCTGGTGGCGTGCCCCGCCGGCGGGCCGTTCCGGCCGGTGGCGGGCGCACAGTCACCCCAACACCCGGCCGCCCGGCGGTGTTCCCGGCGCCGGCTCGCGCGGTGGCGGCCCGGCGGTCACCGCCCGCCGGCGGCCCGGCGGGCCGTCAGGGCGCGGGCCGTGGCGACCGCCGCCGCGGCGGCGGCGACCGCGGTGAGGCGGCGCAGGCCGGTCCGGGTGGCGCCGTGCCAGCCGCCGTGCCGGGCCGCGGCCGGCACGGGGCGCAGCACGTTGCCCGCCCCGTCGGGGGCCGATTCGGTGCGGGAGAGGTGGCCCCGGTCCATCCGGTGGGCCAGGAACCACTCCGTGCCGGCCGGCAGCACCACCGACAGCACGCGCAGCGCGCCGGCGGCGGGCCCCACCGACACCTCGCGGCGGGGCGCGCGCACCAGCCGCTCGACGCGCCGCGCCACCCGCTCCGGCCGGTAGACGGGGGGCAGCGGGCGGACGGCGCGGCCCGAGTAGTTGGCGGCGGCGGCGAAGAACGGGGTGTCCAGGCTGGCCGGCAGCACGGTGCAGACCCGCACCTCCCGGTGCCCGGACAGCAGCAGCTCCTGCCGCAGGCAGCCGCCGAGGGCGCGCACCGCGCTCTTGGCCATCACGTAGGCGCTGTTGTAGGGGACGGGGGCGACGCCGACCGCCGAGGCGATGTTGATCACGGTGCCGCGCCCCTGCGCGCGCATCGCGGGGAGGGCGGCGCGCGCCCCGTGCAGGCAGCCGAGCACGTCCGTCTCCAGCACCCGCCTGGCGATGTCCGGGGGCACCGACTCGACCGAGCCGAACGCGGCGACCGCGGCGCAGTTGACCCACACGTCGATCCGGCCGTAGGTCTCCAGCGCCCGCCGGGCCAGGGCGTCCACGGCGGCGGCACTGGTCACGTCGGTGGGCACGGCCAGCGCGCGGGCGCCCCGGTGCCGGCGGCAGCGGCGGGCCACCCGTTCCAGCTCGGCGCCCCGCCGGGCGGCGAGGACCACCGCGCAGCCGCGCGCGGCGAACCGTTCGGCGCAGATCCGCCCCACGCCGCTGCTGGCACCGGTGATGACGACCACCCTGTCGCGCACGCGCATGTCCGTTCCTCTTCGCCCGGGCCGCGTCCTTCGGCCGGCGGCGTTCGGGCTGCCGGGCCGGCGGGAAGCTGCTTTCCTCCATAGAAGCAGCGCGCTCCGCCGGATGCCGGCAAGGGGCGGGGCCGCCGTCCGGCGCGTCTCCGGACCGCCCACCGGTTCGCCGAACCGGTTCGCCCAGACCGCCCGGGAGCAGGCATGGCCGTGAGACACCGACTGATCGCCCGTCCGCCAGCGGCGGTCTGGGACGTGCTCGGCGACGCCTCCCGGTACGCGGACTGGGTGGTCGGCACCCGCGCGTCCGAGCCGGCCGAGGGCACCTGGCCCGAGGTGGGCTCGGCGCTGTCGTACACCGTGCGGCTGGCCGGCCGGGACCTGCACGGCCGCACCTGGGTGCGGCGCTGCGAGCCGCCGCGCGCGCTGGAGCTGGAGGCGGACAGCGGCCCGCTGGGGACGGCGCGGATCGCGCTGGACATCCGGCCGTGGGGCGCCGAGACGCTGGTGATCATGGACGAGCACCCGTTGCGCGGCCTCGGCGGGCGGCTGCACAACGCGGTGCTGGACGCGGCGCAGCAGCTGCGGCACCGGGGCATGCTCAAGCGGCTGGCGCGGCTGGTCGAGGAGCGGGAGCCGGCGGCCACCTCCGGCCCGGTGCCGCACGCGCCGCGGGCCAGGCCGTGACGGACGCGGTGGTGGTGGGGGCCGGGCCCAACGGCCTGGTGGCGGCCAACCTGCTGGCGGACGCCGGCTGGTCGGTCGAGGTGCTGGAGGCGGAGCCCGAGCCGGGCGGCGCGGTGCGCAGCGACCGCGGGGTGCACCCGGAGTACGTGAGCGATGTGTTCAGCGCGTTCTATCCACTGGCCGCCGCCTCCCCGGTGCTGGCCGCGCTGCGGCTGGACCGGGAGGGGCTGCGGTGGAGCCACGCGCCGCGGGTGCTGGCCCATCCGCTGTCGGACGGCCGGTGCGCGGTGCTGGGGCACGACCGGGCGGAGACCGCGGCCTCGCTGGACGCGTTCGCGCCCGGGGACGGCCGCGCCTGGGAGGCGCTCACGGCGCTCTGGGACGAGCTTCGGGAGGACCTGCTGGGCGCCCTGTTCACGCCCTTTCCGCCGCTGCGGGCCGGGGCGCGGCTGGCGGCGCGGCTGCGGGCGGCGGGCGGACTGCGGGTCGCGCGGCGGCTGCTGCTGCCGGTCCGGCGGCTGGGCGTGGAGGAGTTCCGGGGCGAGGGCGGGCGGCTGCTGCTGGCGGGCAGCGCGCTGCACGCGGACCTGCCGCCGGAGGCGGCGCTCAGCGGCGGCTTCGGCTGGCTGATGGCCATGCTGGGCCAGACCCACGGCTTCCCCGTGCCGGCCGGCGGCTCGGGGGAGCTGACGGCGGCGCTGGTGCGGCGGCTGCGCCGGCGGGGGGTGACGGTCCGCTGCGGGGAGCGGGTCACCGAGGTGGTGGTGCGCGGCGGGCGGGCCGTCGGGGTGCGGACCGCGACGGGCGCGGCGGTGCCGGCGCGGCGCGCGGTGCTGGCCGACGTCGCGGCGCCGCGGCTGTTCCTGGACCTGGTCGGGGAGGCGCATCTGCCGGGGCAGGTGCTGGCCGACCTGCGGCGGTTCCAGTGGGACCACGCCACCTTCAAGGTGGACTGGGCGCTGACCGGGCCGATCCCCTGGACCGCGCCCGGGGTCGCCGGCGCCGGCACGGTGCATCTGGCGGACGGCGTGGACGAGTTGACCCGGTTCGCCGCCCAGCTCGCCACCGGGGCGGTGCCGGACCGCCCGTTCCTGCTGCTCGGGCAGATGACCACGGCCGACCGCAGCCGCTCCCCCGCCGGCACCGAGTCGGCGTGGGCCTACACCCACGTGCCGCACCGGGTGCGCTCGGACGCCGGCCCCTCGGGGGTGACCGGGCGGTGGGACGAGCGGGAGCGGGCTGCGCTGGCCGACCGGATGGAGGCGCTGGTGGAGCGGTACGCGCCCGGCTTCCGGGAGCGGATCGCGGCCCGCCGGGTGCTGGCCCCGCCGACGTTCGAGGCGGCCGACGCCAACCTGGTGGGCGGCGCCATCAACGGGGGCACCACCAGCCTGCACCAGCAGCTGATGTTCCGGCCGTTGCCGGGCGCCGGGCGGCCGGAGACTCCGGTGCGCGGGCTGTACCTGGCGTCCGCCTCCGCCCACCCGGGGGGCGGGGTGCACGGCGCGCCGGGCGCCAACGCGGCCCGCGCCGCGCTGCGCGCCGGCCCGGGCACGGCGCGGCTGCTGACCGCGACCCAGCGGCTGCTGGGCGGCGGGCCGGCCCGGGGCTGACCTGCCAGCGGGACGGTGGGTCAGTAGGGCGGTAAGTCGACAGGCCGGCAGGTCGGCAGGTCGGCACGTCACCGAGGCGACCGGGCGACGCGGCAGCCCGTCGAGACGTCAGTCGGTCGGAGGGTCAGACCCACCAGCGGCGTCACCACGAGCGTCATCACTGTCAGTCGGTCAGCAACTGCGGGCTGAGCACCTTTAGTTGGGCGTTGGCCCAGCGGGCCTGCCGCAGCGTCTCCGGATGGCAGGAGCCGGCCAGGGCGAGCAGCTCCGGCCGCCGCCTGGCCTGCGCGACCTGGGCGAGCAGCTCCCAGTCCACGGAGAGCGCGACCGCCCGCAGGTGCAGGGTGCGCAGCTGGCCCAGGAGTTCCCGGCCCGGGGTGCCGTGCAGGACGGGGTGCCGCGGCCCCGGTTCCGGACCCGACCCCGGGCCAGTGGGCGGCGGGCCGGCCGGCAGTGCGCCGTCGGCCGCCGCCTCGATCGCCGCCTCGTGCCGCCGGCACCAGCCGGCCAGGTCCCGGGCGACGTGGTGGATCTCGTGCTCCTCCCGGTGCCGGTCGGCGACCGTGCGGAGGTGCTGGCCGAGCGCCCGTTCCTGGTCGCGCAGCGCGCCCAGCAGGGCCGTGCCGGTCACCGTGCCTCCCTGGGTGCCGTCGGGCCGACCCGCCGCAGGCGGGCCGCCGCGGTCTTGAAGAGCGGCTGTTTGGAGGCCGGGTCCCAGTCGGTCGGGGTGAGCTCGTTGGCGGCCCTCGGCGCCGTGTCGGGGCCGGGCCCCGAGCCGGCCGGGGTGTCCCAGTAGCCGTAGTGGAACGGCAGGAACAGCACGCCGGGCCGGATGCCGGTGATCCTGGCCGGGGCCCGGACGTAGCCGCGGGCGGTGCTCACCTCGACCAGGTCGCCGGCCGCGACGCCGGCCGCCGCGGCGTCCGCCGACGCCAGCTCCACCCACACGTCGGGGGCGGCGGCCTGGAGTTCGGGGGCGCGTCCGGTCTTGGTCCGGGTGTGGAAGTGGTGAACGGTGCGGCCGGTGACCAGGACCAGCGGGTGGTCGGCCGTCGGCGGCTCGTGCGGCGGCAGGTGGTCGGCGGCCCGGATGACAGCCCTGCCGAACGGGTTGAGCGCCCGGTAGTCGGTCTCCTCGAACGGGGCGCCGGTGACCAGGTCACGGCCGTAGCTCTCGCACTGGTCCGGCGCGCTGAAGAACCGGCCGTCCGCGTAGAGGCGTTCGGTGCCGTCGGGCCGGTCCGCCGTGCACGGCCACTGGACGCCGCCGCGCTCCCGCAGCAGGGGGTAGCTGAGGCCGCTGTAGTCGCAGGGCCGGCCGCGGCTGCACTCCCGCCACGCGGCGAACGCGGACTCCGCGTCATGCCAGTGCACCAGCGGGCCGCCGTCCCGGTCCCGCAGGTCGAGCCGTGCCGCGTAGTCGAGGAAGATGTCGAGGTCGGGGCGGGCCTCGCCGGGTGGCTCCACGGCCTTCTCCGACAGGTGCACGGTGCGGTCCGCGTTGGTGAGGGTGCCGGTCTTCTCCCCCCAGGTCGCGGCGGGCAGCACCACGTCGGCGAACCTGGCGGTCTCGGTGAGGTACAGGTCCTGGACCACCAGGAAGAGGCTGTCCCTGGCCAGGATCGCCCGGACCCGGGCCAGCTCGGGCAGCGAGACCGCCGGGTTGGTGCCGGAGACCCACAGCATCCGCAGCGAGCCCTGTTCCGCGTAGCGCAGCATCCGCATCGCGTGGGTGGGCGGCCCGTAGTGCGGGATCCGCTCCGGCTCGACGTTCCACACCCGGGCCAGCTCGGCGACGTGCGCGTCGTTGGCCCAGTTGCGGAAGCCCGGCAGGTCGCCGTTGGCACCGCACTCGCGGGTGTTCTGGGCGCTGGGCTGGCCGTTCATCTGCAGCACACCACAGCCAGGCCGGCCCAGCATGCCGCGCAGCAGGTGCAGGTTGTTGACCTGCACGGCGGCCGCGGTCGCCTGGTGGGACTGGTAGAAGCCCTGGAGCACGGTGGACAGCAGCCGGCGGGCACCGCCCAGCACGGCCGCGGCCCGCCGGATCTCCACGGCCGGCACGTCGCAGACGGCCTCGGTCGCCTCCGGGGTGCAGGGCGCGACGCGGGCCCGCAGCTCCTCGAAGCCGACGGTGTACGCCGCCAGGTAGTCGTGGTCGAGCCAGCCGCCCGCGATGACCGCGTGCAGCAGGCCGTTCATCAGGGCGAGGTTGGTGCCGGGCAGCGGCGCCAGGTGCACGGTGGCGGCCCGGGCGACCGGCGTCGGGCGGGGGGCGACGCAGACCAGGGCGGGCGGCCGGGGCCCGGCGAGCCGGTCCAGGACACGGCTCCACAGCACCGTCTGGGTCTCGGCCATGTTGTGGCCGAAGAGCGCGATCACGTCGGCGTGGTCGATGTCGCTGTACGACCCGGGCTGGCCGTCGCAGCCGAAGCTCTCCTTGAGCGCCTCGGCCGCCGTCGCGGTGCACAGCCGGGTGTTCCCGTCGAGGTGGGCGGTGCCCAGGCCACCGTGCGCGATGACGGCGAGCGTGTAGTACTCCTCCAGGAACAGCTGGCCGGTGGTGTAGAAGCCGAGGGCCGACGGGCCGGCGTCGGCCAGCAGCCGCCGGGTGCGGGCCACGATCCGGTCCATCGCGGTGTCCCAGTCGGTGGGGACCAGCCGCCCGCCGTCCCGCACCAGTGGCCGGGTCAGCCGGTCGGGCGAGGCGTTGGCCTGCCAGCCGAAGAGGTCCTTGGGGCCGAGCCGCCCGTGGTTGACCCGGTCCCGGGCGCGGCCGCGCACGCCGACGATCCGGCCGTCCCGGACCGCGATGTCCATCGCGTCGCCGTTGGAGTGCAGGACGGAGGCGGCGGGCACCCAGCGCTGCACATCCTCCTCGCCGGTGCCGGCGGCGAGGTGCGAGTCCACCCGCACCGGCCAGCGCTGGCCCGGCCCGTAGGGGGTGCGGGCTCCCCAGGGGTCCGCGATGCTGTCCCGGTCCGCCATCGCGCTCCTGTCCGCCCTGGTCCGTTCCTCGGCCCGCGTCTCCGGCCGGCCGCCCGGTCCGGCGGGCGCCGGGGCGGCCGTGTCGAGGATGGCCCGGCGTCGGACGGGACGGCTGCCGGCCGGACCTCGCGGCGGCGGATACCACTCGTCCGCCCCCGGCCGGCCACCCGGACGGGGCCGCCGGGGGCGGGCCCGGCGGCTGGCGGCCGCGCGTGCGGGACCCGGGCGCACCGCACACACTGACGACCGGGGCACCGGCCGGGGCGGACGTGCGGCCGGCCACCACCGCCGGCCACCACCGCCCCGGAACGCCCCCGCCACCACCGAGAGGAGTCGTCATGCCAGCGGGCTCGAACAAGAAGCGGGAACGGCAGTACGAACACGTCGAGGCCGGCGCCCGGCGCCGGGGGGAGTCACCCGGCCGGGCGAAGGAGATCGCGGCCCGGACCGTCAACAAGGAACGCGCCCGGACGGGCGAGTCCAGGACGTCCAGCCGGGTCTCCACCCGCGACCCGAAGTCGGCCTCCCAACGCGGCGGCCAACGCTCCCACCGGGGCGCCCAGGGCCCGACCAGGGACCAGCTCTACGCGGAGGCCAGGAAACGCGGCGTCCAGGGGCGGTCCTCGATGGACAAGGAACAGCTGCGCCGCGCCCTCGGCCGCTGACCGGCGCCGGCCGCCAACCGGGCCCGCACCGCCAGGACCACCACCCGAGCGGCCCGGGCGGTGCGGCCCAACGGCCCAACCCGGCGTGCGGTGCCGGCCGCGCCGTGGCGGGATGAGGACATGTCCCACCACACAGACAAGCAGCGTCCCGGGCCCATCAGGGGCCCCGTCGGCGCGGCCCGCCGGGCCGGCCGCCGCGTGTCCGCGTTGACCGGGCACGAGGTCGACGGCGTCTCCGCCGTCAGCCCGCACGAGGACGGCTGGCGGGTGCGCGTCGACGTCGTCGAGGTGCCGCGCATCCCGGACACCACCAGCCTCATGGCCACCTACGAGGTGGAGCTCGACCACGACGGCCATCTCATCCAGTACGAGCGGGTGCGCCGCTACCGCAGGTGCGCCACCGACGACTGAGCCACCCCGCCCCACCGCGGCACCGACCGAGGGAGAGCCATGAGCACGACCACGACCACCTACCGGGACGACGTCGCCTGCGCGCCCCGCACCGGGACCCTCTACGACGTCATCGACATCATTCTCGACCGGGGCATGGTCATCGACGTCTTCCTGCGCGTCTCCCTGGTCGGCATCGAGATCGTCAAGATCGACATACGCATCGTCATCGCCAGCGTCGACACCTACCTGCGGTTCGCCGAGGCCTGCAACCGCATCGACCTGGACGCGGACCCCCGCAGCCGCACCGTGCCTGAGCTCTTCGGCACCGGCTCCGGCGGCGGCATCGCCAAGAAGGCCGCCGAGAAGGGCACCAAGAAGGCCGTCGAGTCCGGCGAGGACAAGGTCAAGGAGAGCGCCGGGCACGCGAAGAAGGCCGTCGGCGCGACGAAGAAGGCGGCGAGCAGCGCCAAGAAGAAGGCCAAGAAGGCCGTTCCCGGCAGGAGTGAGTGAGTCTCTCGATGGACCAGGTCTACACGTACGGCGTCGTCCGCACCGGCCACCGGCTACCGCCGGAGCTGACCGGCGTGGGCGCGCCCCCCGAACCGCTGCGCGCGCTGCCCGTGGGGCCGTTGACCGCCGTGGTCAGCGCCGCGCCGGCGGGGCTGCTGGCCCGCCGCCGCGATCTGCTCGCCCACCAGCGGACGCTGCTGGCGCTGGCCGCCACCGGCCCCGTCATCCCGATGCGGTTCGGCTCGGTCGCCCCGGACGAGGACACCCTGCGGGCCCGGCTGACCGAGTCACCGGAGGAACGGCTCGCCGTCCTGGACCGGCTGGACGGCCGGATCGAGCTGAATCTGAAGGCGCTCGTCGTCGAGGACTCCCTGCCCGAACTTCTGCGCTCGGACCGGCAGTTGCGCCGACTGCACCAGGAGGCCAGGGCCCGGCCCGGGTACGAGAACAGCGTCCGGCTGGGGCAGGCCGTCGCCGAGGGCCTCAGCCGCCGGGCCGCCCGGGCCGCGGCCCGGGTCCTGGCGCTGGTCAGGCCACTCGCCGAGGCCACCGCCGCCGGCCCCGAGGTGGAGGGCTGCGTCCTCAACCTGTCCTTCCTGCTCGGCGCCGGCACCGAGGGCCGGTTCCGGGCCACCGTCGAGACGGCGGCGGCCGAACTGGCCGGGCAGGTGGAGCTACGGCTGTCGGACGCGTTGCCCTGCTTCAGCTTCACCGAGGCCCAGGCGAGCGCCCGCCCCGAGCCGGCGGAGCGCCGCCGCGCGCCGGCCGCCGGTGCTGGTGTTGGTGCTGGTGCTGGTGCGGGTGCTGGTGCGGGTGCGGGTGCCGCGGCCGTCGCAGAGGCCGCCACGGCGACCGTCGCCAGGACCGCCGCCGTTGGGCGGTCCTGACCGATGGGGCTGATCTCCGGACTGCTGTTGCTGCCCCTGGCGCCCGTGCGGGCCACCGCCTGGTGCGCGGAGCGGATCGCGGACGCCGCGGAGGCCGAGACGTACGACCCGGCCCCGCTGATGACACAACTGCGGGCGCTGCACCGGGCGTTGGAGGACGGCGAGATCGGCGAGGCGGAGTTCGAGACCAGGGAGGAACAGCTGCTGCTCGCCATCCAGCAGCGCCAGGACCCCGCGCACCAGGCTCCGCCCCGTCCCGTCGCCCCGGACCACCCCGCCGACTGACCCCCGCACGCCGCACGCCGCACCGCGCAGGAAAGGGCTTCCGCACCGATGGACCACACCAAGGCCGCGCTGTCCGTCGGCCTCGCCGGCGGGTATCTGCTCGGCCGCAACCGCAAGGCCAAGCTGGCCTTCGTGATCGCCACCTATGTGGTGGGCCGCCGCTTCCCGCTCACCCCGCGGCACCTGGCGGCGGAGGGCGCCCGCCGGCTGCGCGACCACCCGCGCTACGCGGAGCTGAGCGAACACGTTCGGGGCGATCTGCTGTCGGCCGGCCGGCACGCCGTGACGGCGGCGGCGAACAGCCGCCTCACCTCACTCTCGGACGCCCTGCGGAAGAGCACCGCGGCGCTGCACGAAGCGGCCGGCGAACGACGTTCCCCACCACCGTCCCGCCAGCCGCCCGAAGCGGCGACGGACGACGACCGGCCGGCGGATGACGACCAACAAGCGTCGGCGGAGGGGGAGTTCGAGGAGTCGGCGGACGCGGCGGACGTGGACGAGGCGGACGGCCCTGAGGACGGGGACGGCGTCGAGGAGGAGGACGAGGACGAGGGGGACCTCGACGACGAGGCGGACCTGGCTGAGGAGGCGGAAGGGCAGGACGAGGAGGACGAGGAGGACGAGGAGGAGGACGACGACGAAGCCGACGACGGCGCGGACGAGGACGAAGCGGACGAGGACGAAGAAGAAGACGACGAGGACGACGACGAGGGCGGGGACGACGAAGCCGAGGACGCGGACAGCGGACGGAGACGAGGTCACCGATGACACGCCGGACAGCCCAACCCCTGGAGGCGTACGAGCCGTTGGAGCCGTACCCGCCCCGCACCGCCAACCTCGCGGACATCCTGGAGCGGATCCTGGACAAGGGCGTGGTCATCGCGGGCGACATCAAGATCGACCTGCTCGACATCGAGCTGCTGACCATCCGGGTCCGGCTGTTCATCTCCTCCGTCGACACCGCCCGCAAGGCGGGCATCGACTGGTGGGAGACCGAGCCCGCGCTCTCCTCACGCGCCGCCAGGGACGCCCTCTACGACGAGAACCGGAAACTGCGCGAGCGGCTGAGCGAGTTGGAGACCGGCGGCGACGAAGCGTGCCTGGCCCGGCCGAAGGAGTCCGATCCCGCATGACCGAGTCCACCGCCGCCACCGCGACTGTCCCCACCTCCGCCGCCGCCTCCGTCGTGGACGAGGCGGGCGCCAACCCGGTCTGCGTCTTCGCCGTCTGCCGGCCACTCCCCGACGGGGCGCTGGACGGGGTGCCGGGCCATCCGGGCGGCGGGCCGCCCCGGCTGCTGGTCGCCGGGGCGCTCGCGGCGGTCGTCCAGGAGGTGCCCGCCGCCGAGTTCGCCGCCGGGAGGCTCACCGAACGGCTCGCCGATCCAAGGGAGTTGGAACGCTGCGCCCGCGCGCATCACGCGGTCGTCACCGCCGTCGCCCGCGCCACCCCGGTGGTGCCGCTGCCGCTCGCCACGCTCTACCTCGGGGCCGCCCGCGCGTTGGCCGCCGTGGCCGAGCGGGCGGACGACTTCGCCCGGGTGCTGGACCGGCTGGGCGACCGGGCCGAGTGGGGGGTCAAGGTCAGCGCCGTCCCGGGCGGCCCCGCCGGGCCGGACGCCGCGCCCCGGCCCGCTCCCCCGGCGGCCCGGCCGGCCGACGGACGGGCCTACCTGGACCGGGTGCGCGGCCGGCAGCGGGACCGCCAACAGCGGCAGGAGGCCGCCTGGTCGGCCGCCGAGCGGAGCTACGCCAGACTCCGCCGCTGCGCGGTGGCCGCCCGCCGGCTCCGCCCGCAGGACCCGGTGCTGGCCGGCGGCGGACCGCGCCAGCTGCTGAACGCCGCACTGCTGCTCGACGCCGACCGGGTCGCCGAACTGCGTGCGGTGGCGGCCGAGTTGGCGGCCGATCCGGCGATCTCCCGGCACGCGCGGATCGAGGTGACGGGCCCGTGGGTGCCCTACTCCTTCGCCCGGCTCGACGACGAGGAGGAGGACGCCGCCGATGCCCACCGCTGAGGTCGTGCCCTGGCAGGGCGAACAGGGCCCGTACGGCCCGATCGGGGTGCCGCTGGTGGACCTGCTGGACCGGGTGATGGCCACCGGGGTGGTGATCAGCGGCGACGTGGTGCTCGCCATCGCCGAGGTGCCGCTGGTCCGGCTGTCGCTGCACGCCCTGCTCTCCTCGGTCAGCGACCGGGTGCCGGCGCCCTGGGCGGACGGGGGCCCGTGGTGACCGGGGACCGCCGGATGGACCTGGACGAGGACTCGGTGGGGCGCGACCTGGTGGCACTGGTGCTGACCGTGGTCGAGCTGCTGCGCCAGCTGATGGAACGGCAGGCGCTGCGCCGGGTGGACTCCGGGGAACTGTCCGATGACCAGATCGACCGCATCGGCACCACGTTGATGCTGCTCGAAGGGCGGATGGACGAGCTGCGCGACACCTTCGGGCTGCGCCCGGAGGACCTCAACCTCGATCTGGGGCCGCTCGGTTCGCTGCTGCCCCGCGACTGAACGTACCGCGGGTCACGATGCCCGCCGGGGCGGCTCATGGGTCAGTCCGGCAGTCGGGCGCGGATCGCGGCGGCCGTGCCGGCGGCGTCCCGGCGCGGCAGCGCGCAGGGCCCCCGGCAGCCCGGCTCCGTCGTACGGCGACAGCCACCCGGGACGGAAAGGCCCGGCCCCGGGGCGGCCGTCCGCGGCAGCGGCGTCGGGACGTCGCACAGCGCGGGAGGCCCCTTCCGGCTTCCGCGGGTAGCCACCACCGGCGAGCAGGAGCGAGTCATCCACTCGGCGTCCCGTTCCGCCGGCAGCTCGCCACCGGCAGGCAGCGGGCGCTGGCCGGTCACCACCCGTCGCGACGGGTCGCGGCGATCGGTGACGAGCAAGCACCGGGTCGTGGTCGGCGAGCGGCTCGGCCGGCTCCACCCCGTGGTCCAGCAGGAAGGGCCGCCCGGACGCCCCCGGGCTACCGCCAACCTGGCTGGTGCGGCAGACCCGTTGGGCCCAGCCAA
This sequence comes from Streptomyces chisholmiae, assembly GCF_031845445.1. Taxonomy (NCBI): domain Bacteria; kingdom Bacillati; phylum Actinomycetota; class Actinomycetes; order Kitasatosporales; family Streptomycetaceae; genus Streptomyces; species Streptomyces chisholmiae. The sequence goes on along the minus strand of NZ_JAVREO010000003.1, from coordinate 51,853 downwards.
CGGTGCGCAGGTCGGCGGCGAACGCGGGCTGGTCGCCCCGGCGCGCGGCATCCGCGCGGAGTGACTCCGCGACCGGCCGCGCCTGGAGTTCGTCGGCCACCGCGACGGCCTGCCCTCGCACGCGCACCCACCACCCGCACCACCCACAGCGCGCAGCCAGGGATCGGCCCGAACGCCCGTGCAGCGCCCGCCTGTTGGCCAGTCACACCAGCTGCTCTGACGCGCCGTCGGTGACGGCCGGACGCCCCCGGTCCCATCGCCCACCGCGGACCAACCGACCGACTTCCCGACCGACCTCCCGACCGACCAACCGGACACCCGCCCGGAAGGCACCCCACTCCCTGCCGAGCCGACCGGACCACGCCCGTCGCGAGCCGCCGGCGCCGGCCACCGCACCTCCCGGGCCGGGCACGCACCCCGCGAGGGCCCCGCGAACGGTTGGGTAACTAGCAGGTTTCACCTCTTGGCGACCGCCCACCTGAGGTCTATGGTGACCCAAAGCGCTTTGCCAAACCGCTTTGCCAACCGCATCGCCTCACTCAGCGTGTCCGTCCCCAGCGTGTCCACACCCAATGCCTCCGCCGCCGGCGTTTCCTTCGCCGACGTTTCCGCCGCCAGCGTCTTCACCGCCAGTGACAGCAAGCAGCAGTAGCAGCACCAGCGAGCAGCAGGGAGAACCCACCGGTCATGGTCTCGATAGCCGATGTCGCCGCACGTGCGGGCGTGAGCCCGACGACGGTCTCGCACGCGCTCAGTGGCAAGCGCAAGGTGAGCGACCGGGTGCGGGCCCGGGTGGAGAGCGCGATGCAGGAGCTCGGCTACGTACCCAGCCGCTCCGCGCAGAACCTCGCCATCGGCCGGACCCGGGTGGTGGGGCTGATCGTCCCGGACATCCGCAACAGCTTCTTCGCCGACCTCACCCACGGCGTGGAGGCCGCCGCGATCCGCCACGGCTACAACGTCATCCTCTGCACCACCGGCTTCGATCACGCCCGCGAGGTCGACTACCTGGCCATGATCCGCTCCCGGGCGGTGGACGGCCTGATCTACGCCGCCGGCGCGCCACCGACCAACTCCCAGCTGGGCGCGCTCCTCGGCGATCTGCCGCTGGTGCTGGTGGACGAGGAGGTGCCGGGCGCCAGCGCCCCGTCCTTCGTCTCGGACAACCTGGCCGGCGGTCGGCTGGCCGCCGAGCACCTGCTCGGCCTCGGGCACCGCAGGGCCCTGGTGATCGCCGCCGACGGCGGGCTGGTCAGCAGCGACCTGCGGGTGGCCGGCTTCCGGGAGTGCTGGGAGGCCAGCGGGGCCGAGCCGCCGCTGCTCGCCTCCGGGGCCTTCACCGAGGAGGGCGGCCGGGCGGCGATCGGCCGGCATCCCGAGGTCGGCGCGGCCGACGGCCCCACCGCCGTCTTCGCGGTCAACGACCTGATGGCGCTGGGCGCGATCGGCGCGCTCCAGCAGGCCGGGGTGGACGTCCCCGGCCGGGTGTCGGTGGTCGGGTTCGACGACATCCCGGCGGGGCGTTACGCGCATCCGCGGCTGACCACGGTCCGGCAGGACGTGGACGAGCTGGGGCGGCGCGCCGCGCTCGCGCTCATCGCGGCGTTGGCGGACGAGCCGGCGGAGCGGACGGACCAGCCCGACCGGCACGTGCTGCCGGTCTCTCTCACCGTGCGGCAGTCCACCGCGGCTCCCACCACGGACCAAGGAAAGGTGGTAAACCGTGGCTGACAACTCCCCCGACACCGGCGTCGCCCGCGCGGCCGGCATCTCCGTCGAGCGGGTCTCCAAGGTGTTCACGACGGCGCGCAAGCGCACGGTCGCGCTGAACGAGACCGACCTGGAGATCGCCGCGAACGAGATCGTCTGCGTCGTCGGCCCCAGCGGCTGCGGCAAGACGACCCTGCTCAACCTGGTCGCCGGGTTCCTGGCGCCCACCTCGGGCCGCATCTCCGTGGGGTCGCGGCCGGTCACGGGGCCCGGCGCCGACCGGGCCGTGGTCTTCCAGGCCGACGCGGTCTTCCCGTGGCTGACCGTCGGCGCGAACGTCGGCTACGGCATGCGGATGCAGGGCCTGGACCGGGCCGAACGGGCCGCCCGCACCGAGCACTACCTGGAGCTGGTCGGCCTGGCCGACTTCCGCTCCGCCTACCCGAAGGAGTTGTCCGGCGGGATGCGCAAGCGGGTGGACCTGGCCCGCGCCTACGCCAGCGGCCCCCGGGTGCTGCTGCTGGACGAACCCTTCGGCGCCCTCGACCTGTTCACCAAGGAGGCGATGTGGCTCGCGCTCCAGGGCGTGCTGCGGGCCGAGCCGAAGACCATCGTCTTCGTCACCCACGACATCGAGGAGGCGCTCTTCCTCGGCGACCGGGTGGTGGTGATGACCCCTCGGCCGGCGCGGGTGCACAGCGTCGTCGACGTCCCGTTCGGCGGCGAGCGCGATCTGGACCTGCGGGCCGGACCCGAGTTCCAGGCGCTCCGCAACGAGATCGCCCACACCCTCAGGGAGGTTCACGATGACGCAGCATGAGGCGTCCGGCCCGGCGTCCGCCGTGGACGTCGGCCCACCCGCCGCCACCGGCCCGCTCGCCCCGGCCACCGACCTGTCCGGCGACCCGTCCGCCGGCGAACGACGCCCCCGCGACTTCGGCCGGCTGATCAGCCTCGGCGTGGTGGTGGCGCTGCTGGCGCTGTGGTGGGTGCTCACCACCGGGACCGAGACCATCGGGCAGCTCTACTTCCCCAGCCCGGAGTCGCTGTGGGAGGCGGTGACGACGCTGCGGACCCAGCTGCTGGACGACGCGTTGGCGACGCTGTGGCGGGTGGTGTTCTCCTGGGTCGGCGGCTCGGCGCTGGGCGTCGCGGTGGGCCTGCTGATGGCCCGCGCCCGCTGGCTGTTCCACGTGCTGAACCCGGTCATCGAGGCGGTCCGGCCGGTGCCGCCGGTGGCGCTGATCCCGTTCGTCATCCTCTGGTTCGGCATCGGGGACAACGGCAAGATCTTCCTCGGCGCGCTGGCCTGCTTCATGGTCATGGTGGTCAACACGACGGTGGCCTGCGGCAACGTCTCGCCGGTCTACGTGCAGGCCGCCAGGTCGCTGGGGGCCAGCCGCAACCAGGTGTACCGGACGGTCGTCCTGCCGGCCATCGTGCCGGAGATCCTCTCCGGGTTCCGGATCGGCAGCGCGCTCGCCTTCGCGGTGGTGGTGGCCGCCGAGTTCCAGGGCGCCGACGAGGGCATCGGCCGGCTCATCATGAGCGCCAGCCGGACGCTGAACACCTCCGTGGTGCTGCTCGGCACCGTCGTGATCGCGGTTCTCGCGGTCGCGCTCGACCTGCTGATCTCCCGGATCAGCCGCTATGTGACCCGCTGGTCGGCCAACCGCTGACCCGCCCGTTCCCCGGGACGTTCCCCCGATCCACCCGCACCGCCCCCACTCCCCGACCCCCTGCCCGACCGCACCGCACTCAGGAGCGGAGCTCACAGCACCCCAAGGATCATCATGCGAAAGACGAGCATCGCCGCGGCGCTTCCCGCCCTGGCACTGGTGGTGGCACTCGCCGGCTGCGGTTCCTCCGAGGAGGACACCGCCGCCGACGGCCTGACGACGATCGACGTGGGCATCTCCCCGTTCCAGGACACCTACCTGCCGATCATCGGCCAGGAGATGGGCTGGTTCGAGGAGGCCGGCCTCAATGTGGAACTGCGCTCGCTGGCGTGGAACGCGGCGATGCCCGCCCTGATCTCCGGTGACGTGGACATAGCCGTGAACAACACCACCGGCGTGGTCTCCGTGGCCAACGCCGACCCCGAGGTGGTGTACGCCTACGGCTGGAACCCGTTCACCGAGGGGTCCGCGCTGATGATCCGCCCGGACGGCGGCCTGGAGTCGGTGGACGCGCTGGAGGAGCGGCTGGGCGACCGGGACGCGGCCCGCACCGCGATGATCGAGTCGCTGGCCGGCAGGACCATCGTGACCACCCTCTCCACCGACATGGGCAAGCAGATCAACGACGCGCTCGCCTCGGTCGGGATGGACTCCGGGGACGTGACCTTCGTGGACATGGACCCGGACGCGGGGCTGGCCGCGTTCCTCTCCGGCACCGGCGACGCCTACCTCGGCGGGGTGCCGCAGCGGGCCACCGCGCTGGAGGCCGACATGGAGATCGGCCTGGCCGGCCCCGACCTGGCCGCCCCGCCGATCAACGGGGCCGTCACCACCCGGTCGTTCGTGACCGAGGAGGAGGACGCGCTGCTGGCGTTCATCGACGTGATGCACCGGATCATCCGGTACTGCGACGCCGAGACCGAGGCGTGTGCCACCACCATCACCGACCGGCTGAACGAGGAGACCGCCGCCGGGCTCACCGTCGAGGGCTTCGAGGAGTACTGGCAGAACATCGAGCTGTACGCGCCGAACGCGGCGGCCGCCGAGGAGATGATCCTCGACGAGGCCGGCGTCTCCTACTGGCGGAGCACCTGGGACAGCGACAACGCCTACCTGGTGGAGACCGACGCGATCCCGGCCGAGGTGCCGGCCGAGGACAACTTCCTGATGCCCCAGGTGTGGCAGGCGTACGTGGACGCGTACGGCGCCGACCAGACCGACTACTGACCCGCCGGGCGCCCACCCCCGGCGGCCGGCACCGGCCCCGGGGGACGCCCGGCCCCCACGGAAGGACAGCGCGCGATGGGCGTGAGAATCCATCACATCGTCACCGGTGAGCTGGAGAGCAGCCTGCCGGTCTCCCTACTCAACTCGGGGGCGCACCCCGACGTGCCGCACGAGCGGCGGCTGCCGTACGGCTTCCGCGACGACATCGTCCGCCGGGACGGCTCGACGCACTCGGGCGTCATGGTGCCGGTGCCGGTGTGGCTGATCGAGGGCACCGAGGAGACCATCCTGATCGACACCGGGCTCGGCGACATCGACGAGGTCTCCGCGATGCAGAGCCGCTACGGGGTGGACTTCGTCGCCTCCCGCACCCCGGACCAGGACCTGGTGGCGGGGCTGGCCCGGCACGGCGTCCGGCCCGAGGACGTGGACGTGGTGGTGCTGACCCACCTGCACTTCGACCACGTGGGCAACAACGAGCTGTTCCCCAACGCCCGCTTCGTGGTGCAGCGCGACGAGCTGCCGCAGGCCTCGCACCCGCCGCACTTCTGCATGTTCTACTACCCCGAGTACGCCTACAAGATCGACGCGGTCCGGGACCGGCTGACGGTCATCGAGGGCGACCACCAGCTGGACCCGGCGGTCCGGCTGGTCAAGATCGGCGGGCACACCCCCGGCTGCATGGTGGTGATGGTGACCACCGACGTCGGCGTCGTCTGTCTGACCAGCGACGTCATGTACAACTACCGCAATCTCGAACTGAACTGGCCGATGGGCTCCTTCTGGGACCTGCCGGAGCTGATGGCCGGCTACGACCGGCTGCGCGACGAGGCCGACATCATCATCCCCGAGCACGACTGGCAGTTCCTTCAGGAACACCCCAGCGGCACCATCGGCTGAAGGAACGAGGCACCCCCGTGAAGAAGGCACTGCTGCTCGGCGAGTCCTGGACGACTCACATGATCCACCAGAAGGGCTTCGACTCCTTCACCACCACCGAGTACGTGGAGGGCGGCCAGGAGTTCCGGGCCGCGCTGGAGGACGACGGCTGGCGGGTCACCCACCTGCCCGCGCACACCATCGAGACCCACTTCCCCAGCTCCCCCGAGGAGTTGGCCGCCTACGACCTCGTGGTGATCAGCGATGTCGGCGCCAACACCTTCCTGCTCAGCCGCGCGGTCTTCGGCCGCAGCGAGCGGGAGCCGAACAAGCTGGAGCAGATCCGCGACTACGTGCTCGCCGGCGGCGGGCTCCTGATGGTCGGCGGCTACCTCTCCTTCTCCGGCATAGACGCCAAGGCGAACTACGCGCGCAGCCCACTGGGCGACATCCTGCCGGTCGAGGTGCTGGAGACCGACGACCGGGCCGAACACCCGGAGGGCGCGCCGGTCCTGGTGCAGGCGCCGGAGCACGCCGCGCTGGGCGGCGTCGGCGCCGACTGGCCGGCGCTGCTGGGCTACAACCGCACCCGGGAGCGGGCCGGCGCCGAGGTGCTGGTGCGGGTGAAGGAGGACCCGCTGGTCGCCCTGGGCACCGCGGGGAAGGGCCGCACCGGCGTGTTCACCTCGGACATGTCGCCGCACTGGGCGCCGCCGCCGTTCATGGCCTGGTCCGGGTACGCGCCGATGTGGCGGGCGTTGGCCGGCTGGGTGGCCGGCGAGGGCTCCGGTGTCGCCGGTGGCTGAGCGGGCCCCGGCCGGTGGGGCGGCGGACGGACCGGCCGTCGCGGTCGTCGGGTCGGCCAACATCGACCTGATCGCTACGGTCGAGGCCGCCCCGGCCGCCGGCGAGACCGTGCTCGCCACCGGCTACGCGGAGGAGATCGGCGGCAAGGGCCTCAACCAGGCGGTGGCCGCCGCCAGTTCCGTGCCGACGGCGCTGGTCGCCGCGGTCGGCGACGACCCGGAGGGCGAGCGGGTGCGGGCGCACGCCCGGGCCCGCGGGGTGGACGTGCGGGAGGTGGGCGGCGTGTCGGCCCGCACCGGGCGCGCCCTGATCACCCTCTTCGACCAGGACAACGTCATCGTCGTGGCGCCGCTGGCCAACGCCGGGTTGACCGCCCCGGCGGTGGACGCCGCGCTGCGGCGGCTGCGGCCGGCGGTGGTGCTGACGCAGTTCGAGATCTCCGAGGCCGCGGTGCGGGCCGCCGCGCTGTGGTGCCGCAGGTCAGGCGCCCGGCTGCTGATCAACCCCAGCCCGGTGCGCCGGGTGGCGGACGAGGTGCTGGCGCTGGCCGACCCGCTGGTGGTCAACCTGGGCGAGGCGGCGGCGTTGGCCGGGGTCGGGCCGGGCGAGGCGGCCGGCGCCGATCCGGCGGCGCTGGCCGGCCGGTTGGCGCCCCGGGTGCGGTCGGTGGTGGTGACCGCGGGGCCGGGCGGCGCCTGGGTCGGCGACGGCGGGCCGGCCCGGCACCTGCCGGTGCCGGAGCGGGTCGAGGTGGTGGACTCCTCGGGCGCCGGCGACGCGTTCGCCGGCCGGCTGGCGGCGGCGCTGGCCGTCGGCGACGGCCTGGACGCGGCGGTGCGGTCGGCGGTGGCTGCGGCCACCCGCCTGGTCGCCACCCCACGGGAACGGCGCTGACCGACCGGGACGTTCACTCGCACGGGGACGGTCGACGGCCGCGTCGGCGCCTCCCCCGGGGCCGGTTCCGGAGCCTGCTTCGGGGCTCCGCGAGGAGGTTCGCAAAGAGGTCAGCGCCGGGGGTGTGCGCCGGCGCCTTGAGTTCGCTCGACGGGCGCTAACCGGTCGGTGCCTGGCGTGAACCGGCCGGAGGCGGCGTCGGCCGGCCGAGGCGGGCGCCGGCTCCGCTACCCTCGCCGCTGCCGGGTAGAGGGAAACCGCGTACGGGTCCCCCTTACCCACGCGCGGGTTCCCAGCGACCCCCGGAGGCGCTCCGGGAGATGGAGAGAGACATGAACGGTCCGGTGACCACCCGAAGGGCGGCGGTGCTGGCCGGAGCGGCCGGCCTGGCCGCGGCGGCGTTGACGGCCTGTGGCTCCGACGACGGCGAGTCGAACGACGAGGACGGCCCGTCGGAGAGCGGCGGTCCGACGGAGTCCGGCTCGGACGCGCCGGAGAGCGAGGCCCCGGCGGAGGGCGGCGGCGAGGAGCTGGTGGCCACCAGCGAGGTGCCGGTCGGCGGGGGCACGATCCTGACCGACCCGCAGGTGGTGGTGACGCAGCCGACGGAGGGCGAGTTCGTGGCCTTCTCCTCGATCTGCACCCACCAGGGCTGCCCGGTCTCCCAGATCGCCGAGGGCGCCATCATCTGTACCTGCCACAACAGCCGCTTCGACATCAGGGACGGCTCGGTGTTGGAGGGCCCGGCCATGGCGCCGCTGCCCGCCGAGCCGATCACCGTGGACGGCGAGCGCGTGCTGCGCGGCTGAGCCGGGCCGACGCGCGGCAAGGCGCCGCCGGCGGCCGGCCGTCGAGCGGCCGGTCCACCGGCGGCGCCAGGCGCTGCCGCGGTCCCGGTCAGTCGGCCGGGGCCAGGGTCATGAACGCCGCGGCCGGGTCGCCGTCGTGCACCAGCGACTCGTGGGCGCCGACGTCGTCGAAGGCGAACGCGTACGCCTTGCCGTCCACCATCTGCTCGTGGATCGCGCGGGCGTAGTGGTTGGTGACGGCGTCCTGGTAGAACTGGGAGTTGTCCGGGTCGGGCTGCTGGGAGTTGGTCAGCAGCGTGGTGCGGTTGAACCCGGCGCACAGGGTGCGCGACAGCGGGCCGCGGACCTGGTCGTTGGGGGCGTCCAGGTGCTTGTGGCAGCCGAAGACGCTGTCGGTGTCCGGCTTCTGGAAGCTGGTCACCACCGCGCCCGAGGCGTCGGTGAAGTTCATCACGTCACCCTCTACGGTGCCCCGGTAGACGTTGTCCGGCTCGTGCGCGATCGGCACCACCGTCAGCGTGTTGGAGCGGTAGTGCTCCCACACCCGGTCGATGTAGTCGGCCATCGCGTCGGCCGGCACGTCGCCGGTGCCCACCCCGTGGCCCGGGGAGAGCACCCGCAGCGGGGTGCCGTTCTGGTCGGTGTGCACCAGGTTGCCCCAGCCCGCGTCGGTGACCGCGTCGAAGACGGCGGAGTAGCCGCCGGGCTTCAGCTCACCGGTGGTGCGGACGGTGCCGTTCTGCTCCTCGACGCCGACCGTGTAGGGCACGGTGAACATGTCGACCTGGGTGCTGTTGATCCACAGGCCGGCGTCGTTCAGCGTGTACTCGGACCAGTTGAAGAGGATGTCGCGGTTCGGGTCGCTCGGGTTCTGCACGGCCGGCTGCACCAGGCCGTCCGGGGTGAGCGCGAAGTTCAGCTTCTCGCCGACCGAGAAGTAGACCCGCCCGGAGAACTTGGGCAGTTGGATGGTGACCGACCCGCCGGCGGCCGGCCCCGGGATCGAGGCGTCCGGCGCGGGGACGGGCGGGTTGCCGCCGGCAGGCCAGGCGTGGAAGGTGCCGGACGCGTCGGCGTAGCCGAGCCGGCCGCTGCTCAGTTCGGTGCCCAGGTTGTAGATGTAGATGGGCTCGGCGCGGCCCGAGTCGTTGGTGATGGTGAACGGAATGGTGTCGGGCACGGCCGCCGCCTCGGGCGCCGGTCCCGAGACGGTGAGACCCGTCGCGACGACCAGGCCGGCGACGGCGGCCACCAGCATTTTTCGCAAGCGGAACACCACGTCCTCCTTGTCTGCTTCTCCGGGCGGACCCTCGTCGCACGCGCGTGCCGTTCTCGGCGCTCCGCCGGGCGGCGCGCGCCCGCCGGTCCCACGGCGGGTCGCCCACCCGCCGGTCCCGAGGTCGCTGGAACCGGGCGCGCGCGGCGTGACCAGAGCAATCCCGGTGGGGGATGAGAGCGCTCTCACCGTCTCCTTAAGGCTGTGTACCTGTCAATAGCGGGGGCGGCCGGGGGCCGGTTCCGGGACGGGCCGCGCGCCGGGGCGCGTGCGCCGACCGCGGGTCAGTCGGCGGGAGTTGGCACCGCGTCGCGCAGCGCGGCGACGGCGGCGCGGATCGCCGGGCGCCCTTCCGCGCCCTCCCGCCAGACCGCGTACACCCGGCGGGTGATGGTCTCCCGCGCCGGGATCAGCGCCACCCCGTCCGGCAGCGGGGTCCGCCCCAGCCTGGGCGCCACCGCGACCCCCAACCCGGCCGCGATCAAAGCCAGTTGCGTGTGGTGCTCGGCGGCGGTGTGCACGATCCGCGGCTCCACACCGCGCCCGCGCAGGGTGAACATCAGCCAGTCGTGGCAGATCGCGCCCGGCGGCCAGGAGACCCACGGTTCGTCGGCCACCTCGGTCAGGTCCAACTCGGCGCGCCCGGCCAGCCGATGGTCAGCCGGCAGCGCGATGTCCGCCACGTCGTCGAAGAGCACCCGCCGGGCCAGCCCGCCCGGCAGCGCCAACGGGCGGTTGTACCAGTCGAGCACCACGGCCAGGTCGATGTCGCCGCGCGCCAGCACCGTCAGCGCGGCCTCCGGCTCCATCTCGCGCAGCGCGGGGCGCAGCCGCGGATGCGCCACCCGCAGTGCGGCCAGCGCGGCCGGGAACAGCCCGCGCGCGGCGGTGGCGAACGCGCCGACCCGCAGCTCGCCGACCGCCTGGCCGCGCTGCGCGTCCAGGTCCGCCTGCGCCAACTCCACCTGGGAGAGGATGCGTTCGGCGTGCTCGGCGAGCAGCCGGCCGGCGTCGGTGAGCCGGATGCCCCGGCCGTTCCTGGCCAGCAACCGCTGGCCGGTCTCCCGCTCCAGCTTGGCCAGCTGCTGGGAGACGGCCGAGGTGGTCACCCGCAGCGCCAACGCGGCGCCACTCACCGAACCGTGGTTCCGCACGGCGTGCAACACCCGCAGGCGGTCGATGTTCAACATGTCAGCGATGCTACAGAGTGCGTCGTGATTCTCCGCAGTGTTTCTTCATCGCGGGGCGCGGTGCGGGAGGTGCGGGCGGCGCGGGTGAAGGCGCGGGCCCGCGACGCGCGGCCCCCCCTGCGGCCTTCCGTCCGGGCGAAGCCGGGACGGGGATGCGGCCGCTGCCCCCGGGCCAGGCGGGTCCGGGCAACGGGGCGCGGCCCCCGGCCCGGCCGGCCTCACCCGGCGTCAACCCCCGTCAACCCGCTACCCGCCAGGCCGCCAACCGGTCAGCCGAGGCGGCTGCCGCTCGCCGGGCGGACGGCGTGCGCCACCAGGTCGGCGAGGGGGGCGACCTCCGCCTCGGTCAGCTCGGCCACGGTGAGCCGGATCGCCGGCGGCGAGCCGATCCGGAACCGGGCGCCGGGGGCCACCACCCAGCCGGCGCGCAGCAGTTGGGCGACGGCCGCGGTCTCGTCCGGCACCTGGACCCAGACGTTGAGGCCGCTGGCGCCGCGCGCCGGCACGCCCCGCTCGGCCAGCGCGGTCAGCATCGCCCGGCGGCGCGCGTCGTAGCGGGCCGCCACCGCCGACTGGTCCACCGCCCCGGTCCGCCACAGGTCGGCGGCCGTCCACTGGAGCAGCTGGCTGACCCAGCCGGGCCCCAGCCGCTGCCGGCCGGCCAGTCGGTCAACCGTGGCCGGGTCCCCGGTGACCACGGCCAACCGCAGGTCGGGGCCGTGCGACTTGGCCAGCGAGTGCACCAGCGCCCAGCGCTCGCCGGCACCCGCCACGGGCGCCAGCGGCGCCGAGACGATGCCCCGCCCGTGGTCGTCCTCCATGACCAGGACCTCGGGATGCTCGGCGAGCACGGCGCGCAGCTCGCCGGCGCGCGCCGGCGTGATGGCCGCCCCCGTCGGGTTCTGCGCGCGGGCGGTCAGCACCAGCGCGCGCGCCCCCGCGCGCAGGGCGCGGGCCAGCCCCTCCGGTTGGAGCCCGGCGTCGTCCAGCGGGCAGGGCACCGGGCGCAGCCCGAGCGCGGCGACCAGGTCGAGCAGCGCGCCCCAGCCCGGGTCCTCGACGGCGATCGCGTCGCCGGGGCGCAGCCAGGCGGCCAGCACCCGCTCGATGCCGTCCAGGGCACCCGAGGTGACGGCGATCGGCCCGGCCGGAACGCCGTCCGCGTCGAACCTGGCCCGGGCCAGCGCGGCCAGCTCCGGGTCGACGGCCGGGGCGCCGTACCGGACGGGGGCCAGGTCGGCCCGTTCAGCGGCCCGGGCCAACGCCGGGCCCAACGGCGGCAGCAGCGCCGGGTCCGGGTTGCCCGTCGAGATGTCCCGGGCGTCCGGCGGCACCTCGAAGGGCATGGCCTCGCGCGGCGCGCTCGCCGGCCGGGCCCGCACCCGGCTGCCCCGGCGGCCGTCGGTCTCGATCACCCCGCGCTCCCGCAGGCCCCGGTAGGCGGCGGCCACGGTGTTCGCGTTGACCCCCAGCTCGGCGGCCAACGCCCGCTGGGCGGGCAGCGGTTGACCGGGCTTGAGGGAGCCGTCGCCGATCGCCCGCTCGACGCTGGCGGCAATCTCGGCGGCGCCCCGGCCGGTGATCCGATATTCTCCTAGCACAAAGCATAGTTTGCACTAGTGCAATGAAGAACGCAAGACGAACCACGGGAGCGAGCCATGACCGCCACCACCCCACCGGACAGCTATGCGCCAGCCGCGTCGACCACCCCCACCCGGGCGCGGCAGCGGGTCTCCTACGACCGGGAGTTGGTGCACGGCATCCTGGACGGCACCTACCTCTGCCACCTGGGCTTCGTGGCCGACGGCCGGCCGGTGGTCCTGCCCACGCTGCACGCCAGGGACGGGGAGCGGCTCTACCTGCACGGCTCCACCGGCGCCCGGGCGCTGCGGCACGGGGAGCTGCCGGTCTGCGTGACGGTCACCCACGTGGACGGGCTGGTGCTGGCCAGGTCCGCTTTCCACCACTCGATCAACTACCGCTCGGTGCTGGTGCACGGCACCGCCCGGCGGGTGACGGACGAGGCCCGGGCCAGGGCGGCGTTGGACACCCTGGTCAACGCGGTGGTGCCGGGGCGGGCCGCCGACTGCCGGCCGGCGGACGGCAGGGAGCTGGCGGCGACCGCCGTGCTGGAGCTGGAGCTGGCCGAGGTCTCGGCCAAGGTCAGGGCCGGCGGCCCCAACGACGACCCGGCCGACCTGGGGCTGCCGCACTGGAGCGGGGTCATGCCGGTGCGGACGGCGTACGGCACCCCGGTGCCGGCGGCGGACGGCGGCAGCCGGCCCGAGCTGCCGGCCTACCTGCGGGAGCGGATCGCCGGCTGAGTCCGGCGGCACCCGTCGGAACGGGTGGCGGGGGCCGGGCGCGGGAAGAACCACGGTCGGGCGCCGGCGCGCGCGGTACCGATCGCGCCCTCAAGTGCCCCGTCACCACCCCGGGTTGCCGGCGGCCGACGGAACCCGTCGCGGCTCCGGCACGTCGGACCTGACAGCACTCCTCCGCAACCAGTCGAGACTCCCCGGAGGATCCATGACCCCACGGACGACCCCACCGGCTCTCTCCACCCCCCGAGTTGCCCCCCGACCGTCCCCCACTCCCGCCCCCGCCCGGGCCGCCCGCCGCCGGGCCGCCGCCGGCGCCGCCCTGCTGGCGGCGGTCGGTCTGCTCGCCGCCGGCTGCGCGGCGGACGAACAGACCGAGCCCGTCTCCGCCGAGGAGGTTGACGCGCGTCCACAGGCGAACGCCGAGGCTCAGACCGCCCCCGCGACCGAGGCCGACGAATCCTCGCCGGCCGGCGACCAGGAGGCGGCGAACGCCGCCGACTGGTGCGCCACCGAGGCGCTGGCGGCCGCCCTGACCCCGCTGGAGGCCGCCGCCGGCAACCGCTACGCGGCCCTGGTGCTGACCAACACGACGGACGCCAGCTGCCGCACCCAGGGCTGGCCCGGCCTCGAACTGACCGCGAACGACGGCACGGCGCTGCCCACGACCACGGTCAGGGACGACTCCCAGGAGCCCGGGCAGCTGACCCTGGCCCCCGGCGAGAGCGCCTGGACCCAACTGCACTGGACGGTGGTGCCGGGCGAGGTCGACACGGCGGACGGCGGCTGCGGCCCCGAGCCCGCCGAGCTGCGGGTGATACCGCCGGACACCTACGACGCGACGCCGGCCGACTGGGAGTTGGGCGCGGTCTGCGGCGCCGGCCGGATCGAGGCGCTGCCCCTGGCGGCGGGCGACGGGCCCTGACGGCTCGCCGCGCCGGGGTGGGCGGCGGGCCGGCAGCGCCCGCCGCCCACGCCAGCCGAGGTCAGAGCGTGGGCAGCCAGTCCACCCGGCCGGCCAGCAGCCCGTAGCCGACGAAGGCCACGATGTCGATCAGGGCGTGCGCCACGACCAGCGGCATCACCCGCCCCCAGCGCCGGTAGAGCCAGACGAAGATCACGCCCATCGCGACGTTGCCGAAGAAGCCGCCGATGCCCTGGTAGAGGTGGTAGGTGCCGCGCAGCAGCGCGCTGACGACCAGCGAGCCGGTCGCGCTCCAGCCCAGCTGGTCCAGCCGGCGCAGCAGGAAGCCCACCACGATCACCTCCTCCAGCACCGAGTTCTGCACGGCGGAGGCGATCAGCACCGGGTACTTCCACCAGACCTCGGGCAGCGACTCGGGCACCACCGTGAGGTTGGCGCCGGCCGCGTGCGCGCCCAGGTAGAGCGCCAGGCCGCTGCCGCCGATGCCGGCCGCCACCACGGCGCCCCAGGCCAGGTCGAAGCGCGGGCGCCGCAGGTCGAAGCCGAGCAGCCGCAACCCCCCGCCGCCGTAGCCGTGCTCGCGCAGCAGCAGGTGCGCGACGAGCGCCACCGGCACCAGCGCCGTGCTGATGCTCACCAACTGCCAGGCCAGGTCCAGCCAGGGGCGGTCGGGGGCGCGCGAGGAGTTGAGGTTGGCCGCCTGCTCGCTCAGTCCGCCGGGGCGGGTGATCACCCCGGTGAAGCTGATCAGCGCCCGCACGGCGCTGGCGCCCAGCGAGACGCCGAGCACCAGCAGCAGTTCGTGGCGCAGCGCGCGCGGCGGCAGCCCACCGGGCGCCTCCCGCGGCGGCTCGGGCGCCGCCCCTTCCTGACGCGTGAGCCGCACTCCGCCTCCCGTTCGGCGCGCCCGACGCCCGGCGCGCGCCGGCCGGCCGGCGTCAGGCGCTGGTCGGCCAGTCGTGCACGGGGGTCTCGGTCCGCGCCAGTTCGCAGTACCGCCGCACGACGCCCCGCAGGGCCGTCGCCCGGTCCTTTCCGTCCGCCACCAACTGGTGGTAGACGGCAGTCTGCCAGCCCGCCCCGGTGACCCCGCGCCGGCACCGCCCTTCGATGACCGACAGGTAGCGGTCCCGGTCGGCCGGGGTCACGCCCCAGGCGTCCAGGCCAGAGGCGGCCAGCGGCAGCAGGATCTCGGCGACCAGCTCGGCGGCCGGCAGCTCCCGGACGCCGGCCGGGCCCGGCCAGCCGAGCCGGGCCCCGATGCCGTGCCGGCAGGCGGCCAGGAAGTTCCGCTCGGCCTGGGCGAACGGCAGCCGCCGCCAGACCGGTTCCGGCTCGTCGGCCAGCGCCCGCACCAGACCGTAGTAGAAGGCCGCGTTGGCGATGGTGTCCAGCACGGTCGGCCCGGTGGACAGCACCCGGTTCTCCACCCGCAGGTGGGGCACCCCGTCAACGACCGCGTAGACCGGGCGGTTCCAGCGGTAGACGGTGCCGTTGTGCAGCGCCAGCTCGCCGAGCGCCGGCGTGCCGCCGGCGGCCAGCACCGCCTTCGGGTCCTCGTCGCCGAGCAGCGGCAGCAGCGCCGGGAAGTAGCGGACGCTCTCCTGGAAGAGATCGGTGACCGAGTCGATCCAGCGTTCGCCGAACCAGGCGCGCGGGCGCACGCCCTGGGCGGCCAGCTCCGGCGGCCGGGCGTCGGTGGCCTGGAGGAAGAAGATCGGCCGCGACTCGTGCCACAGCTCCCGGCCGAAGACGAACGGCGCGTTGGCGCCCAGCGCGACCTGCGCGGCGGCGGCGACCTGCGCGGCGTTCCACACCGGCGCGAACCGCTCCGGGGTGACCTGGAGGTGGAACTGCACGGAGGTGCAGGCCGACTCGGGGGCTATCGAGTCGAAGCTGCGGTGCAGTCGCTCGGCGCCGGTGATGTCGAGGTTGATGGCCTCGCCGCGGGCCGCCATGATCTGGTCGTTGAGCAGCGTGTAGCGGTCGCCGAGCGACAGGCTGCCGGGCACCATCTGTTCCGCCGTGATGGTGGGCAGCACCCCGGTCATCACCACCTGGGCGTCGAATTCCCCGGCCATTCGGTCCGCGTATCGCAACGCGATACGCAGCTCTTCGGCCAAATCCTCGAACACGCCACCGGCCAGTTCGTGCGGTGACATATTCAGCTCGATGGTGAATTTCCCCAGCTCGCTCTGGAAATCGCGGGTCGCCATGCGGCCGAGAACCGCCTCGTTGACCATTCTGGGCGACCCGTCGGAGTCGGCCAGACAGAGTTCGACCTCCACCCCGATCCGGTCCCTGGTGTCGCGGAACCGCTCTTCGGCGAGCAGCGTGTCCAGCGCGTCGAGACAGGCGCGCAGCCGGTCCCTGAAGCGCGCCCTGGCGGTCAGATCGAACCGGTCCGCCGCGACCTTCTCCCCCATGGGGCACCTCCTGAGTCGAGCGATGCGCGCCCTCGATCATGCCCACGTCACCACGGAGGTAACACGTGACGCGCACCTCACCCTTCCCGTCGCCGGCATATTCCTCCGGCAAGTAACAGCGCGGAACGCCCCATTTGGCGTCCGGATTTACCCTTGCCGAAACACTGCGGTATGGCTAGTGGAAACACCGGACAAACCGGGTCGGTATAAAATCAAAGCACGGCGTGTCACCTATGAGAAGGCGACCTACTCCGCAGCGAGAGGCGACCCACCATGCCCCTGAGTATCCCCCCGGTTCCCCCGGTCGTGGAACGCACCATCGACGAGGCACTGCGCTCCGCCGCCGTGCCCGCCCCACGCGGTCTCCGTTTCGACCGCGATGCCCTGACGCCCACCCTGCCCCTGCCGGTGCACCGGCTGGAGCGGCTGACGGCGCCGTCCGAGCCCCCGACGGCGCGGTTGACCGGCTGGCGGTACCTGCTGGCCCAGGACGGCCGGGCGGTGGGCACCGCCGAGTGCCGGACCGCCGCGGACGGCTGGACGTTCGCGCACTTCGGCGAGGGCCCCTACATCGCCTCGACCGAGCGCGCGCTCCGGCTCGCGGCCGAGCAGCCCGCTCCCTACCAGCCCCGCCTGTTGTCCGTCCCGGAGCTGTACATGCTCACCCTGTGGCTGCATCCGGACCCGGACGCCGACCCGGCCACCGGCCACCCGGGCGGGAGCGATCCGCTGATCCCGTTGGCGCCGGCGCCGCCGGGCATCGCCGCCGAGCGGCTGATCACCGTCGACACCCTGGTGACCCTGGTCGCCAACCGCCTGACCCCGCTGGGCCTGGCCAGCTGAGCGCGCGGCCCCGCCACCCCCGCGCGGGGGTGGCGGGGCCGACGGGCGCCGGCGCCGCTACTCGGCCAACTCCTCGATGGGCGGGCAGGAACAGACCAGGTTCCGGTCGCCGAAGGCCCCGTCGATCCGGCGCACCGGCGGCCAGTACTTGCCGTGCCCGGTGGTCTCGGCCGGGTAGGCGGCCTCCCGCCGGGAGTACGGATGCGGCCAGTCCCCGGCCAACTGCTCGGCCGTGTGCGGGGCGTTGGCCAGCGGGTTGTCGTCCTTGGGCCACTCCCCCGAGGCCACCTTGTCGATCTCGCCCCGAATGGCGATCATCGCCGCACAGAACCGGTCCAGTTCGGCCAGGTCCTCGCTCTCGGTGGGCTCGATCATCAACGTGCCGGCCACCGGGAACGACATGGTCGGCGCGTGGAAGCCGTAGTCGATCAGCCGCTTGGCGACGTCGTCGATGGTGACCCCGGTCGCCTTCGTCAGCGGGCGCACGTCGATCACGCACTCGTGCGCCACCAGCCCGCCGGGGCCGGTGTACAGCACCGGGAAGTGCGGCTCCAGCCGCCTGGCCACGTAGTTGGCGCTGAGCACCGCGACCTGGGTGGCGCGGCGCAGCCCCGCCGCCCCCATCAGCCGGACGTACGCCCAGGAGATCGGCAGGATGCCGGCCGAGCCCCAGGGCGCCGCCGAGACCGGGCCGCTGCCCACCGGGCCCGCGTCCGGCTGCGCCGGGTGCCCCGGCAGGTAGGGCGCGAGATGGGCGCGGACCGCCACCGGACCCACGCCGGGGCCGCCCCCGCCGTGCGGGATGCAGAACGTCTTGTGCAGGTTCAGGTGCGAGACGTCGGCCCCGAACCGGCCCGGCCTGGCCAGCCCCACCAGCGCGTTGAGGTTGGCGCCGTCCACGTAGACCTGGCCGCCGGCGTCGTGCACCGCGGCGCAGACCTCGCCGATGTGCTCCTCGAAGACGCCGTGCGTGGACGGGTAGGTCACCATCAGCACGGCCAACTCGTCGCGGTGCCGCTCGATCTTCGCCCGCAGGTCGGCCAGGTCCACGTCGCCGCTCTCGCTGGTGGCCACGACCACCACCCGCATCCCGGCCAGCACCGCGCTCGCCGCGTTGGTGCCGTGCGCCGAGGACGGGATCAGGCAGACCGTGCGCTGCTCCTGGCCGGCGGCCCGGTGGTGCGCGCGGACCGCGAGCAGGCCGGCCAACTCGCCCTGGGAGCCGGCGTTCGGCTGCAGCGAGACCGCGTCGTATCCGGTGATCTCGGCCAGCCGGCTCTCCAACTCGTGGATCAGGGCCAGATAGCCGCCGGCCTGCTCCAGCGGGGCGAACGGGTGCAGCCCGGCGAACTCCGGCCAGGTGATGGCCGCCATCTCCACCGTGGCGTTGAGCTTCATGGTGCACGAGCCCAGCGGGATCATGCCCCGGTCCAGCGCGTAGTCCTGGTCGGCCAGCCGACGCAGGTAACGCAGCATCGCCGTCTCCGAGCGGTGCTCGTGGAAGACCGGGTGGGTGAGGTAGTCGTCCGCGCGCAGCAGCGCCGCCGGCAGCGCGTCCGGCACCCGGGCGTCCAGCTCCGCGATGTCAGCGGCACCGGCCGGCACCCCGAACGCGGCCCAGACGGCGACCAGCTCGGCGCGGGTGGTGGTCTCGTCGCAGGCCACGCCGACCAGGTCGGCGTCCACCTGCCGCAGGTTGATGCCGGCCGCGCGGGCGGCGGCCACCACCTCGGCGGCCCGGCCCGGCACCCGCGCGGTGACCGTGTCGAAGAACTCCGGGTGCGCCACCTCGACGCCGCCCTCGCGCAGCCCGGCCGCCAGCAGCGCCGCCAGCCGGTGGGTGCGGCGGGCGATCGCGGCCAGCCCGTCGGGGCCGTGGTAGACCGCGTACAGGCCGGCCATCACGGCAAGCAGCACCTGCGCGGTGCAGATGTTGCTGGTGGCCCGCTCCCGGCGGATGTGCTGCTCCCGGGTCTGGAGCGCCAGCCGGTAGGCGGAGCGGCCGGCCGCGTCCCGGGAGACACCGACCAGCCGGCCCGGCAGGTTCCTGGCGTACTCGGCGCGGACCGACATGTAGCCGGCGTGCGGGCCGCCGAAGGCCATCGGCACGCCGAACCGCTGGCTGGTGCCCACCGCGATGTCGGCGCCCAGCGAGCCGGGCGAGGCCAGCACGGTCAGCGCCAGCAGGTCGGCCGCGACCGTGACCACCGCGCCCAGCTCGTGCGCCCGCTCGATCAGCGCCCGCGGGTCGCGCACCGCGCCCGACGCCCCCGGGTACTGGAGCAGCACGCCGAAGACCCCGCGCTCGACCGCCTCGGCCGGGATGCCCTCGCTCAGGTCGGCGACCAGCACCTCGACACCGGTCGGCTCGGCCCTGGTCCGCACCACGGCGATGGTCTGCGGCAGACAGTCCGCGTCCACCAGGAAGACGCCGCCCCGGTCCCGGCCGACCCGGCGGGCCAACGCCATCGCCTCGGCCGCCGCGGTGCCCTCGTCCAGCAGCGAGGCGCCGGCCGTGGGCAGCCCGGTCAGGTCGGCCACCACGGTCTGGAAGTTGAGCAGCGCCTCCAGCCGGCCCTGGGAGATCTCCGGCTGGTACGGGGTGTAGGCGGTGTACCAGGCCGGGTTCTCCAGCACGTTGCGCTGGATCACCGGCGGGGTGAAGGTGCCGTGGTAGCCCAGGCCGATCATGGCCCGCAGCACCGTGTTCCGGCCGGCCAGGGCACGCAGCTCGGCGAGCACGGCCGCCTCGTCCAGCGGCTCGGGCAGGTCCAGCGCCTCGGTGCTGCGGATCGCCTCGGGGACGGCCGCGGCGCTCAGCTCGTCCAGCGAGCCGAAGCCCACCTGGGCGAGCATCTTGGCCACCGCGCCCCGGTCGGGCCCGATATGCCGGTCGGCGAAGGGGATGCCCTGCTCCAGGGCGGTGAGCGGGGTACGGGAAGCGGTCATCGGTGGAGGCTCCTTGGGCCGTGGGCGACCTACGGGCGCCAGGCGACACTGCCCGGCAGCCTCCCCCTCTGTCATACGACCTGAGAGCTTCACTCCGCGCCACCGCGCCAAGCTTGCACCGTCGGTGAGGATGGCCACAGAGCCAGGGCTCCGCCACGCCACCCTGCTTTCCAGAGTGGTTTCCCCCGCGCGGTACGTGGGCCTGAGAGATTCCGGGGAGGATTTGCTCCTTCGGCGCCCGCCGCCCGGGGGCGACAGGACTCTCCCGCACGGAGTTGACAACCACTCCTGAGACTACCAGCGCGCCTCCCCCCGGATTAAGGGGCCGGTCCTCGACTGGCCGGCCGCCGGAAAGTGCCCTTGGCTGGGTCTGGGACCCGCTCCAGCGGGCACCAGCCCTCCAACCGTCCCAGCCGCGCAGCGGGAGGAAACGTGCGAACCGACATCGATCCGCGCAGCCTGATCGGCCGGAAGGCGTTCGACCGCCACGGCACCAAGATCGGCACCGTGGACGAGGTGTACCTGGACGACGCGACCGGCGTCCCCGAGTGGGCGGCCGTGCGCACCGGCCTCTTCACCCGGGACGCCTTCGTCCCGCTGGCACCCAGCGAACTGGAGGGGAAGGGGCTGCGGGTGCCGTTCGACCGGGCGCTGATCCGCCGGGCCCCCGACCTGGGCGTGGGCCGCCACCTCTCGCCCGAGCAGGAGCTGCGGCTCTACCGCCACTACGGGCTCGACCTGCCGGCGGCCCCCGGCCGGCCGCCGGCGCCGGACACCGACTTCGGCCGGCTGGCCGCCGCGCCGGACGACCCGGAGGGCTGACCGCCCGAGGCCCCGGACGGCCGAGCCCCGGACAACTCGGCGGGGCCGGGCGGCGGGCCGCCCGGCGGCAACGGCTCGCCGCGCCGCAACTCCGGATCGTCCACCGGGAAGGTGCGCACCCGACCCGGCCGGACGTCCTCGGGCCGCTCGAAGCGGACCGTGACCCGGCCGACGCCGCTGCCCTGCACCCAACCGGGGCCGAACCGCTCGTGCGTCACGTCCAGACCGGGCAGCCAGCGCCGGTCGGGCTCCGGCTCGGCCGGCTCCGCCTGGACGGCCGGGACCGGCTCCGCCGGCTCGGGACCCGCCGGGCCGCGCTGCGCCGACTGGGCGAAGAGGTCCTCCTGGGTGAAGTCCGCCAGCGCGCTGACGCCCACGCCGAGCAGCCGCACCCCCGCCGTGGTGTCCACCAGCTCCAGCAGCCGCTCGGCGGCCTCCCGTACCACCGCCAGGTCGTCCGTGGGGCCGCGCAGCGTCTCCGAGCGGGTCAGCGTGGTGAAGTCGTACCGCCTGACCTTCAGCACCACCGTGCGGCCGGACCGGCCGGCGGCGCGCAGCCGGGCCACACAGCGCTCGGCCAGCCGGCCCACCTCGAACCTGATCCGGGCCCGGTCCGTCACGTCCACCTGGAAGGTGTCCTCCACCGAGATGGACTTGGTGTCCCGCTCGGCGACCACCGGGCGGTCGTCGACGCCCAGCGCCATCCGGTAGATCCCGCCGCCGTGCGCCTTGCCCAGCAGCCGCAGCAGCTCGGGCTCGCCGGCCTCGACCGTCTCCTCGATGGTGTGGATGCCGGCCCGGCGCAGCGTCTCGGCGGTGGCCGGGCCGACCCCGGGCAGCGTCCGGACCGGGAGCGGCGCCAGCAGCTCCCGCTCCGTGCCCGGCGCTATCAGCACCAGGCCGTCCGGCTTGGCCTGCTCGGAGGCGATCTTGGCCAGCATCTTGGCGCCGGCCAGCCCCACCGAGCCCGTCACCCCCGTGACCGCCAGGATCTCCCCCCGCAGCCGCTCCCCCACCGCCCGCGCCTCGGCGGCGGTGGCCGCGCTGCCGCCGGCCGCCAGATCGACGAAGGCCTCGTCCAGGCTGAGCGGCTCGACCAGCGGGGAGAGCCGGGCGAGCAGGCCCATCACCTGCTCGCTGACCCGCCGGTAGACCTCGAACCTGGGCACCAGATAGGCGCCGTTGGGACAGAGCCGCCGCGCCTGGGCGGTCGGCATCGCCGAGCGGACCCCGAACCTGCGGGCCTCGTAGGACGCGGTGGCCACCACCCCGCGTGGCCCGATGCCGCCGACGACCACGGCCTTGCCGCGCAGGCTGGGCTTGGCCGCCTGCTCGACCGAGGCGAAGAAGGCGTCCATGTCGAGGTGGAGGATGGTTGGCTGACCCCTCACCCGTCCGATGGTGCCCCATGGCACTGACAATCAGCGCGCGATCCGGCCGGTCCGCCGGTCGAGTGGTCGCGCGGGACGCCCGGCGTCAGCCGACGCGGTTGCGGCGGCGGGCCAGCTCGTCGCCCGGGTGCTCCGGCGGGGCCACCCGCTCCCCGGTGTCCACCCGCTCCGCGTGCAGCTGGGCCAGCGCGGCCTCCACATCGCCCCAGACGGCCCCGACCGCGATGCCGAAGACCCCCCGGCCCCCGCGCAGCAGCTCGGCCAGCTCGTCCGGGGAGGAACAGCGGTAGACGGCGGCGCCGTCGCTCATCAGCGTCATCTGGGACAGCTCGGCCAGCTCGGCGGTGCGCAGCGCCTGGGCGGTGGCCCGGATCGACTGGAGCGAGACGCCGGCGTCCAGCAGCCGCTTGACGATCTTGAGGACCAGCACGTCGCGGAAGCTGTAGAGCCGCTGCCCGCCGTGGCCGGGGGCCGGCCGGACGCTGGGCTGGACCAGCCCGGTGCGGGCCCAGTAGTCGAGCTGCCGGTAGGTGATGCCGGCCGCGGCGCAGGCGCTGGGCCCCTGGTAGCCGAGCGACTCCTCGGCCGGGGCCCGCCCCCGGGGCGCCGCCTGGGGCGCGACCGACTGCCGCAAACCCGGCCGGGGCGCCGCACCCGGCAGCGCCGTGGTGCCCCCGACCGCCCTGCTGTCGCCGTTACCTGTCACGCCGGCCTCCGTTCCGCATGCCCCGACCGTGTCCTCGTCACTCACCTGCTGTCACGATGAGTACGCACACAGCGCTCCTCCCAAGACATGCCCCATTGACGCTAGGGACCCACACATGGCGCGTCAACGATCGCCACGCGCCGCTACTGGCTGCTGGTACCGAAGTCCTCGGGGGAGATCTGGTCAAGGAACTCGCGGAACCGTTCCACCTCGTCCTCCTGCTCGTCCGGGATGATGATCCCGGCATCGTCGAGGACGGCGTCGCTGCCGTAGATCGGCGTGCCGACGCGCAGCGCGAGCGCTATCGCGTCCGACGGGCGGGCGCTGACCTCGACCCCGCTGGCGAAGACCAGCTCGGCGTAGAACACCCCGTCGCGCAGATCGGTGATCCGCACGGCGCTGAGTTCCTGGTCCACCGCCTCGAGGACGTTCTTGAAGAGGTCGTGCGTCAGCGGCCGGGGCGGAGTCATCCCCTGCTGGGCGAACGCGATGGCGGTCGCCTCACCCGGTCCGATCCAGATCGGGAGGTAGCGATCGCCACCGACTTCTCGGAGGAGCACGATGGGCTGGCTGTTGGGCATCTCCACCCGCACACCCACGACGTCGAGCTGATTCACACAGCAACCCTAGGCCGTGCCCGGTGCATTTGGATAGTCGAACCCCGTTCCCGTGCGCTGCCGCGCCGCACCCTCAGTACCCCTGACGCCCGGCGTAGTACACCATGCGGTACTTGCCGATCTGCACCTCGTCGCCGTTGGAGAGGGTGACCGAGTCGATCGGCTCGCGGTTCACGTAGGTGCCGTTCAGGCTGCCGACATCGCCGACGGTGAAGCCGCCCTCCGGGGTACGCCGGAACTCGACGTGCCGCCGGGAGACCGTGACGTCGTCCAGGAAGATGTCGCTCTGCGGGTGCCGGCCGGCGGTGGTCACATCGCTGTCCAGGAGGAAGCGGCTGCCCGAGTTCGGCCCACGGCGAACGACCAGCAGGGCGGAGCCGGCGGGCAGCGCGTCCACGGCGGCCTGGGCCTCCGGCGAGAGCACCGGCGCCGGGTGCTGCGCGGTCGCCTCGGGGTCGTACGCCTCCAGGCTGGCGATGGAGATCGTGGAGGTGGTCTCGGACGTGCCCTCGCCACCGGGGCGCAGCGCGGCGCCGCAGTACGAACAGAAACGGCTGTTGGGGGTGTTGGCGTGGCCGCAGCGGCCACAGGCGGGGCCGGCGGCGGCCCCGTGCCCCTGGTCCGCTATCCCACCGGGCCCGGCGACCTCGTCCCGGAACAACGGCCGCCCCGGCTCGGACGGCGGCGCAGGAGGCTGGCCTTGCTGGCGGGCGCGGGCCCCCGCGGCACTGTGCGTACCGCTCTTACGCCTGCCGAACAACCTAGCGAAAAAACTCACCAGCGATCCCCTCGCACCTAGCCCGTCCCGCCGAGGAGCGGGACGGTCCATTCTCTCTCTCCACCGACCACACACGTCATCCTGACAACGTGGGTGGTCTCCCTTCAGTTTCCCTCACCGCGCGACACCGTGATCGACAGCCCCCGCGACGTCGAGGTTCAGTGCTGATGACGACTGAGCGTAGTCAGGCTGCTCCGCCGATCGCAAGGCATCCACGGTGACGGTCTCGGGCCGGGTCACGGTGACCGTGGCCTGCTTGTTCTCCAGGGACTGCACCACGCCCCCCGGAATGTTCAGCGCCGGCTCCAGATCCTGCGGCCGGCCGATCGCGTCGATCACGAACGGCGCACGAACCCGCTCGCCATCCACGTGTACCCCACCGTTGTGGTCCACGAACGAGGTACTCGCGATCACCCGCACCCCGTTGATCTGGAGCGCCTCGGCGCCCGCCGCCCGCAACTCCTGGACGGCGTCGAGGAGCATGTCGGCCTGGACCGCGCCCGTCGGGTCGTCGACGCGCAGCGTGATACCCGGGCCTTCGGCAGCCACCGTACCCGCCAGCACACCCAGTTGGCGCTCACGCTCCCGGCTTTGCCGGCGGGCCTCCTCGGCCTGGTCGGTGCTGTTCTCCAGCTCCGCGCGCTGGTCCTCCAGGGTGCTCTTCTCGTCCTCCAGCCGGGCCGACCGGTCCTCCAGGTCGCTCAGGATGCGCACCAGGTCCTCCGGGCGCGCCCCGCGCAGCGCGGTGTCCTCGCTGCCGGCGGCCCTGACCTGGATGGCCAGGCCCAGGCCCAGCACGAAGAGCAGCACCGCGGCGACCAGTTGGCCCCGGCTGGCGCGCGGCGGCCAGAGCGCGGCCCGCAGCGCGGCGCGCCCGGTGGGGCGGCGCGGCGCCCCGGTCGCGGCCTGCGCATCGGGCCCGGGCGCGGTCCTGGGCCCGGCCTCGGCCTTGGGGTGGGGATCGGGATCGGGGGTGCCGGTCATCGGCCTCACGCCCCGAACACGTGGCGCCGGATGGCCGCCGCGTTGGAGAAGATCCGGATACCCAGGACCACCACCACCCCGGTGGAGAGCTGGGCACCGACGCCCAGTTTGTCGCCGAGGAAGACGATCAGCGCGGCCACCACCACGTTGGAGAGGAAGGAGACGACGAAGACCTTGTCGTCGAAGACCCCGTCCAGCGTGGCGCGCAGGCCGCCGAAGACCGCGTCCAGCGCGGCCACCACGGCGATCGGCAGGTAGGGCTCCATCCCGGTGGGCACCACGGGGCGGGTCACCACGCCGATCAGGACGCCCAGCACCAGGCCCAGCACGGCGATCACGGGGCGGTCACCTCTTCCGCTTCCTCGGTGTCCGGGGAGACCCCGGGGTCCGCCGGCTCGGCGAGCGGGCGGGCGCTGCGGGTGGTCAGGCTCGGAGCGGCCGGCAGCCGCAGCTCGTCCCTGGTCGAACGCTCCACCCTGATGTCGTAGTTCTCCTGGAGGGTCGCCAGGTAGCGGCCGGCCCCGGTGGCCTGGAAGGCGTCCAGGAGGCTGTCGGGGTCGCCGATGGCGAGCACCGTGTAGGGCGGGACCAGGGGGCGGTTGTCGACCAGCACGGCGTCGCCCGCCGCCCGGATGGCGGAGAGCGCGGTCAGCCGCTGGTCGTTGATGGCGACCGCCTCGGCGCCGGCCTCCCACAGGCCGTTGACCACCCGTTGCAGGTCCCGGTCGCGCACCCGGCCGGTCTGTGCGAAGCCGTCGACGCGCGGGCCGCCGGAGGCGGTCTGGCCGGCGTCCCTGGCGTCGTTGACGACCAGCTCGACGCCGGGGCCGCTGACCGGGCTGGCGCCAGCCAACAGGGCGACCAGCTCGGCGCGTTCGGCGTCCGGGCCGCTGAGCGCCACCCGCTGGCGGGCCGCCACGTCGGTGCGGAGCGTCTCCACCTCGGCCTGGAGCGCGTCCAGCCGGTCGGTGCCCTCGGTCACCCGGGTCAGCAACTCCTCACGCTCCCGGGCGACCGTGGGCGCCGACTCACGGGCCTGCGCGGCGCCGAGCGTGACCACCGCGCCGGCCAGCACCAGCCCGCAGGCCAGCCAGAGCTTCGCGCGGGTGGCGCGCGGCAGCTCCGACCGGCCCGACTCCCGCCGCCTGGCCGCCGCCTGGGCATAGCCCTCGTCGAGGGTGTTGCTCATGACGGTGGTCAGCAACGACATGGAGGCGTCGGGGCGCGCGCGGGGGGCGGCCCCGGGCTCCTGCTGAGACATGGCGCACATGGTGACACGCCGGTTGTCCAGAGATCGAATCGGGCCGGCCCCGCGGCCCCCGGCTCAGGCCTCCGCGCTGTCCACCACACCGCACCAGTGGTCCAGCAGCTCCTGGGCCGCCGCGTCGTCCGGACCCTCGGCCCACAGGTGGGTGACGGCCTCCGCCGGGTCGGGCAACACCAGCACCCAGCGGCCGTCGGACTCCACCACCCGGACGCCGTCCGTGGTGTCCACCGAACGGTCGCCGGCCGCCTCGACGACCCGCCGCATCACCAGGCCCTTGACCGCCCAGGGGGTGACCACGTCCCGGCGCAGCACGTGCGCGCGCGGGATGCGGGCGTCGATCTGGCTGAGCGACAGCTGGGTGCGGGCGACCAGCCCGAGCAAGCGGGCGAAGGCGGCCGTGGCGTCGAAGACGCTGCTGAACTCCGGGATGATGAGGCCGCCCCGGCCGTCCCCGCCGAAGACCGCGTCGTCCAGGTGCGCCGCCCGGGTCAGGTCGTCGGGGGACGTCGTCGTCCAGTCGACCTGGGTGCCGTGGTAGGCGGCGACCTGCTCGGCGATCCGGGTGGTGGTCACCGGGAGGGCGACCCGGCCGCCGCGGCGCTCGGCCGCGATCAGGTCCAACAGCACCAGCAGCGCCCGCTGGTCCTCGATGATCCGGCCGCGCTCGTCGACCAGCGCCAGCCGCTCGCCCACCGGGTCGAAGCGGACGCCGAAGGCGGCGCGGGCCGAGGAGACGATCTCGCCCAGCCGGACCAGGCCGGCGCGGCGGGTCTCGGCGCTCTCCGTCGGCCGGGCCTCGTCCAGGCCCGGGTTGATGGTGAGGGCGTCGACGCCGAGCCGGCCCAGCAGGCTGGGCAGGACCAGGCCGGCGCTGCCGTTGGCGGCGTCCACCACGACCTTGATGCCGGACTCGGCGATCCCCGAGGTGTCAACGGCGCGCAGCACCGAGCCGGTGTAGCCGTCGAAGACGCTGGCCGGGAAGCGCAGGTCGCCGATCTCGCCGGGGAAGGCCCGCCGGTACTCCTGGCGGGCGTAGACCCGGTCGAGCTTGCGCTGTCTGGCCTGGGAGAGGTCGGCGCCGCGCTCGTCGAAGAACATGATGTCCACCGAGTCGGGGACGCCGGGGGTGGTGCGGATCATGACGCCGCCGGCGCTGCCGCGGGCGGTCTGCTGGCGGGCCACCGGCAACGGCACGTTCTCCAGGTCCCTGACGTCGATGGCGGAGGCCTGGAGGGCGGAGATCACGGCGCGTTTCAGGGCCCGGGCGCCACGGGAGTGGTCCCGGGCCGTGGTGACCGTCGCGCCCTTCTTGAGAGTGGTGGCGTAGGCGCTGGCGAGCCGGACCACCAGCTCCGGGGTGATCTCGACGTTGAGGATGCCGGAGACGCCGCGGGCGCCGAAGAGCTGGGCCTGCCCCCTGGCCTCCCAGATGACCGAGGTGTTGACGAAGGCGCCGGCCTCCACCGTCTTGAACGGGTAGACCCGGACGTTGCCCTGGACGATGGACTCCTCGCCGACCAGGCACTCGTCGCCGATGACCGCGCCGTCCTCGATCCGGGCGGCGCGCATCACGTCGGTGTTCTTGCCGATGACGCAGCCGCGCAGGTTGCTGCCCGGGCCGATGTAGACGTTGTCGTGGACGACGGCGCGGTGCAGGAAGGCGTCCGCCTTCACGACCACGTTGGAGCCGATGACGGTGTGTTCGCGGACCTCGGAGCCGGCCTCGATCTTGGCGTAGTCGCCGACGTAGAGCGGGCCGCGGAGCTTGGCGTCCGGGTGCACCTCGGCGCCCTCGGCGATCCACACGCCGGGCGAGATCTCGAAGCCGTCGATCTCGACGTCGACCTTGCCCTCCAGGACGTCGGCCTGGGCCTTCACATAGCTCTCGTGGGTGCCGACGTCCTCCCAGTAGCCCTCGGCCACATAGCCGAAGATCGGGCGGCCCTCCTTCATCAGGCGGGGGAAGACGTCACCCGACCAGTCGACGGAGACGTCCGGGTCGACGTAGTCGAAGACCTCGGGCTCCATCACGTAGATGCCGGTGTTCACCGTGTCGGAGAAGACCTGACCCCAGGTCGGCTTCTCCAGGAACCGCTCGACCCGGCCCTCGTCGTCGACGATGGTGATGCCGAACTCCAGCGGGTTGGGAACGCGGGTCAGGCAGACGGTGACCAGGGCCCCGCGCTCACGGTGAAAACGAATCAGCTCGGTGAGGTCGAAATCGGTGAGCGCGTCTCCGGAAATGACGAGAAAGGAGTCATCCTTGAGCGCTTCCTCGGCGTTCTTCACACTTCCGGCCGTGCCCAGTGGTTTCTCCTCGTGGGCGTAGGTGAGGTCCATTCCCAACTCCTCACCGTCGCCGAAGTAGTTCTTCACGAGGGAGGCGAGGAACTGGACCGTGACCACGGTCTCGGAGAGTCCGTGCCGCTTCAGCAGGCGGAGCACGTGCTCCATGATGGGACGGTTGGCCACGGGCAGCAGTGGTTTGGGCATGCTCGCGGTCATGGGGCGAAGCCGGGTGCCTTCGCCACCAGCCATTACGACGGCCTTCATATCGGAAGTGTCCTCCTTGGGGATCCGACAGTCATTCCGACTGTGCCCATAGGAAGGGGCCCGGGCCTGGGTGGCTCCCCGGAAGATCGCGACACAAACGGGCGCCAGGCCCCTGCGACGCTGCCAGGGCATTTACTCAGTCGGCCGTGGCATCCGCCGCGAGGAGACGGCGGACCTGGACCACGTAGAGGATCCCTGCCCACCAGTAGAGCGCTGTACCCCAGCCGGCGAACGCCCATCCGAAAATAGCAGCGAGTGATGCCAGCAGACCAGTTGAGTCACTGAGCAGCAGGAGGGGGAAGGCGTACATCAGATTGAAGGTGGCCGCTTTGCCCAGGAAGTTGACCTGCGGCGGGGCGTAGCCGTGGCGGTCCAGCAGCCAGACCGTCACCAGCAGCATCAGCTCCCTGGCGAGCAGCAGCGCGGTCAGCCAGAGCGGGAGGATCTCGCGCCAGGTGAGGCCGACCAGGGTGGAGAGGATGTAGAGCCGGTCGGCCGCCGGGTCCAGCACCCGGCCCAGGGCGCTGATCTGGTTCCACCGGCGGGCGAGCTTGCCGTCGAGGTAGTCGGTGACGGCGCTGAAGGTCAGCACCAGCAGCGCCCAGCCGTCCATCCTGGGGCCGCCGAAGACCGGGGAGAGCACCAGCCACAGGAAGACGGGGACGCCCAACAGGCGGGCCATGCTCAGCAGGTTGGGGATGGTCCAGATCCGGTCGGTCTGAACGCGCGTCTCCTGGACCTCCACCCGGAAGCCTCCCAATCGCCCCGTGCCGTCGCCAACGCGGTCTGACCTTACCCGGCCCCGCCCGGACGGGAGACGGCGGGGACGCGGCCGGCGACGGGCCGGCCGGGCCGGGGCCGGGGCGGCCGACCGACGCCCGGGCGGTGCGGAGGACGGCGGGGGAATACGCTGGTGGACAACCGACGCGAGGCGGGTGTGAACGGGCGTGACGGAGACCAGGCTGCGGGGGGTCGGAGTCAGCCACGGCGTGGCCATCGGGCAGGCCAGGCACATGGGCACGACCGTGCTCGAACCGCCGCAGCGCCGGATCGGCCCCGCCGAGGCGCCCCGCGAGCTGGCCAGGGCCAGGCGCGCCGCCCAGGCGGTGGCCGCGGACCTGCGGGCCCGGGGCACGCTGGCCGGCGGCGAGGCGCACGCCGTGCTGGAGGCCCAGGCGTTGATGGCCGAGGACCCGGAGCTGCTGGCCGACACGGAGCGCCGGATCAGCGTGGGCAGCAGCGCCGAGCGGGCCGTCTACGACGCGCTGGCCGCCTACCGCGCGCTGCTGGCCGGGGCCGGCGAGTACCTCGCCGGGCGGGTGGCCGACCTGGACGACGTGCGCAACCGGATCATCGCCCGGCTGCTGGGCCTGCCGACGCCCGGGGTGCCGGACAGCGACGAGCCCTATGTGCTGATCGCCCGTGACCTGGCCCCGGCGGACACGGCGTTGCTCGACACCTCGCTGGTGCTCGGCTTCCTCACCGAGGAGGGCGGGCCCACCAGCCACAGCGCGATCCTGGCCCGGGCGCTGGGCGTCCCCGCCGTGGTGGCCGTGCCGGGCGCCGGGGAGATTCCCTCCGGCGTCGTCGTCGCCGTGGACGGCTCCACGGGCGAGGTGGTGCTGGAGCCGTCCGAGGAGCGGCGGGACCGGCTGGCGGAGGCGGCGGCCCGGCGGCGGGCGGCGCTCGCTCGGGCGACGGGCCCGGGCGCGACCTCGGACGGCCACCGGGTGCCGCTGCTGGCCAACATCGGGGGCCCGGCGGACGTGCCGGCGGCGGTCGCGGCCGGCGCCGAGGGGGTTGGGCTGTTCCGCACGGAGCTGCTCTTCCTCTCCGGCGGGGAGCGTCCGCCGGCGGTCGAGGAGCAGGCGCGGGTCTACCGCGAGGTGCTGGCGGCCTTCCCCGAGGGCCGGGTGGTGGTGCGGATGTTGGACGCCGGCGCCGACAAGCCGCTGGACTTCCTCGGCTCGGGCGCGGCGGAGCCGAACCCGGCGCTCGGGGTGCGGGGGCTGCGGGCGCTGCTGGCGCGTCCCGAGGTGCTGGCGGACCAGCTGGCGGCGCTCGGCGAGGCCGCCGCCGGGCTGCCGGTGCACCTGGAGGTGATGGCGCCGATGGTGGCCGACCGGGCGGACGCCGCGGCCTTCGCCGCCGCCTGCCGGGCGGCGGGGCTCGGGGCGGCGCGCGGCGCCATGGTGGAGATCCCGGCGGCGGCGCTGCGGGCCAGGGCGCTGCTGCAGGAGGTGGACTTCCTCTCGGTGGGGACCAACGACCTGGCGCAGTACGCCTTCGCCGCCGACCGGCAACTGGGCGCCGTCGCCCGCTGGCAGGACCCGTGGCAGCCGGCGCTGCTGGACCTGGTGGCGCTGGCGGCCGAGGCGGCCGGCGCCGAGGGGCGCTCCTGCGGGATCTGCGGGGAGGCGGCGGCCGACCCGGCGCTGGCCTGCGTGCTGACCGGGCTCGGGGCGACCAGCCTGTCCATGGGCGCGGCCGCCATCCCCCGGGTGCGGGCGACGCTGGCCAAGCACACCCTGGCGCAGTGCCGGCGGGCCGCCGCGGCGGCGCGGGCCGCCGACGGCGCCGGGGCGGCCAGGGCCGCGGCGCAGGCGGTGCTCTCCGGCGAGTGAGCCGCCGGCGGGCCGCCGGCTCACGGCGCCGGACAGTCGTCGGCGGGCGGCCGGGGGGCCGGCCGGTAGCGGACACCGTGCTCGGGGGGCAACGGCTCGCCACTGGTCGGGTCGGTGCAGTAGGCGGCGAAGATCTCCGCCTCGCCGAGCGGATGCAGCCAGCCGCCGGCCAGCCGCCAGCCGCGCACCGACTGGCGTGGCGTGCCGCCGGACGGCGCGCCCGGGCCGGAGCGCAGCACCAGCCCGCCGCCGGCCCCGGTGGCCAGCCCGACGGCGAGCACCGTGCACAGCACGGCGGCCTGTCGCTCGGAGAACGCGGCGGCCGGCCACGGCCTGGCGCGGGCGGCCGAGCCCACCGGCGGCACGGAGGCGTCCGCGGCGCCCCGGCCGGCGCCGGCCGGGGCGTTGGGCCGACCGGCCGGCGAGGGCGCGCCCGGGGGAGCCACGTCGAGGCTGGCGCTGAGCGGGGCGTGCGGCAGGAGCACGCTGCACACCAGGTGGTGGCTGGCGGGGCCGGCCCAGGCCAGCGTCCAGGTCAGTAGCCGGGCCGCCCGGGCGAAGGCGCAGCGCCGCTGCGGGGTGCCACAGCGGGGGCAGGCCCCGGCCGCGGCGAGCAGCCGGGCGCCGCGCTCCCAGGTGTACGCCGGATGGTCGGCCGGGGACGGACCGGACGCCGCCCAGCCGGCGCGGGCTCCGGGCGGCCGCGACGGCCCTGGGCGCCGCCCCGGCGGCCCGGCCCGCCGGGCGTCCCCGGGGCGGCGGGCGCCCCGGGCCCGCCGTCCGGGACGTCGCGCCCCGCCGTCCGACCGGCCGTCCGCGCCGTCGGCGGCGTCGGCGGCGCCTCCGTCCGCGCCGCCGTTCGGGCTGCCATTCGAGCCGTCGTCGCGCGCGGCGAGCAGGCCGGCTCCGCCGGACTGGCGGAAGGGCCAGGTCGCGCCGGGTACACCGGACTGGCCCAACCCGCCCTGTCCGGCGGCTTGGCCGAACCCACCGGGAGCATCAAACCCGCCGCCCCGGCCGGGCCAGGCGACAACGCCGAGCCCACCGGGCCGGCCGACGCCGCCGAGCACACCAGGCTCATCGGCCGCACCGGATCCACCGGACGGCCCGAACGCGCCCGGCCCGCCGGCAGCGCCGAACCCACGGGAAGCAACGAACCCGCCAGACCACCTGGCCCCACCAAGCCCGCCTACCACGCCGGCCGCACCGAGTCTCCCCGACCAACCGGCCGCACCGAATGCGCCGAACCCAGCCCCCCTGTCGCCCCCGACGAACCCACCGGCCCCAGCCGCTCTACCCACTCCACAGAGCCCGTCGCACCCGCCAGCCACGCCGGGCCCGCCAGACCCACAAGCCCCGCCGGCCCCAGCGGACCAACCAGCCACGCCGAGCCCACCAGACCCGCCAACCACACCGAACTCACCAGTCCCGCCGGACCCGCCGACCCCGTGCATCCCGTCGAACCGTCCCATGACCCCTACCTCCACGGTCGAGCAACCAACTAGTCACTCACCGTAGCGGTCGTCACTGACAGTCGCCCTCCGCTGGGCCAGGC
This sequence comes from Streptomyces chisholmiae, assembly GCF_031845445.1. Lineage (NCBI taxonomy): Bacteria > Bacillati > Actinomycetota > Actinomycetes > Kitasatosporales > Streptomycetaceae > Streptomyces > Streptomyces chisholmiae. Next base: position 18,621 of record NZ_JAVREO010000003.1, on the reverse strand, counting down.
GGGCGAAGAAGCGCAGCAGTTCCGGGTCGTCGACCGCGCCCAGGTTGGCCGCCCGCTCCAGCTCGACGCCCTGGAAGAGCCGCTTCACCGGTACTTCGAGGCGCTTGCCGGTGCGGGTGTGCGGCACCCCGGGGATCGGCAGGATCTCGTCCGGCAGGTGGCGGGGCGACAGCCGTCGCCGGATGGTGGCGGCGATCCGGTCGCGCAGCTCCTGGTCCAGCTCCGCGCCCTCGGCCAGGGCCACGAAGAGCGGCATCCAGTAGCCGCCGTCCGGCTGTTCGACGCCGATCACCAGCGACTCGCGGATCTCCGGCAGCGTCTCGACGGCCTCGTAGATGTCGGCCGAACCCATCCGCACGCCCTGCCGGTTGAGGGTGGAGTCGGAGCGGCCGTGGATGATCACGCCACCGTGCGAGGTGTGGGTGATCCAGTCGCCGTGCCGCCACACGCCGGGGTACACGTCGAAGTAGCTGTCGTGGTACCGCGAGCCGTCCGGGTCGTTCCAGAAGCCGACCGGCATGGAGGGCATCGGGGTGCCCACCACCAGCTCGCCGACCTCGTCGATCAGCGGGGTTCCGGTGGCGTCCCAGGCGGCCAGGTCGGTGCCAAGGCACGGCGCCTGCAACTCCCCCACGTGCACCGGGAGGGTCGGAACGCCGCCGGCGAAGCAGCTGCACACGTCGGTGCCGCCGCTGACCGAGGCGATCCACAGGTCGGCGCCGGCCTCCTCGTGCAGCCAGCGGAAACCGTCCGGCGGCAGCGGGGAGCCGGTGGTGGCCACGCAGCGGGTGGCGGCCAGGTCGAGATCCCGCGCCGGGTGCACGTCCTTCTTGGCGCAGGCGGTCACATAAGCGGCCGAGGTGCCGAAGACGGTGGCCCGGGTGCGCTCCGCGACCCGCCACTGGACGTCGGCCGTCGGCTGGGCCGGGGCGCCGTCGTAGAGCACCGCGGTGGTGCCGGTGAGCAGGCTGGAGGCGAGGAAGTTCCACATCATCCAGCCGGTCGAGGTGTACCAGAACAGCCGGTCGGCGGGGCCGAGGTCGAGGTGCAGGCCGAGCTGTTTGAGGTGCTCCAGCAGGATGCCGCCCTGGGACTGGACGATCGCCTTGGGCAGTCCGGTGGTGCCGGAGGAGTACAGGACCCACAGCGGGTGGTCGAACGGCACCTGCTCGAAAACCGGCTCGGTCGGCTCGGCGGTCGCCTCCGCCCAGGTCAGGGCATCCGCCGGCGGGTCGCCGCCGAGCAGCGGGACGTGCACCACGGCGCGCAACGAGGGCAGCCCGGCGCGCAGTTCCGCCACGGTCTCGGCGCGCGGGTGCGCGCGCCCGGCGAACCGGTAGCCGTCCACGGTGATCAGCACGGCGGGCTCGACCTGCTGGAAGCGGTCCAGCACGCTGCGCGCGCCGAAGTCGGGGGCGCACGAGGTCCAGACCGCGCCCACCGCCGCGCTGGCCAGCAGCGCCACCACGGCCTCCGGCACGTTCGGCAGGTAGCCGCAGACCCGGTCGCCGGGGCGCACGCCCTGCGCGCGCAGGGTGGCGGCGAGCGCCCCGACCTGGAGCCGCAGCTCGGTCCAGCCGACCGGGCGGGGCGTCAGGTCCTCCCCGACGGCCAGCAGCGCCGGCCCCGCGGCCGCCGCCGGGTCGGCCGGGCCACGCAGCGCGTGCTCCGCGTAGTTGAGGGTGGCGCCGGGGAACCAGCGGGCCCCCGGCATCCGCGGATCGGCGAGCACCGCCGACGGCGGGGTGGCGAAGCGGACGTCGAAGAACTCCGTGACGGCCCGCCAGAACGCCTCCAGATCGGTGACCGACCAGCGGTGCAGCGCCGCGTAGCTGGCCTCCGGGTCACCCGGGGTGGGCGGCGGGGCGCCGTGCCGCTCGGCCGCGACGGCCTGGAAGCGGGTGATCCGGGCGGCGGCCACCCGCTCCTGGCTCGGCCGCCACAGCGGCTGGTCGGTACGGGCTTCGCTGGTCATGGGCGGCTCCGGGGTGCGACGACAGTGGCGCTTGACCGGGACGATGCCAGCTCGGCCCGGCCGGCACCAGTGTGTCGCCACCCGAATGCCGGGCCAACGCCCCCTGCCGGGTTTCCGGCCAGCCGGCGCGCTGGTAGGCGTGAAGAGTGCGCTCCCCCCGGGTGCTGGCCACCCTGCCGCCGGCCGTGCTGGCCACCGTGCTGCTCGGCGCGCTGGCCGGCTCGGTGGCGCCGGCCAGGACGTCGGCGGAGACCGGCCGGGCGCCCGAGGAGTTCGTGGCGCTGCGGACGGTGGCGCCCGAGATCCAGCAGGACATCCGGTACGCCGGCGGTCACAACTTCGTGGGCGAGCCGATCGACGGCTACCGGGAGGGCGAGTGCCTGCTGGTGGAGGCCGCCGCCCGGGCGCTGGCCCGGGCGCAGCGCGCGCTGGCGCGGGACGATCTCGGCCTGCGGGTCTTCGACTGCTACCGGCCGCAACGGGCCGTCGACCACTTCCTGGACTGGGCGGCCGACCCGGACGCCACCGAGGGGGAGGCGGAGTTCTACCCCCGGGTACCCAAGGACCAGCTCTTCGACGAGGGGTACCTGGCCGAACGGTCCGGGCACAGCAGGGGCGGCACGGTGGACCTCACCCTGGTGGACGCCGACGGCCACGCCGTCGACATGGGCACCGGCTTCGACTTCTTCGACCCGGCCTCGCACCCGGACTCCACCGAGCCCGACCCGGCGCAGCGCCGGGCCAGGGAACGACTGCGGGCGGCGCTCACCGAGCAGGGCTTCACCCCGATCGACACCGAGTGGTGGCACTTCGGCTTCGCCGATGAGCCGTTCCCAGACGAGCACTTCGACTTCCCGGTGGACCGCTCCGTGCTGCGGGACGGCGACTGAGGGGCCGAAACCCGGCGGTCGGGAACGGCCGGTGGAAAAGGTGTCGGCGGGCTCCGGAGCCACCCCCGTCGGTCCCGGAACCCGCCGTCACGTGTATCGGACGCCGCTTCCGCGCCAATGGTTCGCCTACTCCCCCGCTTTGTCACCCGTTCGCGACATTCCGCGTCCGCGCGGCCGGGAACCGACCCCGGGCCGACCGGCGCCGCGGCCCGTGCCCCCGGGCACGGCCGGCCCGTCAGGGGCGGCGCGGCGGGATGGCGAGCTGCGGGCCGAGCCGCTTGACCAGCAGTGCCATCTCGTAGGCGACCTGGCCGACTTCGGCGTCCGCGGTGGTCAGCACGGCCAGCGCGCTGCCCGAGCCGGCCGCCGTCACCAGCAGGAAGGCGTCGTCCAGCTCGACCAGGGTCTGCCGGGCGGTGCCGGTCTCGAAGTGTTGGCCGACGCCGCGCGCCAGGCTGTGGAAGCCGGAGGCCACGGCGGCCAGTTGCTCACCGTCCACCCGTCCCAGGGAACGGGAGGAGCCACGGGCCAGGCCGTCGGCGGCCAGCAGCAGAGCGTGCGTGACGCCGGGCACCCGCGCCACCAGCTCGTCCAACAACGGGTCGATGGATTCGGCCGTCGACTGGCCCCGCGGTGTGGTGCGGTCGGCGGCCGGGGGCTCGGGTGCGGTCATGCGTCCTGCCTTCGGGATGGGCGTGTTCAGGGGCTCGTGGTGGGTGGCGGCTCGTCCCGCTCGGTCTGCTCGGTGTGCTGCCGGCCGCGGCGCCAACCGCGTTGCAGCGCGGCCAGTCTGGTGCGCAGCTCGTCCGCGTCCAGCTCGGGGGCCGCCTCCGGGTCCGGGTGCCCGCCGGGCTCGCCGCCGGGCGGCGGGGCCGGCTCCGGCGCCCGCTCGGCGGCCGGACGGCGGACCCGGCGGGGCAGGCCGGCGCCGGTGCGGGCGTCGCCCTGGCCGGCGGCCCTGGCCGGCGTCGGGGCGCCGCCCCGCGGCTCGCCCGGCGCCCGGCCCACGGTGCGCCCGTGGTCGGCGACCAGCACCGGTGCGGTGGGGGCCCGGGGCGGGCCGGACCGGTCGTCGGGGCGGGGGTAGTCGGCGGCGTGCTCCCCGGTGCTGGTCGGCGGGCCGGCCAGCTCGTCCTCCGGGTCGTCGCCCACCGCGGCCTGCAACTCGACCGGCCCGTCCACCGGGCCGTCCAGCAGCGCCGGCCGGCCGGGCGCCCGGGGCAGCCGCTCCCTGGCGGGCGGCGGCTCGGCCGGCTCGGAGAGCAACTCGCCCGGGATCAGGGTGACCGCGGTGGTGCCGCCGTACGGCGACTCGCGCAGCGCGACCCTGATGTGGTGCCGCTCGGCCAGCCTGGCCACCACGAACAGCCCGATCCGGTCGGTGTCGGAGAGCTGGAACTCGGTGATCTCGGTGAGGCGTTGGTTGGCCTCGCGCAGCGCGTCCGCGGTCATCCCGAGGCCGCGGTCGTGGATCTCCAGCGTGACGCCGTGCGGCACCCGCTCGCCCGAGACCTGCACGGTGGTGTGCGGGGGCGAGAACACCGTGGCGTTCTCCAGGAGTTCGGCGATCAGCTGGACCAGGTCGGCTACCGCGCCGCCGGCCACCACCAGCGGTGGCAGGCGGCGGATCTCCACCCGCTCGAAGTCCTCGATCTCCTCGACCGCGGCCCGCACCAGCTCCGAGAGGTGCTCGGGCTTGCGCCAGTGGCGGGCCGGGGCGGCGCCGGAGAGGATCACCAGGCCCTCGGCGTGCCGGCGCATCTTGGTGCTGAGGTGGTCGAGCCGGACCAGGTCGACCCGCGCCTCCCGGTCCTGGCTGCGCCGCTCCAGCGTCTCCAGCAGGTGCAGCTGGCGGTGGAGCAGCACCTGGCTGCGGCGGGCCAGGTTGACGAACACCTCGGAGACGCCGCGCCGGGTGTAGGAGCGCTCGACGGACGCCGAGACGGCCTCCCGCTGCAGGGTGTTGAGGGCGCGCCCGATCTGGCCTATCTCGTCCTCGCCGTACTCCAGGCGGGGTGCCTCGGTCTCCACGTCCACGTGCTCGCCGGCCGCCAGCCGGCGGGTCACGCCGGGGAGCCGGACCTCGGCGGTGTCCCTGGCCTCCCGGGCCAGGTCCGTCAGGTCCCGGCCGAGGGAGCGGCCACCGCGCAGCGCCACCAGCGCGGCGACCACCACGGCCGCCAGGCCGAGGCCGCCGACCAGCGCGGCCCGCAGCACCACGGGGGTGGTCGAGGAGTCCAGCCGGTCGCTGAGCCGGCCCGCCGCGTCCCTGGCCAGCGCGCCGGTGCCGTCCAGCACGTCGGCGGTGCTCTGTGCCCAGTGCTCGGGCAGCGGGGTGCCGCCCCCGGCGAGCACCTGGGACTCGGCCTCGGCGAGGATCCGGGCGGTGCCGCTGTCCCAGAAGTTCTGGTGGCCCTGCCGGTCGTCCAGCGGCAGGTCGGGCAGGGCGTGCGCGTAGGTGGTCTGCCGCCTGGTGATCAGGTCGCTCAGCGCCCGGCGGTCGTCCTCGGTGCTGCGACCGGTGCCCAACACCCCGGCGACCAGGGCGTCTTCCTGGGAGAGGTACTCACGGGCCTGGGCCAGGCCGGCCACCGCGGCCGAGTGCCGTTCGTCCCCGGCGTCCTCCGTGGGCGGCAGCGCGGCCAGCAGCCGCAGGCCGGCCGCGGCCAGGTCGCTGTAGGCGTCCAGCGCGCCGGAGAGCGGGATGGTGTTGCTGTCCGTCTGGCCGCGCAGCCGCTCCAGCTCGTCCAACGTCCGGCGCAGCCCGTCCAGTCGGCTGCCGGCGGCGTTCGACAGGTCGCCCTCGGTGCCGGCCGCGGCGCGCCGCAGCCGGCGCAGCGCGGCGTCCGTGTCCTCCCTGGCCTCGGTCAACGCGGCCAGCCCCTCGGCGCGGCGCGGGTCGGCCAGGTAGACCATGGCGTCCCGGCGCTCGTCCTGGAGGGCGGCGACCGTGCCCTGCACCGGCTCGGTCAGCCGCTCGGCGGCCGAGGCCGTGTCCCGCGCGGCGAAGGCGGCCGGCACGGTGAGCACCGCCGCCGTCGCCCACAGCACCACCAGAGCGAGGAGCGGGACCAACACCAGCGTCCAGATCCTGCTTTGGATCGACTTGCCCCGAACGCGCATACCCTCCCCTTGCTCTGCTCGGGCCGCTCCCGGACGCGGTGGGGGTGACCGATCGACAGCGCGAGCCTACTACCGGCCACCGCACCGGGTCCGGTAACTGTCCGGTAATCATGGGAGTTGGCCCGGTGGGCGCCTCATCCTGGCCGGTGACCGGCGGGGGCGCAAGGCGTTCTACCATGGACCGCGAGGACATATCCGCGCATCTCACCGTGCAGGGAGCGAGAGCGGCGTGTATGCGAGACCCCGACTTCCGGATCCGGTACGCACCGCGGCGGTGCGGGCGGTGATCATCATCGCGCTGACGCTCAGCCAGCTCGTGGTGGTGCTGCTCGCGCTGTTCGCCGGCGCCTGGCTGGTGCTCCCGATGGCCATCTCGACCCTGGTCAGCGCCGTGGTGGCGACCTGGGCCGTGCTGGACATCTGGGTCACCTCGCAGTCCTGGCGGCAGCGCAACGGCGTCGTCTCCGTGCCCAGCAGCGTGGCCAGGGCCGGCGCCCGGGCCCGGCGGGCCGAGCGCCGGGCGGCCAGGAAGGCGGCGCGTCGTCACGGCCGGGCCGCCGGCTCCGGGGCGTCGGCGGACGCCGGCGCTGGCACCGAAGAGGCGGACGCGGCCGGCGGGTTGGACGTGCTGGGTGGCGGCGGCCTGCGGTAGACCCGGGTGGCCGTCACCTCGCCGTGCACCGGCTCGTCGCCCGCCGCGGTGCGCGGGAGGCCGGGCCGCAGGTGCTCCTCGACGCTGATGTACTTCAGCCCGGCCCGCAGGTCCGCGTCGTTCCGCAGCCGGATCACCAGCGGGAACTCGGCCAGCGCCGTGGTGTCGAACAGGCCGGTGGTGTAGAGCAGTTGAACGCCCAGCGCGTCGGCCACCGCGCGCTGCAGCTCCAGCAGGTACGTCGCGTTGGCCCGGCCGATGGGGTTGTCCAGGAAGAGCGTGCCCGCGTGCCGGTGCCGGTCCCGGCCGCGGTCGTTGCCGCGCAGCGCGGCCATCGTGCAGTACAGGGCGATGGCGGCGGTCAGCAGCTGGCCGCCGGAGAAGACGTCGCCCATCTGCCCCACCGGCACCCGCTCGGCCCGCAGCACCGCGTCCGGCTTGAGGATCTCCACCCGCACGCCCCGGGGCCGCAGCGCCGCGTGCACCCCGCGCAGCAGCAGCGACATGCCGTCCCTGCGCAGGTCCGCGTTCTTCCGGACAGCGGCCCTGGTCACCTCGTCCACCACCTCGCCCAGCCGCTCGGTGAGCGTCGACTGGTCCGGCTCGTCGAACCGGATGCGCAGGAACTCCTGCCCCGACCACTCCCCCAGCCCCTCGGGCAGCCGGGACAGCCGCTGCGCGGACCTGAGCGTGGCCAGGGCGGACTCCACCAGCCCGCGCAGCCGGTCCACGATGCCGTCGCGGTTCCGCTCCAGCTGGGTCAACTCGTCGCCCAGCACCCGCAGTCGGGGAGCGAACGCGGCGGCCCAGGCCGCGGCGTGGCCGGGCAGCGCGGCCGTGGGCAGCTCCCGGATCTGCGCCCGGGCCGGCGTGCGGACCTGCTCGTAGCGGCTGGCGTTGGCGTGCCGCACCAGCTGGTCGCAGGCCTCCCGGACGGCGGACTCGGCGGCGGCCAGGCCACCACCGGCGGCGCGCAGCGCGCGGCGGGCGTCGCCGGCCGCCGACCTGGCCTCGGCGAGGGAGCCGGGGTAGGGCTCGGGCGCGGCCGGCGGCTCGCCCGGCTCGTCGGCCGGCTCCCTGGCCTGGTCGCCGAGCAGGGCGGCGATCTCGGCGAAGCCGTCGGCCGCGGCCAGCGCCTCCGCGTGCTGCTCGGCCAGCCGGCGGTGCGCCTCCTCGGCGCTGGCCAGGGCCTCGTCCCTGGCGGCCAACTCGGCCTCGGCGGCCCGCAGCAGGGTGGCGGCGCGCCCCGCGTCCGCCGGCACCCGCTCGGCGGGCAGCTCGATATGGGCCTCGCCCTCGGCCGGCGCCAGCCGCTCGGCCTCGCCGCGCAGCCGGCCGAGCCGCTCACTGGCGGCGGCCGACCGCCCTTCGAGCAGCTGCACCTGGGACTCGGCACGGGCCGCGGCGGCCTGCCTGGCCGGGCCGTCGGCGCCCTCGGGGCCGTCGAGCAGCTTCGCGGCGCGGGTGCGGACCTTGTTGCTCAGCCGGGCCAGGGCGGCCCGGGCGGCGGACTCGTCGCCCTCGGCGCGGGCCTGCTCGGCGCGCAGGTCGGCGCCGACGCCGACCTTCTCGTAGAGCCGGGACGCCGAGCGGTACGCCTCGCGCAGCGCCGGCAGCGAGGACTCGGCGCCGTCGGCCGGCTGCTCGGGCTCCTGGGCCGGCTGCTCGGGCGCGCCGGAGACCTCGGCCCGCTCGGCGCGCAGCGCGTTGGCCGTGCGGCGGGCGTCGTCGGCGGCGCGCTGCGCGGCGCGGCGGTCCTCGTCGGCGGCCTGCGCGGCGGCCAGCCGCTCGGCCGCGCCCGCCTCGGCCTCGGCGGCCTCGGCGGCCAACTCCCGCAGCCGGGACTGCCATCGGCCGCGCTCCCGCAGCCGGTGCGCCAGGCCGGCCAGGGCGTCGGCGGAGCGGCGGGCGCGCTGCGCGGCCTCCTGCCGCTCGTCCCTGGCGCGGGCGGCCTCGCCGGCCGACTCGCCGGCCTCGGCCGCCGCGGTGACGGCGGCGACCCGGCGGGCCGCGGCCTCCTCGGCGGCCGCGGCCGTCTCCGCGGCGCGCGCGGCCAGCTCGGCCAGCCGGCCGGCGGGGCAGCCGGCCCGCCAGGAGGCGAGCCGGGCGGCCAGCGCCCGGTCCTGGCCGACCCTGGCCGCCAACATCCTGATGTCGGCGTCGCGTTCGCCGGCGCGGGCGCGCAGCGTCTGGCGCTCGTCGTCGGCGGCCCGCTCGTCGTGCATCGCCGGGTTCGGTGGGACGAGGAAGATGCCGCTGTCCGGGCCGCCGGGCGGCGGGGTGGGCGCCAGCAGGGCGGCGGCGGTGCCGACGGCGACGGCCGAGCGGGGCAGCAGCGCGGCCTCGGCCAGCGCCTCCCTGGCCCGGGCGTGGCTGGCCTGGTCGGTGATGACCACGCCGTCCACCAGCTCGGGGCGGGCGGCGAGCACCGCCGCGTGGTCGGCCGGGTCGACCGCCTGGGCGAGGTAGCGCCAGCCGGGCAGCGCCGGGATGCCGTGCTCGCCGAGGTACTCGACGGTGGCCAGCACGTCGGGGCCGGGCGGCAGCAGGCCGCCGTCGCCGAGGGCGGCCAGGATGCGGGTGTCGTCGGCGGCCTCGGTACGCAGCTCGAAGAGCCGGCGCTCCGTCGACTCCAGGGCGGAGTCGAGGAGTTGGGCGAGGGTCTCGGCGTTGGCGTCCAGCCCGGCGACGCCCAGCCCGGGACCGTCGGCGGCGCTGTCGGTGGCCCCGGACGCCGGGGCCTCGGGGTCCGCCGGCAGGCCGAGCAGCGCGGCCAGCCGGGGCTCGGCGGCCAGCGCGCGGGCCGTGGCGCGCTCGCCGGCCAGCGCCGCCTCGGCGGCCTCGGCGGCGTCGGCCGCGCGGGCCGCGGCCAGCTCGGCGGCGGCCCGCTCGGCCTCGCGCTCCCTGGCCAGCTCGCCGGACCGGGCGGCGACGTCCCGGGCCGACTCGAAGGCGGCCACCGCGGCCCGCTCCGCGTCGGCGGCGGCCAGCGCCGCGCGGGCCGGGTCGGCGCCGGGTCCTGCGGCCAGCCAGCCGGCCTCCACCGCCTGGGCGGTCTCCTGCTCGACCTCGGCGAGCCGCTGCCGCAGATGCTCCGCCTCACTGCGGGCGCGCTGGGCCGCCGTCGCGCCGGCCGTGGCGTCCCGGTGGGCCGTCTCCGCCGCCTGGAGCAGGGTCGCCGAGCGCTCCTCCTGCTCGGCGGCGGCGCGCTCGCCGCGCTCGGCCGCCGTGTGCAGGGCCGCGACCAGGGCGCTGGCGGCCCGGCCGCGGGCGGCCAGGGCGGGCGCCGCGTCCCGCTCTGCCTCCTGGATGGCGGCGGCCACCCGGGCCGCCCGGTCGGCGGCGGCGCGGTGCTGGAGCACCGTCTCGGCGGCCTGCCAGGCGGCCTGCTGGGTGCGGGCCTCGGTCAGCTCCCGGCGCTGGGCCGCGGCCGCCTGCTCGGCGGCGGCCAGCGCCAACGAGGCGTGCCGGTAGGCCAGTTCGGCGGCGGTACGGTCGGCGACGGCGCGCCGGCGCGTGGCCTCGGCGACGGCCTCAGCGCCGTGCGCGGCGCGCTCGGCCAGCTCGGCGGCGAGCCCGCGCTCCCGCTCGGCCCGGGCGTCCAGCCGCCGGGTCAGCGCCCGGGCGCGGTGCTCGGCGGCCGTGTGCACCGAGCGGGCCCCCTCGCGGGCGTCGGCCGCCTCGCCGACCCGGTGCAGCAACTCGACGGAGCCGGCGGTGAAGTCGCGCTCGGCGGTCAGCTCGGCGCGCCGGCCCAGCTTGTCGGCGAAGCCGTGCACCAGGTCGGCCAGGCCGTCGGTGTCCTTCGGGTCGCTGACGGCGCGGAGCAGCAGGTCGGTGAAGTCCGCGTCGTTCTTCACCGCGAAGAGGCCGGCCGCCTCGCCCTCGTCGGCGTTCATCTCCCGCTGGTAGCGGAAGAGTTCCGGGTCGAGGCCGAGGCCGCCCAGGTGCTCGATCCAGCGCTCGTGGACCTCCTCCCAGACCACGTCGAGGTTGGGGTAGGCCCGGTCGGTCTCGGTGAGGACGTCCCGGAAGCCCTTCATGGTGCGGCGCCGGCCGCGCGCGCCCGAGCTGCCGTCGGCCGGGTCCTCCCGACGCAGGGCGGTGGACTCGGCGACCGGCAGCGAGTCCAGGCTCATGCCGGCGCCCGGCCGGAACGAGTACCAGGCCTCGGCGAACTTGCGGGGGTCGCTGGAGACCTGCCGGCCACGCCACTCGCTGACCTTGCCGACCACCACGGTCTCGCCGGTGCGGGTGTGCTGCCACTCCAGCGCGACGTGGCCGCAGTCGTCGGCGAGCAGGAACTTGCGCAGCACGCCGGAGCTGGCGCCGCCCAGGGTGTTGCGGTGGCCGGGCAGCATCACCGAGAAGATCAGCTTGAGCAGCACCGACTTGCCGCCGCCGTTCTCCAGGAAGAGCACGCCGGCGGGCGCCGGGCGCAGCGGCGGGCCGGCCGGCTCCTCCTCGAAGAAGTCCGCCTGGGCGGGCGCCGGCTCCGGCACGGGCGCGCCGACGCCGCGCAGGTCGAGGACGGTGTCGGCGTAGCGGGCCCCGGCTGGGCCGATGGAGTAGAGACGGACCCGGGACAGCTCGTACATGGCGGGGACTCTCGTGGTTCTCGGACGGGATCGGGAGACGGTCGGGCGGGGGGGTGCGGGGCCGGGGGCGCGGCGGTCAGCGGTGGAACGGGAGGCCGGCGCCCGCCACCAGGTCGAGCGAGTCGTCGGACGGGGACGGCAGCAGCGCGCCGGCACCGTCGCTGACCGGGACCAGCCCCAGCTCGGTCAGCTCGGACATGGCGGCCGAGGCGGCCAACTCCCGGACCTGGAGCTGGTAACGCGGGGTGGTGCGGTAGGTGCCGCCCTGGTCGTCGCCGGTGCGGTGCAGGAAGCCCGCGTCGGCGAGGAAGGCCACCGCCTTGCCGACGATGCCGGTGGTGGAACCGGCCAGCCGACGGGAGTCCTTGGTGGCGCCCGTCGCGCTGCGCCGGGCGTAGACCCGCCAGGCGGCCTCCAGGCCCGGCTCCTCGCTGGCCGGGTCCGTGTTCTCCCCGCGCTCGGCGGCGCGCTCCGCCAGCCGCTGGCAGGCGTGCCGGACGAAGCCCTCCACGCCGTGCACCGAGATCCGGCCCAGGTAGTCGTCGTCCGCCAGGTCGGCAGGGCGGGGGAACGCCAGCGCGGCGACGGCCAGATGGGCCAGGCCGTGCAGGAAGCGGTCCGTCGGGTCGGCCGTGGTGCGGCGGGCGTACTCCCCCATCCGCACCGCGAAGACCGAGTCCTCGGCGGCGGCCACCGCCATCCCGGCGCGCGGCGAGACCTCCAGCACCACCAGGCCGAGGCCAGTCGCCACCGCGTCGGCGATCCGGGCGAACGGCGGCTCCTCCTGGTAGCGCCGCAGCAGCGCCGCGTACTCGGCGTCCCTGGCGGGCGGCAGCTTGGGCTGGAGCCCGAAGGCGACCAGCCGGGCGGCGTCGGCGGTGTCGGCTGGGGTGAGCGGGGTGTTGCCCGCGGCTGGGGTGGTCATGAGCTGCTCTCCGTGCGTGCGGCGGCCATGCCGGCCGCGTCCAGCAGGGCGGTGCCGACGATGAGGTCGGCGCCGCCGAAGTCCCGGTCGTTGAGCGGGGTGCCGTCGTCCACCGCGAACAGCAGCCGCCGCTCGCCCTGCCGGTAGGCGGTGCCCACCGGGGGGCTGGCCGCGTGCGCCGCCAACAGGGCGATCAGGTGCGGTAGTTCGGCGTCCCGGGCGCGGGCTTCGGCGAGCAGCCCGGAGAGCCGTCTCGGCGCGTCGGGCGGCAGCCGCAGCAGCTCCATGGCCTGGCTCAGCTGGGCGTCGCTGAACCGGCTGTCGTCCGGGGTGGCGACCAGGTCGGGCTCGGGCAGCTCGGCGCCCAGGTGCTCGCGGGGCGCCGGCGGGGTGAGGAGCTGCTCCGTCAGGTCGGTCAGCCGGACCGCGCCGGGCGGCCGGGGGCCGGTGCCGCGGGCGAAGTAGGCGTCGGTGACCCGGGTGGCGTCGCCGACGGGCAGCGGCAGCAGCGGCGCCAGCAGCTGGCCGTAGAGGTCGGTACCGGCGCGGGCGGCCGGCATGGCGAACGCCTGCCGGTCCTGCTCGGCCCGGAACAGCGGCCCGGCCTCCAACAGCCGGGACTGGAGCTGGGTGTGCCGCCGGATGCAGTCCCGCACGATGTCCACCAGCTCGGCGGCGCGCAGCTTGTGCTCCGGGTCGGACGCCTCGTCGCGGGCGTGCCTGATGTGCGTGAGGATGGCGTTCTCGTGCCGGTAGCGGTCGGCGATGTGGTCCAGCGCCTCGTTGATCAGCTCGGGCACCGCGTGCAGCCAGTCCACCGCCCGGACGTCCCGCCGGGTCGTCTCCAGGGTGCGGCGGAGCGTCTCCGCGTACTGGACGGTGCGGTATCTGGCCTGCTCGGCCGCGAGTTGGGCGTCGGCGAGCCGGCCCCGGTTGATCAGCACCTCCAGCTTCACCTCGGCGGCGATCTGGGCGCTGGTGACGTCCGTGTCGAGGGCGCCGACCAGGACGTTGACCGCCTCGTCCGTGGTGCGCAGGTACACCTCGCCGGCCCGGCCCTGGACCTCCTCGACCAGCTTGAAGTCGTAGTCCCTGCGGGTGTATTCGCCGTCGGCGCCGAACGTGCCGTAGACGGCGCGGAAGCCGCGGTCCACGCTGCCGACGTTGATCAGGTTGTCCAGCACCCAGCGGGCCACCCGGCGGTGCTCGACGGTGGGGCGGGTGGGGGCCTGGGCGGCGATCCGCGGCAGCAGCCGGGCGATCACGTCCTCGTGCTCGGCGCCGGTGTCGAAGTCCATGCTGAGGGTGACCAGGTCGATCGCGGCCAGCGCCACCTCGGCCATGGCGTAACGGGCGTACTCGCCGGCCAGGTTGGCCTTGCGGACGTCGAGGTCGTGCAGGGGGGCGGTGCAGGCCAGGGCGCGCAGCCGGCGGGCCAGCCCCTCGTCCGCCGCGGGGCCGGGCGCGAGCCGGGCCGCGGGCGGCCGGCCGGCGCCGGGGCCGGCGGGGGCGGGGACGCCGGCGGTGCTGCCGGTCGGTGATGGTGCGGTCACGTGGCACACCCTAGGCCGTGCCACCGACAACGCTCGATTCGGCACGGATGCGGCTGTTGTCCCCGAGGCCGGCGCCCGGCCCGCAACAACCGTGCTGACCTGGGGTTTTGGCGGTCCGAACGGTGGCTGGTGCCGAGACCGGGACAGCCCACCGTGATCGGCGGGCGACTGGCGGGACGAGCGCACGCGAAACGGCTGGTATTACTGGGGCATGCACGAAGAGACCGCACGCTCCGCGATCGACACGTTCATCTCCGCGTTCAACGCCTCGGACGACAACTACGTGACCGCCCTGCTCTCCCAGGCTCTGACCTCGGACGTAGTCTTCTGGGGGCCGTTGGGTCGCAGCGAAGGCATCGCCGCGGTCGAGCAGTTCGTGCTGGACATCCGGCACCACCCGGCGGGGACCGGCACGATGGTGCGCTGCTCAGCGGTGGACATGCCGCACGATTGGGCCCGGTACCAGTGGGTCTTCACCACGCCGGCCGGCGGCCCCCGCCTGGCGGGAACGGACATCGTCCATCTGCGGCGGAGCCTCATCGACCAGGTCATCGTCTTCGCGGGGGAGATCGAGCCGCCCGCCCCCTGAGTCATCCCTCTGCCGCTGGTCCTCTCCTGAACCGGCCTCCTGCCAGCACTAGCCGAGGGGCTGCTCGGTCCAGATGGTCTTGCCGGTCGCGGTGTAGCGGCTGCCCCAGCGGTGGGCGAGTTGGGCGACCAGGAACAGTCCTCGGCCGCCCTCGTCGGTGGGGCGGGCCCGGCGCAGGTGCGGCTGCGTCTCGCTGGGGTCGGAGACCTCGCAGATCAGCGCCTCGTCCCGGATCAGCCGCACCCCGACCGGCCCGCCGGCGTACCGGATGGCGTTGGTGATCAGCTCGCTGATGATCAGCTCGGTGGGGAAGGCGAGTTCGCTGAGGTCCCACTCCCTGAGCTGGCCGAGGACCAGGTCACGGGCGCGGCCCACCACGGCCGGCTCGGCGGGCAGTTGCCAGTGGGCGGTGGTGCCGGGCGGCAGCGGCCGGACCCGGGCGACCAGCAGGGCGACGTCGTTGGCGGGGGCGCGTTCCGGCAGCAGCCGGTCCAGGACGGCGCGGCCGACCTCGGCCGGGGGCCGTTCCGCCGTGGCGCCCTCGGTGAGTTGGTGCCGCAGCGCGGCGACGCGTTCGGGCTCCACGGCCTTGCCGGTACCGGATTCGGACGCGCTACCGGCATCGGATTCGGCGTCCGTGCCGGAGTCGGTCTCGTCGGCACCGGTTCCGGATTCGGTTCCGGCTCCGGATTCGGCTTCGGCTTCGGTGGCGCCGTCGGCGTCCGCGTCCCCGCGCGGGCCGCCGTCCGGCGGGGCGGCGCCGGGGTCCGTGTGCAGGGTGACCAGTTCCTCGCTGAAGAAGGCCAGCACGCTGTCCGGTCCCAGCCGCAGCGTGAACGTCTCGTAGGGCTCGCCGCCGACGCCGAGCGCCGGCCCCGGCTTCAACGGGAGCGTCTCGGCCTCCGTGCCCGGCTGGGCCACCATCGGCGGGGTCCGGCCGGCGCTGGCCAGCGAGCACTCGCCGCTGACCGGGTCGTAGACGCAGTACAGGCAGGTGGCGCCGATGGCGCCGAGCTGGCCCTCCCGGGCCTCCTCCGCCGGCGCGAACTCGGCCAGTCGGACGGCCAGGTCGTTCAGTCGGGTCAGCAGTTCGTCCGGGGCCAGGTCCAGGTCGGCCAGGGTCTGCACGGCGGTCCGCAGCCGGCCCATGGTGGCGGTCGCGTTGAGCCCGTGGCTGGCCACGTCGCCGATGACGAAGGCCACCCGGGCCGAGGAGAGCGGGATCACGTCGTACCAGCTGCCGCCGATGCCGGCGGTGGTCTCGGCCGGCACGTAGTGCCCGGCGGTGCTGGCGGCGGTGACCTCGAAGTCGGGGGGCGGCAGCAGGCTGCGTTGCAACGTCTCCAGGGTGCGGTGCTCGCGGGTGTAGCGGCGGGCGTTGTCCAGGCTGAGCGCGGCCCGGGAGCCGACCTCCTCGGCCAGATCGGCGTCGGCCCCGTTGAACGGCTCCCGGTCCGCGGAGCGCCACAGCGCCAGCGTGCCCAGCACCTGGCCCCTGGCGCGCAGTGGCACCACCATCAGTGAGCCGGGCGAACGGGGCAGCAGCAGCCGGGCGGTGCTCTCCGCGACGGGCGGCTCCTCGTCGGCGCGCACCGTGCGCAGCGCGGCGGCGGCCTGGTTGCGGATCGCCTCGGGGCCGGTCGCGTCGTCCCGCATCTCGATCCGGAAGACCGCGCCCAGCGGCTGCACCTCGTCCGGCCAGTCGCCGCCGAAGCCCTGGGCCGTCGCGACCCGGCGCACCCGTTCCCCGGACAGCGAGGTGGGGCCGGGCTCGTCGCCGGTCAGCACCCGGTCGCCCAGGTCGACGGCGGCCAGGTCGGCGTAGTCGGGCACCAGCACCCGGGCGAGTTCCTGCGCGTTGCGGGTGACGTCGAGCGAGGGGCCGATCCGTTGGGCGGCCCGGTGCAGCAGGGCCAGCCGCAGCTGGGTCTGGTGCTCCTCGGTGACGTCGGTGTAGACGCTGACCACGCCGAGCCGCTGCGCCTGGGAGTCCTTCAGCCGCAGCGAGGTGACCGACAGCTTGCGTTCCTGTTCCGGGGCCCTGGGACTGCGGTAGGAGTGCTCCCAGTTGATCAGCGGCTCGCCGCTGGTCAGCACCCTGGCCAGCTTCTCGCCGACCGCCCGGGTGTCCGCCGGCGTCATCATCCGGTCCAGCGGGATGGGGTGCTCGGCGGTCGGCTCGGGCAGCGGCTCCCCCCGCTCCCGGATGCCGTTCCACTCGCGCAGCGCGTTGGCGTCCATGTTGAGCCGGGTGACCGCCAGCTGTTCGTCGTGGATGGCCAGCCCGACCTGCTGCTGGGAGAAGAGCGCCCGCACCACGGACTGGTCCTCCTCCTGCTGCCGGGCGGTGCCGGCCTCGGTCAGCGTGACCAGGTGCCGGACCGGCTCGCCGATCAGCGGGGGGAAGACGTCCAGCCGCGCCTCGACGTGGTGGCCGGCCCGGTGCGGGACGCGGACCGGCCAGCGGCCGGGCCTGCCCCGCTGGGCGGCGGCGCACGCGTCGGCGTCGGAGACCAGCTCGTTCATCGGGCTGCCGAGCAGTTCCTCGGGCGGCACCCCGGTGAGCCACTCCGACTCGGGGGACACGGCGAGCACCGTCCCGTCGGCGCCCACCTCCAGCAACACCACCGACTGCCCGGGCGGACGGCCCAGGTCACCGGGGTTCGGGATCGCGCACACGTTCCTCCCTCGGGTCGCGGGCGGCGGCCCTCGCCCCCACTGTCCCGGACGTGGCGGCAGCCGGCGACTTCGCCGGGCCGGTCGGGGATGCGGGACTGCTCCGTTGGGAGTGCAATGGAGGGCAACGGGTGGCGGCGGGGGCCCGGCGCGCGGGGCGGCGGGCCCGGGCGGCGTCACCTCGGTACCGACCCCCCACACGGTGGGGCGGAGGGAGGCGGCGATGACCGCTCCACGACGGCTGCTGCGGGTGTTGCCGGCGGGCCACAGGGAACGGCTGATGACGCTGGCCAGCGAGGTGTCCTTCGAGCAGAGCCAGCGGATCTTCGAGGAGCGCGGCACGGCCGACCGGTTCTGGATCGTCAGGTCCGGGACGGTCACGCTGGACCTGCGGCTGCGGGGCAGCCGGCCGACGGCCGTGTCCTCCCTGGAGACCGGGGACCTGCTGGGCTGGTCCTGGCTCTTCCCGCCCTTCCAGTGGGACTTCGGCGCCGAGGCGCTGAGCCCGGTGCGTGCCTACGAGTTCCAGGGTCCCGAGGTGCAGGCGCTCTGCGACGAGGACCCGGCCTTCGGCTACGCGCTGCTGCGGGTGGTGGTGGAGATCCTGGCCCACCGGGTGCAGGCGTCCCGCACCCGGCTGCTGGACCTGTTCGCGCCGCACGCCGGGCAGACCGGTTCGCTGGGCGGTCCCTAGCCGGGCCCCAGCCCTCTCACCAGCGGTCCCAGTGCAGGACCTGGTCGCGCGGAACGCGCCGGGCCGGCTTGAAGTCGGTGCCGATGGTGTAGGCCAGCGGGATGAGGGCGGCCAGCATGACCTTCTCGTAGGGCACGCCCAGCACCCGCGCCAGCTCCCGTTCCCGTGGCCCCTGCGCGGTGGTCCAGGTGGTGCCGAGACCGCGGGCCCGGGCGGCCAGCATGAAGCTCCAGACGGCCGGCAGGATCGAGCCCCAGGTGCCGGCCTGCTCGGTCACCGGGGCGTGGTCGGTGCGCCCCTCCACGGCGGGGATGACGAAGGCCGGCACCCGGTGGATGTTCGCGGCCAGGTGGCGCAGGCCGTCGAAGACCCGCTCGGTCGATCCTGGGTGGTAGTTCATCCGCCAGACGTCGCGCTGGGTCAGCGGTTGTCCCGAGGCCAGTGCGAGGGAGCTGAGGAAGAGATCCGCCACGGCCCGCCGCCGCGCGGGCTCGGTCACCACGACGAAGTGCCAGCGCTGTCGGTTGCGGCCGGTGGGCGCCTGGGTCGCCAGGTCCACGCACTCCTCGATCAGCGACCTTGGCACCGGTCGGTCCAGGTCGAGTCGGCGGCGCACGGCGCGGGTGGTCGAGAGCAGCTCGTCGGGGGTCAGGTCCAGCGTCACGGCGGCGGCCTCCATCGGCTCACACATAATCTGCTGACAGATGATTGCCGAGCATACAAAGTCGGTGGTTGGCAGGCAAACAATCTGGTGACAGATGATCTTTGGTAGGGTGCCGGCGGGACCAGAAGGAGGTCACGTGACTCCACCCACGCGTAAACGCGCGGGCTTCCTGCGTCGGTGGCTAGGCCGCCGCGCGGAGGGCCAGCCCGGCCCGGTTGAGGACGTTCGTCGCGCCGACGTGGTCCGCGTTGGCCGCGAACCCGCACGCCGTGCACTGGAACC